>NZ_AP024814.1:600000-1200000 GCF_019703305.1 Helicobacter sp. NHP19-003 | reverse complement strand
CTAAAAAGGACTCTAAACTCAACCCCTCAATCCACGGGGTTTTGCGCTGCTCGGCGGTGGTGGTGGCTTTAAAGGCAAGGGGGGTGCACTCCTTAAAGCCCGCCTTAAAAGCCCAATTTTGCAAGGCTTTAGGGCTTGGGATAAAATAGACATTGGGCATTTTGGCGTAAGTGGTGGGGCATAGGGCCACCTCTAGGGGGCTGTTAAAAACCAAAGTGTCTAACACCAACACCCCGCTAGGTTTTAAGCCCATGTGCAAGGCTTTGAGCGTGTTGTGGGGGTCTTTTCTGTGGTAAAGCACGCCCAAACAAAAGAGCACATCAAAGCGCTTAGGATAGGTGCGTAAATCCTCCACGCCTAACCTCTCGTAGACAATGGAGGTTTTTAAAAAGGTGTTGAGCCAATGAAATTGTCTTTCACAAAGGGGGCTTGGGTCAAAGCCTACTAGGCTCTTAGGCTTTTGCGCTTGCATGCAAAAAAGGTAGTAGCCATTGTTGCACCCGATGTCGGCAACCTCTAGCCCCTCTAAATCCACCGCCCCCTTGATCAAGTCCCACTTGATGTAACTTTGCCACTCGCTCTCAATGCAAAAGCCCTTCTCATTTTGGGTGAAACAAAAAGGCCCCTTACGCCACGGCCTCAATGCCAAAGCCTCGTTGTAAACTTGCTCTAAGGATAAATCAGCAGGCAGGGGGACACACACGCCCCTATGTGTGCCCTCACAGTTGGTCAAACAAGCCCCTTGAAGTGGGTTTGTGCCAAAGCTCTTGCAAGGACACAGCCCCCAGCACCAAGCCTAGCGTGTAGTCTTTCGTGCGAAGCAAGTTTTGCAAATCTTGTAGGTCTGTGTAGGGAGTGTGTGCTAAGGCTAAGGGCTCTTGGCTGAAGATTTCTAGCTTGTGGTGGGGGGCTGTTTTTTTAACAAAGTCTAGCATGCGGGGCAGTTCTGTGGCATGTTTTTCATGAATTAAAATGCGCGTGCTCTGCCCGAAAGCGCAAAGCTCTAGGCGTTTGTTTATGTAGTGGGGTTGCATGGCACTTAGCGTGCCTAAATGCCCCAAATGCACCTCTAGCCCCAAACTTTCACATAAATTTAGCACCCGTGTAAGCTCAGCCGCGTAAAGCCCCGAGATTTTTAAATCATGCCTTTGCCCTCTGTAGCACAGCGATAAACTAAAAAGTTGCGCTTGCAAGAGTGTGAAGGGGGGTGCTTGCAATTTCTTTTGTGGCGAGTTTGGGGGGTGTGGGTTAAAAGCAAGGTGTGCATGCCCTTTAAATCCAAATCCAGCAATTCTAAAAATCCCCCTCAAAGGTGCACACGCTTGGCGATTTTGCCAGCTTGTTAAAAATCTCCAACTCTAGGCTAGAGAGTTTGTAAAGGGCGAGGGGCGCGTCTAAAAACTTGTAATACAAGAGTTTAAACACCGCCTCTTGCAAGTTTTCTACGCAAATCCACGCAATTTCAGGGTCGCTGATGGGGGCGTGCTTTTCATACAGCACCCCATAAGCCCCGAGTCGCACCGCCTCCTCAATGCAAGATGGGTTAAAGGCAGCAAACAAACTCCCCTTTTTCACCCGATTTAATTTGTCTGTGGCGTGGGTGAAGGTGCGCACAAAGGGTTCGGTCTTTAAAACCCCCCGTGTAACCGCCACGACTTCACAGACATCCACTAGCCGATTTTCGCCCCATTTTCTGCAGTGCTAAAGGGTGTGATGAGTTTTAGCCCCCCTGCATCGCTTGCGCTCAAGACCATGCCCTCACTCACCAATCCTAGCATTTTGCGGGGGGGTAAATTCACTAGGGCGCACACCTGCTTGCCCTCTAGGCTCTCTGGGGTGTAGTGCTTGGCAATGCCCGATAAAATTTGGCGCACCCTGCCCCCAAAGTCTATTTTTAGGCATAAGAGTTTATCGCTCTTGGCCACCCTTTCAGCCTTGATGATCGTACCAACTTGTATGTCTAGTTTGGTGAAGTCCTCAAATTGAATCGTGTGGTCCTCTTTGGGAGGGTCTTTGGGGCTTTCTTGGGGCGTGGCTTGGGCTTCGTCTAATTTTGGATAAAGGGCCTCTATGGGGGCTAGCTCTAATGCGGGGAGCAAAAAGTCTTTTTGCATAAACGCTTTAAAGTTTTCAGAAGTCAGGCTCACATGCAGCCACTTGGCTAACTTGGCGGTGCTTTCGGGCAGCACGGGGTAGAGATAAAACGCGCTCTTGGCTAAAAAGGTGGCGATTAGGCTTAAGAGCGCCATCGCTTTTTGAGGGTTGGTTTTGGCAAGTGCCCATGGCTGTTCTTTGGCGATGGTGGCGTTGCACGCTTCAAACACCCGCCACAATTCCTCTAGGTAGCGGTGTAATTGCAAATCACATAAATAAGGCTCTAGGCTCTCCAACTGCGCCTGCCACTCGGCATAAAGGGGGGCGTAAAACTCCAGCGTGTGGGTGCTTTCTAGCTTACCCCCAAAGGGCTTTAGCAGCCCAAAGAGCCGTTGGATCAAATTGCCTAAAGTGTTGCTCAAGTCAGCGTTAAAGCGGCGCACTAGGGCTTGCGCACTAAAGTCCCCGTCTTGGCCAAGAGGGGCTTCTCTTAAGAGAAAATAGCGCAGGGCTTCTATGCCATAGATGCTTGCCAAATCTTTGGCGTTGAGCACATTGCCGATGCTCTTGCTCATTTTCACGCCCTCAATGGTCCACCACCCATGCACACAAAGTTGCTTGAAAAGGGGCAACTCTAGGCTCATTAAAAAGGCGACCCAGTAAATGGCGTGGAAGCGCAAAATGTCCTTACCCACAATGTGCAGAGCGTGGTTGAAGTGGCCCATTTTGGCGTTGTCTGTGCCATAGCCTAGACTACTCACATAGTTTAACAGCGCGTCTAACCACACATACACGACATGCCTAGGCTCGTTTAAATGCTTAGGCAAGGCAATGCCCCACGAAAAACTTGTGCGGGTGATGGACAAGTCGTATAAACCCTGCTTGATGAAGCTCACCACCTCATTGCGCCTAGATAGGGGCAAAATGGCATTGGGGTGCTTTTCATAAAAGTCTAGTAGCTTGTCTTGATAGGCACTCAATCTAAAAAAATAACTCTCTTCAGCGACCTTGGTCGTGGGGCGGTTGCAATCCGGGCAGATGGTGCTGTTTGTGGCGAAACTCTCGCAACTCACGCAATAATCCCCTTCATAAATCCCCTTGTAAATATCGCCCTTTTGCAGCATAAAGTCAAAGGCGTGTTGCACCGCCTGCTCGTGCGCCTTGTCGGTCGTGCGGACAAAGTGGTCGTAGTCAATCTTAAGAAAATCCCACTCGTCCCTAAAGACTTGGCTGATTTTAGTGGCGTACTCCAAAGGGCTTAAGCCATGCTTATTTGCGCTTAGGGCGATTTTTTGCCCGTGCTCATCTGTACCTGTGAGGAAAAAGACTTCTTTAGCTCTTAAGCTGTGGTGTTTTTTGAGCATGTCGGCGATGAAGGTCGTGTAGGCATGCCCTAAATGCGGGGCATCGTTGACATAGTAAATCGGGGTTGAAATCAACATTTTTTGCATAAAAAACCTTTCGCTTGCGCTATTCTCACTCTAACCCCCCAACAACTCCGCACCACGGACCTTAAGGGTACACCCCTAAAGCCAAAGATAAACCCGTATCATAGCACAAAAGCATAAAATAGGCGCGCCTATAGGTCTTTTAAAATGCGGATTTCAAAGATTTTTTCTTTAGTGTCTAGCAGGGTGATTTTGCCCCCATGCGCTTGCACGACTTGCAAGGACAGGGCTAAGCCTAGCCCATTGCCCTTTAATTTCGTGGTTTCAAAAGGCTCAAAGAGCAAATCTTTGTCTAAAACTTCCTTGCCATCGTCTTTAATGTGGAAGACCACCCACTCGGCCTCTTCAAAGGCGCACACCTCAATGTGCCCCTCTTCACACGGCCCCTCTTCAATCGCGTCTATGGCGTTGTAGAGGAAGTTTTGCAAAGCAATAGAAAGCAGGCTCAAATCGTAAGAGGCGCTGATGGGGGCGATGGCGGTTTTTAAGCTAATGTCTTTCGTGTAGCTGTATTGATTGAGCGCCTCTTTGATTTCGTCCTCGAGCAGGCCCAAACTCTGGGGGATTTTATTGGCGTGCACGCCTTTAGAGAATAATAAAGTCGCCTTGATGATGCGCTCCACCCGCCACAGCGCGCGTTGCAACTCAAAGACAATGGGCTTGGTTTTCTCATCCACTTTTTTGAGTAAAACCGAAGTTAAAAGCGAGATCGAGCCCACGGGGTTTCTAATTTCGTGCGCTAAATGGGCGGAGATTTTCCCCATAGACACCAGCCTTTCTTGGCGTTTTTGCTTGGTGATGTCGGTGGCGGTGATGATTTCCTTGCCTTGGATTTTGTTGTTTTGGAATAAATAGTTCTTGCCCTCGTGCTCGATCTCAATGTTAAAACCTAGAGCTTTCGCCTTTTCAAAGACTTCTTGGCTTTCGATCGCCTTGCTGTTCTTGTAAAAAAAGCTTTTGTTCTCGTTGATCACCCAAATGGCTTGGGGCAAAATCTCGATCACCCACTCGTATAAAGCCTTGTAGTCTTTAAACTCTTTTTCAACTTTATAGCTTTGCAAGATAAATTCATTCAGTAAACGCAAGAGTTCTTGTCTGTCTTGCCCCCCGATGTTGTCTAAGATGTTTTGATCCACAAGAGCACTCACCCTTTTTTCTGCGCCTCTTGCTCTTTTAAGAAGTTAAACAGCAATTCGCTGTAGCCAAAATGCCCGCTGAGCTCATTAGACAGCGATTCCTTATACATGGATTGGTAAATTTCGCTCCCGGCTTGTTTAGGATAAAGCGGGTTGTCTAGCTTTAAGGCGGTGTCTAGCATGAACTTTAAAAGCAAGGACTCGAAAGCATCGGTCTGGGTTTTGAGCTGTTGATCCTCGAGCTTGCCCCCTTTGGCGTGTTTGAGCTTGTTTGCGTCTAGCTTATTGGCTAGGTATTGGTTGTAAATGTCTAAATTGTTCTTAATCATATGACCTCCATATCTGCGCTGATCGCGCCACTTTTTTTCATGGCTTCTAGGATAGAAACGATGCTTTTAGAGCTCACCCCGATTTTTTGCAAAGCCTTCACCACGCTGGCGATTGTGGCTCTTGGGGTGCTTAAAATGTTCTCTTTGGTGTCTAGGTTCGTTGTGGGGTCGATTTTGGCAATGTCCTTTTTCGCCTTGCCTTTTTTAGGTTCTAGCGGGTCTTTGGTGATTTTAATCGTGATGTCCCCACTTGTAACAACCACCGGATGCACTTCAATATCCACACCCGCCACCACCGTGCCCGACTTCTCGTCAATGATGATTTTGTTTTGGTTGCTGTAATCAATGTTGACCTCTTGGATGAGTGCTAAAAACTCCACCATGGTGAGCTTTTCGGGTTTTTTAAGCTTGATGGTTTTGGGGTCAATGGCTAGAGCTACGGGCTCTTTAAAGACTTCGTTTAGGGCCTCTTGGATTTTCACGGCGTTTTTAAAGTCGGGGCGTTTCAAGCTCAAAGTCATGGCATTTTTATGCGCCAAATCATAGACGACTTCTCTTTCAATGGTTGCCCCGTTGACGATCGTGCCTGAGAGCAGGTTTTTAGAATTGCCTAAACTCACACTCCCCTGGGCTATGGCGTAGATATTGCCATCGATCGCCGTTAAAGGGGTCATCACCAAAACCCCGTGGTCTATGGACTTAGCGTCCCCGATAGACGAGATTTGGACATCGATTTTATCCCCCTGTCTTGCAAAAGAAGGCAAGGTGGCGGTGATCATCACAGCAGCGACATTTTTAGATTTAATGTCCTCGGGCGACACCTTGACATTCACGCTCTCTAGCATGTTTGCGATGGATTGCATGGTGAATTTTGAGCCCGATTTGTCCCCCGTGCCATTCAAGCCGATCACCAAACCATAGCCGATCAGCTGATTGTCGCGTACCCCCACGATATTGGCGACATCTTCAATCTTTTCGGCACTCAAAGGGGCATGCAACACCCCAAACAAGCACAAAACCCAAGCGCATTTTTTAAACATGGTTTAGATTTTACCCAAATATCTTTAAAAAAGCTAAGCCCTGAAACTTTCGTGTAAAAGGCGTGGTTTACTCTGTTATAATGCCCTTCATGTGGGGATTTCTTAGGTTTTTGCTGTGTGTTGTGTTCCCTTGTGTGTGTTTGGCTCAAGCCCTAGAAAGCGAGGACCCCCAAGAGTCCCCACAAGAGCACACCATTCAAGACCTGCACGCCATACAAAATAGTTTTTTCAATAAAGAGCGCAACGCCCTAGACAACACCCTTCTCATTGACTACAAACTTGGGCAAATGCCTAAAATCCGCTTGCGCTACGCCATGGTCACGACCATCGTTTTTAGCGAGCCCATCGCTGAGGTGGTGCTGGGCGACAACATAGGCTTTAGCACCAAGACTTTAGGGCGTAATGTGCTTTTAATCAAACCCCTAGAAGTGGGGATCGATTCAAACCTTAATGTCATCGGCGCAAGCGGTAAAATTTACGCCTTTTATATTTTCTCCACAACTTTCACCAGCCCCAAAAACCCGATTTTAAATGTCTATGTGTCTAACAAACACTTTTTTACAGACAAGCAAGCGCAAAACCAGCCAATAGCCGTGCTTGAAAACAAGCCCCAAGTCCCCACCTCCATGTCTTTTTTAAAAATCGGGCAGGGGGGCAATGCGCTTTTAGTGGATCAAAACCAAATTGAGAGGGGCTATCAAGTGTTCGGGGGCAAAAAACGGGCGTGGTTTTGTCTGTGGCTGTGTAAAGTCGCTTTTAAAGCCCCCATTAAACCTCTTGATATTTTCAACGACAAGCATTTCACTTACTTTAAATTTGACCATGTCCGCTCCCAAGTCAAGTTTCCTGTCGCCTACAAGGTAGTAGATGGCTATGACAACCCCATCAACACCCGCATTGTGGGGGATTATTTGATCGCCGAGGACATCTCCCCCAAATGGACCTTAAGGGAGGGCAAAATCCACGCTTGCGTGCGTAAGGTCAGCAAAGCCCCATGAAACCCCTTGTTAAAAAAGCTTTGATTTTTGGAGGGGCGATGGTGGCGGTGTTTGCCACTTCTTTGATTTTAAACAAGCCCAAAAAAGCCCCCGAAGTTTTGGATTTAAAGGACACCAACTACCCCCTAGCCGATTATTTATTCACCCCACCCAAAGAAACTCAACCTAAAGAAAACCCCGAGTTAGCCCATTTGCAAGCACTCTTGCAAGAGAACGCAAAGCAAATCGCCCAGCTCAAGGCACAATTACAAGAGGCGAAAAAATCGCCTCTGCCACAACCACCCCAAGAGATGGAGCCCGAGCAAGAGCCCCAAGAGCAAGAGATAGAGCCACCCGAGCCCACCCAAGAAGAGCTAGAGATTGAAGAGACTTTAAATGGGCGGATACAAGGCTTTGAAGAGCCCAAAGAGGCAGAGATAGACTATGGGGCAAGCCACTTTGAAAATCTAAAAACCCACGATCTAGCCACCCATGAAAACCGCCTACTGCGCACCATCACCGCCGATAAAATGATCCCCGCATTTTTAGTAACGCCCATCAGCTCCCAGCTTGCCGGTAAAGTTGTGGCGCAGGTGGAGAGCGACATTTTCGCCAACATGGGACAGGCTGTTTTAATCCCCAAAGGCTCAAAAGCCATCGGCTATTACAGCAACAACAACAAAATCGGCGAATACCGCCTAGACATCGTGTGGAGTCGCATCATCACCCCGCAAGGGGTCAACATCACACTCACCAACGCCAAAGGGGCAGATGTCAAGGGTTATAGCGGACTCGTGGGGCAAATGATCACGCACAACTTCCAACGTTACGGCATGCCCTTGTTGGTGTCTACGCTTTCTAACGGGCTGTTGATCGGCTTGACCTCTGCCCTAGCCAACAAAACGGGCAAGAACAATTTATTTGGCGATTTTTTACTCATGCAACTCACCCGCCAAACGGGTTTAGGACTCAACCAAATCATCGCCCAAATCTTAAAAGATAAGAGCAACTTAAAGCCCATTATTATCGTGAGGGAGGGCTCACGGGTGTTTATCTCCCCCAATTTAGACATCTTTTTCCCCACACCCCAAAAAGGCGAGGTGGTGGCGCAGTTTTTTAAACACAGCTCCCCTTGAACGAGCGTTTTTAGCGTTATATGTCGGTATATTTGTGGGAATTTTGTATAATGTGGCTTTGATTTTGAGCTTGAAGGATGTCTACTTGAGAGTCTATTTTTTTGCTACTTGTCTAGGGGAGGCGGTGTTTAGCCAAACGGCTTTAAATTGCATTAAACTTTTGCAAAGAGAGGGGGTGGAGGTGATCTTTAAAAAAGACCAAACTTGTTGCGGGCAACCCAGCTACAACTCCGGTTACTATGAACAGACCCGTGAGATTGTGCTCCACAATGTCCGCCTCTTCAAAGAGGATCACCCCATCATTGTGCCCAGCGGTTCTTGCGTGGGCATGATGGCGCACGACTATTTGGAGCTGTTTGAGGGGCATAAGGCGTATGAGGAAGTGAAAAACTTCTCTCTTAGGGTCTATGAACTTGCCGAGTTTTTGGATAAAAAACTAGAGGTGCGCTACACCGACCTTGGCGCGCCCATCAAGGTTACATGGCATTCTAATTGCCACGCCTTAAGGGTGTCTAAGGTGATTGAGAGTGCGAAAAAAATCATTTCTCAACTCTCTAATGTGGAGCTTGTGCCCTTGCAAAGGGAGGAGGAGTGTTGTGGGTTTGGGGGGACTTTTGCGGTGAAAGAGCCAGAGATTTCTAACGCGATGGTGCAAGAGAAAATCCACGACATCGAGAGCCGCCAAGTGGAGTATGTTTTGTCCGCCGATGCGGGCTGTTTGTTGAACATCAGCGGAGCGATGGCAAAGGTGAGGAGCAAGACCAAATCCATGCACTTTTACGACTTTTTAGCCCAAAGAGTGGGATTAGGAGTTTGACATGACACACACCACCACACACAGCGACCACGATTACGAACAAGTCATCGGCGAGAAGTTAAACGATGCCCAGCTGCGCACCAACTTGCGCTCAGCAATGGACACTTTAATCCACAAGCGCAAAGACCTACTAGAAGATCGTTACCCCGAATGGGAACAACTACGCACTATGGGGCAAAATGCGAAATTAAAAGTCCTATCCCAGCTAGATAGCTATGTGCAAAAATTTGAGGAAAACGCCACAAAAAACGGCTTTGTCGTGCATTACGCCAACACCGCCAAAGACGCGAATGAAATCATCTACAACCTAGCTAAAGAGCGGGGGGTGGAGCGGATTTTAAAGGGCAAGTCTATGGCGAGCGAGGAAATCGGGCTAAACCAATACATGAAGGAAAAGGGCATTGTCGCCAAAGAAACGGATTTGGGCGAGCTCATCATCCAGCTCATAGATGAACACCCCGTGCATATCGTGGTGCCTGCCATCCACAAAAACCGCCACCAAGTGGGTAAGATTTTTCAAGAAAAGCTAGGCGCACCCCTAGAGAGCGAACCTGAAAAGCTCAATGGCATTGCCAGAAAGCACATGCGCGGCGAGTTTGAGGGCTTTAAAATGGGGATTTCTGGGGTGAATTTTGCCATCGCCAATGAGGGGGCGATTTGGCTTGTGGAGAACGAGGGCAATGGGCGTATGTGCACCACCGCCTGCGACATCCATGTCGCCATTTGTGGGATTGAAAAAATGGTCGAAAGCTTTGAAGACGCTTCGATCTTAAACAACCTGCTTTGCCCTAGTGCTGTGGGCGTGCAAATCACATGTTATCAAAACATCATCACCGGCCCCCGCCAAGAGGGCGAGCTAGACGGGCCCAAAGAGGCGCACATCATTTTGCTAGACCACAATAGAAGCAATATCCTAGCCGATGAAAAATACTACAAGGCCCTAAGCTGTATCCGCTGTGGGACCTGCTTAAACCACTGCCCCGTGTATGACAAAATCGGTGGGCACGCCTACCTAGCGACCTATCCCGGGCCCATCGGGGTTGTCATCACCCCCCAGCTTTTTGGGCTCGACAATTACGCCCACATCGCCAATTTGTGTAGCCTTTGTGGGCGTTGTGGCGAAGTTTGCCCGGTGAAAATCCCCCTACCCGAGCTCATCAGGGATTTAAGGGCGGAGAAAACCCACGAGGGGCGGGGTGTGGTGCGCGGCTATAAAGACACCAAGCACAGCAAATTAGAGGAGCTGGGCATGAAAGCCTTTGCAAAACTCGCCAGCAATGGCACGCTATGGCGGGCGGCTATGGCAATGAGTAGCACTTTTGCCCCCCTTGGCAAGGTTTTCGGGCATTACACGCCCGTGTTGAAAAAATGGTTGCGTTATCGAGAAATGCCCAAAGTGCAGGGCAGTTTGCACGCTGAGGTGAAGAAACTACCGGGGGTGATTTATGAGTAAGCAAGTGGTGATTGAACGGATTCAAAATGCCCTAAAACGGCACCCCATTGCGCATGAAAATTTGCCTTACCAAAACATGATCACAGACGCTAAGGCGGATTTAATCGAGCAATACAAGCACCTCCAAGAGCTCAACCGCTCCCAGCTTAGTGAATGCACTAAGGAGGATTTAGCCACAGCGATCCAAGAGGCATTAAAGGGTTTTGAAACCCAAAAACTCTTGTGCGCCACAAATTTACCCTGCCCTTTAGAGGAACTAGACCCCCAAAATCTTTACCAAAAAATCCCCTACGATAGACCCGTAGAGGCGTTTAAAGAGGAGTTGTTTAACATCGACACGGCGATTTTAGAGGCGGCTTGTGGCGTGGCAAATTTAGGCATCGTGGGCATCGCGTCTTCAAAATTCGCCCCCCGTTTGACTTCTCTCATCACCCTTAAATGCGTGATTTTGCTGGATAAATCTAAAATCGTGCAAAATTTAGCGCAAGGGCTAGAGGCCTTGAAAGAGGCGGGGCCCCTGCTTGAGCCCGTTGAAGAGGGCGTTAAAATGCGTGATTGCGACTTAAAACGCCGTTTGCCCACAAATATGCTCTTCATCGGCGGGCCTAGCCGCACCGCCGACATTGAGCTACAAACCGTCTTTGGCGTGCATGGGCCCATGGCAACCCATGTCATCTTGTACTAGGGGGTAAAATGCGTTTAGACAAAGGGAGCAAAGCTCCCGCCTTCACTTTAAACAATGCCACAGGACAGAGTGTTAGCCTTAAAGACTTTTTAGGCAAGGTCGTGGTGCTTTATTTTTACCCCAAGGACAACACCCCGGGATGCACCATTGAGGCGCAAGATTTTACCGCCTTAAAACATGCATTTGAGGCGAAGGGAGCGGTGATTTTAGGCGTGAGTGCGGACGATGCCAAGAGCCATTGCCACTTTATAAAAAGCGAGAATTTAAACATTGAGTTACTCAGCGACCCTAACCATGAGGTGGCAAAAGCTTACGGGGCTTATGGGGAGAAAAATCTCTATGGCAAGGTGAGTGTGGGGCTGATTCGCTCCACCTTTGTGATCGATCAAGAGGGCAAAATCGCCCATGCCCTTTACAATGTCAAAGCCAAAGGACATGCCCAAAAAGTGCTGGAGCTGGTTTAATGGTGATCCTTTACGCCACCGAGCAATACCACCCCTTGCAAACCGGCACCGCCACGGCTGACTATGGTTTGAGCCAAGCACTTGCACAGGCGGGGCATAGGGTGTATGTCATCACAAGCGATGTTTTTAACCATGCAGAAGTGGCGATGTCCTTAAAAAGATGGGGAGATAAACACACCATTAGCAGTGGAAACACCATTAAACAAGCCCTCGAGCTTGCCCCGAACCTTTATGTTGTGGAATTCCACATTTACAATGAAAAATGGGTTTGGTTGGGAGAACTTGAAAACTACATAGATTTTGTTAAAAATTTTGATTGTGATGTGCTGATCAATTCATCTATTGCCACTTGGAACAGCGATGCCATCTATCCTCACCTCAGTACTTGCAAGGCAAAAAGAAAGTTTTTAAGAAACCATGTCAATATCAATGACATACCCCCTCCACCACAAACCCCTAGCTTTTGGGAAAGTTTTTGTACTAAATTTAAACGCCAACAAGAACCACACCCATTGGTCTGTTTGGCAACCCAACTTAAATCCTATGACAAAATTTTTCTCTTACATGCAAATAGCCCACTCTACCACTACTTAAACAGCCAAAATGACCTCAATGTAGAGGTTTTGCCTAATGGTGTCTTTGCTAAGGACATCTGTCCGCCTAAATTTCTACCCCCCCCACTACAGCACACCTAGACCCGCATAGACTAAGCCCACACGCACTTTTAGAGCAACTTTGCCAGAACCCCTTTATTTTAAATGTGTCCAATTACTATGCTGAGAAAGGGCAGGAGATGGTGCTTAGGGCGTATTACGCCAGCCAAGCACCAATGCCCTTAGTCTTTGTGGGTGCGCTCAATAGCGGACACACCCTAGATCGCCTCAAAGCTCTCAAAGCCCACGAATTGGACGAAACCTATGGTTTTAAAGAGGTGTTCTTTTTCTATGGCATTGAACGGGATGAGGTGTTGAAACTAGCCAAACACGCCACTTTGTTTTTGCACGGAAGTACAGGGAGCTACGAGTCCTTTCCTATGGTGCTTTTAGAGAGCATGCAATTTGCCACCCCCTTTATTTGCACGCCCGTAGGCAACGCCCTAGAGCTTGCACCCGAGTTAGTGGTACAAGACAGCACACAAATGGCGGTTAAAATCGATGAACTGCTTGGCGACCCTAAGCACTACCACCACATCTCCACTACTTTGCACCAAAAAATCCAAAACTTGACCTATGAAGAGATTGTTAAAAAACTCTTGGCGTTTTAGCCACAATCAAACATGATTTAAGAGTTTCACAAGAGCCCCTCTAAACACAAGGGGCTAAAGAAGAAGCGCAAGAATAGGTGAAAGAATCAGAGAGATTCACCCCCACGCACTAAGGCGCACAAAGAAGTTCTAGCGGTTTTAAGTTAAATGTAAATTTAGGAGTCAGTCCTTGCCATTGGACTCGTTGGCTGCGCCGTAGGCGCATTTGACATAAATGGCTAGGCTGATGAGCAAAGCCGACACCGCACCGGCCAAATACACGGCGTAAATGATCTTATTGGGTGCGCTGATGCTGAATTTAAAGACCAACATCAACGCTTCGATGGCTAGGGCGATGATGATCGAGCCCAAAAAGCGGATCATCGTGCGGTGAATGGCGTGGTGGCTGTCTCCGCTGTTCTTGCCCAGCACCTCCTCTTCAAAAATCGCCTTGACTAGATCCACGGTGGCTAAGGCTAAGGTCAAAAGCACAATGGGGTGAAAGACCTCTTTGACAGCAAAGCTGCTAAAGTGGGTCAGAGCACTGTACAGATTAGACAAACTCTTAATAAATAAGAGCAAGGACACAAGGGCTAGGGTGATGGAAATGCTAAAATACATCACCACACTGCCCTCTGCAAAGGTGCTGTAATGCTTGGATGAGGAACTTAAAGCGATGGCGACTTTGAGCGGGATGTGCATGCACACCACATAAAACAACTCGTCTTTGTCGTTATAAATGGGATAAGCCGCTGTAACGACTAACCCCCGGTTGCTGCGCGTGGGGTAGGGGTTAGTTAAAATACAACGCCGCTCGGCGATGGCCTCATAAAAGTAGCTCCGCTCCAAAGAGTTTTGCGCAAAAGAGTTTTTGACATTGCCCTCCCCATCGATTAAATTCCCATTGGTGTCTAAAATAAAAATGTCCTCTTTAATGCGGACTTCTTGTTTAATGCGCTCCATCGCTAGTTGTATGTATTTTAGGGTGGGTTCTTTGAGGTAGTTTTTAATGTTTTGGGTCAAGAGATAGGACACATAGGCGTAAAGCTCGCTCTTGACTTTGGCGTATTCGGTAACATCTTTGGATAGCATGCACTCTTCCTTTAGTTCAGTATAAAGGTTTTTCCCCCCGCTAAATCGTTTTGCAACGCTTGCATGCTCTTGATGAAGATTTTATTCAGGGCTAAATTCAGGGCATGGTTGTAATTGGCATTGGGTCCGCCGCGCTCATTGGGGTCGCTATCAAGCGGATTGGCACGCAAAATGGGTTGTTGTATCTGCACGCGGATGTGGCTTAGGCATTTGGGGCTGTCCTCAGCGCATAGGCGCAAAGTGAGATCGCTCTTGGCCTCGAGCATTTGCAACACCCTAGCGGGGTCTAAAGAGTCGTTGTGGCTTGCCTTTAGCATTTTAGCGATCTCTTTTAAGTCCTTAGGGGTATTTTTGAAAGCCAGACTGATTTGGGCTTGTAGGTTGGTGTTGTAACCCTGTGGGCTTAGAGGGTAGCCTAAGTGCTGGAGCAGCCCTATAGTTGCCTTTTGTAGAGCTTTAGTGAATTGGGCTTGATCGTATCTAGGCACAAACTCGGCGTTGAAGACAACATCGGGGGGGGCTAAAAACAAGGGTTTTAGGGCGGGGTTTGGCTTAGCCGGACTTAAAGGGTATCTTAAATCCAGGCCAAAGGGTGAAAACACACTATTGCATCCCCAAAACAACCCCACTAAAAACACAAAACGCCACATACAAACCCCTTAAAAAATAGGGACATTATAGCACTAGAAGGGTTAATTTGGGGGGGCTTGGGAATATCTTGGAGAACCAAATCAGTATCAAGACAGCAACAGGCATGCTGCCCACCAGCGTGAGGCATCCATTTAAACCGCTTTTGTTTCATGCCAAGGTGGGGCTTCCACTTGTTAGATAAATGCGTTACAACACCCATTGCATCAGATGCGTTTGGAACTTCCATTGAGTGCCCCACCATCTTTAATCTTTGATGTGCAAGGCATTTTAAAAGTTTAAGGGGGGTTGTGTCGGCACTGCCAAAGGCATCATAAACAAGACAAAGCCGGGCATTTTGGGCTGCCATGAATCCACAAAATCGCCCACTTCACCGGCAGCGTTTGTGAAGTTGTGCTCTGCGCTTGTTTTTAAAACCCAAGCGTTTTAAAAAGGGTTTGAGGGCACTTGCTTTCATGGGGAGTTTCTGCTTAGGGCAAAGGTGTTTGGCGTGTCGATCCACTAGGGCTGGTGATGTCTGGATAGCATCTGTGTGTGCAATGAGGCGCACCTCCACTAGGGCGGTTTTTGAGTCGCCTCCCTACATAAAGCCGTTGACACACTCCCCACAGCTAAAGTGAGCAGATCTAAACTTGAGCTAAAATCCCGGTTTTAAACAGGAGTGCTTACTAGGAGTCTTGTGTTTCTCATGGCCTAAGGTGGATGTCTAAAGTAAGGGCTGACCTTTGTGCTGCCTGCTTAGTTAAGATGTTAGCCGTGGTGGGGATGGGCAACACCCCTGGAATGAAAGATTTCTTGGGGGAGGTGCTAAACACCCCCCCTCTTAAGAAGAGAGTCCCCAGCTTGGGGCGTAAAGGCTATTCCACCTCAGCGTCTATCACATCCTCATCTTTTTTAGCCGCTTGGGGGTTTTGCTCTTTTTGCATCATCGCCTCTGTGAGCTTTTGCGAAGACTCGGCTAAGGCCTTCATTTTCGCCTCCACTTCCTCTTTGCTGGCATTTTCGTTTTTGAGCGTGGTTTCCAAATCGCTCAACGCTTTTTGGATTTTTTCCACTTCGCTAGGTTCTAAATTCGCCTTGTGCTCCTCTAGGTTTTTCTTGGTTTGGTGCGCTAGGCTTTCGGCTTGGTTTTTGGCCTCCACAACCGCTTTACGGCGCGCGTCTTCCTCTTTGTGTAGCTCTGCGTCTTTGACCATTTTATCGATTTCGCTATCGCTAAGCCCGCTGGAGCCGGTGATTTTGATTTCTTGGGATTTGCCCGTGTTTTTGTCTTTGGCTGACACGGTTAAAATCCCATTCGCGTCAATGTCAAAGGTAACCTCAATTTGGGGCACGCCTCTGGGCGCTGGCGCAATGCCGGTGAGATCAAACTTGCCTAGAGATTTGTTGTCTTTGGCAAATTCCCTTTCGCCCTGCAAGACAAGGATAGACACGGCGGGTTGGTTGTCCTCAGCGGTGGAGAAGATTTGGGCTTTTTTAGCCGGGATGGTCGTGCCTTTTTCAATGACTTTCGTCATCACGCCCCCTAAAGTTTCAATGCCAAGGCTTAAGGGGATCACATCCAGCAAGAGCACATCTTTGACATCGCCTTTGAGCACGCCCGCTTGGATACTCGCCCCCACAGCCACGACCTCATCGGGATTCACGGATTTATTTAAATCCTTATTGATGAAGTTTTTCACCCTCTCTTGCACTTTGGGGATACGGGTTGAGCCACCCACCATCACCACTTCGGCGATGTCGTTGCGGCTTAAGCCCGCATCTTGGATCACGCTGTCGATTTTCTTAATGGTGTCCTCGATCAAGTCGTCGATCAAGCTTTCAAACTTCGCACGCGTGAGTTTTTTCACCAAGTGCTTAGGCCCGCTGGCATCGGCGGTGATGAAGGGCAAATTGATCTCGGTTTCTTGCGCCGAGCTCAACTCTTTTTTAGCGTTTTCGCTCGCTTCTTTCAAGCGTTGCAACGCCATGATGTCCTTTTTAATGTCAATGCCATTTTCGTTTTCAAACTCTTTGGCGATGAAGTCAATGATGCGGTTGTCAAAGTCATCGCCCCCTAAGAAAGCATCCCCCCCTGTGGCGAGCACTTCCACGACATTGTCCCCCGTTTCAAGCACCGTAACATCGAAAGTCCCCCCGCCCAAATCATAAACCATGATTTTTTCAGACTCTTTTTTGTCCAAGCCGTAAGCCAAAGCCGCCGAAGTGGGCTCGTTGATGATCCGCAAGACATTTAGCCCAGCGATCGTGCCGGCTTCTTTGGTCGCCTTTCTTTGGCTGTCATTGAAGTAAGCGGGCACGGTGATGACCGCCTCATTCACGGGTTCGCCCAAATAGCTCTCAGCATCCTCTTTGAGTTTCATGAGGATTTTGGCTGAGATTTCTTGAGGGGTGTAGATTTTACCGGCGATTTCTACGGCGCAAGCCCCGTTGCGATCCACGATTTTATAAGGCAAGCGTTTTTTCGCCTCTTGGGCTTTGTCCTCGTTGCTCATCAAACCCATGATGCGCTTAATGGAGTAGATGGTTTTTTCGGGGTTTGTAACAGCTTGGCGTTTCGCGCTCTCGCCCACTAAAATCTCGCCCTTGTCGGTGAAAGCCACAATAGAAGGTGTGGTGTTTTTGCCCTCTTTGTTGGCGATGATTTTTGCCTCATTGCCCTCATAAACCGCCATTGCGGAGTTGGTGGTGCCTAAGTCGATTCCGATCACTTTTGCCATTTTGTATCCTTTGTGTTGAGATTAATTGTTTTTTGCAATGCTCACCATTGCGGGGCGTAACAAGCGTTCTTTATACTTGTAGCCTTTTTGAAAGACCTCCACGATCTGCCCCTCCTCTTGCCCATCTGCCTGCACTTGCATGATCGCATTGTGCAGGTTGGGGTCAAACTCTAGGTCGCATTCCACGCACTCAATGCCGTGTTTGGCGAGCACCTCGTGCATTTTCTGCAGGGTGAGTTCCAAGCCCTGACACACCGCCTCACTGCCCTCTTGCTGTGCGCTTTTAAGGGCGGCGTGCAGGGTGTCGATCACGGGTAGTAAATCGTTGGCGATCTTTTCATAGGCGTATTCTAGTGCCATCGCCTTGTCTTTCTCTAGCCTTTTTTTGGCGTTTTCAAAGTCGGCGTGGGTGCGTAGGTATAAGTCCTGCGCCTCTTTAAACTTCGCTTGGTAGTCGATCTGTGGCTCTTTAGGCTCGCTTGTTTGGCGCGCCTCGCCTGCCTCGTCAATGCCGTTTTGCGGATGCGCTGCGTTCTCTCCCACCGCTTCTTGTTCTCTTAGTTTTTCCGCTTCTAATGCTATGTCTGTCATTTTCACCTCTTTATTCATATGGATAACCCCCTAATCGCGCCGTAAAAGCCCTCAAAGTCCTGCTCCAAACCCCCCACGCAAAGCATGCGGGTTTGCTCACCTTTAAGCTTAATGGAGCAAAGCACGCCCAAAAACCCCAAAGGCAAAACCTTTTCAAAGTGCAGTCCCTGCTTGAGCCCCCTTAGCAAACTCCCCTCCAAAATTTGCCTAAAGAGCCCCTGCGCCCCCCTGCTTTGGGCAAGCTGGCCTAGCACACACAGCCCAAAATAAAGCTTTTCCAAATACAAATGGTCAATTTGTTTGGCAAGGCTCGTGGCACACACGGACAGGGCGAGCTGTTGGATCGTCTTGCACTCTAGTCCGATCAAGTCCCTGATAAACCCCTCTAGTTTTTTGTTGTAGGCAAGCAAGGCTTGTGTGTTGCCAAAGTCCAAAATCAGAAACTGCCCTGCGTGGTTATAGACCGCCTGCAAGGTCGCCTTTTGGTAGCGCTCGACCATGCTAAAAATTCCATAGCTTTCGCTCGCCCTTTGCAACTTGTCTAAATCCACTTCTAGAGGGGTGCTTAAGGTTAATTTTGAGCGCCAATAATCCTTTAGGGCTTTGGTGGTGGGGATGCGCCCGCTGCTGCTGTGGCTTTGGCAAATCGCCCCTTCGCTGGTGAACCTCTTAAAGTAGTTGCGGATGGTCGCTGATGAGATTTGCACAGCTTGGGTTTGCAAGGCTAAACGCAAGCTTTCAGAGCCCACGGGCGCATGGTTGTAAAGATAGGTTTTGATGAAGGCATCTAAAAGCCACTCTTTTTTTACGCCCATGGGTCTCCTTTCACAAATTTTCACGGAGTATAGCATGATTTTTAGAAAAATTAGCAATATTTTTACAATAATGCTAAAAAATCCCCCATTTTGGGCGTTAAAACGCCAAAGTTTAGTTAAGTTATATCAACTTAACTAAGTTATTTTATTAAAAATATTTGCTATGAGTGGCAAGTATTAGAGCTTGTGGGGGGATTTTTGGGTGGTTTGGGGGCGTGTTAAGGAAAGTGGGCTAAAATGCCCGCATATGTTTGGCAAAGGGGTTTTCTTGAGGTGGTTGTGGATGTGTTTTGCCCTAGATTTTTTAAGGGCGGATGGGGGAGATAATTTTTTTAAAGCCATTGAGGCACAACTGCAAAGCAACACGGCTAAAGGCATTTTAATGTTGATTTTCATCGGCATTGCCTTTTATGTGTGGCGCAATTTAGACCGCTGGCGGGATATTTTATTCACGATTTTGGGCGTGGTTCTGGGCATCATGCTCTTTTTCAAAGCCCCCGCCTTAGCTTCGTGGTTCATGGGGTTGTTCTAGTGGATGCCCCTTTATTGGTGGTGTCTGTGCCCAATTTACAAGCCATCTCCACAAAGGATAAATTCTTGTGGCTCAACGCCAAGTCGTGGATTGTGTCGGTCTTTGTGCCCTTTGTGCTGTGGCCGTGGCTGGGTACGCTGTGGGCTTTGGCGTTGTATGGGGGTTTTTTAGCCCTTTTTAGCGTGCTGGAGTTCTTTGATGAGGACATCGCAGACATCCTCATCGCCCACTCCAAACTCACGGGGGCGGCAAGTTTTTACGCTTGAGGCTGGATTTGCTCTAAGATGCGATCCACGATTTGGCTCGCCCCATCGCTAGAAACCTTTTGGCGTAGACTCGCACTCACTTTGGCGATCTCTAAGCCCTCTTGCTTGGGGGTTTCTAGCCACTTGATGAAGCCAAACAGGTGGTCGGGGTGTAGGTGGTTTTGCTCCACAATTTGGGCCAACCCCTCATTGGCAAACTCTAGGGCGTTGTAGTATTGGTGGTTTTTGGCGGCGAAGGGATAGGGCACAAAGAGGGTGGGCAAGTTGTTGGCGCACAACTCCCACACACTGCTCGCCCCGGCCCGGCTCACGCAAATATCCGCTTGGCGCATTTTTTCCACGAGTTGCAAATCAAAGGCAAACAAATCCACCTCCTCTAAAATCCCCAAACCTTTATACATGCCAACGACCCGCTCATAGTCTAGTTTGCCGCATTGGTGGATCACCTTGAACCCCTTTTTAAGCAATTTTCTGGCGCATAAAATGGCAAATTCGTTGATCGCCCTAGCCCCCTGCGATCCGCCCAGAAATAAAATTGTCCGTACTTCTGTGCGGATTCTGGCATTCTCAAAAAAGCTGTTTTGGATGGGATAGGGGGTGTAAACCCTCTTGGGGTTTTCCTCTGTGCCTTTGAAACTGCTAAAAATGCATTGGGCATAGGGGGCGATGAGTTTGTTTAACGCCCCTTGCACGGCGTTTTGCTCGTGGATGTAAAGGGGGATTTTGGAGAGGATGCCCGCAAAAGAGCCCGGCCCTGCGCTAAAGCCCCCCACGCTGATGAGGGCTTTGATGTGGTGCTTTTTTAAAAGACCTCTGGCGGTTTGGGTGCAACGGACTTGCTTATAGAGGGCTTGGACTTTTCTTAAAAAGCTTTTGTTGACAACGCCTGTGGTGTTTAAGAAAAAACACTGCTTGAAGAGGGGGCTGTTTTCAAACCACGCCTTATCCTGCCCTGAAGTGCTGCCGATGTAGAGCAGGTCGTGCCCCCTATTTTGCAACTCTTGCGCTAAAGAGCGGACGATGCACAGATGCCCGCCTGTGCCTCCCCCAGTGATCGCTAACATGGCATTTAAGAGCTCAGGCGCACACTTTTGGCCTGCACAAAGGATTTAAGCGTGTCTCTAAAGCCAAAGTCGGGGTAGTCCATGATGGATAGGGCGATTTGGGCAGCGTAACCATTGTCGGGGTTAAAGATGAGGGGGGCGAGGAAGTTCACCATCGAGTCCTCTAGGTTTTTCTGCACCACGACCACACAATACACCTCCACATGGGATTTGGCGTTGAGTTCTAAAAGCAGTTCGATGTACTTGGGGATGCTAAAGCTGTATTCACGCAGTTTGTAGGGATTGGCTAAGACCATGCTGATGGTCCCGTCCACACTGCTCACGCGGCTGAAGAGATCATCGATCTTGGTGAGCTCCACCTCCATAATTCTCTCAAACCCAAGAATGGGGGCTTTCAATGTGTAATGCATGGGTTTCCTTTGGCAAAATATGCTTTAAGCTAGCAAAACTTGTTCCACTAAAATGCATAAGTGTAGTTGAGGTACAACGAAAAATCGCGGTGGATGGTTAAGGTTGCGCTGTCTTTGGTGTGGTGAAAGTCCTTCAAGTAGTGGGCAAAGGGGGAGTATAAAAAGGGCATCATGATCCCTAAGTCCAAACTTTGGTGTTTGGAAAAGCTGAAGCGCAAACCAATGTTGAGGGGTAATTGGAACTGCACGGGGTGTGTTTGGAGCGCAAAAGTGCCCCCCAAATCAGCCACAAGCTCCTTTTCAAAGACGAGAGCCACCCCTGTGTGCCAAGTTTCCACCCCAAACATCAAGCCCACAAACCCTCCAAAGGTGAAATCCTGCCCCCTCCATTTAAGCTCTATAAAGTTGAGCAAAGCGTCTGCGCCCAAACCATAGACAAATTGCGCCACGCCAGGCCCTCCATTGCCTGCAAAGTTAAAATAATAGCGCACCCCAAATTGTTTGCTCTGCCCAAAGAAATGTTTAAACCCCAAGCGCACATTGCCCCCGCCCATTGGGGCCACGCTATCTTCTAACCCCCGCTGGTCTTTAGGCACGATGAAGTTCCCATTCTGCGACACAAGGCCTTCGCTCCTAACCAAGCTAAATTGTGGACCAAAACTCAAATACCAACCCTTATGTTCTGCACACAAGGGCGAAAGACATGCCAAACCCAAGAGACAGGTCAGGTATGTTGCGCTCCAGCGCCGCATGGGCACTCCTCTTACATAAATGCTCTAGTCTAGCCAAATCCTTTGAGTTCTTGCTAATTTTGGGGTGTTCTCAGACATTTTTCAAACGCAAATATCGCACAATCCCCACACCACTTTTTTAATTTAATTCTTATAATTGTTTTTGTAAAATGCGCCTTTTTAGAAAGGATAATGATGTGTAGAAGTAGTTTTATTTTATGCGTGTGTGCATGCATGCCCTTGTGGGCAATAAAAACCCACAGCTTGCAAAGGGTAGAGGCCACGGGCAAGTCGGTCAATGAAGAAGCCCCCAAAAGCTGGCGCAGTGAAGAAGTGAAAAATTATTTGGGTAGCCAAACAATCATTTCTCATAAACAACTCACACAGCAGGCCAACCAAAGCATTGAGGAAGCTTTGCAAAATGTCCCCGGGATACACATAAGAAACGCCACAGGCATCGGTGCTCTGCCTAGATTTTCAGTGCGGGGCTTTGGGGGCGGGGGCTCAGGCAACAGCAACACGGGCTTTATTTTGGTCAATGGCATCCCTGTCTATGCTGCTCCTTATGCCGACATCTCCATCCCCATTTTCCCCGCCACTTTCCAGATGATCGATCGTATCAGCGTGGTTAAGGGCGGGGAGAGCGTGCAATACGGCCCCAACGCCTTTGGGGGGGTGATCAACATCATCACCAAGCCCATTCCTTATAAGTGGCAAAACCAAGTAGCCGAGCGCATGACAGCGTGGGGTCGGGCGAGTAATGGGGGCTTTGTGGGGCCTGAGAGTAAGGGGCAGCCCTTCATTAAGACCCTAGCCAACAATTTTTTATACAACACCTACCTAAAAAGCGGGGGCATGATCAACAACCACTTTGGCGTGCAAGCGCAGGCCAACTACATCACAGGGCAGGGTTTTAGGGCCAATAGCCCCACCAACATCCAAAACTACCTTTTAGACTTGCTCTACCAAATCAATGAGAACAACAAAATCGCTGCCAACTACCAATATTATAGCTTTGACATGGCAGACCCGGGTTCAATGGCTTTAGCTGATTATCAAAAAAACCGCTTTGCCAACACCCGCCCCAACAATGCCAAGAGTGGCAAGGCAATGCTGTGGAGCGTGCGCTATCAAAATTTCTTTGAAACCCGCCACTTTGAGGGAGACTTCACACTCACCTACTACGGGCACACCATGAGCCGCGATTTCCAATTAGACTCCAACTACTTAAGTGTGAACACCAACCCTGCCATCGGGCACATATACACCGATGATAATTACAGTGGGTTTTTCATCGCCAACCATGCCAGAACCTACCTCATCAACGCCATCGAGCCAGCCTTAAACCTGCATTTTAGCCACCCCATTGTGAGCCAAGATGTCAAGGTCGGCATGCGTTTCATGCAAAGCAACATGCTCTTTAAAACCCTACAATCCACCTGTGAGGGGGCCAGTGGCTCTTGCACCATGAGCCCTTATATTCTCATTAAGAGCCCGAGTCAAAATGTCAAAATGGACAACAACTACACCGCCGTGTATTTTAGCGACAAACTGAGTTTTCTAGGCGGCAAAGTCGTGGTTACCCCGGGGTTGCGCTACACCTTTTTAAACATACATAAGAGTATCCCCACCAAGCATAACTTCAATCTATGGAACACCACTAAAGAACCTAGCAACCAATTTAGCCCCGCCTTAAACATCGGCTACAAGCCCTTAGACGGGTGGCTGCTTTATTGCAACTACCGCCGCAGTTTCATCCCCCCACAATTCAACATGACCACCATTGGGGCGTTTTCCTCTGACTATACCCAAACCTTTAACGAATTGGAGGGTGGCTCGCGTTACAGCTATAAAAACATCTTAAGCTTCAACGCCAATTACTTTGTGATTTTTGCTAAAAACTACTACTCCGGCGGCTATAGCCCGGGACCCTTAGATGCTCGATCTCAGGGCGTAGAGTTGGAGCTTTACTACGCGCCCATTAGGGGACTACAAATGCACTTGGCCTACACCTACACGGACGCGCGCGTTACGACCAATGCCCTAGATAAGACAAAATACTTTGTGGGGATTGTGAATCACCCCTTCAACCTCAAGGGCAAAAAGCTACCCTATGTGAGCCCCCACCAATTTATTTTTGACATGAGCTACACCTACAAGCACACCACCTTTGGACTCTCCAGCTACTTTTACAGCCGCGCCTACTCCTCTGTGCTCAACCAAGCCAAAAACCAGACTGCCTGCTTTAAGCTCGACCCGAGTAAAAATGCGGGCATTTCTCAGGGTTGCAATAGTGTAGGGCTCTTGCCGTGGTATTGGGTGTGGAACATCCAAATCAGCCAAGTCTTTTGGCAAAGTGGACGGCACAAAATCACGGGGAGCTTACAGGTGAATAATATTTTTGACATGAAATATTACTTTAGGGGCATTGGCACTAGCCCGGCCGGTTACCAGCCCGGCCCAGGCCGCTCGGTTACGGCGTATTTGAGCTATGAGTTTTAATGTTGGGGTGTTGCTATGTGTCTTAGCTTGCCTTGACAAAGCACACCTTTTATGCTAAAAGCCCCCTTGCCTTTAACTGCCTTACTAAAAAACGAAAGGAACAAAATGGCTACTTTAGTTGTTTTGGCCCACCCTGATTTACAAAAATCCCGTGTCAACAAGGCTTTAAAAGAGAGCATCCACCACAAAGGCGTGGTGTTTAGCGAGCTCTACCACAAATACCCGGATTTTAAGATCGACATAGCGGCTGAGCAGCAACTGCTCACACAAGCCACACACATATCGTTTTCCAATTCCCCATCTTTTGGTACTCCTGCCCTTCCTTGTTTAAAAAGTATTTGGACGATGTGCTCGCCTATGGCTTTGCCTATGGTTCAAGCGGCAAGGCACTGCAGGGCAAAGCATTTTCTTTAGCCGTGAGTTTAGGATCGCCTCTAGAGAAGTACACTGAGATAGGGCTTTCTATAGAGGCGATCTTAACCCCCTTTAAGGCCACAATTGCCTTCATAGGAGGTACATACACAGGCCACTTTGCCACCTTTGGGGCTTTCACGCTAAGCGATCAAGATTTGGCCACGCGTTGCTAAGATTATCAGGGGTTTATCCCATAAAAGGAGAACGATGAAACAAGTCGATCGTGTTTATGACGCGCCCCCTAAACATTGGGTGGGCAATGGGTTTTATGTCGCCTCCATGTTTAGTTATCGCGATACACATAAAAATTGCGACCCATTTTTGCTCTTAGACTACAACGCGCCCCACCCTTTTAAAGGGGGTGGAGGGGAGTTTGGCGTGGGGCCACACCCCCACAAGGGCTTTGAAACGGTGACCATCGCCTACAGCGGCGAAGTGGAACACACAGATTCGCACGGAGGGGGCGGGATCATCACCCCCGGGGATGTGCAATGGATGACGGCAGGTGCGGGCATTTTGCACCAAGAGTTTTACTCTAAGAAATTTGCCAACGAAGGCGGGGTGTTTGAAGTGGTGCAGCTTTGGGTGAATTTGCCCAAAGCCCATAAATTAACCCCCCCTAAATACCAAGCGATCCGCGCACAAGACATCCCAAGCGTGGCCCTAGAGGGCACAAGCAAGGCGCGGATCATTGCAGGGGAGTTAGGGGGGGTTAGGGGGCCCGCAACAACCTTTTCACCCATCAATCTGTGGGATTTAAGGGTGCAGGGCGGGGATGCTTTGCGTTTGGAGGTCCCAGAAGGCCACAATGTCTTGATGTTGGTGCTGGATGGTGTGGTGGCATTTGAGGGGCAACGCGCACACAAAGAGCAACTCATCACCTTCCAAAGGGGGGGATCACAGCTTGCTTTCTCTGCGCTTGAAGAGGCTAAAGTGCTTGTGCTCACAGGCGCGCCCCTGAATGAACCCGTGGTCGGCTATGGGCCCTTTGTCATGAACACACAAGCAGAGATCGAGCAGGCCATAGCAGATGTGCGCTCAGGGCGTTTTGGAAATCTTTAAGGCAAGTTAAGGGAATTAGCCCTCAAAATGGGTAAAATGGAGATCCGTTTGTTAAAAAATAGCCAAGGAGATTCTCGTGCTTAAAGCAAAAGAAGCAAGCGCCATAGAAGCCGATGGGGGTACTGAGGGGGTTGTTTACCTAAGTGCAGCCAAAGTGGCTTACAACAACAAGGATTATGCAAAGGCTGCGGAGTATTATCTCAAAGCGGGGGAAGCAGGGGAGGCGATGGGGTACTACGAACTAGGCGGCATGCATTCTTGCGGTCAAGAGGGGGAAAGGGATTTTGTCAAGGCCTTTGAGTACTTCCAAAAGGCTGCGCTGATGGGGGATGCCAGGGCGCACCATGCTTTGGGAGTCATTTATGAATACGGGCATGGCAGGCCACAGGACATGGCTAAAGCCAAAGAACATTACCAAAAGGCCGCAACCATGGGGGATTTCATCGCCCAAACGGCTTTGGAGAGGATGCGCTACAGAGAACATTAAGGGTTGGCTTCCCCCATGCGTTGGATGTGGGGGGCTAGAAACAACAAGATAAATAACCCCTCATCAAACCATTCTTCCCCTAAGAGCCCGAAGTTTTGCCAAAATGGGCATCGCCTTTAGTGGGAACGAGCGCAAAACGCTCGCCCGCCAGATTAAACGCCTGCAGACATGACGGCTCTGCATAGCAACGCGCATGGTTGAAACAGGAATACAGCATGGCCGATGTTGCCAATCAGTCTGTAAATGACCCGCGTGAAAAGCTGCAAGCTTTGCTTGCCTTACAAAAACCAAGAGCGGGGCGGGGATGGAGGAATCAAGAACACCGCAGAAATTCTTGCTTTGCAGCATTTGACAACGATTCATGGGATTTGGGAGGTCTGTAAGAACGCTAGAAGCAACAAGAGTGGAGGGGGTTGACTGCCTTCAAGGGGGGCTTTGCACGCCGTCTTGCTTTCTTGTGGCCAAGATGAGGGCAGAAGCTGGCCTTTGAAGGTGTCTGTTAATGAGGGGCTGTGTTGTCTTGCAGGGCAAGCCCAGAGCGCTGGAGCACCCCCAAGCGTCCACGCAAGCGATCACTTCCTCGCTTTCTTGCAGCTGAGTTTGTGGCCTAAATTGCACGCCTTTTGGTAATAATGCCGCGCCATTTCTTTATCCTTTTTGACACCTTCGCCCCTCCAATACATCATACCCAAGCCGTAATAACCATCTGCATCTCCCTTTTGGGCGGCCTTTTGGTAGTGCCAGATGGCCTGCGCATAGTCTTTGACAACGCCCTCACCATTTTCATACATCACCCCCAAATTGTAAAAAGCGTCCGCAACTCCCATTTTGGCGGCCTTTTGGAAGTATTGGATGGCTTTCAGGTAGTCTTTGGCAACGCCCTGTCCATTTTTATACAGCCCCCCTAAATTATTGCAAGCGTCTGCGCTCCCCATTTGGGCAGCCTTTTGGTAATATTGCACGGCTTGCGCATAATCTCCACTTTGGTAAGCATCTGCACCTAGATTGAAATACCGATTCGCCCCTCCGTCTGCATGCGCCACACCCCAGCACAACAAAACCAACAACATGGCCGGGCATGCACCCCTTAGTGAGTCCGTCATTTTCTCTCCTAAAAAAGTCGATAGCGCTTTGGCTTCAAGCAAGCCGACAGCTTTTAAAAAGGGAAGGGAAACAAGCAAAGGAGAAAGAAACCCCCCCCCCAAAGGGCAGGGGCTACCCCCTCTCTAAAGACCTAACAACCTCTCAAAGCTTAGAAGTTGTAAACATAGTTGAAGAACACAGACACATTGCGTTTGTACGCGATGTCTAGTTTCGAGCCGTCCAATTCTCCCTTGAAGTAGTAGTTCACCGCAAGGGGGATTCTCAAGCCGATTTCAAAGCCGTTGTGCTTGTTGACATTTGTCCTAAAGCCCAAATTCAAGGGGATTTGGAAATAGCTGGTGTTCATGACCGCATGGCCGCCGTGCGCATTGTAGTAGTTCATCAAGTTGGTGTAGTAACTTTGGCCTTTCACACCCCAGCTAGAACCCTCCAGCATCAAACCAGCGAAGAGACCGGTGGTGTATTTGCTGTCTTTGCTTTCATAGAAGTTGTAGAGCGCGTCCACACCCGCACCATAGGTGAAGTTGTCCAAATCGCTCGCATCGCTGACCATGAATGTGCCGTGTTGGTAACTGAAGTTCGCATAATAGCGCAAGCCCCAGCGTTTCTTTTTGCCAAAGAATTGTTTATACCCAAACTGCACATCGATGCCGTACATGTTGCCATTGGAGTTCATGGTCTGCATAGGTGCGTGGGAGGCGGCATAAGTCCGGTTGAGATAAGCTGCATACTGCGGACTGCGTTGCAATAAGCGCTGTTTTAAGGCCGTGAGCTGGGCGATAGAGTCGTTGACCTTGCTTAAAATACTTTTAAGGGTTGTGGGTGTGGCACTGGTTGTGCTGACATCTAGTTGCAAGGCCTCTGGTTTATAAGATGCTTGCACACCCTCTACACTTGCACCCCCTTTGGCAAAGAGTGCTTGAGGCTGGCTAGGTGTGATGGTGGTGGTTGCCCCTGCAAGCGCATTCAACACCTGGCCTTGTAGCTGATCTAGGGTGCTGATTAAATTATTGATCTCGGTGTTGACCGTTGCTGGATTGATGCTTGTTTTGGTCGCTAAATCCCCAAACATGGTCTGCAATGCCCCCACAACATCGCCTATTTGTGTGTTGAGTGCACCGGTCACCTGTTGGTTGAGCACACTTAGGGTATTGGCCAGACTAGTGGTGCTGTTAGAGTTAGCCAAATTAGAAAGCAGAGCCGCCGCGCTGTTTTGTGGGTTAGCCAAAATCAAGGCCACTTGTGCTTGGATGAGCCCTTTATCCCCATTGGCACTACCTCCATTGACCGCTGATTTATAATTGGCAATGGCATCTTGGATTTGTGTGGCAGTGTAAACGCTCTGGGTGCCTAGCTTACTAAGGGCGGCTGTCTCTGCAGCACTATTGCTAGAAACTTGGTTGAGCAACTGCCCTAAGTAGCCGGTTTTATCAATGAGCCCATCTAAGGTGGTTACCCGTCCTGTCTCTGCCGTCATGGCGTTGATGAGATTTTGGATTTGGGCGACATTTGCGCTAGAGAGCATGCCATTTTTTTCTTTAATCGCAGTGCCTTGATTGCTCTGATCATTGCTGGGGTTTAGCATGTTAGCGATGTTTTTAACCCCTGTGGCGTTGGCCGCTACTTGGCTGAGCAAATTACCAAGACCTGTAGCAGAGCCAGCCGCGCTCGTTAAAAGCGGCGTGAGAGAGCCAAGGGCGCTGTCGTATTTGCCCATGTCTGCCACCACTTGTTTGAGCGCAAAGTTAATGAGGTTGTTTTGCTCTGTGGCGTTAAGAGCTGCGGCGTTGGAAAGCACGGTTGTGGCCGCCGCGGCTAATTGTTGAGGCGTGTAGGTGCTAAAAGTAGAAGCATTGATAGTTGTACCGCCACTCACGCCTAGGGCCACAGCCATCGCTTCTGCTAAAGTTGTGGGCGCAGTGCCACCAGTAGGCACGGTGCCGGTCAATAGGGTATTAGAGCCGTCCTTGACAAACTGCACCAAAGCCTGATCGGCATTTAAAGTCCCCACTCCGCTAGAGGCGCTCGGATCGGTGATGTTGGTGGGATTAAAGATCGCATTGAGGCTATCGACCACGCCCACCATCTCATTGATTTGCGCAGAGGTGAGGGTACCATTTGCACCAGTCGAACCTAAAAGCCCAGCTGTTAACGCGGCGGCGGCGGCGGTGGTTTGGTTGCTAAAGGTGAGCGCGCTATTGAGAGCCGCGCTGATGCTGCTTGCAATCGAAGAGGCGCTCGTTGTGCCCACCACAACCCCTCCGTTGAGTTCAGAGTTTAGGGTGTTAAAGCTACTGTCTGGCTTGATGAGCGCATTGATCGCTGTGAGCAAGGGCTGGATGCTTGTGTCAGAAGTTGCGAGTGTAGCCGCTTGCACTGGGCCCACAATGGGCGTGAGAGCCGTTTTGAGATTTTCAAGCAAAGCTGCGTTATGAGCAGATGGGAATGTGGTCGGAGAGCTCCCATTGATGTAAGTTCCAAAGTTATTGGTTTCTAGGGCAGACACGAGTCGGCTTATCACACTCACAGCGGTTTGGCTAGAGCCATCTACTGTGCCAGACCCCGTAATCCCTGAAGAATAGCCAGTTACACCAGCATTAGTCATCACTCCATTTACAAGAGCATCGATCCCCGTAGAAGCGGTGCTCAATAAGCCGGTCATAGCCGCATAGCCCCCAACATAAGGACCTGAAGTTGCTGTGTTGCTAGCCACACTATTGGCCAAGCCTCCCTTGATCGCCCCCTGGAGCCACTGCACCGCTTGCATGCCCTGAAGGACTGTTGTGTTGCCGCTCGTTATATCCCATAGCGTCGTGGGATTAAGCGCGCTCAAAGAACCCTGAAAGTCTGTTTTAGCAATCGCAGCCGTTGGGCTTGTGAGAATGCTGTTGACAGCACTGTAATCCCCGCTGACAGAAGCTACGGCGGTTTGGTTAGCGCTGGCAGTGCCGTTTAAATACCCCACAACATTGTAGATGGAGCTTGACACAGTGTTTAAATAAGCGCTCGCATTGGCGACGGCAACCGGGTTGCTTTGTGCGGCGCTATTTAAAAGGCTAGAGCTGCCGATGAGATTGTTGATGGTCTTGTTCCAGTTATCGATATTGGTCGCATCTGTGTTGATCGCACTAGATAGACCACTTAAATTCGTCCCATTGCCATTCAAGCTGTAATCAGAACTGCTGTAAGTGGCGTATTGTGCAGCCACGGATTTGTTCAAAAGCCCGCTGCCATCAGAATTGAGCACGCTAAACAAATTGGCTGCGGCCCCTTGGTAACTTGCGCTTGTGAGCACCGCATTTTTTTGCATCACCAAAGCGTAAGGGTTGTTTTGCATCGCATCTTGAACCCGTTGTTGCAAGCCCTGCAAATAGGTTAAACGGTTGGAGAGATTTTGCAGTTCTTCTAACTCGCTTTGCAAGCCGGATTTGGTCAAATTGTCTAGGGAAGCATTGCCTTGGATATAGCCCACCACATCTTGGGCGATGGTGTTGGCATTCGTGCTACCGGTCAAAGAGGTCAAGAGCCCCAAGTTGTGGTTATAGCTGTCTAGCGCATTGATGAGAGCCATCACATTGGTTACGGCATTGACCACACTCGCATTTGTCGGATCGGACAAGTAAGCCGTGCTCGTGGTGCTCAAATTTTGGAGCAAAGCCCCTAAATTATTCGCCGCATTCACGGCGTTAGCAAACTGCACCCCGTTGAGATTGTTGATGGTTAGAGTCCCCCCAGATGCAGAGGTAACTTTAGCAGTAAGGGCGGTGTTAGCGCTTTGCAAATTGGCCGCATCGGTGATGAGCTGGGCGACACCTGAAGCCGTGCTCAAAGATTGGCTGGTTTTAAGCGCACCATTGAGTGTGCCTAGATAGCCGCTTTTGCCATTTGCGCCCACTAAATTTTGCCACGCGGTCCAAATGGTTTGTGCGTTGCTATTTGTGTAAGTTGTTGCGCCGATGCCTGCATTATTGAGGGCTTGAGCCAGCGGGGCATAACTGCTGGGACTGGCGTTAAAGCTACCAGAGTAACTGCTCGCATTGAGCAACACCTGCGCCAACTGCTCATTGTCTGCGCTAGAACTGAGGTTTGTGGTCAATGAAGCTGTTTGGGTGGCAATATTGCTCACCAAACTAGCCCCATCAGTGGGGTTAAACACGGTTGCGTAATTGGTGCTTGTGGCGTTATTAGCCCCATTAACCACCGATCCAATGAGGTTTGTGATGGTGTAAAGATTGGTCAAATTGGTAAAATACGCGCTGGTCGTGCCATCTCCCATGCCGATGACAACCCCACCTTGCAAACCACTCGCCGCCGTGCTGTTGAGATTCGCATCGGTAAAGAAAGTCGAATTGCTCTCATAAAGCTTGGCCATGCTGGCCCCTAAAGTGCTCACTTGGGAGTAAGCCGCATTGAGGTTAGAGGTGGTTAGAGAGCTGGCGTTGTTGAGTGTGCCCCACACCCCTGCTAGGCTTTGTTGCATCGTGTTGACACTCGCGCTGGCATAGCCTAGATTTTGTCCGCTGGTTGTGCTGCTCGCATTGTTAAGCATAGAGGCTAAGGGTAAATTCAAAGTGGGCGCTCCCGGAGTCATGCCGGGTTTGACGCTATCCCAAGTTTTGAGCTGGCCCTCAATGGTGCTCATTTTGCTCTGAAGGGCGCTTAAAGCCGTGCTGATATTAGAGGCAGCCGCGCTTGCGAAGTCTTTGGATTCGGTGGTCGCCACAATGTCGAGATTGTGGAGAAAAGACTGGGTATTAGCGCTGTTTGCAGCTTGGATAAAATTGGTCAAATTAGAGTTATTAGCGATGGTGTCTTGGATGTGTCCAACATTGCTCATCACATTCACCACATTGTTGACGAGTTGCAAAATATCGCCTGTAGTAGCAGTGCCAATGCTAGTTGCCAGCTGGGTGTTATACCACGCAAGAGAGCCGGCGGTCGAAGCATTCTGCACCAACGCATCTTCTGCGATCTGTTGAGGAGAGCCGGTAGGTGCAAATGTAGCCCATTGCCCTGCGCTAAAATAAGTGTTAATGTTAGCAGGGGTTGCGATTGTTTGGGCGATCACATAGGCCAAGCGGGCTTGTTCTAGGGTCGTACCCGCCGGCGCACCGTCAGGGACATAAGGCACAGCGGTGTTCACAGAAGCTGCAAAGCTCAGAGTGCCGTTGGCTAAGGCCGTTTCAGCGGCATTCAGGAAAGTCGCAATGTTGGCAACCATCCCAGAAACACTGCCCCTGCCACCAAATAAACCATCAAAAGCTGTACTTGCAGTGCTCCCTCCTGCTCCTAAATTGACACTGGCAGCAAAGTTGCTTTGAACGCTGTTCCAATCACTGAGCAACCCCTCTAGGGTGCTAGAGCCTGAAGCCACCACGCCATTAAGGAAGTTCGTACTGCCTGCACTATAAATCCCGGATTGCACCAAGAGATTGTCCATAGTGCTGGTGTTTAGGGGCACGGTGTTGATCGCGTTGTTCAAATTGCCCTGAACGCTAGCGAGAGTGGTGGCAATGAGCCCGCCCTGAGTAGCCGGCGCGCTCAAGGCTTGATCTAAATAAGAGAGCGCCGCGGCTTGGTTGAGCTGGTTACCGCTCATCTGCGGGCCTGTGATGGCGTTCACATAGGCGTTCAAGAGGCTTTCAGAGTAAGTGATCGCCTGCAACTGGTTTAAGGTTTGGGCTTGACTATTTATAAGATTGTTGGGATCGCCTGTCCCGTAATTGTAGGCGATGTTAGAAACCGCGTTGGCAATGCCGGTGCTGGTGATGCTGTTGAGCAGGGCTTGCTGGTTACCCACAGCCGAGCTATTGCTAAGCATCCCCTCTAAAGAGGTGGTTAAAGAGCTGTAGTTGAGCGATCCAGCAAGGAGCCGACCCAAAGCAATGTCAAACGCGGCGTTGTAGGCCGCATTGTTGTTGACACTCTGTGTAGACCATGAAGAATTGACGCTTGTAGGGTGCGCAATGGCTGTACCCGGATAGGTGGTTTGGTTGCCCGGCGTGCTGGTATTGGGGTAGTTGTTTGCGGTTTGGGAGCTAGCCACCGGCTGGGTGTTATTAGAGGTGAAGACATTGGTGTTGACAAGTTTGTCTAAACTCCCAAGCGCGCTTTGCAAGCCCGCATAAGCCCCACTGCTCCCAAAAGCACTCTCTAGAGTTTTTAAGAAGGCGGTCGAAGGCGCGCTGATGGCAGTACCGGTCGCAAAGTTGTTAAAGATATTTGCCAAACTCGTGTTGGCACTGCTAGCGAGGTTGCTGTTTAGAGTGTTGTAACTCGCTTGAAGACCTGCAACCGCTTGGTTGAGTTGCAACACATCGCTAAACACAGTGGCGTTGCTCGTGCTGTTAAAGGCGGTTTGCAAAACGGCTAGAACAGAAGTGGGCGTGCCCTTCACATTCACTTGAGCCCCCATGATGTCTTTCCACGCCGTGAAGACCGCGTTCGCATTGGCAGGATCGACTAAGGTGCTGCCTAAACCGCTTAAGATTTGCGCCTCTGTGGGGACAAGCGAGCCATTGCTAGGGTAGAGCTTTTCTAGCTCTGTGATCACCGCAGACAGAGAGGAGCTGTTGAGGGTGTTGTTGGCGATGTAGTTGATCCCTTGGATCACCGACATGGGAGTGGAATTGACATTGCCTACATTTTGCGCCAAAGCCAAAGAGGCGTTCGTGTAGTTGGTGTTGAGGCTGTAGGTTGTGGTGCCACCGGTTGTCGTTGTGCTGACAAGCCCACCCACTAGAGAGTTGATCGTGTTTAAATTGCCCAAGGCTTGTAGACTGCCATGGGTGTAGGCGTATTGTTCCGCACCCGAACCTGCAGAGGTTAAAATGGCCTTGTTGGCAGCCGCGCTGTCAGGAGCGGCAAAGAGCAGGCTATTGAGTGTGTTTAAATCGCTGCTAAGGCTGGAGGTGCTGGTCGGAGCGAGCGCGTTTAAGAAAGCACTCCCTGTGGAGCTAATGGTGGTGTTAAACGCATTGATCACGGAGGGCGACATGTTAAGCGTGTTGCTCTGGGTGTTGATATTGAGCTGGTTGGTGAGGGTTTTGATATTGGTGTATAAATTGGTGAGCGTGCTGTCTGCCAAAGCGGGGACTTTCCCGCTGGCAATCAAACTGCTGTTCAAATTCCCCGTAACCGCTCCAGTGGAGCCATTGACACTAAAGTAAGGATTAGCCACATTGGCGGTGTTGGTGACCGTGCTGGTGTTGCCGCTTTGGATATTACCGATGTTGTGATCGGCGGCCACCCCGCTAAAGGTGGTGCGGTAGTTATAGGCATAACGCGCGCTAGAGCCTAGCTCCCCTAAAAGGGAGTTGATGTTAAAGACCCCTTGTGCGGTGGGGTAGATATTGGCGTAGTTGCCCAAGAAATCATAGCCTGTGGAGCTAGAAATTTGGCCAAAAAGCCCGCCAGCTCCATAGAGGTTGTATTGAGTGATTTGGGGGTCGTTGATTACACCAGAGCTGCCGATGAAAGGAGAGGTTTGGATATCGCTAACACTCGTGCTTGTAGCAGATGTGAGGCCATAAATACCAGCGGTGCCCCCGGGGGTGGTGTAGGTGCCCCCTAGAATGCCACTCACGGAGTTGATCATGTTTTGGACCTCGACCTCTGTCGCATCTAGAGGTGAGAGGCTCAAACAACCCGCTATGGCCAAACTAAGGGTTTTGATGGTCTTAAGGAGTGGAGTCCGCACCGTGCGACCAGGTGTACCTAGGAGATAACTCCCATGCTTGAATCTAGATTTGTCCATGGATGTCCTTTATGAATATTATGTAAAAAGTGGAGTTTTAAGGTTTAGGGAGACCATCAACATTCACACTGTTTGCGAGGTGGTCTTTGGCATTCACCGTAGATTGGCTAGGCAAGCTATTGGCATTCGCGCCTAAGCTATTGGGCTGGCCGTTCATGAGGAAGGGATTAGGGATATTGCTATCTCCTAATTGTCCTGCTACATTCCCATTACTGCTCTCTGCTCTTGTCATGTTCGAATATTGGAATCCCACACTTCCGTAGAATCCAGAGTTTTCAGCAAAGAAACAGAGAGAGAGAGAGAGATTGCAACCCAAAATTTAAGGTGAAAATAAGTCCATTTCATCTAAAATTGCGCACCCTCAAATTATATTGAGAGATGCCTGTTTTAAACCTCATGAAAGGATACGCATGATTGTGAAAACATATAAACCGAAAGTTTTGAAAATTGCTTCTCTGTTGGGGCTGGGGTTCCTAGCTTTGGCTCCTTGGCTTTCTGCTGAAAACTCTGGATTCTACGGAAGTGTGGGATTCCAATATTCGAACATGACAAGAGCAGAGAGCAGTAATGGGGGGATGGGGATACCTCCTACCGCGACCTTAAACGGCAATCCTTTTCTAGGGGCGACGACCCAAGGGGTGAATGTACCCCAATTTGGGAATGCAAGCACGGATGTGAACCAATATAACGGCACAACAACCGTCCCCGGTCTTCCTAACTACTCTCAAGTTAAATAACATTTCAAGGACACATACAAATGAAAGATAGAAAGCACAAACCCTATAAGCGTACTCTTAGCGTTGCGCTCGCCACCTGCTTTGGCTTTGCTCCTGGTGTGGATGCCACAGATCTCGACACAACTCCATCAACATCATCACCATCTATGAATGTCAACCAATTGGTCGACTCCATCTCTGGACTTTTGGGGGGGACCTATGGCGTGAGTGGCGACACCACCCCTTCGATCTTTGGAGCCTCTGCGGCAAGCCCTATTTACGTCAATAACGAGGGCAGTGCCACCCAATTTGGCACCGCCACAGGGCAGATCTCTCGCGGGGCAACCACCAGCGGCCTAAACAACAACCCCCAAATCAGCAACTACAACCTCTACGGCCAAAATGGCCTCTTAGGTGTCTTTGGACAGGGCACAAACTACACCAATCCTCTCGCCTCCCTAGGTAGTATTTATTCCTCAGCCGATGCCTACTATGGCTACCGCACGGCCTTTGCGGGCGTGAGCGCAAGCAACAATCTTTTAAACCCCAATGCGGCCGTCTCCAACAGCTATTTTACCACCACTAACGGGTCTTTAACGGGCGCGACAGGCACTTTAAATGCCTCTTTGCTCAACAGTGGGACCAATGTCACCACGGTCAATACCTTTTTGGGCAATCTCTATGGCGTGATCGCCGACATCAACAAAAACATCACCGTCTCTGGCTCTGGTAACACTGTCCCCACCTATGTTGCCGACTACGGCTCTTCGGGGGTGATCGGCTCAACTGGGCAGGCGTTTTTAAGCGCGCTTTCTAGCTCGAGCAGCAGCGCGCTTTCTAGCTCTTTAGACACGCTCTCTAGCGCGCTAGGGCTAGACACCAGCTCGGGTTCTCAAGGGCTCATCACCTCCTCTACCAGTAACCTGCTCACCACTTACAGCGTGAGCACCGGGGCACTAGGGGCTCTAAGCGCGCTCAACACCCTAAACTCTTTGGTCAACAACGGGATTGTCACCACAACCACGAGCGCGAGCAGCACGGGTTATGTAACCAACCCCAACTACACCGCCGCAATGACACTTTATAACATAACGACCAAAAAAGCAATTTGAGCGCCGTAACGAACAACATCCTCAACGGGGCCTCTTTAAGTCAGGTGGCCGCGGCGATCGATAAGCTCAACGCCAACGGGTTTGGGGTCGCCACAGATGCCCAGTTGCAAAGCGCGCTCACAGGGTTGGTTAATCCCGGCCAATACCGGGAGGTCTATACCGCCTATGATGCGATCGCCAAGGCCATTGCCGATAGCTCCACGAGCCCCACTGCAAGCGCGCCTAGCTACACCACCATCTTTAAAAGCGGCACGAGCAATGGCGACATTTTGCAAAGCTTGGTAACCTTTGGCAATGCTCTAAGCGGGGTTTCTGACTCAGGTCTAAGTTCTAGTAACGCCTTGATTAAATCCGCCGTGATCACCAGCGGGGGAGGGTCTTTGAGCTCTACCATGCTACAGGCTCTATACGACACCTTTAATGGGACTTCTTCGAGCACTTCTTCAGCGTACTCTGAGCTTTCCAGCGCGCTCAACGCCCTAAAAGGGGCGCTTAATCCCGGCACCATTGATGTGAGCAGCACCACGACCACCTCTACCACTTCGCCCTTTACACCCGGGCAAAACAAGACAAGCCAATATCCCATCAGTGCCACTCCCTCAACTACCGCGAGCAACATCACCTCCTACACCACCCAGGAGGCGGCTAACCAGGTGGCTTACAACAAGGCTGTGTACTCTGCCCTCTCTAATCTCTTAGGCCAGGTCATCACCTACAGCTCTGGGCAAAACACCTTAACCAGCTTGCTTAAGGGCGGAGGGTCTGTGGCTTCTCAAATCCTGGATACGGGCATCCAAAATGCAGCTGCTAACACGCTTCTAGGCCAAAGCAACACCGGCAATGCGGCCGCTTTGCAGATCAACCAAATCCGCGCCATCTACACCTCCTCTGATTTGCTCAGTGCCTATGTCGATGCGGCCATCAAGCCCAACAGCGCGATCAACCCAGAGACCCAAGCCCAAATCCTCACGGGCTTAAACCAGGCCTTGAGCGCGAGCGCAGCCAATCAGGGCTTGATTGCCCAAACGGCTTATAGCATCGAGCAGCTGCTCAATTCGACCGCCACCCCCACTTTGTTCGGCCAGCCTGTTACGGGCGCGTCTCTAACCAATGCGCTAGGCATCACCACCGGCGATCCCTTTGGCAGCGATCTTTCCAACACCCAAATCACACAGGGCTTAAACGCCATCGACTCTCTTAAAAATATGGTTTCTGGTAATTCTGTTGCGAATATGCAGGATGCAGCCACGGCATCAGCGACTTTAGCCAAAGACTATGCCCTCGTTGAAGCCAATGTCGGCCAGTTGCAACTAGCTACTGGCACCACGCTTAATGAGGCGCTTTCCAAACTGGTAACCACAAACTCCAGCACCATTTCGACTGAAATCCCAGGATTTACGACTTTGACAAGCGGCAGCCCTACCCCACAACAAACCGCCCTTGCAGATGCCATCCGTGCTCTTGTGGGCGCAACCGCAAGCACAGGCACTACATCCTTAACCGCCAATAGCCCCTTTACCAAACTCAACACGGCTTTAGGCACCAGCGGGACGACCGCGGAAAACATCGCCACCTTGCAAGGCGATGCGGTGAAAATCGCTGGGGCCAATGGCACGGGGGGTTATGTGGCCGCCATCAACGCCATCATGAACTCTGGCAACCAGCTATCTAGCTGGAGTAGCTCCACTTCTGGCTCTATCGGAGCGCAGATCGCTCAAGTCCAAGGCTTGTTAAACACGCTTGATAGCCAGTCTACCGCAAGCCAAAGTGAAAGCTTTGCAGAAGGTCTAGCCACCAATCCTAGCACGACCATCGCCAATTTAGAACAACAAGTGCAAAGCTACATCTCGGCGCTAAAAACCTACGATGGCATCGGCAACGCCGCCAACGCCACTTGGAGCACTAGTGGGGTCAAGCTCACTTCCAACACCCTCTCTAGCATGCTCCAAGCCGCAGGGGCTAGCCCCGGGGTGGATTTAGGCTTTGCCACCGCGGCGGCTAATTCCATCCAAAACGCCTTAACTTCCGTGCAAAGTTTGGTAGGCACCTCCGATTTCTCAGCAAGCACCCTAGCGGCGCTCACCGGTGTGGGCGCGGCCTCTGGATCTAGCTCTGTGCTCGGCAATCTCAACACAGCCGTCTCTAAACTCTACTCTTTAGACCCTGCTTTCTTTGGTGCCAATAGCCAAACCAACAAAACCCCCGGCAACTTAAGCAATATCAGCAATATCTACAGCAACAACGCCATTTTGCAAGACAACCAAATTTTAGGCGCCCCCTCTCAAGGGATTGGCGCGACCTCTGTAGGTGGCGGGATCACACAAAACCCCGGGGCAGCGGGCTATTTCAAGAACTTGGTTAATCTCAACACCATCACAAGCCTGTTAGGCTCTGTGGTCGGCGGTACGGCGAGCGCGCCTGCTGCCAGCAGCAGTTACACCACCGCCTTTGGCACAAATGGCTCTAATGGCGTGGTGGGCACTCTTTTGGGCTCTAGTAATGCCAACTACAACAATCTCACCACTGGCCTAGCCACCGGCACCAACGCCACCCAGTTGATCCAAGAGCTCATGACCTTGGGCTCTAGCCTCAACACCTCTACCCTCTCTGCAAGTGCCTTTGATGCCCTCAAACCCTATTTCGCCACTGCGGGCACGAACACAAGCGGCGCGGCCTTTAATGCGTGGACGGCGTGGAAAGCCATTGCCTTTGCTCCGAGCGGATCGACTAGCACGCTCGCCCAACTAGGCTCTTTGGTGAACCAAGCCCCCACAAGTGCCGTTGCCATCTACCAGCTCCTTCAAGACGCCAAAAGTTTGAACGCCGCTAACGCCGCTTTAACCACCAGCGGCAGCGGGCTTGCCGGCAGCAATGTTAGTTCCGGGCTTTTGAATGTCAACAGCACCAACGCCGCGGCTTTCACCCAAGCCATGAACGCCGCTAATGCTGTGGGCCAGTTGCTTAAAGCGCTGCCCGATTCAAGCGGTGCAGCAGCGGCCACGAACGCCAGCAGCGTGATCTCACTCATCCAGGCCTTAAACACCTACGATCACAACATCACCTTGCTCAACAATCTCGCGCCCACCTCCACAGGAGTCCAAGCCGGTCAAACCATCGCCTCTCAAATCCTCAACTATCTACAAGCCGAAACGGGGGCCAAAGGCCTTACCGGGGTAACCAGCGGCGCTATTTCTACGAACGCCACAGAAATCCAAGGCCTGCTCAACCGCTTAAAATACTTGCAAGGCTTGCAAGCCCAGGTCCAACAAGCCATTGACAACAACCCCTACGCTTTGGTGATGGGCAAAGACCAAGCCGTCAAATCCAGCACTTTCCAAGCGGCAGCGGGCGCGTTGGCGAATCAAACAACAGGGTTGTTTAACGCCGCCACTGCCGATACGCTCTTTGGCACGACGACTAGCTCTACAGGCACCACCTACAACCCCACAAGCGACATGAGCAGCGCGTTTAGCAGTTTGAGCACCACTTTGGGCTACCAGATGGATAACTTAACCACCTACAATGGCCTGATCGCCGATTTGACCAATCCAAGCGAAAGCATCTTGCTCAACCCCACCTCTGGCGTGTTGCAAAGCACCGCGCAAAGCGCGCTCCAAACCATTGCCCAAAATGTCTATGACATCACCACCTATTTAGCACCCGTGAGCACCAGTGCAGCGGGAGGAACGAGCGCAAACACCTCGAACTTCAACAGCATCAGCAGCGCTTATAACAGCATCAACAGTGCTTTGAGCAACTCTGCGGTGGCCACTCTAGGCACTCTTTTTAGCACAGGTAGCAATGGAGCTGCGGGCACCGGGGCTTTAACCATTAGTAGTTTAAGCCAAACGACAGAAAATGCGACCTCACATGCCAAATCCACCGTTCTTGCTGGCATGCAAGCCATTGTGGCCTTAAACAACATGTTTGGTTCGATCCAAAGCGACGCCGCCGGCACCGCCCCCTCTCAAGGCTTTAAAAATTTCCAAGCGAGCACGGGCAGCAATGGGCTAGGTTCTTTGAATACCAACATCGCTGGTTTAACAAATGCTCTGAACACTTCTGCCGACAATCTTAGCACCATCAAAACCATCAATAGTGCCCAGATTGGCACGGTCGCTCAGATCCTACAGGCTCTAGAGAACAACAGCACCACAGCAGGCCTTATTAATAGCTCCGCCACGATTGATTCTAGTGCAGTTACAACAGCATTTACCAATGACACCTCCGCGGCGTGGGAGGCCGTGAGCAAGGCTCTAACGCCTGTCATCGGAGCCGCTAATGTCGCCCTAATCGCGCCCTCTGTAAGTTCGGGCAGCACTCTAGCCAGTTTTTTAACTGCGGCGCAAAATCTCATTGGCACGGCGCAAAATGGCGGCAAGGGTGCGGCGTTGCAGATGATCAACGATGGGATTGTCAACAAATACGAGGTCAACACCACCAACTTGCAAGCGGCCATCCCTAAGCTCATCGAACAAGCCCAAACGCTTAATAGCCTCTACACCACCGTGCAAGACTCCGTGGTTGCGGCCACTTCTAGCAGCAAAAACAGCATCCTTGCTGCTGCAGTAGGTGGTTCTACGGGGGGCCCGGGCAGTGCAGGTGCTTCGGGTCCTAGCACCACAGGCCCCGGTTCTACAGGTACGCCCGCTGGCTCCTCCACCCCCGGTAGTGCTGGGTCTCCCGGTTCTGCTGGCGGCCCCGGCACTCCAGCGGGCTCTCCCGGTAGTTCGCCCACTCCAACGACCACTACTTCTAATGCCGTTGGCATCACACCTGCGCAGTACAACGCGATCAAACAGGTGGTGCAAGAGGCCGCGACCATCTTTGGCTCAAGCACCTCTGGTTCGAGCACAGCCAATTCAAGTCCGTTTGAAGCCAGCGGGATTTTAAGCCCCACCTCTTCGGGAGTGGTGAGCGTGGCCGACTCGGAGATCCAGTCTCTGATCTCTTCTTCAGCCTCGTCAAGCAGCACTAGCGCGTCTATGCCCACCGCCCTCACAGGTAACGGTGCCCCCACAAGCTTTGCCGGCTTGGTGGCTTATGAATTGACTTTAAATGGCGTAACTGCCGGATCGAATGTAGGCGATACGCTCAAAGCAGCCAGCAGCACACAACTAGAAACCGCCATCCAAGCGGCTCTCTCTAGCCCAGCACTCACCAATGCGATGATGCAGCCCCTTGTCGAAAAAGCGCTTGTGAATGTCTTAGACGCTGTGGCCAGCTACAACAGCGCAAATAACACCCTCTCTCCTTTGCTCAACAGCGCTAAGGCCACGAGCGCGACGATTTTAAACGATGCGCTCAACAACGCTTCTAGCTTGCAGGGCTTGCTGAGCAAACTCAATTTGAGCGGGACTGTCATGAGCGGGACAACGGCTAGCACAACAGGGCTTTTGAAAGCCTCCACGATTGCGAAAATCGAGGCCGCACTCAATAACATGAAAAATAGCAGTGCCACTTACGCCGCCGCTCAAAACGCGATCAACGCCAACACCCCAGCGGCCCAACAAGCCCAACAAATCGAGGCGGCTGTTACCGCGAGCAATAATTTGCAAACTAGCCTAAACGCCCTTACGATTTTGGGCAACACGCAGTTTAACTCTTCGACGCAGAGCAATTATCTATCCGATGTGGCCACCGTGACCAACGCACAGGCCGATTACATGGCCGCCAACTACACCTTGCCTAGTTTGCTAGCGGCTCTTAAGAGCACCAGCCAAAACTTTGCGAGTAGCCCTAATGCGCAAGCGGTGCAAACTTCTGTGGCGCAAGTGTATCGCGAGATCATGCAAACGGCTAATTTAAACCCTAGCGCAGCCCGCGCGGCTCTGTCCAATTTGGTTAATGAGATCAGCAACTTGCAAGATCAGGTGGTGGGCGCGCTAGCCGGATTGGTCCAAGCGAGCCAAAACGCAGGTAGCGGCACCACACAACCCGCGGGTGGCGTGGCCGCTTCTGTGAAAGAAGGCGCGCATGCAGGCACGTTGCTGGTGTCTTTGGGGCAAAAGGGCAGTGCGCTTTTTGAGATGCCCGCTGGCAGTCCACAACAACAGGTCAATGCCCTAAAAACCTTGCTCAACAATTTGCAGACCACCTCTGCCTACGCGAAGGCAAGCCTGATCAAACTCCAAGCTGATTTGAAGGGCTACTATGTGGCCACCGCGTCCGCCTCCCACGCACCTATGCAGACCATGAACTCCAATGGCAACATGTACGGCATCGATGTGCAGTTTGGGTATAAACAATTCTTTGGCAAAAAGAAACGCTGGGGCTTGCGCTATTATGCGAACTTCAGTTACCAACACGGCACATTCATGGTCAGCGATGCGAGCGATTTGGACAACTTCACCTATGGTGCGGGTGTGGACGCGCTCTACAACTTCTATGAAAGCAAAGACAGCAAATACACCACCGGTCTCTTCGCTGGTTTGATGCTGGAGGGTTCTAGCTGGGGTGTGAAAGGCCAAAGTTACTACACCAACTTGATGAACTACTACAATGCGCACGGCGGCCATGCGGTCATGAACACCAGCTATTTCCAAATCCCCTTGAATTTGGGCTTTAGGACAAATGTCAACAAGCACAACGGCTTTGAAATCGGCTTGAGAATCCCCCTTGCGGTGAACTACTACTTCAAGGGAGAATTGGACGGCTCGAAACTAGACATCGCGTACAAACGCAATGTGTCTGTGTTCTTCAACTATGTTTACAACTTCTAAGCTTTGAGAGGTTGTTAGGTCTTTAGAGAGGGGGTAGCCCCTGCCCTTTGGGGGGGGGGTTTCTTTCTCCTTTGCTTGTTTCCCTTCCCTTTTTAAAAGCTGTCGGCTTGCTTGAAGCCAAAGCGCTATCGACTTTTTTAGGAGAGAAAATGACGGACTCACTAAGGGGTGCATGCCCGGCCATGTTGTTGGTTTTGTTGTGCTGGGGTGTGGCGCATGCAGACGGAGGGGCGAATCGGTATTTCAATCTAGGTGCAGATGCTTACCAAAGTGGAGATTATGCGCAAGCCGTGCAATATTACCAAAAGGCTGCCCAAATGGGGAGCGCAGACGCTTGCAATAATTTAGGGGGGCTGTATAAAAATGGACAGGGCGTTGCCAAAGACTACCTGAAAGCCATCCAATACTTCCAAAAGGCCGCCAAAATGGGAGTTGCGGACGCTTTTTACAATTTGGGGGTGATGTATGAAAATGGTGAGGGCGTTGTCAAAGACTATGCGCAGGCCATCTGGCACTACCAAAAGGCCGCCCAAAAGGGAGATGCAGATGGTTATTACGGCTTGGGTATGATGTATTGGAGGGGCGAAGGTGTCAAAAAGGATAAAGAAATGGCGCGGCATTATTACCAAAAGGCGTGCAATTTAGGCCACAAACTCAGCTGCAAGAAAGCGAGGAAGTGATCGCTTGCGTGGACGCTTGGGGGTGCTCCAGCGCTCTGGGCTTGCCCTGCAAGACAACACAGCCCCTCATTAACAGACACCTTCAAAGGCCAGCTTCTGCCCTCATCTTGGCCACAAGAAAGCAAGACGGCGTGCAAAGCCCCCCTTGAAGGCAGTCAACCCCCTCCACTCTTGTTGCTTCTAGCGTTCTTACAGACCTCCCAAATCCCATGAATCGTTGTCAAATGCTGCAAAGCAAGAATTTCTGCGGTGTTCTTGATTCCTCCATCCCCGCCCCGCTCTTGGTTTTTGTAAGGCAAGCAAAGCTTGCAGCTTTTCACGCGGGTCATTTACAGACTGATTGGCAACATCGGCCATGCTGTATTCCTGTTTCAACCATGCGCGTTGCTATGCAGAGCCGTCATGTCTGCAGGCGTTTAATCTGGCGGGCGAGCGTTTTGCGCTCGTTCCCACTAAAGGCGATGCCCATTTTGGCAAAACTTCGGGCTCTTAGGGGAAGAATGGTTTGATGAGGGGTTATCCTATTTTATAGAATTTTATAGATTTTAGGCTGCTGTTTCTAACCCTGCCCTTGCGTGCCGTGATTTGCGGGCCCTCACCCTTTTGGGCTTTAGCACGCCACTTTAGCGCGCCTTTTGCTGGTTTGGGGTTAGTGTTTGTCTGTCTTCACCCCGACTTTTTTGTCCTTATACAGCCCGGTGCCCACAGGAATCATGCGCCCTAAAACGACATTTTCTTTAAGGTCTTCTAAGAAGTCCTTTTTCATCGCGATGCTCGCCTCAGTGAGCACCTTTGTGGTCTCTTGGAAGCTGGCCGCAGAGATGATGCTGTCGCTGCCAATGGCCGCACGGGTGATGCCTAAAAGCACGGGCTCGGCGATGGCCGGCTCGCCTTTGGCTGAAAGCACCCGTTGGTTTTCCTCTTTAAAATGCTTTTTGCTCACCAAGTCGCCCTCGATGAACTTCGTGTTCCCGCTGTCTAAAATCCGCACTTGGCGCAACATTTGCGAGACGATGATCTCGATGTGCTTGTCGGCGATGTTGACCCCTTGGCGGCGGTACACTTGTTGCACTTCGCTCACGATGTATTTATGCAACTCTTTTTCCCCACTGATGCGCAAAATGTCGTGGCTGCTCACCACGCCATCGGTGATCGCCTCGCCGGCGTGCACAAATTCGTTAGGGTGCACTAAAATTTGTTTGCCCTTGTCGATGAAGTACTCGGCTTTGCGCCCATCGGCGGCTGTGATGCACACCCGCTCTTTGTTGCGCACAGGTTTGTCAAAGCTCACCTGCCCGTCAATTTCGCTTAAAATCGCTAAATCTTTGGGCTTGCTTTTGCGTGCTTCAAAGATGTCTGAAACGCGGGGCAAGCCGCCCGTGATGTCCTTAGATTTGGCGGTGGCTTTGGGGATTTTGGCGAGCACATCGGCGATCTCCACCTGGGCCCCCTCGGCGATCACGATAGAAGTTTTGGGCTCTAGGGGGTAGTAAAGGGGCTCTTGGCCCTCTGCTTCGATCATCAGGCTGGGTTTAAAGCCCGTGGGGATGTACTCGTTCACCACTAAAGAGTGTACGCCCGTGTTCTCGTCCTCCGTTTCAGTTACACTCACCCCGGCGACAATGTCGATGAAGCGCACCACCCCGCCCATGTCGGCGATGATGGGGGTGTTGTAGGGGTCCCAGCTGGCGATGACATTTTTGCTTTCCGTGCTGGGTTTGACAAGCAGGGTGTTTGCCTCCACCAAGCTGTTGTCGTCCACTTGTACCAAAGAATTGCGGGCGATGTAGTGGCGGATCGCCTCTTGGTCGTTTTCATCGGCGACCACCGCAAATAGCCCCTTTTCCTCCACAATGTCCCCGGCTTTAATGCCCCTAGCGCGCTCTAAGTGATCGCCCACGAGGTTATAAAACTTCACCACGCCCTTTTCTTTGGCCATGGTTTCTTGGGTGATGGGGTCGTTGTCTTGCACGGCGATTTCGCTCGCATAGGGGATGCGGTTGGGCACATTCCAGCCGTCCTTGATGATGTCGGCGATGCTCCCGCCCTCGTGCACGCTGTGGCCATTGCCATAGGGCAAGTAAATTTTGCCCTCGATTTTGCCGCTCACCCCAGCCAGCTCGTTGGGTTTTGCCACATCGCTTTTACGCAACACGAACTTTGCCTCTTTAGCGCCATCGCTCACACTCAAAACCACTTCCTCGTGCGCGCTGTCGATTTTGAGCGTGCCGGCAAAGGGGGCTTTGATCTTGGGCTCGACCACCAAAATCGCAGCGTTGCGGCGATTCACGATGATGTTTTTGCCCTCTTTGTTTTGGTAGGTTTTAACATTAAAAAAGCGCACAAAGCCCTCGTGGCCTGCCACAATTTCGCGCTCCTCTTGGCTTCTAGAAGCCGTGCCGCCCACATGGAAGGTGCGCAGGGTTAATTGTGTGCCCGGCTCGCCGATGGATTGGGCTGCCACCACGCCCACAGCCTCGCCGGGTTTGACCATTTTACCCTCGCCCAAATTCAAGCCGTAGCATTTAGCGCACACGCCCTTTTGCGCCTTGCAGGTTACGGGGGTGCGGATGGTTACAGATTTGATCCCCGCCTCCACAATGCGCTTGGCTTTTTCCTCGTCCACCATCGTGTCGGCGTTTAAAAGGACTTCGTTTGTGAGCGGATCGATGATGTCCTCCACCAAGACCCGTCCAAAAATGCGCTCTTCTAAGGGTTCGATGAGCTCGCTGCCCACCGTGATGTCGGTGATCTCAATGCCCTCATGCGTGCCGCAATCCTCTTGCACCACCTTGACATTTTGGGCGACATCGATGAGCTTGCGGGTGAGGTAACCGGCGGTGGCGGTTTTTAGGGCGGTGTCGGCTAGGCCTTTGCGCGCCCCATGCGTGGAGTTGAAGTACTCTAAAACATTGAGTCCCTCTTTAAAGTTAGAGATGATGGGGGTTTCAATGATGCTGCCATCTGGTTTTGTCATCAAGCCACGCATCGCCGAGAGCTGGCGGATTTGCGCAGCCGAACCGCGCGCGCCGCTATCTGCCATCATGTAAATGGAGTTGAAGCCCTGCTTGTCGCTGGCAATGGAGGCCATCATCTCTTGGCTCATCGCATCGTTGACCTCGGTCCAAATGTCGATGATTTTGTTGTAGCGCTCTTGTTCGCTCAAGTGCCCCCCCTCAAATTGCGCCTGAATCGCCTTCACCCGCTCTTTGGCCACCTCCACCATGCTTGCCTTGTTGGTGGGCGTGATGATGTCCTCCATAGAGATCGAAATCCCCGCTTTGGTGGCGTATCTAAAGCCTAGGTTTTTGAGATTGTCTAAGAATTTGGCGGTTTGGCCGATGCCGCTCTCTTTGTAGACAAAGTCCACCAACGCCCCGATGTCCTTTTTCTTCAAGACCTTGTTCCACAAATGGGTGGGCACAAAGTCGGGCAAAATGGATTTGATCACCAGCCGCCCGGCGGTGGTTTGCAAAATATGGTGCTCTTGCAAGACACGCACTTTGGCGTGCACATCCAATTCTTTGGCATCCACCGCCATCAACACCTCTGCCACGCTGGAGAAGAGTTTATGCTCGCCCAGCACCCCACTTTTTTCTAAAGAGAGGTAGTAAAGCCCTAGCACCATGTCTTGGCTGGGCACGGCGACCGCCTTACCGCTGGCAGGCAAGAGAATGTTCATCGAGCTCAACATCAAGACTTTGCACTCGGTGATCGCCTCTTGGCTGAGGGGCACATGCACGGCCATTTGATCGCCGTCAAAGTCGGCGTTGAAGGCAGAGCACACCAGCGGGTGGAGTTGAATCGCCTTGCCATCGATGAGTTTTGGGTGGAAAGCTTGGATGGATTGTTTGTGCAGCGTGGGGGCGCGGTTTAAGAGCACCGGGTAGCCCTCCACGATTTCCTCCAAGCACTCCCAAACCTCGTTGGTCTTTTGCTCGATCATGCGTTTGGCTTGTTTGAGCGTGGTGGCAAAGCCTTTTTCCTCTAGTTTGGAGAGCAAATGGGGTTTAAAGAGCTCTAAAGCCATGTTTTTAGGCAACCCGCACTGGTCCATATTGAGGTTGGGCCCGACCACGATCACACTGCGGCCCGAGAAGTCCACCCGTTTACCCAGCAGGTTTTGGCGGAAACGACCTTGTTTGCCCTTGATGATTTCAGAGAGCGATTTTAAGGGGCGTTTGTTCGCGCCCTTCACGGCGTTGGCGTTGCGCCCATTCTCAAAGAGCGCGTCCACCGCCTCTTGCAGCATGCGTTTTTCATTGCGCACGATGATCTCTGGCGCGCCCAGCTCCATCAGCCGTTTAAGCCGTTGGTTGCGGTTGATCACCCGTCTGTAAAGTTCGTTCACATCGCTCACGGCAAACTTGCCCCCATCTAGGGCGACAAGGGGGCGCAAATCGGGGGGCAACACGGGCAGGGCGGTGAGCATCATCCACTCGGGGCGGTTGCCCGAATTGATGAAGCTTTCCACGACTTTCAGCCGTTTGACAAGTTTCTTTTTCTTGGCATCCGAGTTGGTGATCTTCACTTCCTCTTTTAAGGACTCGAGCAAGCCCACAAGGTCTAACTCTTCTAAGAGCTCTTTAATGACCTCGCCGCCCATTTGGGCGTTGAAGTCCGGATCGCTGTTGTGGCGCTGGATGTTTTGGTACTGTTCCTCGTTTAAAATGTCGTATTTGAGTACGGGCTTTGTACCCTCAATGTTGTAGCATGTCTGTGCGGGGTCTTTGACGATGTAGGCCTCGTAGTAGAGCACGCGCTCTAAATCTTTCATCTTGATGCCTAAAAGCGTGCCGATGCGGCTGGGTAGAGAGTTGACATACCAGATGTGCGCCACAGGGGTGGCCAGCTCAATGTGCCCCATTCTAAAAGAGCGCACTTTAGAGCTGGTGATCGCCACGCCGCATTTTTCACAAGTACCAATGGTCTTGTAGCGGGGTTTTTTGTATTTGCCACACAGACATTCGTAATCTTTGGTGGGCCCAAAGATTTTCATACAAAAGAGTCCATCGCGCTCGGGTTTTAGAGTGCGGTAGTTGATGGTCTCTGGCTTTTTCACCTCCCCATAGCTCCATTCGCGGATTTTATCCGGACTAGCAAGGGTGAGCTGGAAAGAGCTGAAGTCTTTGGGGCGTTCATCCTCTTTAATGACAATGGGTTTGGGCATGCCAAATTCATCGACTTCCTCATTAAAGATGTTGACATCTAGGGCCAAAGATTGCAACTCTTTAGTCAAAACATAAAAAGTTTCGGGGATTTCGCTCTCGCCCACATGCTCGCCTCTAGCGATCGCTCTATAAGCGTTCTCCCTGCCCTTGATGTCATCGGATTTGACGGTCAGCATTTCTTTTAAGGTGTGCGCCGCCCCGTAAGCCTCTAGGGCCCACACTTCCATTTCCCCAAAGCGTTGCCCCCCAAAGAGCGCCTTCCCGCCCACGGGCTGGTGTGTTACTAGAGAATAGGGGCCCGTACTTCTGGCGTGCACCTTTTCATCCACGAGGTGGTGGAGTTTGAGCATGTACATATAGCCCACATTCACGCGCTCCTTCATCTTTTCGCCCGTGCGGCCATCGAACAGCTCGGTTTTGCCGTCTAGATCGATTTGGGCGAGTTTGAACAGATTGGCAAATTGCTCTTGACTGATGCCCTCAAAGACGGGGATCGCAAACTTCACGCCACTTTGCCAATCGCGGGCATATTCTAAAAGCTGCGCATCGCTGCATTTTTCGAGCATTTGGGCCAGATCGTGGTTGTGGACATTCACGACATGGGCGATCTCGAGCATTTTAGCACGCAGTTTGGCGAGCATGTCCGTGGTGTGTTGCTCTAAGAGCGCGCTGATTTGCCGCCCTAATTGTTTGCCCACAAGCCCCAAGTGCACCTCTAAAATCTGCCCAATATTCATGCGGCTAGGCACCCCTAGGGGGTTGAGCACAATGTCGATGGGCTCGCCATCGGCGGTGTAGGGCATGTCGGCGATGGGCACGATGTTAGACACAATGCCCTTGTTGCCATGCCGTCCGGCCATTTTATCCCCCACTTTGAGCTTGCGCTTGGTGGCGATGTAAATTTTGACTTGTTTGATGACTCCGTTGGGCAAAATGTCGTCTTTTTCTAGGATAGAGAGTTTTTTCTCGTGGCTTTGGCCTAGAAGTTTCTTTTGTTCTAAGATGTTGTTTTTGATCTGCTCGAAGCGGTTTTGCACCTCTTTGCTGAATTTCTTAGACAAAGAGATCAAACCAAAGCGATTCGTGTTCTCCACGACTTCTTTGGGGATTTTGCTGCCCTTGGGGTAGATGATGTCATTTAGTACCACCTCCTCCTCTAAGGGCTCTTGGGAGAAAATCGCGCTGATTTGCAGGGCTTCCTCTTTGTCTAGCATTTTAAAATGCTTGTCGTGGCGATCGTCTAGCACCCATTTTTCCTCTTCATAGGCACTGGCCGCCCGCGCGTCTTTTTCATAGCCCTTTTTGGTGAAGATTTTCACTCCGATCACCACGCCCTCTAAGGAGGGGGGGCAATAAAGCGATTTGTTCACCACATGCCCGGCTTTGTCTCCAAAGATGGCTCTAAGTAGCCGCTCTTCAGGCGTGCTTTTCATCTCGCCCTTAGGCGAGACCTTGCCGACCAAAATCATGCCCGCACTCACATAAGTCCCGATCTTAACGATTCCCCCATTGTCTAAGTGGGCAACCTCTTCCTCTTTGACATCGGGGATATCGGCGGTGAATTCCTCGATCCCGTGTTTGAGCTCTCTAGCCTCGATCTCTTTTTCATAGATGTGCACGGAGGTGAAGACATCGTCTTTGGTGATCTTCTCACTCACTACAATTGCGTCTTCAAAGTTATAGCCATTCCAGGGCATGAACGCCACACGGATGTTTTTACCCAGGGCCAGCTCGCCTTGATCCATGCTGGGGCCATCGGCGATGATCTGCCCCTCTTCCACCACATCGCCCACTTTGACGATGGGGACTTGGCTAAAACAGGTGTTTTGGTTGGTGCGCAGGTTCTTTTGGAGCACATAAGAAGTGATGTGCGGGCCCTTTTGGGGGTCTTTTTCCACGATGTAGATGTTTTCTGAATCCACTTCGTCCACCACGCCCCGCCGCTCTGCCTTCACACTCCCCCACGAATCGCGTGCGATCACGCTTTCAATGCCGGTGCCCACAATGGGGGCTTCTGAGTGCAATAAGGGCACGGCTTGGCGCTGCATGTTCGTCCCCATCAGGGCGCGGTTGGCATCGTCATGTTCTAAGAAGGGGATCAAGGAAGCGGCCACACCCACCAAAATGCGTGAGCTCAAGTCCATTAAAGTAACTTTGCTCTTTTCATTCAGCACAATCTCCCCACCCACGCGGGTTTCCACTAAATCCTCACAGATGTGCCCCTTAGCGTCTAGGGTGGTGCTGGCCGGTGCGATGACATGCCCTTCCTCTTGGATAGCGGTTAAATACTCCACTTGTCCGCTCACCTGCCCCTCGATCACCTTTTTATAAGGGGCTTCAATGAAGCCGAGTTCGTTCACTTTGGTAAAAGTGGATAAGGTGTTGATGAGTCCGATGTTTTGCCCCTCTGGGGTTTCAATGGGGCAGATGCGCCCATAATGCGTGGGGTGCACATCGCGCGCCTCAAAGCCCACGCGGTCTTTCACCAAACCGCCCTCCCCTAGAGCGGATAGACGGCGTTTGTGGGTAACTTCAGACAGAGGGTTGGTTTGGTCCATGAACTGGGAGAGCTGTCCGCTCATGAAAAACTCTAAAATCGTGCTGGTGATCATTTTAGAATTGACAAGGTCATGGGGCATGAGCGCGTCTAGGTTCGTGTTCATGGTGGTGAGCTTGTCTTTGATGGTCTTTTGCATTTTCATCAGACCCTCGTGCAACTCATTGGCCAAGAGCTCGCCCACCGCACGGATGCGGCGGTTGCCCAAGTGATCGCGATCGTCGATGCGCCCCTGCCCGTTTTTGATCTTGATGAGGTATTTCACGGTCTCAATGATGTCCTCGTGGGTGAGCACCGTAACATAGTTGGGCACTTTTAAATGCAATTTGTGGTTCATTTTCATGCGCCCGACCATCGTCAAGTCGTAGCGTTCGGGGTCAAAGAAAAGTTGTTGGACATACTGCTGGGCGACTTCGGCTGTGACCGGATCGCCCGGGCGCATGACTTTGTAAATGCGAATCGCCGCTAGGGCGTTTTCATCCTCCACTTTTTCACTCTGCTTTAAAAGTCTTTGCGACTCGTTTTTCAAAGATTCGTTGTCGGAAGTGAAAGATTTAATGATCGAAGCGTCATGGCCTAGCGCAAGGTCGTTGGCGATGACAAATTCCTTGATCTCCATTTCTTTAAGTTTATCGAGTTTGGGCTGTTCTAAAAGGGTTAAAGCGTCAAAAAGAATTTCTTGATTTTTGTCTAAAATGGGTTCGGCTAAATAACGATTCAGCAAAATTTTTGCCGGGTATTCCACCCACTCCACCCCGCTCTCTTTAATTTCTTTGGCTTTTTTAGAGGTGAGTTTGCGGCTGGCGGCCAAGAGCACGCGCCCTTTTTCGTCTTTTAAGTCAAAGTCTAGACGGCTGTCTGTGGCGATGCTCTCAAAGGGGATGAAGTAACGCCCCCCCTCTCCATCGGGCTTGTAACGCACTTCAAGGAGGGGGTAGAAAATGCGGATGATGTCCTGTTTGCTGTAACCTAGAGCTCTAAACAAAATCGTGGCGGACACTTTACGCCGTTTGTTGATGCGGACATGTAAAATGTCTTTGACATCGTATTCAAAGTACAGCCACGAGCCGCGATCGGGGATAATCTGCCCGGTGTAGATGAGTTTGTTCGCGCTGGTGGTGGATTTTTCCTCTTTGAAGATCACCCCCGGGCTTCTATGCAACTGATTGACCACGACCCGCTCCACCCCATTGATGATGAACGAAGTGCGCTCTGTCATCAAGGGGATTTCACGGATAAAAATGCTCTGTTCTTTGATGTCTTTGGGGCCTAGTTTTTCGCCCGTTTTGGGGTCTTTTTCCCAAAGAATCAAGCGGATTTTGATTTTAAGATAAACCGAATAGGTGATGCCCCGCTCCATCGCCTCACGCACGGTGTATTTAGGTTCGCCGTATTCACAGCCCCCGTACTCTAAAGTGATGCGGTTTTGGCTGTCGTGGATGGGAAAGACTGATTTAAAGACCCGTTCAATCCCACTCTCTCTGCCCTCTTTGGTGTATAAAAACGCTTCGTAGCTGTCCTTTTGCAAGAGCAAGAGATTAGGGACGGGCAAGTCTTGGGGCATTTTTGTAAAATCTGCACGCAACCGATTTCTTAAAGTTTTCATGTCAATAAACCTTTTTGATGGAGATTGGAAGCTGGAAACGACACACACATGAAAAATGAGTTCAATTTAAATCCATTTGGCGGTGTTCCCCTTAATACACGCGATGCCCCTCCTTGTCCCCCCCTTTAAAATTTTTTACTTAATTTCAGCCTTCGCCCCGACTTCTTCAAGTTTCTTTTTAATGGTTTCGGCTTCCTCTTTATTCACGCCCTCTTTCAACACATGGGGGGTTTTCTCTGTGGCTTCTTTCGCCTCTTTAAGTCCTAAGCCGGTGATTTCGCGCACGACTTTAATGACTTTGATTTTTTCCGCCCCGGTCTCCGCGAGCACCACGCTAAATTCGGTTTTTTCCTCAGCCGCTTCAGCAGGTGCGCCGGCCACAGCCCCAGCCACCACGGTGGGGGCCGCGCTCACGCCAAACTTTTCCTCAAAGTCTTTGACAAGTGCGCTAAGTTCTAGCACACTCAAAGACCCAATATACTCTAAGACTTCCTCTTTAGTGATTGCCATGCAAATCCTTTATTCTTGTTCTTTTGCTTTTCTCAAATTGTCTAAGCCCGTAACAAAGTAGCGTGCAGGAGCGCTCCAAACAGACAGCAACATCCCGATGAGCTCTTCGCGGCTGGGCAATTTAGACACCGCTTCAATGTGGTTCGTATCCACCACTTGCTTTTCAAACAGCCCCATTTTGACAATAAAGCGTTCTTTATGCTCTTTAGCAAAGTCCATGACCAATTTGGACAGCGCAATTTGGTCTGCGCCCCAAATGAAGACATTGGTTTCTTTCAGCTCTAAAGGCTCTAGGTTTGCCCCTTTTAAAGCCAAAGACGCAAGGGTGTTTTTGATCACCTGCACGCTGATGCCTTGTGGGCGGGCGGCATTACGCAACTTTTCTAAATGTTGCACCCGCAAGCCCTTGTAATCGCACACCACTAAGGCTTGCATCCCAGCAAAAGCATCGGTGAGCTTAGAAACCAGCTCTTGTTTTTGTTCTTTATGCATGTTTCCTCCTTTCCAACCAACTTCCACAAGGCGCAAACGCAATCAAGCTAAAAAAGCCCTTGTTTCTTCAGTTAAAGATGAACTATTTGACATCCATGAGTTCTTGGGCATTCAAACGCACCCCGGGCGACATCGTCAAGGACACCACGCTGTTGCGGATGTATTTGCCCTTTGAAGTGCTGGGTTTGAGCCGATTGATCGCACGCACCAACTCGAGCATGTTGTCTTGGAGCTGTTCTTGGTTGAAACTCGCTTTGCCGATGGGGGCGTGCAAATTGCCCTTTTTATCCACGCGGAAATTCACTTGCCCGCTCTTGGCATTGCTGACCGCTTTTTTAACATCCATCGTAACGGTGCCGGTTTTTGGGTTTGGCATGAGTCCTTTTGGCCCTAAAATGCGCCCCACTTTCCCCACAACCGCCATCATGTCCGGCGTGGCGATCACCATGTCAAAATTCGTGTTGCCATTTTTGATCTCTTCGGCTAAATCCTCGCCTCCGACCACATCGGCCCCGGCTTCTTTGGCCTCGTCTAATTTGACATCTTTCGCAAAGACCGCCACGCGGACTTTTTTACCCGTGCCATGGGGCAGTACCACCGCTCCACGCACCATTTGATCGGCGTGTCTGGGATCCACGCCTAGACGCAACGCCACTTCCACGGTTTCATCAAATTTTGCCGAAGCCAAAGACTTTGCCACGCTAATGCCCTCTTCAAGGCTATACACTTTCTCTCTGTCAAATTGAGAGTTTAACTTTTCTACCCGTTTTACCAGCTTTGCCATTCTTATCCTTCTACCTCAATGCCCATGCTTCTTGCACTCCCCAAAACGATTTTCTTTGCCGCTTCTAGGGTGGTGGTGTTGAGATCTTCCATTTTAGTTTGGGCAATCTCCTCAACCTGCTTGCTGGTGAGTTTACCGACTTTGTTTTTCAGAGGGTTGTCCGAGCCCTTAGCCACGCCACTCGCCTTTTTAATCAAGTCTGTTACAGGGGGCTTTTTGGTGATGAAAGTGAAACTTTTATCTTGATAAACCGTGATGATGACAGGGATGTTAAAGCTCCCCATGTCCTTGGTTTTTTCGTTAAAAGCCTTGCAAAACTCCATGATGTTCACACCCCTTTGGCCCAAGGCGGGACCAATGGGGGGGCTGGGGTTTGCTTTTCCTGCGGGGACTTGTAGTTTGATCTGCCCGACAACTTTCTTTGCCATGCACTCTCCTTAAATGATTTTTTCCACTTGAGAATATAAAATCTCGATCAAAGTGTTGCGCCCAAAGATGGACACATTGAGCTTTAATTTGCGGTGTTGTACATCGTATTCCTCCACTGTGGCGGTGAAGTTGGCAAAGGGGCCCTCGATGATGCGCACCACTTCGCCTTTTTCGTAGTAAATTTTGGGTTTGGGGGCGGCGCGGTTGGTCATTTTCTCTAAGATATTGCCAATGTCCGCATCGCTCAAAGGCGTGGGTTTTTTGCTCTCCCCAATAAAACGGCTCACTCTAGACAAGGATTGGATTTTGTGCCAAAGCACGGTGTCTAAATCCACTTTGATGAAAACATAGCCGGGATAAAGGCTGCGTTCAGTAACTTTATTCTTGCTCTTTTTGGACAGCTCGATCACATCCTCCGTGGGCACGATGATCTCTTGCACCCGATCGGCAATGTTGTTTTCACGCACCATGTTTTCAATGGCTTTTTTGACGGACTGCTCGCTGCCCGAATAAGTTTGGATCGCATACCACTCCATCGCCATGCCGACCCTCCTTATAGAATGCTCGCAACAAAAGACGACAAAACAAAATCGATCAAAGCCAAAAACAGCGTGATGATGGTAACCACAATGAGTACGGACACCAAAGCGTTTCTGATCTGCTCTTTGAGCGGAAAGATCACCTTTGATAGCTCTTCTTTTGTCAACTTGTACTGCGCTAATAATTTATCCATGCCACCTACTTTAATTTCACCCCTGGCAGGCCAGGAGGGACTCGAACCCCCAACAATCGGTTTTGGAGACCGGTGCTCTACCATTGGAGCTACTGACCTTCATCCCCCTCCTGCCGCCTAACTGCTTTTAAGCTTCACTTCCTTATGGATGGTGTGCTTATTCTCCCTAGGGCAGAACTTTTTGAGCTCCAGTTTCTCTGTGTTTGTCTTGGCATTCTTGGTTGTGCTGTAATTGATCTCAGCACAACCTGCACACTTCAATCCTACCTTAACTTTCACAACGCTTCCTACTCGATGATTTTAGTCACCACACCCGCACCCACGGTTTTACCGCCCTCACGGATCGCAAATTTTGTCCCTAGCTCTAGGGCAATAGAGCTGATGAGTTCGACCACGATTTTGGTGTTGTCCCCGGGCATGATCATTTCAGTGCCTTCAGGCAAAGTGATGGAGCCGGTTACATCGGTGGTGCGGACATAGAATTGGGGGCGGTAGCCGTTGAAGAAGGGGGTATGGCGGCCGCCTTCCTCTTTAGAGAGCACATACACTTCGCCCTCAAATTTTTTGTGTGGGGTGATGGAGCCGGGTTTGCAAAGCACCATGCCACGGAAGACTTCTTCTTTTTTAGTACCGCGTAAAAGCACGCCCACATTGTCGCCCGCTTCGCCTTTTTCAAGTTCTTTGCGGAACATTTCTACGCCCGTAACGGTGGTTTTTTGGGTGGGTTTAATGCCCACGATTTCCACTTCGTCCCCAATTTTCACCACGCCTCTTTCAATACGGCCGGTAACAACAGTACCCCGCCCAGCGATGGAGAACACATCTTCTACAGGCATTAAGAAAGCTTTTTCTGTGTCGCGCTCAGGGGTGGGGATGTATTTATCCACTTCTTCCATGAGTTTCAACACTTTTTGGCCCCATTCCCCGATGTTGCCGGCTTTGGCTTCTTCTAGAGCTTTGAGAGCAGAGCCAGCCACAATAGGGGTGTCGTCCCCGGGGAACTCGTAGGTGCTGAGCAGTTCACGCACTTCCATTTCCACTAAATCTAGCAATTCTTGGTCATCCACCATGTCTTGTTTATTCAAGAACACCACGATGTAGGGCACACCCACTTGGCGGGCTAGCAAAATGTGCTCACGGGTTTGGGGCATGGGGCCATCGGCAGCAGACACGACTAAAATCGCGCCGTCCATTTGGGCAGCACCGGTGATCATGTTTTTCACATAGTCGGCGTGTCCGGGGCAGTCCACATGCGCATAGTGGCGGTTTTCTGTGGAGTACTCAATGTGGGAAGTGGCGATCGTGATGCCCCTTTCTTTTTCCTCTGGGGCGTTGTCAATATTGTCATAGTCTTTTAATTCGGCTAGGCCTTTTAAAGAGAGCACAGCAGAGATCGCCGCGCTCAAAGTGGTTTTGCCATGGTCAACATGTCCGATGGTGCCCACATTGACATGGGGTTTGTTCCGTTCAAACTTCGCTTTTGCCATTGTCTTAACTCCTCATATAAGAATTTAAAGCATGTGTTAAGGGGAAACTGGAGCCCATAAGCGGGATTGAACCGCCGACCTCTTCCTTACCAAGGAAGTGCTCTACCCCTGAGCTATATGGGCACTCTCCCAACACTGGAGCGGGAAACGGGGCTCGAACCCGCGACCTTCAGCTTGGAAGGCTGATGCTCTAGCCAACTGAGCTATTCCCGCACTGGTGGTGAGACGTGGATTCGAACCACGGAAGACGAAAGTCAGCAGATTTACAGTCTGCCCTCGTTGGCCACTTGAGTATCTCACCTACTGGAGCTGGCTAAGGGAATCGAACCCCCAACCTGCTGCTTACAAGGCAGCTGCTCTACCAATTGAGCTAAGCCAGCGCAAAATAAGCTTATATTATAGCTAATTTACAAAGCCCTTGTCAAGACCCTTTGGCTTAAGGCGCAAAAATGTTATAGTAAGCCCCATTTTTAGCACAAAGGATGCATATGCGCTTTTACACATTGAGTTTAATTTTGGCTGGTTTGCTCTCAGCCATCCCTTACAAAGTTGACACGACCCACTCCAGCGTGGGTTTTAGCGCCACCCATTTATTGGTGTCTAAGGTCAATGGGGACTTCTCCAAATTTAAAGGGGCTGTGGACATTGAAAAGGGGCAGTTAAAAGCCTTGGATGGGGAGATCGAGATTCAAAGCATCGACACCAAAAACGCCAAAAGAGACAAGGATTTGCTCTCGGCTAACTTCTTTGACGCGCACGAATACCCCAAGGGCTATTTAAAAGCCACAAAAATCAGCCAAAAAGGCGATGGAGGCTTGCAAATCAAAGCCATGCTAAAACTTAAAGACACAGAGAAAGAAATCACTTTGAATGGCAAGCTCACAGGGCCCATTAAACACCCCATGAGCGGGGTGGATGTTTACGGCCTAGAGTTGCAGGGCGTGGTTTCGCGCAAGGCCTTTAAAATCGGGCAGAACACCCCCGCTAAACTTGTGGGTGAAAATATCCAAATCGCCATCCATTTGGAGTTGCACCACTAATTTAAGTTTTTTAGGCTAGAATTGCCTTTTTTAGGGAGTGTCATATGGAGATTAAGAAGGCATTTTTAGGGTACTTTGAAGGTTTGGGGCATTTGCAAGTGCCAAGCTCTAGTTTAGTGCCCCAAGATTCTTCTTTGCTTTTCACCAATGCAGGGATGGTGCAGTTTAAAGACATTTTCTTAGGTAAAACCAAGCCCTTCACCCACCGCGCCACCAGTGCCCAGCTGTGTATGCGTGCGGGGGGCAAGCACAACGACTTAGAAAATGTCGGTTACACCAACCGCCACCACACCTTGTTTGAAATGCTGGGCAACTTCTCGTTTTTTGACTACTTCAAAGAAGAAGCCATCGCCTACGCCTTTGAGTTCGTGCACAAACATTTGGGCTTTAAAAAAGAGAGCATTTACATCAGTGTGCATGAAAAAGACCAAGAAGCCTACCAGCTATGGCAAAAGTTTATCCCCACTGAGCGCATTAAGACGATGGGCGATAAGGACAATTTTTGGCAAATGGCAGACACGGGGCCTTGTGGGTATTGCAGTGAAATTTACATCGATCAAGGGGACAAGCATTTCCACTCCAAAGAAGATTACTTTGGGGGCGAGGGGGATCGCTTTTTAGAGATTTGGAATTTAGTTTTTATGCAATACGATCGCTCGCTTGAGGGTGTTTTAACTCCCCTTGAAAAGCCCTGCATCGATACAGGGATGGGCTTAGAGAGGGTGCAGGCCCTTTTAGAGGGGGCGCAAAACAACTTTGACAGCTCTTTATTCAAGCCCCTTATGGCGTGCATTGAAAAGAGCTTTGGGCTAGAGTATGCCAAACACAAGGAATCCTTTAGGGTCTTGGCTGACCATGCCCGCAGTGTGGCGTTTTTGCTGGGCATGGGGGTGTATTTTGAAAACACGGGGCGCGGCTATGTTTTGCGCCGCATTTTAAGGCGGGCTTTAAGGCATGGCTACTTGCTGCAACAAGCCCAGGGCAAGAGTCTAGAAAGCCCCTTTTTCTATGAAATCTTAGGGCATTTTTGCGATCTCATGCCCGATTATCCTCTGCTTAAAGAACACCAGGAGAGCATCAAGCTTGAGTGCAGGGCTGAGGAAGAATTGTTTTTAGCCACTTTGGATAAGGGCATGCATCTTTTTGAAAAAGCCCTCACAGAGTGCCAAGGCAACAGCTTTAGCGGGGCTGTAGCGTTTAAGTTGTATGACACCTATGGATTCCCCCTAGATTTAACCGCCGACATGCTAAGGGGCTTAGATTTGCAAGTGGATATGGCAGAGTACCAAGCCTGCATGCAAGAGCAAAAGCAACGCTCCACGCACAGCTTTAAACAAAGCAGTGCCAAAGACGGCTTAAAGGCGCTAGATCTAAGCCATTTAGAGCCCAACCACTTTGCCGGCTACACAAGCGAGAATTTGCAAACCCAAGTTGTCGCCCTTTATCCGCTAGAGGACAACACCGCCTACATCGTGCTTAAAGTTACCCCTTTTTACCCACAAGGGGGCGGACCTATCGGGGATAAGGGCGTGTTGCTCGACACTAACCATGTGCTTTTAGCTAAAGTCCTAGACACGCAAAAAGTGGGCGGGATCAACGCCAGCCTCATTGAGTTAGAGCCGGGTGTGCGTGTCAAAGAGGGCGATGCGCTGATCGCGCAAGTGAGCGGGCGGGCAGAGATCGCCAAGCACCACAGCGCCACGCATTTATTGCATTTGGCCTTGCGCACCATTTTGGGCGAGAGTGCCAAACAAGAGGGCAAAAACGCCCAAATCCAGCAAAAGGGCAGCCACATTGAGCCACACCGTTTGCGCTTTGACTTCAGCTTTTACCGCAACTTGGGCGATGCAGAATTAGAACAAGTAGAGGCCTTTGTCAATGCCAAAATCAGTGAGGGGGCGCAAACTTACATCAAAAGCGTGGGGGCTAATGAGGCAAGAGAAAGCGGGGCGATCATGCTCTTTGAGGACAAATACCTAGATGAGGTGCGCCTTGTGGACATCGCGGGTTCTTTGGAGGCGTGCGGAGGTGTGCATGTGCAAAACAGCGCACACATCGGGGGCTTTGCCATTGTCAAGAGTGGGGGTGTGAGTGCGGGCGTTCGGCGCATTGAAGCGGTTTGTGGCAGGGCGTATTATGAGTTTATCGCTAGCGAGCGGCGTGTCCTCAAACAAGCCCGGGTTGCGTTAAAAACACAGGATTTATTAAAGGCCCTCAAACACAAAGAGCAAACCCCTAAAAGCACCCCACCTAAAGAGCCCACACTCACGCCCATCGAGGGACAGGCCTTTAATTTAGCCACCCTAAGCGGGCTCAAAGAACATTTAAGCCACTTTTTGACCTTCATAGAGAAATACAAGAGCCGCCAAGAACCCGTGGTGGCGCTCTTCCAATACCACAATTTGCAAAAAAATTGCGTGGAGGTGGTGTTAAAGTCTGTGGGCGGGCACGATGTACGCCCCCTTTTAGAGATTCTAAAGGCGCACGGCCAAAGCCTAGGCTACTCTAGCAAGGGTGGGGGGCGTGCCGACCATGTTTCCTTAGTCCTATCCAAAGAGGGGGATTTTAGCGAGCAGGAATTGCAAAGCATTCATGAAGCCTTGCATTTAAAGGCCCTGGAGGTTTTAAAACCCTAATGCACACAAACACTCTCTTTTTGATGCTCTTTGTGTCTTTGATGTTGGGGCTTGTGGGGTTGCTCATTTTTTTATGGGGCTTGAAGGGCAAGCAATTTAACGATGAGAAAAAAATGCTCGAGTGCCTGCTCTATGACAGCCCGCAGGATTTAGCCATTGCCAAACAAGAGGAGGAGGCGCAAAAATCTAAAAGAAAGGATGCGCATGGGTGAAGTGTATGATGTTTTGGTGGTGGGGGCGGGTCCTAGTGGGATCGCAAGCGCCATAGAGTGCCAAATCAATGGGGTGTCTAATGTCTTGCTGTGTGAAAAGGACGAGGCGTGTTGCGGCATGTTGCGCAAATACTACAAGGCGCATAAACGGGTGGATAAGGACTACCGCAAACAAGTGGTACAAATTAAAGGGCACATCCCCTTTGGCGACACTGACAAAGAGGGTGCCCTAGAGGTCTTTGAAAAGGCATTGCTAGAGCATAAAACCCCCGTGCGCTATAAAACGAACATTGAAAGCGTGGCAAAAAAGGGAGAGCTGTTTGAGGTGGCTAGTGGAGCTAATGAGATTTTTCAAGCCAAAGCCGTGGTGATTGCCATTGGCAAAATGGGCCAACCCAACCGCCCCAGCTATCAAATCCCCGTGGAAATCATGCGCCAAGTGGTCTATACGATCAATGATTGTAAAGAAAAAGAAGAGGTTTTGGTCGTGGGGGGGGGCAACTCAGCTGTGGAATACGCCATTGCCCTAGCCTCCACCAACACCACGACTTTAAACTACCGCCAAAGCACCTTTAGCCGTGTCAATGAAGAGAATTTAAAAGCCCTTGAAGAGGCGTTTTCTAGGAATTTAAAAAGCAAATTGGGCGTGGATATTTTGGGCCTAGAGGCCAAAGAGGGGCGCATACAGGTGAATTTTGCCGACAACACGAACGGGGTGTATGACAGAGTGCTGTATGCCATAGGCGGAGCGACCCCCCTTGACTTCTTGAAAAAATGCCATGTCCATTTAGAGCAGAATTTACCCATAGTGAGCGACAAACAAGAGAGCAATATTGAAAACCTTTTCATCGTGGGAGACATCCTCTACAAGTCTGGGGCAAGCATTGGCATTGGCCTCAATGGGGGCTTTGATGTGGCGCAAGTGCTTAAAAGCCGTTTGGCTTAGTTGTTTATTTTTCACTTTAACACAAGGAGCCAGAATGCAATTTTTTAAAGTCTTTATCCATACAGACCCAAAAGGGTTTTTGGATTTAAAATTTGGGGGCAATGCACCCAAAGAGTTTTTGACACACGGCCTGCCTAAACTCTCGCCTGAAATCTCGTGGGAGGCGGTGAGCGGAGCGAAAAGTTATGCCCTAGAAATCATAGACCATGATGCGGCTAGGGTGTGTGGCAAAACCTTTATCCACTGGGTGGTCGGCAACATCAAGGGTACAGAGCTCAAAGAAAACGCTTCGCTGGAAAATAAAGACATCGCCCAAGGGGTCAATTCGATGACGGAAGGCTACTTGCGCTCCGGCGCAAATCCCGAGCAACAAGAAAAATCTAACATAGAAAACAGCACCTACATAGGCCCCATGCCCCCCAATGGCGATCACCACTATTTGATCCAAGTCTATGCCCTGGATGTGGCGCATTTGGATTTGAAAAAGCCCTTCTTTTTGGGGGATTTGCACGATGCCATGCGTGGGCATATTTTAGGCATGGGGCGGCTAGAATTTAAATACCCTAAAATGCGCCACTAAGGGCTAATACAGCTTTAAACTTAGGCGTGTTAAAATGGCACTTTTTTATTTGGGTGGGGGTTTCAATAAAATTAGAGGTTAGAAATGTCTGAGCAAGAAGGGTTGTATTTGGATTTAGACATCCACATGATCAGCGCAATTTTGCCCCACCGCTACCCGTTTTTGTTGGTGGACCGGGTGTTGCGCTTAGAACCTTACAAGGAGGTACATGCCTATAAAAACATCACCTACAATGAGGAGGTGTTTATGGGGCACTTCCCAAGTAAGCCCATTTACCCCGGGGTGTTGATCGTGGAGGGCATGGCACAGGCGGGGGGCTTGCTCGCCTTCATCAGTTTGTTTGGGGTTGACCCTGAAGTGGCGGCGACTAAAATCGTGTATTTCATGACAATCGATCGGGTGAAGTTTAGAAGCCCTGTGATCCCGGGCGATCAACTCCACTACCATTTGAGCGAACAAAAGCACAAGGGCATGATTTGGCAAGTGGGGGGCGTGGCTAAAGTGGGCGACAAAGTCGTAGCGGAGGCAGAACTTAAAGCCATGATCGTGGATCGCAAGGAAGATAAATGATCGCCCCCACCGCCATCATCGAGCCGGGAGCAAAGATTGACCCGAGTGTAGAGGTCGGACATTTTTGTGTGATTGGCCCCAATGTTGTTTTAGAGGCGGGGGTGAAACTCTACAACAATGTTACGCTTTTAGGGCACACCACGATCGGCAAAGACAGCACCATCTTCCCCTATGCCGTGCTCGGCACAATCCCGCAGGATTTAAAATACGAGGGCGAGGAGTCTTACTTGATTGTCGGAGAGCGCAATTTGATCCGCGAACATTGCATGATCAACCCCGGCACTAAAGGAGGGGGGTATCAAACGATCATCGGCAACGACAATTTGTTGATGGCGTATGTGCATGTCGCCCACGATTGCAAGATCGGCAACCATTGCATTTTGGCCAACGGTGTAACTTTAGCCGGGCACATCCAAATTGCAGATTATGTCAACATCGGGGGGCTAACCGCCATCCACCAATTTACAAGGATCGCCAAGGGGTGTATGGTTGCCGGAGCAAGTGCTTTGGGCAGAGATGTCCCCCCCTATTGCAACGCTGAGGGCAATCGGGCGTTCATTAGAGGACTCAATAGGCATCGCATGCGTAAACTCTTGCAAAGCACCGAGATTGACTTCATCAGTGGGCTTTACCGCAAACTCTTTGATTTGGAGGAAACTTCTATCAGGGAGAACGCCCAAAGAATTTTACAAGAATACCCCAATGACCCCCATGCCAAAGAGATTTGTGCATTTGTGCTAGAAACCCAAAGGGGCATCGCCATTAAGGCTGGGTATTTTAAAGAACAGGAGGATGTGTGAACACCCGTTATTGTAGTTTTTGCAGCAAACCTGAGAACACTCTGCCCCACCACCGCCGTTTGGTGTTTTCGTCTAAAAAATCGGGCAAAGATATCCACATTTGCGAATATTGTGTAGAGGTGCTGTATAAAGAATTACACACCGAGCTAAAAGGGGGGTTTTTAGATTTGCCAAGACACTCTTTAGAAGAAACCCACAAAAGCCCAACCCCAGCCTCCCTAACCTCACCCAAACTTTTAAAAGAGGCGCTAGATCAATATGTCGTGGGGCAAGAGGAGGCAAAGAGAGTTTTGAGTGTGGCGGTGTATAACCACTACAAACGCCTAAACTACCAAGAGAGCAAGGACTCCCTAAGCCAAGAAGTGGAGATTTCCAAATCTAACATTCTCTTAGTCGGGCCTACGGGCAGTGGCAAAACTCTCATGGCGCAAACCCTAGCCCGTTTTTTAAATGTCCCCATTGCCATCAGCGATGCCACGAGCTTAACGGAGGCGGGGTATGTGGGCGAGGATGTGGAGAACATTTTAACCCGCTTATTGCAGGCAAGCGATGGCGATGTCGCAAGGGCACAAAGAGGGATTGTGTTCATTGATGAGATCGATAAAATCGCCCGTTTATCCGAGAACCGCTCGATCACAAGAGATGTGTCCGGCGAGGGTGTACAACAAGCCTTGTTGAAAATCATTGAGGGGGCTGTGGTGAATGTCAGCCCCAAAGGCGGGCGCAAACACCCTAATGAAAACTTCGTGCAGATCGACACCACGAACATTCTATTCATCTGTGGCGGGGCGTTTGACGGGATCATTGACATCATCAAACGGCGCATCCACAGCAATGTTCTGGGCTTTGGCAATGAGAAAAAGACCAAAGAACAGCTAGAAAATATCTTGCACTTGGTCGAACCCGAAGACTTGATCTCTTATGGCTTGATCCCCGAACTCATCGGGCGGCTGCCCGTGATCTCCGCTTTAAAACCCATTTGCAAAGAGGCGATGATCGACATCCTCCAAAAACCCAAAAACGCCCTCATCAAGCAATACCAAGAGCTGTTTAAAATGGACGGCGTGGAGCTGATCTTTGAGGACGAGGCGATCGAGGCGATCGCCGATTTGGCGATCAGACGCAAAGTAGGCGCGCGGGGCTTAAGGGCGATCATCGAGAGCTTTAGCCTAGACATCATGTTTGATTTGCCTGCCCTGAAAGATTACCAAGTCATCATCACCAAAGAGTGCGTGTTGAAGCAAGAAAAACCCTTGTTTATCAAAAAAAACAAGCCCCTCCTAATGCCTTCTTAAAACCAAAGGAAAGAGTCTCATGATCTTAGATAAATTAATCGGTGTGTTCTCCCACGATGTCGCCATCGACTTAGGCACGGCTAACACCGTGGTGTCTGTCAAAGGGCAGGGCATCATCATCAACGAGCCCTCTATCGTGGCGGTCAAACTCAACAAATACGACCGCATGGAGGAAATCCTCGCCGTTGGCACAGAGGCAAAGGAAATGATCGGCAAGACCCCCGCGGGGGTACAAGCCATCCGCCCCATGAAAGATGGCGTGATTGCAGATTTCAACATCACCGAAAAAATGATCCGCTACTTCATTGAAAAGGCGCACAAACGCAAATCTTTGATCCGCCCGCGTATCATGGTGTGCGTGCCCTATGGCTTGACTAGTGTGGAGCGCAAAGCGGTGAAGGAGAGCGCGATGAGTGCGGGGGCTAGGGAAGTCTTTTTGATTGAAGAACCTATGGCGGCGGCGATCGGGGCAGGCTTGCCTGTGAAAGACCCACAAGGAAGCCTAATTGTGGATATTGGGGGAGGCACGACTGAAATTGGTGTGATCAGTTTAGGCGGGCTTGTGGTGAGCAAAAGCATTCGGGTGGCGGGCAACAAGCTGGATGCGAGCATTGTGGATTATGTCCGCAAGACCTATAACCTGCAAATTGGTGAAAGGACGGGCGAGGAGATCAAAATCGCCATTGGCTCTGCTATTGAGCTCAACCCTCCCTTGACGATGGAGGTGAGCGGACGCGACCAAGTGAGTGGGATTTTAAACACCATCGAACTCAACAGCGAGGATGTGCGCGAAGCCATTAAAGAGCAAATTCGAGAAATCAGTAATGCTTTAAAATCTGTCTTAGAAGAGGTCAAGCCTGATTTGGCAAGGGATTTGGTGGAAAATGGCGTGGTGCTGACAGGGGGGGGCGCGCTCATTAGGGGGTTAGACAAATACCTCAGCAATATTGTTAAACTCCCCGTGTTTGTGGGCGAAGAACCCTTGCTTGCTGTGGCAAGGGGCACCAGCAAGGCGATTGAAGATTTAGACCTACTCAGTTCACTGGGGGACATTTAATTTTTGATTAGCCGGCGCACCCTTTTAGTCCTCATTGCGATTTTTGGGGTGCTTTACTGGCTCAATATCAAAGGCTCGAGCAGTTTTATCAGCGATAAAATCCGTGTCTTTGTACTCACGACAAAAGACAATCTAGTCTTTACTTACCAAAAACACTTCAATCAAGCCCACTTGATTGAGGCATATCAAAGGCAACTGAAGGCCTATGAAAATTTAAAACTTGCCTATGCAAACTTAAGTGCCAGAAGCGAGGCTTTAGCCTTAGAGTTGGACGATTTGCAACAGTTAGAAAAGTCTAAACTAGAGGCGGCAAGCCAAGAAAGCCTAGTTTCCGAAATGCCAAACTCCAAAGTTTGCCCCCCCAGCGCTGAAGTTACAGGCCCTGCTAACCTACTCCCCACCCCCACCTTCACCTCCGCACGCATTTATGGCTTTGCGAGCATGGACAACCCTTATAGAGTGCTGCTAGACATCCACAAGCCCTACCCTAAAGACAAGATTCTGGGCATGGTTGCCTTTAACCAAGTGCTGGGTACAATTATCCAAAAAGATGGGCGCTTTGTGGGGTTGCTGCATGGGGACAAACAAATGAGCTACAGCGTGGTGGCAAAGAGCGGGCAAAAGGTCTACTACGGCTTTGTTACGAACGAAAACTTTAAAACCTATATGGATTTTCTGCCCGCCTACGCCACGCTGAAAGTGGGCGATCCCATCTTTACCAGCGGGTTAGACCACATCTTTAGCCCCAACATCTATGTCGGCACAGTCGCACGCATTGAAGACCATTACCTTTACAAAAAGGCCCTCCTCAACATCAAACGCCCCCAAAACATGCTTTTTGAAGCTATTGTTGTGGCTATGCCCTAATGCGCCCCCTACTCTTAAGCCTCATCTTTTTCTTGTTTATCGGTTGCATGGGGATGATGCCCTTCATGATGATGCCGACCATGTCTGGCTTGTCTAGCGACAATGAAGACAATCTCAAACAGACTCACCATGGCCTATTTGACGATGACGATGACGATGGGCCTCCTGTGTACTACACCCGCCTAGACCCTGTGATGCTAGACACCCCAGAGGAGCAAGCCCAAAAGGAGCAAGCCAATTTAGAAAAGCAATTAGGGGGCAAAGTGAAAGAGCCTAAAAAGCCCCAAGTTGGCCAAACAAGCGGACTAAGTTCACAAGACATCCAAGGCACGCCCATGCCAAACGGGATTGAGATCAAACGGACACAAGTGATGGAGGAACTCAAAAGCACACAGCAAGCCTACGCCAAAGAGCCCAAAAAGATCCAAGAGTCTTACCACACCTTGCTCAACTATTGCGCCAAAAACGCCCTTTTTAACGAGCTAGGGGCGCATTTGATCATCAGGGCAAGCGAAACCAAGCAATGCGCGCGCATGCAAAAGGCGTATTTTGTGGTGCTCTCCCAGCATTACAGCCAAATCAAACCCATCAACCAACCCAAAGTCGCCCTGCACGACATCATCGTGGGATGCGACACCCACATAGATCACCAAAAGATTTTACAAAGCGCATTTTTTGCTAGGCTAAAGCCCGATCTAACCAGCCCCAAAGACCGCTACTTGCTGCGCCGCTTCACGCACGCCAAGCCCCTAGATGGCGACAAACTCCACGACTTGTTAGAAGACCCCAAACTCGGCGAAAAATTCTACCGCTGTCAATACTTCATACAGCTCAAATAGCCAAGCCTTGTTTCTTTTCACGGAGTTGTCCGCACGCCGCGCTGATGTCGAGCCCCTTAGAGATACGCAGAGTGCAGAGCAAGCCCTTTTGGTTAAGAAAGTCCGCAAATTGTTCCACCTTCTTTAGATCAGGGCGTTCAAACTTTAAACTAGGGTTGGGGTTGTAGGGGATTAAATTCACTTTTGCCTTGAGTCCATTCAAGAGCCTTAACAACGCCTTAGCGTGTTCTAGTCCATCATTGCAATCTTTGATCACCAAGTATTCAAACATGACTCTCTTACGGGTATCTATGGGAAAGCGTTTAATGGCTTGTATCAGGGCTTCCAGATTATAGGTCTTGTTGATGGGCATGAGCTTTGAGCGCAGGGTGTCGTTCACGGCGTGTAGAGATATAGCCAGCTGTACGCCCAAATCTAACGCCCCCAAAGCGTCTATCACGGGCACGACCCCGCTTGTGGAAATGGTGATGCGCCTTGTGGAGATGTTTAGCCCGTGTGGATCGCTTAAAATCCCTATGGCTTTCACCACCTCCTTAAAATTATGCAAAGGCTCACCCATGCCCATGAAGACCAAATTAATGCCCTTAGTGGGTTCTAAATTATGCTCTCTTTTTAGAGTTACCACTTGCTCCACGATCTCGCCCGCTTTTAAATCCCTCACAAACCCCCCTTTAGCCGTGGCACAAAACACGCACCCCACCTTGCACCCGATTTGTGAGCTCAAACAAAAGGTCAGTTTCTCTTGTGCTAGGATTTGCCCGCTTCCATCTATCTGTGTGGGCTTCATCACCATAAACACACTTTCAAAGCTGTGCTCATCGGGCGTAACAAACAAATACTTTTCGCTTTTGTCCACACTGCACTCTTTGGCCCCGATTTGCAAGGTCTGCACGCAAAAATCCCTGTCTAAACATGCCTTAAACGCCTTAGAGAGATTATGCATTTGGGTGGTTGAGCGCGCATAGCGGTGATAAAGCCAACTAAAGACTTGCTTGGCCACAAAGGGTTTAAAGCCCTTTGACACAGCATAATCTTGCAACTGAGCTAAAGAAAAATCGTAAAGAGAGGGCATGGGAAACCTTTTTCTCTATTCTTAACAAGGCACAGCTTAAATAAGCTTAAACCTTTGGTTTCAACCACCTTTTGCGAGACCCTACGGGTTAACCTCCCCCGCATTCTGCAGGCCATGCACACCCCCCTAAAGGTGTCTCTTTGTGCACTCCATGCACTAGATACAAATGTATGCGAGCACCACACCACTTTGGTTCTCATCTGTTTTCTACCCGAGCCTTCGGCTTCAACTCAAACTTGTGGTTTAATCCCAAAGAAAATATTTAAGGGATAATTTTTGTCGGATTTTTTGAGTTCTAGGTACGCCTTGATGATCAAAAACTCGTCTTGGGGGTGATTGCTTAGGCGCTCTCTGGCTTGTTCGATCATCTCTAGGTCTAAGAGCACATACAAAAATGCCTTTTCGGCTTGCTCGTCCTTTTCAGCCAAGAGTTCAAAGAATTTATACCAATCATCGGGGGATAAAAAGGTCTTGGCATCCACGGCCATTTGCAAATATTCTTGCTTGTTGCACTCCACTTGCACACATAAATTGCCAATTTCCGCAAGCTCCATGCCCACTCTCTTGTCCCAAAACGCCCGAAGCAAGACCTCTAGCACAGATTTATCTAACAGATCGCTCGCCCCCTTTAGAGCCTTGGGGATTTCTTTAAACGAGCCTCTTTGGATCAAGTCGATCAAGGCTTGGCGCTTTAGAGCAGGGCTATAGCCCTCTTTCTTAAGGATTTGTTGGGCTTGTTTTAAGTCGTGGTGGATTTTGTTTTGCAGGTTTTGGATGTAAAAGGGGTTGCTGGGGTCTAAGTTATACTTGCGCCACTCCACATCCTCAGCCTGCGACACCCTTGCATACAGGCTAAAGAGTTGATCTATTTTCTCGCATCCGCTCTCTTGGCTGTTTAAATCCGCCTCTAGTTTAAAACGGGCTAGGATTTTAGAGAGAGTGGTGAAATGGGGGTTGTGGTATTTCTCTAGGATAAAATGTTCTTTGGTGTTTTGACTAACGATTTGCTCGGTTAATTTCTCAAAGTCGCGCTTTTGCTTGTAGCGTTGCCATAAGTTTGCCAAGCTCCCACTCAACACAAACAGCAAAGTGAAGACAAAAAACAAAAACACAACACCCACGATCCAAAGGGCAATGGGGAGGTTTAGGGTGTGGTTTGCGACATTCACGGGAAGCTTTTGCGGGTCGGTGTTGTAGACATACCAACCCACAACAATCATAAACAATAGCGTAAAAGAGCCGTAATAGCGTAATTTCATATTGCCTCCATAGTAATCCTATTTGTGGTAAGGGTGGTTGTTTAAAAGACTTAAAGCCCTAAAAATCTGTTCGCATAAAATGAGTTTCGCCAACGCGTGGCTAAAGGTGAGCGGGCTTAAAGAGAGCGGGATGCAATGCTTTAAAAACTCTTGAGAAAAACCAAATGCCCCTGCAATGAAAAACTGCACATGGGCGTGTGCACTAAGGATTTGGCTAAACTCTTGACTGTCGCAAAGCTTGCCCGCCGGGTGCAGGGCGTAGGCGGGGGTATTTGACTTTAAATAGGGGCTGAGAGCTTTGGTGTAAAAACTCTGCGCCCCTGTGCTGTTGTTTAAATCTTTGGGCGCAATGTCTATGATCTCGAGCGTGGCTTTAAATTGTTGGCATGCCCTTTGTTGTTGCGCCAACAAGGGAGCGAACTCGGGGGTCTTTTTAGAAATGGCGTAAATGCTGCAAGTCATCGGTTTGCGGTCAGCATCCCCACTAAGTCGCTAAGAGTCTTTTTTAAATCCTTGCGTTGGACTATCATGTCGATCAAACCATGTTCTAGCAAAAACTCGGCACTCTGAAACCCTTCTGGCAACTCCGCCCCGATGGTCTGCTTGATCACCCGAGCACCTGCAAAGCCCACCATCGCTCCAGGCTCGGCGATGATCAAATCCCCCAAGAAGGCAAAAGATGCGCTCACGCCCCCAAAAGTTGGGTCTGTTAAGAGCGAAATGAAGGGCAGCCTTGCCTCTGTGAGCCGATTTAGGGCGGCGCTGGTCTTTGCCATTTGCATGAGCGCGTAAGTGGACTCTTGCATGCGCGCCCCTCCGCTTGCCGACACAATCAACAACGCCTGCTCTTTTTCTACCGCCCGATTGATCGCCCGCACGATTTTCTCCCCCTCCACAGACCCAAGCGAGCCACCCATAAAGGCAAAGTCAAACACGGCAATTTGCAGTGCAATGCCGTTGATTTGTCCCTCCCCGCTGATGACCGAGCTGGGGCGGCCTGTCTTTGCCTCGTATTTTTTAATGCGCTGTTTATAACTCTCTTTATCCACGAAGTTTAAAGGGTCAATGGGGCGCAACTCGTTGTCATATTCTGTAAAGCTGTTCTCATCGCACAAGAACGCCAAGCGCTCGCTGGCCCCCATCCTAAAGTGGTAGTGGCACTTTAAGCACACATGGTTTTTGGCAAAGACTTCCTTATAATACATCAAGGCGGCACATTTGGAGCATTTGATCCAATGGCTTGGCATGTCCTGTTCGCTTGATTGCACCCTTGTCTTCTTAAGATTTTTTAAGAAATCTGCAAAACCCATGTACTCTATCCTTGCAAAACAAATAGCCTCTATTCTAGCATGGCTTAATTGTTTTTAAAAGTGCTTTGAGGCACGGGCAACAACACCGCAAAACTCAAAAACAACGCCACGCCACTGACAAGGAACATGTTAAAGAAACTCACATGCCCTAAAGCCCAAGTGAAAACAAAGGAAAACACCGCTTGAAAAATCCCAAAGGCTAGGGTTACTAGGCTGGAGGCTTGCACGAAATGCTCTTTACCCATGATGTGGTACGCCATCGTGCTTGTGAGCGTGAGGTTGCCCGTAGTCCCAAAGCCCATTAAAAAAATAGACAGATTGAGCCACGCAATGTCCGTGCTAAACATGGCGATCGCACAAGAGGCCGTCTTCATTAAAATCACAATGCTTGAGGCGTTTTTGAGCCCCAAACTCTTAGCCAAAGTTGCGCTTAAAATCGTACCACACGCCGCCCCAAAGCCAAAGAATGCCCACGAAGCTCCCGCCACCCCCTTGCTGAAGTTAAGAGAGCGCACCAAATAATCCACCCAAAAGAGCGTGTGGGGCAAGTAGCCAATGGCATTGAGCACCACAGACACCAAGAGCAGGGCAAAGTGGTTTGAGATTTTAAAAGGGGTGCCATCGTGGGCGGCATCTTTAGCAGGGTGTAAAGTCTTTAAAAACAAACAAGAGAGCACAAACGCCCCCGCCCCCACAGCCCCTAAGAAAATCCAAGCCATGTCAATGTCGCTTGCAAAATGGGGCAGAATGAACCCACTACACACCACCCCCACCCCAATCCCGCTAAAGACAAAGCCGCTCGCATAGGGGCGGTGTTGCTCTTTAACTAAACTTAGACATAAAGGGGCGGCAAGCACCATCAAACAAGAGGCAGCCACCCCGGCTAAAAACCGCCAAAACCACGCCCACGCAAAGGGCAGGCTGTCTAAATAACACGCAAAGAAACTCAGAGAAATGACTAAAAAGCTGATTTTGGCAATGCTCTCTAAAGACAAACGCCTTTGCAAAAGACTCAAAACCGCACTCCCAAAGATATAGCCGACCATGATGGCAATGGCAAGCTGGATGCTTTGGTGTTCGCTGAGTTTGCCCGATAAAATCAACAGCGGGATCAAAACCACATACCCAAAGCGCGCCACGCCATTTGCCATAAAAGTCGCCAAAAAGCACACAAAGACACGCATAAACATGCAAATACTCCATGTTGAAAAGGGGCATGTTAGCCCAAAATTAACAATGTTGTCTTAAAACTAGAGGAACTGAATTTGCTTAAGTTGGCTCGATAAACCAGCGCAAAGGATGCTTGTGGCAACCCACATCAAAGGCTTAGAGGCACTAGATCCCAAAGGCAACCCCAAAGTCCACAGCAAAAAGCACGCGCCCGCAGAAGACAAGGATGCGTTCAAAGCCCTCTTAGACCAAAAAAAAGCCCACCTAAGCAACAAGGACACGAAAGCCAAAAAAGACGAAAAAGAAGCAAAGAATAAAAATCTCCCCCACATTGCGCCCAACAGCCCCCTAGCCCAACTGATGGACAAAAAGCTAAGCCCCAAGCAAGAAAAGGAACTGAAAAAAGAATTGAAGGCGCAGGCAAAAGAAGGGGCAAAGTTACAACACTCTAAAAACAAGCTCGACCCCTTCAGCCAAGCGATGGCTTTAAAAGGGGCAAAAAACGCCAAAAACACCCCCCAAACCGCAAACTTAAGCGACATTAAAAACCTAGAGAGCGCAAAGGCACTGAACCTAAGCAAACTCCAACACGAAGGCAAGGGGGGCAAGCTAGACAAGGCTTTAGCCAAAGGCGCAGAGCCCAAAAATGCCCCCCTCAAAGGCGCAGGGCTCGCTAAGGGCGCACAAGCCCCACAAGGCGCAGGCTTGGCTAAGGGCGCACAGGGCGCAACACAAACCCCACAAGCTCCAGCTAAAATGTCAACCGCCGACCTGCTCGCTTTAAAAAACCCCAAAACCCCCCACCCACGCCGCAGAGCACAAAGGGGGCAAAGACACCACCAAACCCCCCACACCAACACCCAAGAACCCCCACCGCCAAAGCTGGGACTCCCTAAACCAACTCTTAAATAAACCAAAACCCCTGCCCCATGTCAGAGACAGCCACGACAACGACAAGGAAATCAAACAAGCCTTTCAAGAAGCCTTTGATGGGCCACTAAAGCCCAAATTGGCCTTCATTCCCTTGTCCTTTGATCCCAACCGTATACCCCTACAAGGCCCGGCCAAGCCCTTAAGTTCTGCCAAAGAGGAGGACAAGAGTGTCGGCGCACTAGAAAGCCCCGCCCACACTGCCCACACCGCCCACACCGAACAAAAAAGCACCCCAGAGGCCCCTCAGATCAAGGAAACGATCAAGAATCTAGCCACGAATTTACGCCAAGAATTGTTAGATTTCAAGCCCCCCATCACGAAATTGTCTATGGAGCTCAACCCCGATAAGCTCGGCAAAGTGGAGGTGGTGATCCAACAAGTGGGGCAAAACTTGCAGGTGAGTTTAGCCTCAAGCGCGCCGGTCAGTGCCTTGCTTGTGGCGCACCAAAGCGAGTTGCGCCAACACCTATCCCAAATGGGCTTTAACAATGTGGACTTGCGCTTTAATACCACAAACAGCGAGAACGCCGCCTATCAGGGGGGGAGCAACCACAACTCCAACCCACAACAACACAACCCACAGCAACAAAGCCAACAACAACCGCACCCAGGCCCCCAAGTCCAAAGCGCGCAGAGCACCACCCAACCCCCTCTAGTCCCCAAACCCAAGTGCAAAGCCCCCCACACAAACAGGCCCCACCCCCTTTCTGAAATCCCCCATGCAAGCAACCCCTCAGGCCTACCCGATTACGCTTAAAGCCATTTTTAGCTAGAATGCTTCCTTTTTAAAGGATAGAGATGGGCTTGTTGCGTTTTTTGGTTAAAAGAGTGTTTTTATTGTTTTCTCGTGTCTGCGAGCGTGTTTTTTGGAATGAAAAGACATTTGATAAATTTGTGCGCACATGGCTTGATCTGAGTACCCACTTACACAAACCCAAAATCCGCCCCAAAACTTTACTGCTGATCCGCCTAGATGCTTTGGGCGATTATGTGTTGTTCCGCAATTTTTTAAAACCCATTAGAGAATCCTACAAAGATTATGAAATCACCTTTTTATGTAACAGCGCAAACTTAGAAATTTTTAACGCTTATGACACAGATTGTGTCGACAAGCTCTACCCGATCAGTACACAGCGTTGGCTTGGCTCTAAATGGCGTTTTCTCTACCGCTTCTACCACCTTTATAGACTGCATCAAAAAAGTTACGAGATTTGCATAAACCCGACTTTCACTAGATTCTCTATGAAAGAGGATTTAATCATGCAAGCAATGCATGCTTTGCATAAAATAGGCAGTTATGGTGAAATGCTTAGTTGGTGTTGGAAAGAAAGTGCCCCCACACTCCAACACAATGACAAAGTCTACACCACCCTTTTAAAGGCTAGTCCGGATTTGCTCTTTGAATTTGAGCGCAACCGCGAATTTTGCGCCCAACTTTTAAACAAAAACTTAGACTCTGTGCGCTTGCACATGGATTTGCCCTCTTCACCCCCCTCACTGAGAAGCCATATGGGGTGTTTTTCTTAGGTGCAAGGGATTAAAAAGGCAACTTAGCCCAAGCACTTGGATTGCTCTGGCTTGCCATATATCCCCTAAATTCTCTCTCCTCTTGTGTGGGTCAGCGGGAGAAGTTGGGCGGGCTAAAGAAATCACACAAAGGCACAAATGCTTCACAAATTTAGTGGGGCAAACTTCGCTGTGCGATCTCTTGCACTTGCTAAAGGGGGCGAGTTTTGTTGTGTCTGGCGACACGGCCATCCCACATTTTTGCATGGCTTTAGGCTGTGAGGCAGTGTTTGTGGTGAGCAGTGGGGTGTATATGGGGCGTTTCATCCCCTATCCACCAAGCTACACCAACTACCACGCCATTTACCACCCCCGCGTGTGTGAGCTGCTCGCCTGCGCGCATGGCATTGGGCGGTGCATGGAGGTGTTTGCCTACGAATCTGTGGATTTGCAGATCCCCCACCCCGGGGAGTGGATTAAAGACCCCATCCCTTAAGCTTTAAAACAGCTCTTCGCTTTTTAAATCCCACACCCGCCAGTTGTCAAAATATTCCCCCCGAAATTTGTTTTCAATGTCTAGCAAGGTCCATTTTTGGCTGTCGTGCTCGCCTGTCAGGCACTCATAGACGAAACAATGGCAGTTGTACTCGTGCTTTTCTGTGGGGATGCCCATCGTGGGGTAGTTTAAGGTTTGGCCCACAAGACTCTTGGCTCTTTGCACGGCTTGAGAAAATCCCACAGCCTCGCTCCCCTTGCAGGAAACATAAATGCTCACCGCTTGTGTCCCACTGATGAACTCTTTAGGGCTAGAGAGCTTGACTTTACCCGAGCCTAGTAACTCCACAATTTGTTGATTGCCGACATAAATCCCTGTGTGGGTCGTGGGACCCACCAAGCGGCAGTATAAAATGCTCCCCAATTTGGGCATAACCTTGTCTCTTAAGACATTGTCAATGAAAGACTCGGCTAGGTTGAGCGCAGCTGGTAAGCCAAAAATTAAGGGCAACACGGGCGATCCTTGATTAACTTAATTTGTCCTCCACAATGTCAATGATGGTGTTGGCCACCTTGCGGGCGGTTTTGTCTAAGAACTCTATGGGGGTCGTGAAGCCCACACAAGAGCAGTTGATTTCGCCTAAAATGTATTTATCCTTGCCGTTTTCATCGGTGTCTAAAATGAAATCTGCCGTCCAAATGAGGGGCAGGTCGTAATTGCCTAGTTTGGTTTGGATATGGGGCAGTTGCCTTAAGAAGTAATGCACCAAGTCATCCCATTGCTCGGGTTTGTCGTAGCGGTATTTCGCCCCGCTAAACAAGGTCGCGCTAAACGCATCCGCGCCTTCAGCAGGCTTTTTATGCACGACATAAATGGGGTGTTTGTAGAGCATTAAAATGCGAATCTCGCCCTCTTTAATGCGGGGCAAAAAGGTCATGTCCACCAGCATGCCATTGTCTCCGACCAAATATTTTTCACAAAAATCCATAAATTCGCCCAGTTGTCTATGCTCCACATGGTTATCCACGGCCTCAATGCATTTGATTTTGGCATTGAGGGGGACTTCGCTCACCCCAGCAGGCAAAGGCTCTTCAAGTTGCACATGCCAAATGCCCTCGCCTGTTGAGCCGCGGTTTTGCTTCAACACCCGCTCGCCTTTGGCTAGGGTTTTGGGGAAGGTTTTTTTCAAATCATGCTGATCGCCCCAAGCAACACCAATGCGTTTCGCCTCAGCGGGGTCGTAATAGGCGTAGGTGTCATCGGGGACTAACTCGGTGTCGGCTAACTTAGTGAGTGCGTCCTTAGCTCCATAGCCGATCATCGCATCGGGGTGGGGCATGCCAATCACGCCATTGTCGCAGAGTTTGCGCAGCAGGTCAAAGTAGAGTTTTTCCTCTTTGAGATTGCCCGGATTGACCCGTGAAACATAGGCATCGGCAACCTTTTGCACATACTCATAAATTTCTTTGGTTTTTTCACCATCTTTTAAAAGGGCATCGGTGAGTTGCACCACCTCAGCGTGCCAACCCATTTTTTTTAGGTAGTCCATCATGGGCATGGTGTCGCGTCTATGCCCGTCTCTACCCTTGTCCGTCCCACCCACAGCCTCAAAAAACACCACATGTTTTTTCATGAAAACCTCCAAAAATGTATTGCGGCAACCCGCTCGTGTTATTGTAGCAAATAGAAGGCATAAAACCTTCACAAAACCCTGCTTTTGCTTAAAATAAGGTTACAAAGCTACAATGAAGGCTATTGCCAACTTTAAGGAAGTGCATGTTAATCCACAAAATGGGTGCGCTCATCGGCTCTACTCCGATCTTTAAATTCACCCACCACGACCACCCCCTGCCTAAGAACTCGTGTATTTACGCTAAATTAGAGCATTTAAACCCGGGCGGGAGTGTGAAAGACCGCCTAGCCAAATACTTGATCACAGAAGGGCTAAGATCGGGGCGCATCACAGAGCAAACCACCATCATAGAACCCACCGCCGGCAACACCGGCATCGCCCTAGCCCTAGTTGCCCTAGAACATAAACTCAAAACCATCTTTGTGGTGCCCGAAAAATTTAGCCTAGAAAAGCAACAGATCATGAAGGCACTAGGGGCAAAAGTCATCAACACGCCCAGCCAAGAGGGCATTAAGGGAGCAATCGCCAAAGCCAAAGAGTTGGCCCAAAGCATGGAGCACAGCTACCTGCCCCTGCAATTTGAAAACCCCGCTAACCCTAAGGCCTACACCCACAGCCTAGGTCCCGAAATTTTTAACGAGTTGGGCGCACAAATCACAAGCTTTGTTGCTGGGGTGGGCAGTGGAGGGACATTTGCAGGTGTGGCACAATACTTAAAAGAGCAAATCCCACATATCCGCCTCGTGGGTGTAGAGCCTGAAGGTTCTATTTTAAATGGGGGTGCAGAACACCCACACGAAATCGAGGGCATCGGCGTGGAGTTCATCCCGCCCTTTTTTGAAGGCTTAAGCATCGATGGCTTTGAAACCATCAGCGATGCAGAGGGCTTTGCTTGCACTAGGGAGCTGGCCAAAAAACATGGACTCTTGGTTGGCAGCTCGAGCGGGGCGGCCTTTGTGGCGGCTTTAAGGGAGGCACAGAGGCTACCAGAAAACAGCCACATTTTAACGATTTTCCCCGACAAGGCGGACCGCTACCTCTCAAAAGGGATTTACAACACTTAAAGGACAACCATGCGCTTACAAACAAAACTTATCCATGGCGGAATCAGTGAGGACGCAACTACGGGGGCGGTGAGTGTGCCCATTTACCAGACCTCCACCTACCGCCAAGAAAAAGTCGGGCAACACAAGGGCTATGAATACTCCCGTTCAGGCAACCCCACCCGCCATGCCCTAGAGGAATTGATCGCCGCCTTAGAGGGGGGGGTCAAGGGTTTTGCCTTCGCTTCAGGCTTAGCGGGAATCCACGCCACCCTCACGCTCTTTAAAAGCGGTGGCCACATTTTGCTAGGCAATGATGTCTATGGGGGCACCTTTAGGCTCTTTAGTCAGGTTTTGTCTAAAACAGGGCTCACATACACCTTGATAGACAGCAGCGAGTCTGCCCAAATCCAAGCGGCACTACAGCCCAACACCAAAGCCCTTTATTTAGAAACCCCCAGCAACCCGCTTTTAAAAATCACAGACCTAAAAAAGTGCGCCGCTCTAGCCAAAGAACATGGGCTAGTTACCATTGTAGACAACACCTTCGCCACCCCCTATTTGCAAAACCCCCTAGAGTTAGGGGCAGACATTGTGGTGCACAGCGCAACCAAGTATCTAGGCGGGCACAGCGATGTGGTGGCGGGCTTGGTAACCACGAACAGCCCTAAATTAGCCCAAGAAATCGGCTTTTTGCAAAACGCCATCGGGGGAGTGCTAGGACCACAGGATAGTTGGCTGATTCAGCGGGGCATAAAGACCCTAGCCGTGCGCATGCAAGCGCATGGAAAAAACGCTCTAGGTGTGGCGCGGTTTCTGCAAGCCCACCCCAAAGTAGACAAAGTCTACTACCCCGGCTTGGAAAGCCACCCCCACCACGCCCTAGCCAAATCCCAAATGCGCGGCTTTGGCGGCATGCTCTCTTTCACGCTCAAAGACGAAGCCCAAGCCGCCCCCTTTATAGAACGCCTTAAAATATTTACCCTCGCCGAGAGTTTAGGTGGAGTGGAGAGTTTGGTGAGCGTGCCTGCCCTGATGACACACGCGTGTATCCCCAAAGAGCAACGCCTCAAAGCAGGAGTGAGCGATGGTTTAGTGCGCCTGTCTGTGGGGATTGAGGACATGGAGGATTTGATCGAAGATTTAGACCAAGCATTAAAAGGATAGAAATGAAAAAAGCCAATGTGGAGAGTTTTAATTTAGACCACCGCAAAGTCAAAGCCCCCTATGTGCGCGTGGCGGGGCGCAAGGTGGGCGAAAAAGGCGATGTGATCGTGAAATACGATGTGCGTTTGAAACAGCCCAACAAGGCGCACATGGACATGCCAAGCTTGCACTCTTTAGAGCATTTGGTGGCGGAGTTGATCCGTAACCATGCGGACTATGTGCTAGACTTTTCGCCCATGGGTTGCCAAACGGGCTTTTACCTCATGGTCTTAAATCACGAGCATTACAACGAGATTTTAGACCTATTAGAAAAAACCATGCACGATGTGCTCAACGCCAAAGAAGTCCCGGCGTGTAACGAAGTGCAATGCGGCTGGGCTGCTAGCCACTCTTTAGAGGGCGCACAAGCTTTAGCTAGGGAGTTTTTGGATAAGAGGGGGGAGTGGAGCGAGGTGGGGATTTAAAATAAAAGCGGTGCAAAAAGTCCTTAAGGTGGATGATAGGTGCATCAACAACAGACCTAGTAGAGCCGAGTTGTAACCCCTTTGTTTTAGGGGTTAGTCCTTAGCGGTGGTGTGCCATTTTAGGACACAGTGCCCATGGTCAAACGCCAAGCATTTACACCATGCTCTAAAAACACTTTGAGGTCAAAGACACTTCCAGAACCGCAGTAAAAATGCCAATGTTTGGGACCTAATTCTCTAGTGAATCTGCGGTAAGTGCTGTAGTCCCGTTCGTATTGATTTAAGCGTTTTTGCTCCTCCTCCTCAAAGCCGTATTCTTTGGCTAAGTGGGCTTGAGTGGCGAGGTATTCCACAAGATCGGCAAGGCTTTGTAGTGCCGGTAAGACACCGCCATTTTAAGCCATTTAATATTTTGATCAAAGGCATTAAAGTAAGTTTGTATGATTTCTGGTTTGGATTTGCCCTCCATTAACGAGAGCATCAGCGGGTTAAAGTCCGGCGGTGTGGCGTGATCCCATACAAGTTGCCTAGCACAAAGCCCACTGCCTAATGCAATCCCTTTTTTATAGGCTTGGATAGATTTTTGCTCGTCTTGCTCGCTTTCATGCCCATCAAAATTTTTAATGTAGTCATAGAACCGCCCCAAATAAGAACACCCGACATGGCAATCAAGGTCTATCGCCTTTTGGAACGCTTCGATCGCCTTTTCTACCAAATTTTCATCTTGATAATCTTGCTCCTCTTTTTCTGCCAACCAAAGCCGATTGACAAAGGCTTATCCCATCTCAGCCCATGCTTCTGTGTCGCCTTGTTTGGCTTGGCGTTTTAATAATTCCACCACCTTTTTATAACACTCGTAAGATTTGGCTTTAGAGCCCTCCGCAGTTTCGCCAAAATTATTATATTGGCGGTATAGTTCGCCTAATTGGCGGTAAGCGCGCCCCTCCCCTAGCTCCCCTGCTTTTTCAAAAAGCTCTTGTGCTTTTTCTTGGCAATTTGTGAGCGTTTTGTCTTTAAAGACTTGGCAATGTTTGAAAATTGTTAAATAATCCTCGCTCTCTAGATCGTCTTTTAGGGGGTTTAAGGCATGAATGACCTCCTCCCCACTCAATGCCTCCCCACTCCCATACTCTGTAATTTGTGTGTCCCTATTTTCCATATACACCTTACCCAGCTCCACCATCGCTTGCACGGAGCCTAATTCTATGGCCTTTTGAAAACAACGCATGGCTGTGTTGTTATCCGGGTATAACACAATCCCCTCCACCGCCATTTTGCCTAGCTCTAGCCACGCGCTAGCACTACCGGTGTCTTTGGCTTGCATGTAATCTTTAAAGGCTTGCAAAGTGTTTGCGCCGTATTTCCATAGGGGCTTGACTTCAAGGGCTGTGGTGTTTGGGGAAGGACGCAACGCGTCCGCATTTGTGGCTTGTGTGGGGTTAGGGTTTTGGCTAGAGTTTGTGCCTTGCAATAAATCTGTGTGGCTTTCTTGCAAAGCGTTTAACAACACTTCTAAATCCTCTAAAGATTTAGCTAAGTTATTGGCTTGTTCTAAAGCTTGGGGGCTTGCTGTGGCAGAGTTGAGGGCATTTAACGCCGCGTTTGTTTTGACTTTGCATTTTTTAAATTGCGCTAAAGCGTTTTCTAACTCTGTGTCGTCCTCTGTGCTTTGGTGGTAGGCATTTTCTAAAGCTTTGCTGAAAGTGGAAAGTGTGGTTTGTCCTTTTGTTTGGAATGAAGGGGGATTGTAGCACACAATGTTTAATCATGATTGCCACCCCCAAAAATCTTTGTCAGCTCCTCTGCAAATCCTGCAATGGGTTTTAATTCCTTTAAAGATAGGGTGAGTTTGTAGTTGGCTTGATTGCCCGGGTTCATTGCCACCAATTTCTTTTCTTTACCATTGATGCGGATTGTGTCCTTGCGTTCTTTGTGCTTGTAGCTGTGGTCTTGCTTTTTGTCAATGATGTAGTAAAGCAAATCGTTGGCTGTGATGCCCAATAGGATAATGTAATCGTAATTGTATTTAGGGTTGATCCCATTAAATTGAAATGTGTCGTTTTTTAAACCTTTTCTAGCCGTTTTGATCTCTATCTTTTTGCCTTGTGAGAGCAAATCGTATTCATCGTGGATCACTTCTTTATTTGAATCTAAAGGCAAGCTAAAGGCTTTAAAAACTTCTTTCACAAACGCCTCCCCAATCTGCCCTATGGCGTTTGCTTCAAAAGCAAAAATCTTTTCAAACATGCCCGTTTGCTGTTTTTTCTTAATCTCTTCATATTTGCGCTCTATGAGTGTTGATAAAATCTCATGCATGGTCATTTTCACTAAACCCCCCATCTTTTAAAAGTTGGTAAATGTGCGATTTGCCAATGTGGCGGCAACCATTTGTGGCTAGAGAGCTGTATTGACACCAATTCGCGTTTAAAAAGAGTTTGTCTAACTTGTCTTTAGGGGCGTTTTCGTGATAAATAATGGCGATTCCGCTTTTGTAATTCACTTGCGCAAACTCAGGCACGACGGCGGTTTGTTTAAAAAAGGTGCTAGAGAGATAAAAATTGGCTTTTTTCTCAAAAATCCATGTCTTGCCGCATTCTCTATTCTTGGCTAAGGACACAGTGATGACTTTTAATAAATGGCTAAAGGGTTCGCCTTGCTTGTGGCGGTACCAATTAAACTCGCTGGTGGGGTTTTTGTGATTCTTGCTCCAAATTTGGAACACACAGCTGATGTCCTTTTCTTTGCCATTGGCTAGGTAAAAAGAGTTTTTAGGTAGGGGTTGCTCGTGCAATAAATGCAAATTTGGCACCCGATAGCGCACCGACCCCTTGCCTAGACTGGCAAAAAACATGGGCAAGATAAAGGCCACAAACTCCGCACTTTGAGCGTGCTTGATGAACTCCAAAGCCAAAACTCCCCGATGCCCAAAGGGCGGATTGCCGATCACAATTAGGGGCTTTTTTGGGAGCTCCCACTCTAAAAAGTTAGCTTGAATCACGCCCTCTTTAGTGGGGTTGATGTCGATCCCGATTTTAGTTTCGGGTAAGAGATCGTAAAAACACCCCTCCCCCACGCTGGGCTCTAGCCAAGTGTATTTGTCTAGGTTTTCGTATTGGGCGATAACCTCTTTAGTGGTGTTAAAAAGCTCTTTGGCGATGGCGGGTTTGGTGTAGTAAGCATCTAGGTGGTTTTTAGCATTTGCTTTCATCAGCCCGCCATTGACATATTTTAAAGACATAAACACCCCTGCAATGATAAAAATGCAGATTTTAGCTAAAGTTTTAAGGGTGGGGCTTAAGCCCCCTTTGCCTACACTTCAAAAAGCCGTTCAATGATGCGCTCGTAGGTGTACTCTTGGATGGTTTGATGCAACTCTTTTGCGGTGGCGTTGTAGTGGTCGGGGTCGCCTAGCAGTGTGTCTATTTTTTCTGCCATTTCTTGGGGGGTGCGCACGATCAATTGGGCACACAAGTCTCGCACATTGCCCACATCGGTGCAAAGGAAGGGCACGCCAAATTGCATGCTCTCTAAAATCACCATCGGGAAGCACTCTTCATGACTAGCGTGCAAAAATAGTGTGGCGTTTTTAAAGAGTTCTAACACGCCTCCCCTGTCCACTTGGCAGAGAAAATACACCTCTTTACTCCCGTGTGTGTGGTCTAGCTGGGCTTTGAGTTGCTTTAAATCGCTTAAGGTTGTCCCTTGCTCTAGTGCGCCGACAAAGACTAGGGGGATTTGTGTTTGGCTTAAATAGTAGCCTTGAAGCACAAAGTCCTGTCCCTTTTCTTTGTAGTAGTTAGAAACATTGAGTAAGTAGGGGGAGTTTAAAAGACTAGCGGTTGTGGATTGTGGATTGTGGATTGTGGATTGTGGATTGTGGATTGTGGATTGTGGATTGTGGATTGTGGATTTTAGCGCGGCTTCAAGGGTTTTGGGCGGGCAAATGTCCTTTTCAAACACCCCATTGGGCAACATCTTGACGCACTTGCAATAGGGTTTGAGGTAGTCGTGGGCGTGGCTACGCTTGTGCAAGAAAAACACACAATCGTAGTCTTTGAGGGTTGCCTTCAGCTTGCTTCTTAGCCACGGGACATACGAACCCATTTTATAACGCTCGGGGCTGTAGCATAAACGCTTGATCCAATCTTTGAGGGCAAATTTAAGCGATTTGGGGGTGCCGTGCATGAGAGCCCACTCGCCATGCAATCTTAAAACTTTCCTCTTGGCTTGGAGGGTGGGGAGCAAGTCAAGGACATAATCGCTTGTCCATGTCAAAATCGCTGAGGTGATGGACAAATCGCACGCAAAGTTTTTCACAAAGTCTTGGTAAGCTTGCACTTCCCCTTGCCACATTTGGCAATGCGGGTTGCCCGGGTAAATCGCAAACTCGAGGACAAATAAATTCGGGGCAATTTCTATCGCCATGCGTTCTAAAGAACCGCTTTTGACTTTATGCGTCTTCCCGCTTCTGTTTAGGGGCTTGTTGGCGTAAGTGTTGCTGGTGATGCAATAGACTTTGTGCCCCGCTTTGGCTAAAGCGTAAGTGAGCCCGTAATCGGCACTAGCCAGCCCCGTTTGCAAGGGGTAGTATTGCTCTGTGGCGTAAAGAATCAAAATGTTTTGCCTTTATGGTGGTTTAAGGTTGCCATTATAAAGAAAAATGGAACAAAAATACACGGGGATTTTTCTTTGGATATGCCTTAAGGTTTAGGGTTTGTGGTGTATAATGGGGGCTAGAATCCTTAAATTTGGGAGGATGGCATGCCCATTGATTTAGCCGAAGTTACGGGGCAAAAGGCGGCGATGGAGAAAAAAAAGCACGAACCTAAAATCGCTAATGGTTTAGACAAAGATGCGTTCATGAAGCTTTTCTTAGAGCAACTTAAAAACCAAGACCCGACCGCCCCGATGGAAACGGATAAGATCATCAGCCAAACCGCCCAACTCTCGCAAGTGGAAATGCAAGAGGAGAACAAAAAGGCGATGAAGGAGGTCGCTGATGCCATGCAATCCACAAGGGACACCAACAAATCCTTAAAAGACTTTCAAGGCAAGCTGAAAGAAACCTTAGACCACTTGGATCAGGGCGTGGATAACACGCTCAAGAGCAATTTAGCGATGACGCAGGCGAGCGGTTTAAACAGCGTGTCTATGATCGGCAAAATCGCTGAAACCGATGTCAAGGGAATCAATGTTACTAAGGGCAAGGTGGAGTTTTCGCTCTACTTTGACGAGCCCATTAAAAACAGCGAGGGCAACACAGGGGTGCAAATCTTTGACAAGGACAAACAATTGGTCCGCACCCTTTCGCTCAAAAGCAAGGAAGGAGAGGGGGGGTATGTGCGCTTTGAGTGGGACGGCTTGAATGATCAGGGCAAGCCCGTGGCCCCGGGCACTTATGAGGTCTTTGCCGAGTACAATTTAGACCCCAAGAGCAACAAATATTTACACACCCGTATCGGGCGGGGTGAAGTGCAAAGCGTGGTGTTTGAAAAGGGTAAGCCGATGTTGCGCATGGGTGAAATGATCTTGCCGATGGATAGCGCACTAGAGTTTTACGATAGAAACACTACAAGACAAGAAAAAGAACAGCGAGAAAACGCCGTGCATTTTATCCCCCAAAATCCCCCCAAGCCCCAAGCCCCCGCACAAGTGGCTAAGCCCACGAATCCTAACAACACCCCTAGCCTAGCCAAAATCCCCACAGCCAGCCACGCCGGCACTGCCCAAGGCGTTAAGCCCACAAACCCAGCCCACGCCCAAAATGGCTTAAATGCCATGCCCCACAGCTCCCAAGCCCACAACCCTAGCCACAGCCCCCTAAGTCAGCCTAGCCACGCTAGTCTCGCCCACAACCCGCCAAGCCCAAGTTTAGCCCGCACCAACAATCCGCTAGAGCAAACTCCAAACCACGCCAGCGGATTAAACGCCACGCCCCACACAAATGCTTTTAACCCGCAAAGCCACACCAGCCCCACAGCCCGCGCTACACAAAACTCCCGCCCTATGCAGGACTTTAACCACACCAACACCGCCAGCACAGCCTCACACGCTACGCCAACCCCACATGCTAGCACAGCCCCTCACGCTAGCGTAGCACAGGTGCCACACCGCCCTAATCCCCTAGAGCAAGCCAGCACGCACACCAACCCCACTTCTAAGAGTTTTGCATGAACGACACCTTACTCAACGCCTATTCAGGCATCAAGACACACCAATTTGGCATAGACAGCTTGTCTAACAACATCGCCAACATCAACACGGTGGGCTACAGAGAGAACATCCCCGAATTTAAATCCCTTTTCTCCGCCCATTTAGACACTTTGGGGGGGACCAATGTTACGGCTGACGATCGCAACTTTGGGGTTACCAAGGGCAGCAACGCCCTTTCGGATAAAGATGGCGAGTATATGCCGAGTGATTCGGACTTTAACATGGCCTACCAGGGGAGCGGGTGGTTCATTGTGGGCCCAAACAAAAACGGGAGCATGGAGATCAACAAAGACGGCTACAAGCAGGCGCAGGAGAATTTTTTCACCCGGGATGGCAACTTCTTAAGGGATGCGGATGGCTACATCGTCAACACGCATGGCTACTATGTCTATGGCGTGGATTTGCATAAGATCAAAAATGGGGTGTTGGTGGCAGGCAACCCCGATGAAGAGGCCAAGATTTTAAAGAGCGGGAAGCTCAGCACCTTGTACTTGCCCCGAGATGTGCAATACCAGCCTGTGCTGACCACGAAAGTGGACATGAGCATCAATTTGAATGCCAAAAACCATGTCCGCCCCGCTGAAGAGTATTTTTTAGACAAAGATGGCGAGATCATCAATGAGCGGTTTTTAAACCAAGATGCCAATGCCCTAGCCAATGACGACAACGAGCCGCTGGACCTAGCCATGCACCGCAATTTAGAGATCATGATGGTGAAGGGCGACATGGCGCAGGATTTGACTTTTAAATACGGCACGGGCGGACCTGAGAAAAACGAGTTCCACACTTTGGGAGATTTAAAAAATCTCTTAAAAACCAAAGCCCATTTGGATTTAACGATCGCCAAGAGCAAGCCCGATCAACTCAAATCCCCCCTCATGTTGCAGATCAAAAACCCCACAGACCCAGAGGCTACGCTGTTTATCGGCGGGCCGATGGCAGAAAAGCTGGGTTGGACGGCAAGCGGGATGATTCTTAAAAAAGGTGAAACCCGCGACTCTGTGGGGATCAGAATCCCCTTTTACAGCACCACAGCCGAGATTTACGACAAGGGCGGGGATAAATACTTGCTCAAGAGCGACTTCTTCATGACCAACTCCAAAGACCCGATGGCAAACCCGCCCACGATAGAGAAATGGGATGTGGAGAGTTCGATTTTAGAAATGCGCTCAAAACTCCCCATCACCCCACAAGGCGTACGCCAAACGATCACCTTTGACAAAGACGGCAAAATGCAAGCCAAGCCGGTTACCCTAAATTTTAAGGGCACGCCTTTGACCTACAACCTCGCCAAGAGCGATGACTACCAGTCCAGCGATGTGCCTTACGAAGATTCTAAAATCTACCAAATCTCCCAAGACGGCAAGCCTAAGGGCATACTCCAAAACATGCGTATAGACGATGACGGGGTGATCCATTTAGCTTTTAGCAATGGGGCGATCGAAACGATGGGGCGGGTGGGCATCGCCGCCTTTACAAACGATCAGGGTTTGCGTAAAGTGGGGAGCAATTTATTTGACATCACAAACGCCACTAGGGATGGGCGTACCGCCCCTTTAAGCGGGAATCCCATTTTAGGTTGGGATCGCGATGATGGCAAGCTCAAATTTGGCAAGATCATGCACAAGTACCTAGAAACCAGCAATGTCAATGCGGGGCGGTCTTTAACGAATTTGATTTTAATGCAGAGGGGCTACTCCATGAACGCTAAGGCCTTCACCACAGGCGATGATTTAGTCAAAGAAGCGATTAATTTAAAGAAGTAGTGCATGCCGGGTTTTGAGGATTTTTATTGCACCTACAGCGAAAGAGACTGCCACGAGTTGATCCATTGCCTCATAGAAGGGGAATACCAAATCCCCCGTTTTCAACGGGATTTTGTGTGGAAAAAGGATCAGACCGCTAAATTCATCGATAGCCTTGTTAGGGGCTTTCCTACGGGAAGTTTTGTGGTGTGGAAAACACAGGAGCATTTACAGGCCAATCGCGAGATCGGGCAAGTTTTCTTAAAAGAGCCTAAAGCGGGGGAAATCCGTTATATCTTGGATGGCCAACAGCGCATCACCGCCCTTTTTGTCGTGTATCAGGGGCTAAAGGTGCAAAGGAGTGCTAGGGTTATTGACAATTACCAAGACATCATGTTAAGGCTTGAAGCCGATGAAGAACGGGATTTTTGCTTTGTGCGCGATCCCAAAAGCGTGGTTGGAGAGGTCGCTGTAAGTGTGTATGATCTCATCACCCAAAGCATTTTGGATATACAAGAGAAATACAATTTGAGTCTTGAAGCGGCTAGACGCTTCGATGTGTTTAAAAAAAGGATTGAAAAATACCGCTTGCCCATCATCGAGATCACCAACGCCCCACTAGAAAAGATCGTTGAAATCTTTGCGCGCATCAACACAGGCGGGACAAAGCTAACATCCTTTGAAGTGATGTGTGCTAAGTTTTATACCCCTGCCACAACCGATGTAAGCCAAACCATCATCACCAAATCCGGCTTTGATCTACAAACCCGTTTTGAAGACTTAAATGAAGAATTGGCGCGTTTGGATTACGCCTTTAACCACCCTATAGTGGTCTTGCAACTCATTTCCTATTTATTGCATGACAATGCGCCTAATTTAAAGGAAAGAATTTCAAACACCGCGATTTTAAAGCTAGAACCTAAAAAGGTACAAGAACAATGGGATTTTGTCGCCCCCTGCTTTACCCACGCTGCCCACTTGCTCAAGCATGATTTAAAAATCCCCTCTTTTGACTTTTTACCCTCCGCTGGCTCGTTTATGCTCATGGCCTATTTTTACGCCTTAAGCGGGCATAAAAGCCCCAACGCCAACCAAGTGATGCGCCTAAGGCAGCTTTTATTTAGAAGCATGTTTTTTGGTAATAACATAGGAGGAGACACTTTGTTAAAACAATTGGGCTTAGTCAGGCGCATTTATGAAGAAAAACCCATTGATTTTAAAAAAGAGCTCCCTTTTTACACCATCACTAAAAAGTTTTTGATAGAAGAGAAGATCAACATTAAAAGCGGGCTGCACCGGGGGGTTTTATGTGTTCTAGCCAGCTTAGAACCTTGCGATTTTGACAACAATAGCAAGGTGCTTTTGGATAACATTTTTTTAAGCGACACCACAAAGACCAAAAAGCGTAACCTACACCACTTTTTCCCCAAAAACCACTTAAAACACACCGCTCCCCATCTCAATGCTGATGTGATCGCCAACATCACCTTTTTGAGCGCAAAGCTCAATCAAGAGATCAAGGATAAATCCCCCGCCCTGTATGTCCCTGAGTTTCAAGCCAAAAACCTACACTTACAAGAAACTCTAAAAACCCATTTGATCGACACGAATAGCCCTGATGTGCTTGAAAACTTCCAAGTTTTTTTGGACATGCGTGCGGCAGCGATTTTGGACAAAATCAAAGAGCTGACATAAATGGGCTTAAACCCCGAACAGCTCCAAGCCACACAAGCCCCCCTAGGGGCGAATTTAGTCATCGCCTCGGCGGGCACGGGCAAGACTTCTACCATTGTGGGGCGGATTTTGCACCTGCTAGAAAGCGGCATTGACCCTAAGAAAATCTTACTGCTCACCTTCACTAACAAGGCCAGCCAAGAAATGAAAGCAAGACTCGCCCAGCACACCAGCAAGGCCGCTTTCATTGAAGCGGGGACATTCCATGCCATCGCCTACCGCCATTTAACAACCCTTGACCCCACTCTATGCCTCAAGCAACCTAGAGAGATGCAAACCCTGCTAAAGAGCGTTTTAGAGCAGGACCACAGCATCAAAGAAGATTGCGCCTATGGGGCGAGCCACTTATATGACCTTTACTCCTACTATCTCAACGCCCAGAGTCAGCAAAGTTTTGGGGATTGGCTTTTAGATCGCAATGCCAAACAAGCTGACTACATTGAGCGTTACGAATGCGCCCTAGAGCTTTTTAGCGAGCTTAAAAAAGAACAAAATTATGTGGATTACAACGATTTGTTGTTGCGCTACAAGGACACGATGGCAAACAAGCCCCCCGCCTTCATAGAGGTGCTGTGCGATGAATACCAAGACACCAACCCCCTGCAAGATGCGGTGCTAGACGCTTTACGCCCCCAAAGCTTATTTTGCGTGGGCGATTACGATCAAAGCATTTACGCCTTCAATGGGGCGGACATTTCTATCATCAGCAACTTCTCCACTAAGTACAAACAAGCCCAAGTCTTCACTTTGCAAAAAAACTACCGCTCCAGCCGCGCGATTTTAAACCTTGCGAATAAAGTGATTGCCCACAACCCGCGCATTTACCCCAAGCAATTAGAAGTGGTGAAAACCACCAACCCCTCCACCCCCACCCTCTTGCAATACAACGAGCTGTTTGGGCAATACAAGGGCATTGCGGCGCACATCGCCAGAGGGGGGGGGTTTGAAGAAGTGGCGATTTTGTTTAGAAACAACTCTAGTGCTGAGGGGTGCGAGGCGGCTTTAAGGGAGCTTGGCGTGCCCTCAAGGCGTAAGGGAGGGGTGGGGTTCTTTGACACTAAGGAAGTGAAGTTGCTCTTAGACATCTGCGCCTTTTTGAGCTACTCTAAGGACATGATGGCGACCATGCAGGTGCTTGGCTATGGCAGTGGGATCGGCAACGCTTTGGCCAAAGACCTTTATTTGGCCTTGCAGATTTTAGGCGATGGCAATAGTTTACAAGGACTCTTAAAGCCCAACAACAAAAACCCCTACCCACAGGTCAAACGCCCCCAAATGGGCTTGTTTGAATCCATTGTGCCCCTAGCCGCGCCCAACCACCAAGTGAGCGGTGCGTTTAAAAACCACCCCCTTTTAACCCACCCCAAGCTCACCCAAGCCGCCGCCTCGTTTTTAGATCAGCTTTACACCCTTTGCAAGACCCATACCCCCAAATTGCCCGCACAAAGCCTAGTCCACATTGCCCAGTCGGTGTGGTTTCAAGAGATCGCTACAAGCCTAGCCAAAGAGCGCGCAAAAACCAAGGATGGGCATATTGATAAGAACTTATACGAGAGTGCACAGGTTAAGATCAAGCAAAGGGTGGACTTGTCGGTACAGCTTGCCACAAGTTATAAAAACTTGCGCGACTTTTTACACGCGATGGTGCTCGGCTCTAAAGAGATGGCAAGCGGGAGCGGGGTGCAGCTCTTAAGCGTGCATGCAAGCAAGGGGCTGGAGTTTGGCACGGTGTATGTGATCGACTTAATGGAGGGGCGTTTTCCTAACACTAAATTGGCCAAACAGAGTGGCAGCCTGGAGGAAGAGCGGCGCTTGTTTTATGTCGCCGTAACACGGGCTAAAGATCACCTGTATTTGTCCTATGCCAAAGAGGATAAAATGAAAAAAGCCGCTTACCAACCTTCGCGGTTTTTAATGGAGGCAGGGTTGTTAACCTCTAAAAATTGTTAATTTGCTATAATCTCGTTATTGCCTCGATTTGTTTGCTGGAGAGTTGCATGGAGAAGTTTGTGGACCCGAATTGTTTTTTGGTTACTAAAACAAACACCAAAGGGGTGATCACCTATGCAAATAAATACTTTTGCAACATTGTCGCCTGCTCTGAAAAGGATGTCCTGCATAAACCTCACAATATTATCCGCCACCCTGACATGCCCCGCATTATATTCAAACTCTTGTGGGACACTATCCCCAAACAGCAAGAAATGCTTGCCTATGTCAAAAATAAAACCTTTGATGGGCATTTTTATTGGGTTTTTGCCACTGCCACTGCCTCCATTGATGAACAAGGCAACACCATCGGCTATTATTCTGTGCGGCGCGCCCCCAATAAAAAAGCCCTAGAGATCGTCATTCCGCTTTATACCCGTTTGCTTGAAACTGAGAAAAGAGGGGGAATGGATGCAAGTAGGCGGCTGCTAGAGGAAACATTGGCCACACAAAATTGCAGTTACGACCAGTGGGTCAACCAACTCCAACGCCTATAGGGATCAGCATGTTGAAATGGTTTGATACGCGCCCGGATACCTCTTTAGATCAGATCAAGGAATTTGCCGCTCAGATTAAAGATGGCTATTTAGAATGCCGCTTGATAGACATTGATGAGGCGAGCCCTTATAGCCAAGTCATGCACGATTTAAACGACTTCTTAGACCAAGTCGAGTCGGTGTTTAGAGAAATGGACGCATGCGTGCAGGCGGCTAAGGAGGGCAAGGATTATAGAAATGTCTTTGAAGAGGGCTATCGGGGGATTTTTAAGCAATATGCCGTCCATGCCAAGTCCCATGTAGATGGGATCATTGAGGCGAATAACAGAGAAATTGTGTTGCGTTTAGTCGAGATGGGCGGGGGGGCTAAGGGCATTTTAGAGGTGCTGGTGGAGCTTTCTAATCGGGTCAAGCAATGCGTGGAAAATAAAGAGCTTGCCCAAAACATTGAACAAAGCTCTTTAAAAAGCCAAAACGAAATGCAAAACATACACACCGACCTAGACAGTTTCAACGCCAATTGTGAACACACAAATGTGGCGATGGATGGGCTTAAAAGCAATATGGACTTCATCATGCAAGTGACAAATGTCATCAGCGAGATCGCCGAGCAAACGAATTTACTCTCACTCAATGCTGCCATTGAGGCGGCTAGAAGTGGAGAGCATGGACGGGGCTTTGCTGTGGTTGCCGATGAGATCCGCAAGTTAGCCGAAAGGGTGGCTAGAGAGGTCAGTAGCATCAAGAGCAGCTTTAGCAGGTTTCAAGATGAGATCAACAAGCTCTCCGCCGCCTTTGTGGAGGTTACCCGTTTAAGCACGGACATCAGCGCACATTTTGAGAAATTTTTAAAGGTGTTGGAAACATTTGTCAACAACAGCCACAAGAGCGTGGACAACAACCAAAAATTGGAAGTGGGTTTAAACCATGTGATGCGCTACATTGAGTGGATTGTGTTGAAAATGCATGTCTACCGTAGCGTTTTAACGAACAAGACGAGCAACATCGCCCTAGACAAAGTCCCCACTGAAAGTTTGCCCCTTGTTCAAGAGATCATTAAGCACATCAAAGATCATTACGACCTAGAAGAGGTGGAGCAAATCGCCGGGCAACTCAAAAAATTGGATGAGGTCAAAATCTCTCAAAAGTAAAGGAAAAAAGTGAGATACATCAAAGGCGCATTTATCGTTGTGGTGTTTTTAGGCGTGTTTATCGGTGGGCTTAGCTTTGAACGCTTTATTTTAGGCAAACACAGCAGGCAAAAAGAGAACAGCATCAGCATGCAAATCAAAAGTACGCAAGTTCTAACTCCCAAAGCCTACCGTGTGCATTTTATCTTTGGAGCAAGTCAAGAGCTTTTAAAGAGCCAAGCCTTAAGCTCCGAGCAAGACAAAGCGATCAAAGAGAGTTTTAAAGAGATCAACAATTTAGCCCAAAAGAGTCATTTGTGCCAACAAGCCACTTACAGCGTGCACCCCTATTACACTTTTGCGCCCAAGCAAGAGATCAGCGGCTACAGCCTACAGGGTGTGATGGATTGTAGAATCCCCGCAGATCAACTCAAAGGCTACAATGATTTAAAAGACAAAATCTCTCAAGTGGCTACACAAAGCGGGCTCATTTTACCAAGTACCCCCGCTCTTTATCCCCAAGTTGAAGAGATCGACTGGAGTGCTCTGCGCCAAGACCTGATCAAAAAAGCCCAAGAACAAGTTATATGGATGGGCAAGCAATTCAACAAACAATGCTACATACAACATTTAGACTTCTACCCAAACAACACCCCTACCCGTTTTAAAACGCAAAGTACACCCGCCAAAGAGGATTTTATTTTAACCGCTCGTTTGGCGATCGGGTGTTAGGCTTTACGGGCTAAAAAGGAAAAGAGCAAGTGTTGGATGAAAAGCCGACACTTCAACACATAATTGCAAGCCCGCATGAGATAAGAAAAAACCTTGAGTTTGCCCTTAAAATAATCTGTGCTGGCATGCGGGATTTGTGAAACGAGCTCGTCTACAAACAGGGCGGGGGTTTTAAAGGTTAAGCAAGAAACCCTATGCGTGTAGTAAGCATCGATGTAGGTGTCTACAGGCAAAATCCACTGCTTTGGGCAATGTGCTAGGAGTCTTTGCGCTCCACGAGGGCTTAGGATATAGCCCTGTGTTCCCATGCCCCCCACGGGGCTAAAAAGGCTGTCAAAGTGGTGCCCCATGGACTTTGTCAAGCGGTGGCGTTTGAAGTAAAGGGCAAAAAGCCGCACCATTTGGGCTTTGTTGCTATAAAGGCTCTCCAAACCCAATGCACATTTTTCAAAGAAGTCAAAGGTGGGGAGCACATCGTCTTCTAAGATGACGATGGGTTTTTGCAGTTTCACACACTCTTGCCATAATAAATAATGGCTGGCAAAGCACCCCAGCTGCCCAAAACTTTGGAAATTCACCCGGCTTTTTAAAGCAAGGCGCATTAAACCCATGCCCTCTTTAAAGTTTGGCAAGTGGGGGCTAAAGTCGTTAAACACGGGGTGGGTGTGGGTGTAAGTGATGCCCTTGTTTTGGTAGTCTGTGTGCCCGTGGACGGCGTTAAACACCTCAATATCAAAGCCCTTGTGGGGGGTCTTCTCTAAGAGATAATTTAAATGCCACAACAGGGGGGCAGTGTCCCTAGCGGAGTTTTCTAAATGGATGATGTAAATGGGGATGTTTTCACTCAACGGTCACACTTTTAGCGAGATTACGGGGTTTGTCCACATCCAACCCCTTGAGTTGCGCCATTTCTAGGGCAAAAAGCTGTAAGAGCACAAGCATATAAAAAAACTCGTTCATGTAGTGTGGGTAGGGGGGGGTTCTTAAATAAAAGGTCGCCGGGGCGACTTCTAAGGGGCTTAGGGCAAAGATTAAGGAGTCTCTGGCACACAATTCCTCCACATTGCTTAAATTCTTGGCAAAGAGTAAATTTTGTGGGAGTAAGGTTGTGCTAAGGAGGGTGCTATCAGCCAGCGCAATGGGGCCGTGTTTCATTTCTGCGCTCGCATAGCCTTGCGCATGCACATAGGCGATCTCTTTGAGCTTGAGCGCGCCCTCCAGCACAAGCGGGTAAAACACCCCCCGCCCCATGAAAAAATACCCCTTTAAATCCCTTTGTGTGATTTGTGTGCTTAAATCCTTGATTTGGGCGTGTGCCTTTAGGGCCTCTTGCATGGTTTCTAGGCTGGTGCTTAGGGCTTGTAAGTGGGCTTGTTCTTCTTTAGGCTCTAAAGTTCCCCTCAAATGGGCTAACTCTAAGGCTAAAAGCCACAGCACTAAAACTTGGCTGGCAAAGGCTTTGGTTGAAGCGACCGATCGCTCTAAGCCCGCATGGGTTAAGAGCATGGCATCGGTCAGCGCGCCCAAACTAGAGCTTTGGGTGTTGCAAATGCCTAAAGTCTTTAAGCCTAAAGCTTTGGCAAGTTTTAGGGCCTCCAAAGTGTCCGCACTCTCACCGCTTTGCGAGATGGCGATGAAGAGCTCGCCCTTTTGGGTGGCGGGGTTGGCGTAGCGGTATTCGCTAGCCAGCTCCACTTGCACTTTTAAGCCCGCTAAACTTTCAATCAAGTATTTACCCACAAGCCCAGCGTGGTAACTCGTCCCACACGCGCTAATGCTAAGGCAACGCACGCCCTCTAAAAACCCCTCGGGCAATTCTAAAGCCACGCCCTTAGGGCTTAAACGCCCTAGCAAGGTTAAAACTTTGCCCTGCTCGTAAATTTCTTTTTCCATGAAGGTTTTAAAGCCCTCTTTGTCGCCCTGCTGGCTGTCGGTGGGGACTTCGTCTAATTTGCCTAAACTCTCTAGTTTTAGGGGTTTGTTCGCCTCTAAAACGCCCATCGCCCCGTCAGCTAAACGCACCATGTGGCTAGCCTTGCCCACTAAAACACTGGGCGCGCTGGCTAAATAAACCCCCCCCTCGCCCTGAGCGATGAGTAAGGGCGCGCCTTGTTTGGCATAAAAAATACAAGTGGGGAGTTTCTCACAAATGAGTAAAATCGCATACGCCCCCTCTAATTTGGCAATGGTGTTTTTAAAGGCATTGAGCGCAGTTGCCACGCTGATATTGGGCTCTTGACTGAGTGCATCCTCAAACAAATGGGCGATGACTTCACTGTCTGTTTGGCTAGAGAACACATGTCCCTTTTCTTGTAATTGGGCTTTTAGGGGGGCGAAGTTTTCAATGATGCCATTATGTACGATGGCGCACGAGTGGTAGGCGTGCGGGTGGGCGTTGGCCTCTGTGGGCTTGCCATGGGTTGCCCAACGGGTGTGGGCAATGCCTACGCCTAGCCCTGTGGATTTAAAATTACGGGTACGCTCTTGCAAGGCTTGCACCTTGCCGCTCACCTTAAACAAGTGCAAATGGGGTTGCAAATGCGTTGTATTTGCTTCCAACACGGCGAGCCCTGCACTGTCATAGCCCCGATACTCCAATTCCTCCAAGCCGTGTAACAACAGTTCTTTTTTCTCATCAAGCCCCAAATAGCCCACAATTCCGCACATAAAATTCCTTTAAAAAACTAACATTTCTTTTTTGTATTTGTTTAGGGCGTTGATGGCTTCCTTCAATTCTTCCACCCTTTCGCTAATCTGCGTATAAAACGCCATGTCTAAAGTGGGGGGGATGTCCAAACTCCCCCGCTTCATTAAAATAAAATCGCTCAAACTCAAATGGGCGATTCTTAAAAGCAACTCCACTTCTTCTTTGGCGTTCTCAATATCCTTAATGATGATCTCTAATTTTTCAAACACTTTAACCCCCTAAGCCTAAACTTAACAAGGTGTGTAGGTGCAAGACTCCCAAAACTTTATTTTCTGTGCCGCACACCACCAACAGCGAGATTTGGGTTTGCTCAATGAGTTCTAACGCCTCCACCACAAGCATGTCTAAGTCGGTCGTGGTTTTGGGCCGCAAGGTGGCGTAATTTTTGGCTGGGGCGTTTAAATCAAAGTTTTCAGGCTGTAAAAGCGCACGCCGAATGTCCCCATCGCTCAAAACCCCCACCAAATGCCCCCCACTGTCTACTAAAAGCGCATTGCCTAGCCCCTTTGCGGTCGCTTCTAACAACGCCTCGTGCAAACAACAATCCGCGCTCACTAGGGGTAGGTTGGTGGTGCGGTAAATGTCTTTCACCCTTAGGTGCATTTTTTTACCCAAAAGTCCGCCCGGGTGGCTCTTAGCAAAGTCCTCTTTGCTAAAATTTTTATACACCATCAAACACACCGCTAAAATGTCGCCTAGAGCTAGGCTTAAAGTGGTGGAAGTTGTGGGGACTAAATTAAAGCCGCAGGCTTCCTTGCTGATTTTGAGTTCTAGGTGGTGGGTTGCCCTCTTGGCTAGCGAGCTGTTTTTGTGCTTACTCATCGCCACCACCCCGGCGCATTTGATGTAGCGCAGGGCTTCTAAGAGTTCCACACTCTCGCCCCCATAACTGATCGCCAAAACCACATCTTTTTCGCCGACAATCCCCATATCCCCATGCACCGCCTCTGTGGGGTGTAAAAACACCGCCTTTGTGCCGGTGCTGGTGAGTGTGGCGGCGATTTTGCGCCCGATGTGTGCGCTCTTGCCCACGCCCATCACCACCACAAGCGGAGCGTTTGCCAAAAGCTCTACAATGGGTTTTAGAGTTTCGTGGCTTAGGGTGGTTTTGGCATTTTCTAGGGCCTCAATGGCCAAATCTAGGCTTTGTGTGGCTAGACGGGCGTAGTCCATCATTTATGCACCTCTTTTTTAAGCAAGGCTTTTTGCAACATGGGGATCAACGCCCCATAGCCCTCTTTTTCCATGTCCTCTAGGGGGACGAACTTTAAGGCTGCGCTGTTGATGCAATAGCGTAAACCCCCTAGTTCAGTAGGTCCGTCCTCAAAGACATGCCCTAAGTGGGCGCGCCCCACACGGCTTTTCACCTCAGTGCGCAGCATATTATGGCTGGTGTCCTTAACATAGCTCACGACATCTTTATTGATGGGCTTAGAAAAGGCGGGCCAGCCACAACCGCTGTCAAATTTATCGGTGGAGAGAAACAAGGGCTCGCCGGTGGTGATGTCTACATAAATGCCCGGCTCATCTAGCTTGTCGTACGCGTTGTTAAAGGGGTGCTCGGTGTAGCTCTCTTGAGTAACCTTGTATTGTAGGTCAGTGAGTTTCTTTTTAAGTTGCTCTTGGCTTGGCTTGTGGTAGTCGTTGGGGTCGATGATGACCTCATCGGCTTTTTTAAGGTCAATGTGGCAATAACCCCCGGGGTTTTTCTTTAAATAGTCTTGGTGGTAGTCCTCTGCCACCACGAAGTTTTTTAAAGGTTCTAGCTCAATCCTCACCTTTTCTTTGTAGTGGCTTTGTAAATGCGCTAGAGCTTTGGCGATGATGGGTTCATCAGCTTTGTCGGTGTAGAAAATGCCCGTGCGGTATTGCCGTCCTCTGTCGTTGCCCTGTTGGTTTAAACTCGTGGGGTCGATCACTTTAAAGTAGTAGAGCAAGAGTTTATCTAGGCTGATTTTAGACGGGTCGAACTCCACCTTCACCGTTTCGGCGTGGTCGGTGTTGTGGAGCTCGTGGTAGTTTGTTTGATCGCTCTTGCCATTGGCATAGCCCACAAGGGCGTTTTTCACCCCATAAATGCGCTTGATATACGCCTCCAAACCCCAAAAGCACCCCCCCGCTAAGTAAATCGTATGCATCTTAACCTCCACTGCACCCAAAACCCCCGCCAACATGAAGCCTAAAACCCACGCTCTCATCAGCTCACAAAGACATGGCTGACGATCGCCGGGTATTTCTTGGTGTGTTTGAAGAGAGCTTTTCTTAAGAAGTTACGGACATTCTCATCTAAGTATTTGTGGTTGCCTAAAATGTCTTGACGCAAGGCTTTAATGTGAAGGCTGAGCGACCCGTGCAACTCTGTTAAAAATGCCCTTTCCTCTTGCATGTTCACAATCCCAAGGCTTGTGAGCTTGGAAGCGGGCATTAAATCCTGCCCCTCTTTGGAGATAAACAACACCGCGCTTAAAAGTCCTGCATTGGCGATTTCTTGGCGTTCTTGCACGATTTTTTCGGCAATGCTGGTGTTGTTCGTGTTGTCCACATAGCTTTTTCCGCTCTTGATGCTCTTGGTCTTGCGCATGAAGTTTGGGTTCACCTCCACTTGGTCGCCATCCTCCATTAAGTAAATGTTCTTTTCAGGGATTCCACAAGACATGGCGGTTTCCTTGTGGCGGGCAACATGGTTGTACTCGCCATGCACGGGTAAAAAGAATTTGGGCTTGATGAGGCGCAACATGAGCTTTTGTTCCTCTTGGGCAGCGTGTCCGCTCACATGCACATCAAAGGCGTGGTGTACGACTTGTGCGTCCTTTTTCATGAGTAAATTTAAAATGCTCGACACGCTCGCCTCATTGCCCGGGATCGCCTTAGCCGAGATGATGATGAGGTCGCTAGGCTTGATGCTGATGTGGCGGTGCTCGTCAGTTGCCATGCGATAAAGCGCGCTCATGGTTTCGCCCTGGGAGCCTGTGGTTACAATAAACACCTCGTGGTCGGGGTGCTTTTCCACTTCGTGCGCTTCAATGAAGGTTTTTGAAGGCAGGTGGATGTAGCCCAGCTCTCTGGCGATGTCTAGGTTTTTCTCCATAGAACGGCCGATCACAGCGACTTTGCGGTTGTGATTCAAGGCATGTTGGATCGCTTGATACACACGGTGTATGTTTGAGGAGAAGGTGCTCATGATCACCCGCCCCTTAGCGTTTTTAAAAAGATTTTCAAACACGGGCCCCACACTGCTCTCGCTGGGCGTGATCCCGGTTTTGTAAGAGTTGGTGCTGTCGCTAAGTAACAACATCACCCCCTGCTCGCCATAGTGGGCTAGGCGGTAAAGGTCTGTGGGGATATTATCCACGGGGGTGTGGTCGATCTTAAAATCTCCCGTGTGGATGATCGTGCCGACCTTGGTTTGGATCGCCAATGCGCTCGCGTCTATGATGGAGTGCGTGATGTGTATCCACTCCACGATAAATTCTCCAATTTGGATCGGCTGGCGTTTCTGCACGATTTTAAAAAAGCTTTTAAATTTTTTCAAGCCATGTTCGTCAAACTTGTTGCCAATCATGCCCAAACTTAAAGGCGTACCATAAAGGGGGAATTGCAATTCTTTAAAGAGATAGGGCACTGCCCCGATGTGGTCCTCGTGGGCGTGGGTGATCAAAACGCCCACGATTTTGTCCTTAATGCTGTGTAGGTAGCTAAAATCAGGGATCAAAATATCCACGCCATACATGTCCTCGCTGGGAAAGCTCATCCCGACATCAATGATGATGGCTTGGTTCAAGGTTTCAATCACCATCATATTCCCCCCGATCTCGCCTAAACCGCCCAAAGGCGTGATTTTCACCCGCGCCTTGACATTTAAATCTAATTTGTAGTGGGGGTTTAGGTGATTGATGTGGATTTTATGGTTGGCCTCCACACCCTGTTTGAGTTCTTTATGGAAGCCCAAATTCCCTCTTTCGTTCGCCTTTGTGATGTTTTTCACCCCACTTTGTTCTTGCATGTGTGGGCTATTGTTGTTGTTGTTGAACGCCCCCGCCCTTGCTTGATTCGATTATTGAAGCGGTTTTTATGGGGTTTTTAGGGGGATTGCCGCTTGGGGGGTTCGTGGGGTTCGTGGTGGTCTTGGGGTTCGTGGTTTTCTTTGGGGGGTTTCGGGGTGTTGGGGGTGTTGGTTGTTTTTGTGGTTGCCCTCTTGGGGGTTGTCTTTAAAGGGATTGTTTTCCATGTGTTGTCCTGTGTGTTAAATTGTGAAAGAATTGCGCCAAACTGACATAGTGGGCGGGTGCCACCTGGTGGGGGCGTGCAGAAATCTCTAAGCCACTCTGTGTAAAAAACTCTTGAATTTGCGCCACTGAATAGGTCTTTTTAAGGTTGTTGAAAAGGGTTTTTCTATTGGCTTGAAAGCACGCTTTCAGCACGCTCTCAAAATGGCTCAGGGACATGAAATCCCCTTTAGCCTCGCTTAAGGGGGCCTTGAGTAGGCGCATCACGGCGGATTGCACCTTTGGGGGGTTAAAGGCTTTGGGGGGACTTCAAACAATAAAGTGCGCTCACAACACACGCTAGAAGCTAAAACGCTCAAAGCCCCGTAGTCGCTGTGATTTTCAGTGGCGCAAAACTTCAACGCCACTTCTTTTTGCACCATCACGACCATCCCCACACAAAGGGCATCCCTGAGGCATTTTGTGAGGATGGGCGTGGCAATGTAATAAGGCAAGTTTGAAACCAAAAAATAAGGCTCAGGGGACAAAAAAGCACATTGAGAAAGCGCAAGCCCCTTAATTTGTTTCTTTTCTCTATCTTTCACCCCTTTACATTGCATCACATCGCCCACGACTAACTCTAAACGCCCAGACAAATCCCCCAAAGCAGACCTTAACCTTTGGGCTAAACGGGTGTCTACCTCATAGGCCAATAAACTTTTAGATGGCCCTAACCTACTAAGCAATCGGGCTGTCAAATCTCCCAAGCCAACCCCTATTTCCACGACTTGCACGGCATCGGCAAAGTGGGCGTGGGGGATGGATTGCAAGATCTGCTCCAAATAATGCGGGTCGTGCAGAAAATGCTGCCCCAAAAGTGCCATGGCTTCACTTTAAAAACTTTTGGCTATTCTAACATGGGCTAGCTTAAGTACTAGACTTTAGCACAAAGGGGTTTGTATGTTTGTGTGTGCGGGCGATACAGAGAGTTTCAGTTACGCTAAAAGTGTCGGCGTGGGCTTGGTGCAAAGTGCTTTAAATTTAAGCCGTCTTTGCATGCTTGACAACCCTAAAGAGATCATTTTTATCGGCACAGCGGGCAGTTATGACCCTAAAACTCCTATTTTAAGCTTGTTTGCAAGTACCAAAGCCACGCAAATTGAAGAGAGTTTTATTTTAGGGCACAGCTACACTCCCCTAGACAATGGTGTGCAGACCAAATGGCCACAAACTTTAGACTTGCCAAGCGTGGTTGTCAACAGTAGCCATTACATACACACAGACACCCACTTTTCTAATGCCATGTGCCACGCGGGCATTTTGTTAGAGAACATGGAATTTTTTGCTGTGCTGCGTGTGGCTCAATGCTATAATGTTCCATGTTTTGGGGTATTTTGCGTAACAAATTACACAAATGAACACGCCCACAGGGATTTTATTGCAAACCACGAGTCTGCCAAAGAGCGCTTGGGCAGTCTTTATCAAAAATTAAAGGATTTTCATGACCAATGAGCTGGAAAACACACCGCATTTTCACGCCCTGATCCCCTTTGGGGTGTTCATTGGGATTTACCTAGGTACAGGGTTTTATTTGGAACTTAGTGGAGTGAAAATGGGCTTTTACCAGTTGCCCGGACCCGTGGCTGCTGCCATAGGGGTGGCTGCTGCCTTCGCGTTTTTTAAGGGGAGTTTGGAGCAGAAGTTTCACGACTTTTTAACGGGCTGTGGGGATAAAAATATCATGACCATGTGCGTGATTTACCTGCTTGCCGGGGCGTTTGCGGTGGTGAGCAAGGCGATGGGGGGAGTGGATGCCACGGTGAATTTGGGGATCACCTACATCCCCCCACAATACTTAGCCGCCGGGATTTTTGCCATGTCTGCCTTCATTTCTTTGGCGATCGGCACGAGCGTGGGGGCGATTGTCGCACTGGGCCCTATTGCGGTGGGGTTAGCCCAAGAAGGGCATTTGTCCTTAGCCTTGGTTTTGGCGGCTCTTATGGGGGGGGCGATGTTTGGAGACAATTTGTCCATCATCTCAGACACCACGATCGCCAGTACCCGCACGCAAGATGTCAATATGCAGGATAAGTTTAAAATCAACCTTTACATCGCCCTGCCCGCGAGCGTTTTGACCTTAATCTTGCTCTTGATTTGGGGGCAACCCCCCCACCCCACACCCGTGCAAGCCCACAGCTATGAATTTGTGAAAACCTTGCCCTATGTGTTTGTGTTGCTCTTGGCACTTATGGGGGTCAATGTCTTTTTGGTGCTCTTTAGTGGGATCGCGCTTTCAGGGGGAATCGGGCTGTATGAAAACCATTTTACTTGGCTTTCTTTGGGGCAAGAAGTCTATAAGGGCTTTTCAAGCATGCAAGAGATTTTTTTACTCTCGCTGCTTACGGGCGGGCTTGCCTACATGGTGGATAAGGAGGGGGGGGTGACGTGGATCATCTCTAAAATCGAGGGCTACATTAGGGGCGCAAAGAGTGCAAAAGTGGGCATTGCGGCGTTGGTGAGCTTGGTGGACTTGGCGGTGGCAAACAACACCGTGGCGATTGTGATTGTAGGGGAGATTAGCAAGAAAGTCAGCCTTAAATTTGGGGTGGATCGGCGTGAGAGTGCGGTGGTTTTAGACATTTTTTCGTGCATTTTTCAGGGGTTGATTCCCTATGGGGCGCAAATGTTGATACTCCTTAGTTTTGCTAAAGAACATGTCGGGTTTTTAGAAGTGGTGGGATTTTTGTGGTATCAGGGTTTGCTTGGGGTTTTCACTTTGGTTTATATCTTTTGGGGGGGCTATAGCCGAGCGGTCCTAAAAAGATTGCCCCCTCGATAGTTACTTTTTATCTAGCTTGTGGTACTCATAAATGAAAGGTACGCCTTTGACAAGCTTGGTGTCTAAGACTTTTTTAGTCACCTGTTCTACTTCTTGGACTTTGTCATCGGGAGCATCGGCGACTTTATAGGCGTGGGCATAGACTTTTTGCAGCAAATCTACTTTATCTCTAGTGTTGCGGGCTTTTTTGACTTGTTTTAAAATGTCGGCAGCTTTGAGCGTGGATTCATGCCCTAGGAAGCCCACGAGCACCATGTGTACATTGGCTTCTTTCAAGCGTTTGTCGATCTGCTCCAACTCGTGGTGGCAGTGCGGGCACATGGGATCGGAGATGATGTAGAGATTCTTTTTCACCCCGGGGGTGGTGGATTTTAAATCAATGGTGTAGTCCTTGGGCAAGCCTTCAAAAAGGGCATTTAAAGCGGCGCTGTTTTGCTGGGCGAAGTTGTAGCTTTGGGTGTTGTGGTAGAGATCTTGCACCAACTCGGTGTCTTGTTTGCTCTTGCTAAAAAAGATGTTTGTGAGCCCCAAGACCAAATCCCCGTTTTTATTCACCAGCAAGGGGATTTTATACCTTGTGTCGGGGTCCTCCACCACCACCACCTGAAACTCTTTATTGGACTTTAAAGACTTCACCTCTAGGACATTGACCTTTTTATGGATTTGTTTGTCAATGAGGTCCACCACAGCCTGCCCCACCTTGCTCTCAACTGCCCCCACAAGCCCCACACACAAACTCAAAGCACAGAATAACCTACGCATAACAATCCTTCTTTTTTCTATCAACTAAAATTAAAGTGCCCATTCTAGCATTAAAAGCCTAATAAAAATCTTGCTGCGCTATAATGCCCGCTATGTTAGACTGGTTAGCCTATATGAGCGATCGCCATGTGCAGGGCTTTTTACTGCTCTTTTTGCGTTTAAGTGGGGTGGTTGCGCTCTTCCCCTTTTTTGATAATAATTTGATCCCGGTGTCTGTGCGGGGAGCTTTGAGCTTTTTTTTAACCTTGGTCTTTTACCCCTCAATGCCCCCCCATCCCGTATTTTTAACCACAGAGAGTTTTTTGATCGCTTGTTGTGCGGAGTTTTTGCTCGGACTTTGCGCCTCTTTCTTTTTGCATGTGGTTTTCAACGCCATCGCCTTTGCGACCGACACGATCAGCTTTTCCATGGGGCTTACGATGGCAAGCGCCTACGACCCCATCTCGGGGGCGCAAAAGGCGGTGGTGGGGCAAGTGGTCTTGCTTTTAGCCATTTTAACCATGCTCCAAACTTCTATGCACCACCTGGTGATCTTGTGGGTACAACACAGCCTAGAGCAAGTCCCTTTGGGGGGGTTTGTGCTCACAAACCACATTGTTAAAGCGAGCGTGCGAGCTTTGGGGCATTTGTTTGTCGTGGGCTTTAGCATGGCCTTTCCTGTGTTGGCGGTGGTGATGTTTAGCGACATTGTCTTTGGCATGATCATGAAAACCCACCCACAATTTAACTTATTGGCAGTGGGTTTTCCGCTCAAAATCGCCATTGCCCTAGCCGGTTTGATGTTGGTTTTAGCGGCGATCATGCACCGCTTTAAAGATGAATTGTTGCGCGCGTTTCAAGCGATCTCTACTCTATTTTAAAGGCAAAACATGGATTTGATTTCATTTCAAGAGGCTTTAAAAATCGGGCTCAATCTGCCCCAAATGGGTTTAGAAGTTCAAAAAGTCCCCTTGCAAGAAGCGCACGGGCGCATTTTAGCCAAAGATTTTTACGCCAAAGACCCCCTGCCCAAAGCCACAAATGCGGCGATGGATGGCTTTGGTTTTAGACTAGAGGACTTGGGCAAAAGCATGCCCATTGGCGCAACCATTTATGCGGGCAACCCCTTGGCGGTTTTAGCCCCGGGAACTTGTCTGAAAATCATGACCGGTGCGCTTGTGCCCGATGGGGTGGATGTGGTGGTGCCTTTAGAGCAAATGCAAGAGTATGATGACCTCAACGCCACAGCCCCTTTAGGTTTTAAAAAGGGCGCAAACATCCGCTATGAAGGTGAAAACTTCCAAGCCGGGGATTTGCTTTTAAAAAAGGGCACGCCTTTAAAAATCGGAGACATCGCCCTGCTCGCCTCACAAGGGTGCGCCACTCTCAGCGTTTATCAAAAACTAAAAGTGGGGGTCTTTAGCAGTGGGGACGAAGTTGTGGGCTTGGGCAGTGCAGCCCAGAAACACCAAGTGTATGACACAAACGGGGTTGTTTTAGTGGCCATACTGCAACACTTGGGCTTTGAAGCCACGCATTTGGGGCATTTGCCCGACCATCTCAAAGAGCAAACAAAACGGCTACAAGAGTCTTTAACTCACGATGTGCTCATCAGCAGTGCCGGGGTGAGTGTGGGCGATAAAGACCATTTTAAAGAGGCATTGTTACAAATGGGCGCAAAAATCCACTACCACGGGGTGAATGTCAAACCGGGCAAGCCCATTTTATGCGCCAGTGTGGCAGATAAGCTCATCTTTGGCATGCCGGGCAACCCCTTAAGCTGTGTGGCGACTTTTTTAGCCCTTGTGCGCCCCGTGCTTTGCAAACAGGCCGGCAACAACACGCCAGAACCCCTCATTAAAGCCCGCTTAAACAGCCCTTTAAATGTCAAGGGGCAACGCATGCACTTGGTCTTAGGGCACTTAGAGAATGGCGTTTTCACGCCCTACAAGGACAACACTTACGGAGCGGGAGCGATCGATGCTCTAAGCCGCTCTAACGGCCTAGCGTATTTTAGTGGAGTAACAGAGGTTTTGGTGTCGCTCTTGCCTTAGAGCAACTGGAAGCCATAGGTCAAGGTAAACATCAAGTGGCTACGGCCGGAGTCCACATTGTGGGGCAGACGGGGGGCGAAGTTGTTGGTCGCGGGATCCCATGATCCACAAGTATTGGGCGTAGGGCCATAGCCAAAACCAAGACAATAGCCTTTTTTAGTGATGTTGTTGTAATACTCAAGTTTTAAATCAAACTTTAAGTTGTAGCGACTCAAAAAATAGCTTAAAAAAAGTGCCACGCTCTGCTCGTTGGCCCGAGGCGAGCCGGTTAAGCGCCCCAAAACTTTCCAAGTGAAGCCATGGAAGTGCGAGCCAAAGTATAAAAATCCATTGAGCGCGTCCTTGCCTACGATGTTGTTGATCTCGGCATCGTAAATGCTGTTGGTCCAGATGTTGTAACCTAGAGGGTCGCCATAAATCCCGATGTCGCCGTTGGCATTGCCAATGTTTTTATAAATACTGCCCCCAAAAATCCATTTGTTGTAATAAAAACGGGATCGGAAAAAGAGGGTCTGTCCATCCTTGCCCATTTTTTCTTGCCCAAACAAGATCATGTCATAGCCCCGGCCAGAGGGGGGGAAGAAGGGGAAGAGCCCCACAAAAGTGCCCACCCAGCGAAAACCCTTGTCCCTAAAATGGGGGTTTGTGTCGTAGGTGATGTTGATCCCGGGGGCGTTCATGCGCCCAAAGATGGAGTAAAAATAGGGGTTGACCTTCCAATGGCCTTTTTGGTATCTAAACTCAGCGATCATTAAGGGTTTGCCGCTGGTGTAGTAACGCCCAAAAGGCCAAAACCAGTCGCTAGACGCAGAAGCCCTGGCATCCGAATAGAGCACCCGTAATTTATAGTCCTTGTATTTGACAAACCCTTCCACACCTTGGCTAAAGGAAGTGAACCAATCATAATCTGAGAGCTCATAACGCCCACCCTTGATGCCAAAAATATTCTTGTAGTTGTAACTGATGTAGGCGTTGTGCACCATTGCGTAGCGGGGTTGTTGCACATTCAAACCGCTGTGCCCGGCATACCAGCCAATATATTCCCAGAAGATCCCACCATCGTGATTATAGAAATCCCCCGGACCACCCGGTTGCCCTGGTTGGATGTCATTGCCTTGATACGCCGTAGAGTCGTAGGGCAAAGCAGAGAGCATGCCCCCCACTTCGGCGTGTAAGCCCTTGTAAATGTCCATGCTAAGATTCATCTCGGCTAAAAGCGAGGTGTAGCTGCCCGTGGGGTAAATGAACTTGGAGGGGTCGTAGCGTTTGTTGTTAAAGCCATACAGCGTGTAACTGCTGAGTTTCCCGCTAATGCTCATGTCAAAGGCTAAAACGCGCTCTAAAACAAGGAGCATGCAAACAAGCCACTTATGGATGGTGCGATTCCCTCTAAATTGAACTTGCATGGCAACCTGCTTAAAGATGGATTTATGAAAATTTTAAACGGGGTATTATAGCAAGAATACCTTAAGGGGAGAGCCCTTAAGGCAAAAACAAAGGCTGGAACTAGAAACTGTAGCTGATGTGGGTCATCAAGTGGCTTCGATCTTGCCAAACGGTGTGGGCGATGCCCCCGGTTTCTTGTGGGCCTTGCCCAAAGCCACTTGCAGAGAACACACCTGTGTTCAAGCTCAAAGGTTGCCCCATGTAGCTTAGGAAGCCAACACCTGGGTTGTAGCCCGCGCGGATGACTTGGAAGAACCACTCAAGCTTGATCCCAGCCTTGATGTGTTTGCCAAATTGGTAGTCCAAATACAACGCTAGAGCCTGACCGTCCGCACGCGGAGCTGTGGTATACCTTTCGGCGAGCTCCCAGTCAAATTTTCCATACACCGCGCCGGTTTTCGCATAAACTGTGAAAGCATCGGCGTCGGTGATGTTGTTGATAGACGCAAACCCTAGTGAGTAGATACCACCGGTCCATTGTTCGACACCATCGATCGCTACGGGGTTACCATAGGTACCGATGTTGGGGTTTGGGTTACCGATGTTGTCGTAGATACCAAAGCCCACATTGTAGTTGTTGAAGTCTAGGCGCTCTTTGATCAAGATGGTTGCCCCGCCAGGACCTTGTAACCCGCGCCATTTACCGCCATCTAGGAAGGGGTCCCAAGAGTTATACCTTGCAGCCCCATAGCGACCCACATGCCCAATACCTGGGATATAGTCGTTTGCCCATTGGTAGACATACATGGCATAAAGGGTGGTTTGTGAGCGGAAACCGCGCCCGCTAAACTCGGGGTTGGTGTCGTAATACATTTTAACTTCAGGAGCGGTGAAAACTTTGGGAGAGAACCACACATGTGGGTGGATGGAGAAGTGCTTGTTCACTTGGTAAATCACCCCGATTTTGTGTTGCCCCCAAGGTTTTTCGCGATAGATTGGGAACATCCATTGCCCGTCCGCAATACCACGGCCCCAGGAGCTGAACACTTGGAAGGTCAGCTTATTCGTGAGTTTAAACATGCCGTAGAAACCTTGGGTCAATTGGTAGAACCAATCGATGTCTTTGACCTGTGTGGTGTCGTAGCGCCCGGCGATGATCCAAATTTTATCGCTTTTGTATTGGACATTCGCCTTGTAGATTTCATACCTGCGCGACTGCCCGGGGGTGTAGGCGCTGGCGGGGTAGTAGTTAGGGGCCAAGCCGTTCCATTCCCCCATAAACATATAACCGATACCGCGGGGGTCGGCTATGCCACCATGATCCATCGCCCAATTGTAAGAGCCATATTGGGGCATCCCATTTTTGGGATCGCTCCAAAAAGGTACACAGAAGCCATTTGCGCTGTCCGGACCATTGTAGTTTGCTCCACACGCATCTGGATTCTTCCAAGCTTGCGGGACTTTAATGTCATTAGCGTATTTGTCATAGCGGGTGTTGTCATAGGGCATACCCCCTAGCGCACCACCTAAACTCACACTCCAACCTTTGCCAAGGTGCACGGTGCTTTCTAATTTACCGGTCAATTCCACAAAAGTACCGGTTGGGTAAAGCCCCTTGACCGGGTTGATGGGAGAGTTGTTAAACCCCACTTTTGAGAAGTTGATGAGATCGCCGTGCACTTCGTAGCTGAGTGCATCCAACCCACAAACTCCCAAAGAAGAGGAAGCCAGCAGGGCGGGTGTCAGCGTGTTGCGCAATTTACGCACCCCCCTTGCCAGCTTACCCCACTTGGTGTCTTTGATCTTTTTCATGCCTCGTAACCTTTTTTGTTGTTTTTCTTTATTCATTGGTGTCGCCTTCAATATTGCAGGTACTTAATAACCTTAAGTGTTAGAGAACTACACAGAACACGCCCGTAAAACTCTAGCCGAGCTATGCCCGAGACCATGATTGTGTAGGCGCATTTTAATATAGTTTGTGTATTTTTTTTCTTAAACAAACACAATTTAGTTTAAAAATTTTGTAAGTACATAGAATGTTATTATAAATATTTTATTCACACTAATTCTAAAATTTTAAAGTGATGTTGGTCATGATGTGGCTGCGGTCTTGATAATTCGCTTTAAAGTCGGGGTTGTTAAACTCTGGCGCGCCAAAATAGCCCACTTGGTAACCCTGGTGCATTTGCACCCCATAGTATTCGATCTTAAAGTGCAAGAACACCGAACGGGTGAAGGCGTAGTCTAAACTTAGGGCTGCGGAGTATTCGTTGCTACGCCCGATGTGCCCTTGGGCGTTGCGGTTGGCGTTGCTCACCCGCCCAAAGATGTGCCATGCAAACTTTTTATAAATGCTGCCCACAGAGCCATAGACGGTTGTGGTGTTGGCATTGGTTACGGCATCTGCCAAGCCGTCATAAGCCGTGTTGTCCCAAAAGTCAAACCCGATGATGCTCGAGCTCACATAGTCGTTGACATAGGAGGTGTTGTTGCCCATGGGCATGGTGTGGCTACCCAAGTAAGCGTCTGGGTTGCCAAAGGTGTTGTAAAGCCCTAAAATGATCGCTAGGCGATTCCACCAAAAGGCTTGGCGGATGTTTAAGGTGACTCCATATTTACCCACGAGTGAGCCGTGTTGTGCAGAATCCCAAATGCTGTAGGTTTTGGTGAGCGGGTTGTACCAGCCCGAGTCGTAAACGGGAACCGTAACCATTAAGAGGGTTTGGGAGCGGAAGCCCACAAGCTGGAAATTTTTATCCGTGTCGTAGATGAGTTTAAACCCCGGAGCGTTGTAGGTCTTGGGCGAAAAGTAAAAGAACGCCTGCGCGCTCAATTTCTTATAGTCGTAAGTGGCGGTGATGCCATGCCAGCCGTAGTTGATCATCTGTCCATTTGGTTTTTCATAGGGGGTTGAAGCGTAGAACTGGTAAATCCACGAGTTGAACGCCAAGCCCCGCCCATAGGAGCTCCACCACCAAAGTTTGAGGTTTTTAATGGGGCGGTAGTAGAACTCAAAGCCTTGGTTTGACCCGCTCATAAAATCGATGTTCGCCTCGTAACGACCGATTTTAAAGCCAAACTTATGCTTGTAATCGTATTGCAAAAAAGCGGTGTCGAGCACATAGGGGCGGGCGTGGTAGGCCCCGGATAGTTGCGTGAGGTATTTGTTGAAAAAATACCCATGCCAGCCCCCGATGAAGTTATGTACCACAGAGCCATAGATTTGCCCATCTTGGTCTCTCAAATACTTGGTCGAGTCGTAAGGCAAGCCCGCCATCGCCCCACCCAAACTAAAGCTTAATTGGTGGTCTGTGGTGTGCTTGGGTAGCAGCCCCACTTTCATTTGGGCAAAGCCCACGATGTCCACAAAACTCTCTGTGGGGAAGATGCCATACTTGGTGTTGATCTTGGAATGGTTGAAACCTATCTTAGAAAAGCTGTCCAAACGCCCCGAGAATTTAATGTCAAAGGCTTTGAGCGGAGTCATCAAAAAAGTTAGAGAATAGAAAATGTGGCTGAATGTGCGTGTAGTTATATGCAATATACCCCTTTGTATTTAGTCCTTAGTGTTGTAGCACAGCTTTTAGTGCAGTAACACCCATTTTTAGACAAAGTGTGTGAGTCATGTCTGTAAATGTTACAAAACGCTACTAAAATTGCGCCTTGATGGCGGTCATTAAATAACTGCGGTCTTGGTGGGTGGCTGGGGCACTGGGGTCTAGAGTGTACCAGTTGGCGATGTTGTAGCCCTTGTGGGTGTCCACTTCATTGTATTCAATTTTAATGTTGGTCGAAAAGTAACGATTCCACTTGATCCCCACATTCCACGCCACGCTTTGCTCGTTGGCCCGAGGCGAATAAGTCAATCGCCCCACCAAGCCCCAAAAGAGTTTCTTATACACCCCGCCCACAAACACAAAGCCCGTGATGGCATTGGGTGAAATCATGTTGTCCATCAGCCCACCATAGACACTGTTGTCGCGGTAGTCAATGCCAATGGGGCTCCCATACCAGTTGATTCGAGCGTTGGCGTTGCCAAAGTTTTGGAAATACCCCCCGCCAAAGTTGTATTGGTTGTAGTCGAAGCGTTGGCGGATATACAAGCTCGCCCCCCCCCGTCCCAGCCTAGAGCCACGATACCACGCATTGTAAAGATTGCGGTTATAAATGGGAAAGATCACCGTCATCTCCGTTAAAGACTTAAAACCCAGCCCATTGAAGGCGGGGTTGCTGTTGTAGTGGAGCTTGACCCCGGGGGTGGTGTAGGTGTTGGGAGAGAAATAGACAAAGCTCACTGCTGAAAAACGCTTGGTGTCAAAATTTAACCCCACAGCGTGGATGCCTAAATCCACCACCTTGCCCTGTTTGTTGGTTGTGGTGATGGGGGCGTACCAAGGGCGGATAAACTCACCCACCGCCAAAGCCCTGCCAAAAGAGCTAAACCAGCGCAATCTAAAGTAATGGTGGAATTTGTAAGAAGCTTCAAACCCTTCTGTGTACCCGCTCAAAAAAGTTGCTTTGGATAGGTAACGCCCGATGATGATGGTTAGAGCTTGGTTGTAGTCGTAGCGCAAATAGGCGTTGTAGAGTACATAGGGGCGGGCTCTTTGTGTGGATTCTATGTTAGAGCTTTTCCAAGGGGCGTTGTCTAAAAAACCCCAATAACGCCCAAAGTAAAAATATATTTTAGAGCCATAGACCTGCCCCGTGCTCTGATCCACTAAAGTTTTGGTCGAGTCGTAAGCCAGCCCACCGATCCCCCCGCCAATCCCTGCACTGATTTTATTCTTTTCGTTCTCCCACAAGCTCGCATCCACTTGGGCTTTGAGCGTTAGGGTCATGAAACTTTCTGTGGGGAAGATACCCTCTTTGGAATTGATGGGGGAGTGGTTAAAACCGATCTTGGCGACCGATTCGCTTGTCCCGCTGAATTTATAGTCAAAAGCCCCCAGCGGACACACACAACACGCACAAAAGAGCAAGCCTTTATGGCTCATCTATCTACACCTCTATTAGGTTTTAAGCTTTACCTTGACAGGATTAAAGCTTGACTTTAATCTCAGTAAAAATATGGCTTCTGTCTTGGTCGGTGGCGGGTTGATCGGGTAAGAAAGGCCCATTCCAACCAATTTTATAACCTCGATGCATGATTTGGTTGTAGTATTCTACTTTAATGTCGGCGTAAAAACGCTTAGAAAATTGGTAACCGACGTTAAACGCAAAAACCTGTTCATCCGCACGGGGACCATAGGTCAAACGGCCGATCAAACCCCAAAGCCATTTTTTATACACCCCCCCGCCAAAGAGAAAGGCGGTGAAGGCGTTCGAGTCCATCATGTAGGATAGGGAGTTGATGGTGTTGGCATACACTGTGTTGTCCCAAAAGTCAAACCCTAAACGGTTCCCGTGGTAGCCGATCATCCAGTTGGCGTTGCCAAAGTTTTGGTAAATCCCGCCCCCAAAGTTGTAGTTATTGTAGTCAAAGCGCTGTTTGATCATCAAGCTATGGGCATTTCTATGCGAGATCATGCCAAACTGGTAGGTGTCCCAAAAGCGTTTGGCGTAAAAGGGGTTGAGCACCGTGATGTCGGTTTGCGAGCGCCAGCCAATCCCTTTAAATTTGGGGTTGCTGTCATACATGAGGGTAAAGCAAGGGCTGTATTCGTTGTTTGGGGAAAAGTAGACAAAAGGCACAACACTAAAGCCCTTGTACTCCCAAGTGATGTAAAAGGCGTGCACCCCGGGGTTGATCTTTTTGCCATCGGCTAGGGTGTAGGTTTTGGGAGAGTAGAAGTTATACAGCCACTCGTTGTAAGCAAAGCCCCGGCCAAAAGAGCTGAACCACCAAAATTTAAAGTGGTTTAAGTTTAAAGTCATGTCTAGCCCTTGCGTGTAACCACTCATATAGTCGGCCGGCGATTCATAACGCCCACCCCTAAATCTAAAGATGTTCTTATAAGAGTAGTCAATGTAGGCATTGTAGATCACATATTGGCGAGCGTTATCGGCATAGCCCTGAATACAATCGGCCGTATTAACCCCCCCAATGCTTGTGGCATCCGACATGGCTTGCAACTGGGCTGCGCTTTTGCCCGCATAAGACGCTTGGCTTCCTCCCCCTGCCCCATACCAGCACTGCGCCCAAGGCTTTTGCCCCACGAGCCCACCCCAGTAACCAAAGTAGTTCCAAGCCATATCCCCATAGGGCTTGCCTGTCGCCTCATTTATTAGGTGTTTTGTCCCATCGTACATAAGACCTCCGCCAAATCCCCCTAGACTCCCTGACATGTGGTGGCCATTAGCCGTTGCGTTTTTAGGCAAAAGTTCAGGGAAGTCTAATTGGAGATAAGCCACGATAGTGACAAAAGTCTCTGTAGGGTAAAGACCCTTATTGGTGTTGATGGGCTTGTTGTTAAACCCAATTTTAGAGAAGGACTCTGCCCCTGCTCTAAATTTTGCAAAAGACTCCAAATTGCGTAAATCCAGGTGCTTCCAATCTAGGGCGGAAGTTTGGGATGCAATTCCCAACCAAGCCACTAAATTTTTAGAGAGCGACACAACTTTTTTCATTTCAATCCTTTTGTTGTCATCGTGTGATTCTTGGGCAAAGTGGACCCGAGAACCCTGCTGTAGAAACTTGAAACCAAGGCAGTGGGGTTATTGTGTTGCCCTTAAGGCACGCCTCGCGCAAAGGAGCATTGCGCGCATCATCCTCCTTCCGTAAAAAATGATCATCATGATTAGAGAAGAAAGGCTTTGTGGGGATTTTGCTAAAACTGCTGTCATTTTATCCATCAATTCTCCTCAAAATCTAAAGTTTTAAAATAAACATCCGAGAATATTTACTTTTATGTGTTAAGGATAACAAAGATTTGCTTAAATCCCCCCGATTTCTCCGTTTGTTTTGTCCTAAAAGGAAGCCGAAAGGTTTGTGTAAAGAGCACTTCTGTCCTGATACCCTCCGCCACAATAGGTCATACAGACTTGGTCGTTCAAGCCCGCTTGGTAGCCTTTATTGGTGTGCACTCCATAGTAGGCTAAATTGATCGTGGCTTTCAAGTACTGGTTGAAGTTGTAACCCAAAGTGAGCATGTAGCGTCCCTCCCATGCCACGGGCGCACTTGTCCACTGCCATTGCATCCGCCACAAAAACTTTTTATTAAAGTGTGTGCCCCCATAGGCAATCGCCCCTGTTACAGCATCGGCTTTTAAAGCTGTGCCAGCCGTACCCACATAAACGCTGTTGCCCCCGAGGAGCACGCCTGCGGGGTTACCCATGTTGCCCACATAGGTGTTGGGGTTGCCAAAGTTCTTGTAAAATGTCCCCACGAGGTAGTAGTTGTTGTAATCAAAGCGCTGGCGCAAGATGAGGCTTTGGCCGGTTTGGGTGATGGGTGTGCCGTATTTGAATTTCACCGCCCCTGTTGAGCCAAAGACCATCCAAGGCTCATACACAGGGAAGATGGCGGTGATGTGGGTGTCTGATTTAAAACCCTTGCCGTCAAAATTGGGGTTGGTGTCCCAGCCGAGCGTAAAGCCGGGTGCGTTGAAGGTCTTGGGCGAAAAATAGTAGAAAAACTCGGCCAAGAGTTTATGTTGGTTGTAAATGAGTCTTGCCGCATGTGTGCCATAAGAGAGCTTATAGCCCACAGGTGTCCAACCCCCCTGGGCGTTTCTCACATAACCGCCGCTGTAAGAAGTCCTAGGGGCATACCAATTGATGAGAAACCCGCTGCTGGCAATCGCGCGCCCAAAAGAACTAAACCACACCAAGCGGGCGTGTTTATACTGCCCAAAGACCTCAAAGCCTTGCGTTTTCCCACTTCTGTAAGGCATGGTAGAAGTGTAACGCCCGCCCTTGATGCCAAAATAATCTTTGTATTGGTATTCCAAGAACGCATCGCTCCAAATGTAGGTGCGCGCGTTTTTTCGAATGAAGCTGTCCTTGAGGTTGTCATCACCTGTAGCGATGGAATTGTGGTTGCCGTCTAAATACCCGTTGTAGTAACCGTAATAGTTGAATATTTGACTGCCTCGATCGAGGTTTTTCGTGCTGTCGTAGAAGACACCACCGACCATACCGCCGATCCCACCCTTAAGGCTGTGGACGGATTTTTTGGGCAATAAGCTGAAGCTAAGGTCCAAATACCCCGCCACAGTGGCGTATTGTTGCATGGGGTAAAGCCCTCTTCTGCGGTTGATCTCCCTAGTGTTGAACCCGATTTGAGAGGTCTGTTCTGCGCGCCCCCCAAACTTATACTCAAACGCGTCCACGGAAGTTGCAAACAACATTAATGGACCACAAACATAGGTTAAAACGGAAAAGTTAGACTTAATGTTGGGGTCTTGTTGTTCGTATCTGTCTTGCATGTTGACTCCTTGGCTAATCCTTAAGTAGACAGAGTAAAACTTTCTTCTAGCCCTACTAGAAGTTGCCCTACCATTGAAATTATAAGTAGAAAGTCTGTTAAAGTTGTGCCAAACTTGCACCCATGCCTTGTAAATAAAGAGAACGCTACACAAAGTAACCAAGCCCCCCGATGGCTTTAAGCTTTGGATCAATGCATGGGCTTGGGGTTTGCGTGGACTAGTTGTAAAATTGCTTAGTTTTGGGTACAATGGTGCTTTTCATGTGAATTGAACAATAAGGGACACGATGAATAGATATTTTATAATGGGGCTTGTTTCGTCTATTTTGAGTGTGTGGCTCGTGGCGCATAATCTGCCACAGGATGAAGTGGCACAAAACACCGCACACAGCAAAACCTTTAAAAAGAGCAACAAACCCACGACCCAAGAGCGGCTCAATGCCTTAAAAAAATTCTCCAATGTGGTGGAGCAAGTGGAACGCTACTATGTGGATGAAGTCAGCATCAACGACATTGTGGACAAGGCCATCGATGGCTTAATGACAAATTTAGATGCGCACTCCTCCTACTTAACACCCAAGAAATTTAGGGACTTTAGAGCCCAAACAGAGGGCGAATTTGGCGGGCTGGGCATCACTGTGGGCATTCGCGATGGAGCGCTCACGGTCATCGCCCCATTGGACGACACCCCCGCCTTTAGGGCCGGGATCAAAGCGGGAGATGTCATTTTAAAAATCAACCAAGAAAGCACGATCAATATGAGCATCGACAACGCCGTCAATCTCATGCGTGGCAAGCCCAAAACCCCCATTGAGCTCACTTTGGTGCGTAAATCCGAGTCTAAACCCATTGTGGTGAAAATGTTGCGCGACATCATCAAGATCAAATCCGTACACGCCAAAAAGATCGAGGGCACACACTATTTATACGTCCGAGTCAATTCGTTCGACCGCAATGTGGTCAGGGGCGTGCTCACTGAGCTAAGCAAAGCCAAAGACCTACAAGGCATTGTGTTAGACTTACGCTCAAATCCAGGTGGGCTTTTAAACCAAGCCATTGACTTGTCTAATCTCTTCATCAAGCATGGCATCATCGTGTCGCAAAAAGGGCGGGTGAAAACCGAGGACATTGAGTACAGAGCTAATGGTAAAGCCCCCTACCCTAACTTACCCATAGCCGTCTTAGTCAACGCCGGCACAGCCAGTGCGAGCGAGATTGTTTCAGGGGCCCTGCAAGATCACAAACGCGCTGTCATCATCGGGGAGAGCACCTTTGGCAAGGGCAGCGTGCAAACCACTTTCCCCGTGGGCAGGGATGAGGCGATCAAGATCACCATCGCCCGCTACTATTTGCCCAGCGGGCGCACGATCCAAGCTGTGGGGATCAAGCCCGATATTGTGGTGTATCCGGGCAATGTCCCCCAAGATGAAAGCAAATTCAGCATTAAAGAGGCGGATTTAAAACACCACTTGGAACAAGAATTACAATCCCTAAACAGCAAATCCGAAAGTAAGAAACACGAACATGGCAAAAAAGTTGAGGACAAAGAAAGCAAACCCATCACCCAAAAAGACATCAATGCGGATATCCAACTAAAAACCGCCATCGACACCCTAAAAGTTTGGGATATTCTGACCGCCCCCAACAAAGAGAGTGCGCATAAGTAGGCGTTTGTGAGGGCGGGGCTAGCGCGTTATTTTCTAAGTTTTCTGCTTTTTTTAGTGGGGTTGCAGGGCGAGGAAGTACGGGCTAAGGTCGTGTATGTCAAGGTAGCAGATTTACAAGAACTCACCGGTAAGCCCGTGTATGTGGGGCAAAGAATCAGCGTACAATACAATTTAATGCTTTTCTCTAAGGCCAAATTTTTAGGGGCGGAATTAGAGAACTTGCCCGATCCTAAAAAACTCAAACGCTTGAACTTCACCCCCAACTGGGTCGCTTCGGGTACAGACAGCTACAGCGCAACCTACAGCTATAAAATTTTGGGTACGAAGGCGACCATCCCCGCCCTTAGAGTGAGTGCCTTCGTGCAAGATCAAGGCTATTTGGATAAATCCAGTGCCCCCGCCATCCCTCTGCAGGTGCTCGATCTCTCGGCACACCCCAACTATGCGGGCGTGGTCGCAAACGACTTTAGCGTTACGGGCTACAAGGTCAAGGAATACGACAACGCCAACAATATTTTAGTCCTTGAGTTGCAAACAAGAGGCGCAAATTTAGAGGATTTTAAAATCCCCGGCGGATTCAAACAAGGCTTTGAGAGCAGCCATTTAGGCACAGACGATGCCAGTGGAGTTTATTATTGCATTGTGCCAAAGAGCCTGCAAAGCCTCTCCTTTAATTATTTTTCCTTGCAAGAGGCGCAATTTAAAGAATTGCATTTTTCTTTAATTCCCATTGAAGAGAGTGTCAGCACACAGAGCAACCTAAAGCCCAAAAACAATTTATTGCTCTTTTCAAACATCTTTTTAATGGCTTTGTTGCTCGTAGTGGTGGTGTGCTATTTTCTCACTAGTTACAAAAATACGGCGTTGGTCGTGGCTATTTTACTCGTGGGGGTTTTGCTGTGGAATATCCTTTCTACCTACCGCACAGGGATTTTAAGGGCGCAAGCGGCGATTAAAATCTTACCCACACAAAACTCCACTTTGCTAGCCATCCCTAAAGAAGCCTTGCATGTCAAAATCATAGGTGAACACGCCAAATATTACAAGATCATGACAGATGATGAAAAAATCGGTTGGGTGAGGAAAGAAGATGTGGAGTAAAATTCGGGGCATTTATGCGCTCTTGGTCGTGGGTTTGGGGTTGGGCTTCATCATTTTAATGAACTTTCTAACCCGTAAACACAACAACTCCCGCCAAACCCGCAAGTGGTGTCGCTCTTTTTTCTTTTTGGTCAATGCGCCTTTAGAGAAAATCGGGGAGTTTGATTTGAGCGCGGATTTGATTGTACTCAACCACCAAAGCATCATTGACATCATCTGTCTAGAAGCCTACCACCCCCGCAACATCTGCTGGGTCGCTAAGAAAGAGTTGGGCGACATCCCCTACTATGGCTATGCGCTCAAAACTCCAGAAATGATTCTCATCGACAGAGAGGATCGGCGTGGACTTGCATCTTTGCTTAAAATTGCCAAAGAAAAGCTAGAGCAAGGCCGCCCTTTGGTGATCTTCCCCGAGGGCACTAGGAGCCGGGGCACAGAAAAATTCCTGCCCTTCAAGCCGGGGGCTAAGGTTTTGGCGGAGAAGCTGCATTTAAAAATCCAGCCCATACTCTTACTCAACACCCGCAAAATTTTTAACACCAAGCCCATAGAATCGCACGCCACGCACCTACGCATGGTGTTGATGCCCGCCTTTACGCCCGATTTAAGCATAGACTGGTACGCCAAATTAGAGCAGGACATGCAAGCCGAGTACCAAAAACACTACCACGGACTCAATGACTAGACTTGCATTTTAATAAAAGTTATGCTATAATGTCCGCTTTTGGGGTGTTAGCTCAGCTGGGAGAGCGCAACGCTGGCAGCGTTGAGGTCAGGGGTTCGATCCCCCTACACTCCACCACTCCCTAAAATCTAAAAAATTTAATCACTTGCTCAAGAAGTCAGCGATCGCTGAGGCTTTGTCGGTTTTCTCCCAACTAAAATCCTCCCGTCCAAAATGCCCGTAAGTAGCGGTTTTGCGGTAAATGGGGCGCAGTAAATCTAAACTCTCAATGATCCCCTTTGGGGTGAGTTTAAAGAGTGTGCGCACGCACGCCTCAAGGTCTTGGGGGTTATAAATGCTGGTGTGGTGGGTGTTGATGTAGACAGACACGGGGTCCACAATGCCGATCGCATAGGCCAACTGCACAGTCGCCCTCTTGCACACCCCACTTGCCACTAAATTTCTTGCAATGTAGCGTGCCATGTAGGCCGCACTGCGGTCCACTTTAGAGGGGTCTTTGCCGCTAAACGCTCCGCCCCCATGCGGACAAGAGCCCCCATAGGTGTCTACGATGATCTTACGCCCCGTCAAGCCTGCATCGCCTTGCGGTCCGCCGATGACAAACTTGCCCGTGGGGTTGATGTGGTACTTGATGTTGTCGTTTAAAAACTCTTGGGGCAGGACTTTATACACCACTTCCTCAATCACCGCTTCTCTTAGGTGCTTTTGATCCACTTCGGGGGAGTGTTGCGTAGACACCACGATCGTGTCGATGCCTACGGGTTTGTCGTCCTCATAGCGGATCGTCACCTGCGCCTTGCCATCGGGGCGCAAAAAGGGCAAGGTTGCGCTCTTGCGTGCCGTGGCTAGCCCCAAAGTGATGGCGTGCGCGAGGCTAATGGCTAGGGGCATGTATTGGGGGGTTTCATCGCAAGCGTAACCAAACATCAAGCCCTGATCGCCTGCCCCCACTTCTCCATCTTCGCGGTCCACCCCCTGATTGATGTCGGGGCTTTGCTCGCCGATCCCATTGAGCACCGCTGCACTACGGTAGTCAAAGCCATAGAGCGCATCGGTGTAGCCGATGTCTTTGACCACACCCCTTGCGATCTCTTGCATGGGAGCGTAGATGCTGGTTTTCAGCTCGCCCGTGATGATACAAAACCCATTGGCTAGTAAAGTCTCACACGCCACACGGGCGTTTTTGTCCCGCTCAATGATGTAGTCTAAAACGGCATCGCTGATCTGGTCTGCCATTTTGTCCGGATGCCCCTCTGTCACCGACTCAGAGGTGAAAAGATAAGAGCCCATAAGCCCCCCTTATTTCATTTGTGCCGCCACTTCGGCTGCAAAATCCTCACTTTTCTTTTCAATCCCCTCGCCCACTTCAAAGCGGATATACTCCACAATGTGGATTTGATCGTTGGTCTGTGCACTTCTCTCGTCTAAAATTTGCTGGATGGTCTTTTTATCGTCCATCACAAAGAATTGCCCGAGTAGGGTCAAGCGTTGGTCTAGCAGCGTGTTGTCGGCGATGAATCGTTCCATTTTGCCGGGGATGATCTTGTCAAAGATTTTCTCAGGTTTGCCCTGATCCCTTAATTCCTGTTTATAGGCCTCTTCTTGCTGGGTCAAAATGTCCGCCGTAAGCTCAGCTTTACTCACATAGGTGGGGATGTGTTTAAGGGGCTTGCCTAAGCGTTTGGCTTCTTCGTTTTCCTTTTCAAGTTCCGCCACTAAAGCTAATTTTTCCTTAGCAATGAAATCGGGGCTAAAGGCTTTGTAATCCAACACTACGGGTTTCATGGCGGCAGCGTGCATGGCGATGTGGCGGGCTAACTCACGCAACTTATCGGTGTTAGCGGGGTTGTTGTGTGCGATTTTAATGATCGCACCCACGCGGTGGTTGGCGTGCAAGTAGCCATTTAACACCTCGTTTGCCCCCGCTTGCACGCAAGCTAGGCGGCGCACCACGATGTTTTCCCCAATCTTAGCGACTGCAGCGTGCAGATAAGACTCGTAAGCTTGCCCCTCAATTTGGAGCTGGTACAACTCTCTAGCGTCTTTGGGTTGTTTGTCTTTGGCAAGCTCTAGGGATTTTGCCACAAGGGCTTTAAAGTGGTCGTTTTTAGCCACAAAGTCGGTTTCGCTATTGATCTCTAGCATGGTGGCGTTGTTGCCCTCTATGGCTAAAGCCACCACGCCCTCGCTGGCTACACGATCGGCCTTTTTGATCGCCTTACTCAAGCCCTTTTCACGCAAGTAGGCGACTGCCTTGTCTAAATCCGCTCCACACTCCACAAGGGCTTTTTTGCAATCCATCATGGGCGCATCTGTCATTTCTCTTAGTTGTTTGACTTGTGCAGCACTGACATTACTCATTTTCTACCCCCTCTTCTTGAACGATTTCCTCTAGGATCTCCTCTTTTTCGGCTTCACTAGCCGCCTCCACTTCTTCGAGTGCTTCCTCACTGCGCCCCACAAGCTCACGCCCCTCTGTGATCGCCTCTGCCATTTCTTTACAGAATAGACCAATGGAGCGGATCGCATCGTCATTACCCGGGATCGGGTAATCCACCAAATCGGGGTCGCAATTCGTGTCTAGGGGGGCGATGATGGGGATGCCAAGGCGGCGCGCCTCAGCCACCGCGATTTTTTCCTTCACCACATCCACGATGAACATCATGTCGGGCATTTTTTTCATGTGGCGCACGCCACCTAAATACTTCTCAAGCTTTTCTTTTTTGCGTAAAATCATGAGCTTTTCTTTTTTGGTAAGCAGGTCGATCTGCCCGCTGCTCTCCATTTCCTCCATGATTTCTAGCTTGCGTACGGATTTTCTAATGGTGCTAAAATTTGTCAGCATGCCCCCCAGCCAGCGGTAATTGACATAGGGGACATTGACTTGCATGGCATACTCTTTGAGTGCATCGCTGGCTTGCTTTTTTGTGCCTACAAACATGATCGTTTTGCCCTCTGCGCTCGCATCGCGGACAATGTTATATGTGTAGCGGAAATAGCGCAAGGTTTTTTGCAAATCAATGATGTGGATGTTTTTACGCACACCAAAGATAAAGCGGGCTGTTTTGGGGTTCCAGCGCCTAGTTTGGTGCCCAAAATGCACCCCACACTCTAATAAATCCTTCATTGTGATCATACTTAACTCCTTAAAGTTTGCCACCACGCTCCCTAAAAACACTCTAAGGCGGGGCGTGTGTGATTTTGCATAAAGCAAGTGTCTATTCTAGCGTGAAAAGAATAAAGACAAAATTAAGCCACGCACCCGATGGAGGTGCGCTTCAAGGGCTTGTTTAGCGACAAACGGGGGCTTTAGGCGTGGGGGTGTCCGCCGTGTCCGTGGGGATGCTCGCTATGCACGCTTGCGCCATGCGGATTTGCCCCGTGAGGGTGTCCTTTGGTGTGGGGATTGCCCTTCGCCCCGACATAAGAGATGTGCCCGTGTGCATCAATGTCATAAGCCTGCCCGAAACCTTTGACAAAGCGCCCTTTGACAAACTCTAATTTAATCAAATGGAAGTCCTGCATGTGGCGGATGGTTTCTAAGCCCCGTCCTTTGCCGTGTTTGGCCAAGAAGTTGTCATACACGCGGTCAAACTCCTCGCCCCTTTCAATGAAGTGCAATTTTGTCCTATAACGCAAACGGCGGCGTAAAATGGGCGATTTTGCGCTTGCTTCGTCCTCTAAGAACATGATTTCTACATTGTCTGGGTGTGCCTTAAGGCTTTTGAAATGCTCGGCGACCTCGCTCACATAAATGTAAAAATGTTTATGCCCCTCGTGCTCATCAAAGAGAAGTGCGCTGTAAGAGCAAATGACTTCATTTTCGGAGCTAAGGCTGGCGATGCACACGCTGCTAAAGCTGTCTCTAAATTTTTCTAAATCCTCTTGTACGCCCTTGATGTCTGTGGTTTGTGGGATGGACTTGCAAAGCTCGATGATCGCGTCCTTGATGTCCTTCATCTCAGCCACTTTAGCGGGGTAGTCGATCTTTTGGATTTGCTCTTGTGCCCCCTCTTTGATTTTGTAGGCGATCTCGATAAACTCTGTTGTGGCGTTTTTTAAATGCACATCCACTGCATCCTTGATTTGTCCGAATTTGGCAAGCAAGGCTTCCATGTCTTTCACATGGTTTTCGTTCATGTGTTTTAGGATAAACTGCAAATCCATATAAAACTCCTTGTTTTTATTAAAAGGCGCACCATTATAACACTCTAAAGTTAATGAAATCTTATTTTTAGTTAATAATGAGAATATAAGGGGTGTTTTTAGGTTTTTTGGTAACTTTTTACGCCACACACAAGCGCAAGTACAAAAATGTTACAATGCGTTTTTTTAGTCATGTTTTAATGGCGTTTTTAGGGCTTTGTCTTGAGGGCTTGGCGTTTGCTGTGCTGTGGCTGTGCCCTATCGCATCACATCAACAAAATAAAGGGGTGTCTATGTTGGTCGCATTTTATAAGGGTGTGGGGGGGGCTGTACTTGCCCTCACAATGGCGGTCGGGGTTTGCCATGCCAAGAGCCAAGCGGACGAGTACTATGAACTGGCAAAATCCCACCACAAGCACAACGACTATAACCAATCCCTCATTTACTGGAAAAAGCTCGTTAAAATGGGGGATTCTCGGGGGTATAATGGACTGGGCTACATGTATAATTACGGCTATGGCGTGGCGAAAGACTACGCAAAAGCCCTAGATTATTACAAAAAAGCCGCAGACATGGGGAGTGCTAAGGCGTACAACAATCTAGGGATCATGTACGCCAAGAGCGAGGGGGTCTTAAAAGATTATTCTAAAGCCTTGCAATGTTTCCAAAAGGCCGCCAAGATGGGGGATAATGGGGCTTACAACAATCTAGGCACGATGTATAAAAGGGGCTATGGGGTTAGCAAAGACTACGCCAAAGCCCTAGAATACTTCCAAAGAGCCGCCAAGATGGGGAGTGCTCAGGCTGATTACAATTTAGGCATGATGTATCAAGATGGCGAGGGGGTTGCTAAGGATAGCGTTAAAGCGGTGCAATACCTCCAAAAAGCCGTGAAATTGGGGTATGGTGCGGGTTACCTCGGGCTAGGCATGGCGTATGCTAAGGGGGAGGGCGTTACCAAGGACTATGCAAAAGCTTTGGAATACTTCCAAAAAGCCGCAAACGCGGGCAGTGCTGGGGCTTATTTCAACTTGGGCATCGCCTACACCAACGGCTATGGCGTGGCTAAAGACACAAACAAGGCTTTGGCGTATTACAAAAAAGCTTGTGGCCTAGGCAATGGCAAGGGGTGTAAAGCCCTCAAACAACTCGCCCCCACTAAGGCAGATTGATGATAGGGCTTGTTTAGGCGAGTGACAAATCTTTAAATTTTTGCATGGCCTTTTGTTTGTGATTGACACGCCGTTGTGGTGCCCTAGAATTAACGAACTTTGTTGGAATACGCCCAAGTACTAGCTCGATCAAGTCCACCAAGGTATCCAAGCGTATTGTGTGTAAAATGAAGGGTTAATGGATACAAGGAATTTGGTATGATTCTCAATGGCTCTATTTCGGATATCTTGGCACAAATAGAAGACTCTAGCTTTGATCTCATCATCACTTCACCCCCTTATAATGTGGGCAAGGACTATGAAAAGACCAAGAGTTTAAACGCCTATTTAAGAGAGTTTGAACCTGTGTTAAAAGAGCTAAAAAGGGTACTTAAAGAGAGGGGGAGTGTGGCGTGGCAAGTGGGTAATTTTGTCAAAGATAAAGAAATCTATCCCTTAGACATTTGTTTTTATCCCTTATTTAAAGATTTGGGCTTTAGACTGAGAAACCGCATCATTTGGAAATTTGGGCATGGTTTGCACTCCAAGCTTAGATTTAGTGGCCGCTATGAAAGCATTTTGTGGTTTAGTAAGAGCGATTCTTACACCTTTAATTTAGACAGCGTGCGTGTCCCCGCCAAATATCCGGGCAAGCGCCACTTTAAGGGAGCTAAAAAAGGACAGCTCTCGGGCAACCCAAGGGGCAAGAATCCGGCAGATGTGTGGGAGATTGTGGCTAAAGATTGGGAATGCCAAATTTGGGACATTGTCAATGTCAAAAGCAACCATGTGGAAAAGACCGCCCACCCTTGCCAATTCCCCATAGAATTGGTTGATCGCCTAATTTTAGCTTTAAGCAATCCAGGGGAGCGTGTTTTAGATCCCTTTGGAGGTGTAGGCACAACCCTAATCAGTGCGCTTAAAAATGGTAGGAAAGCCCTCTGTGTAGAAAAAGAAGAGCTGTATTGCCAAATCGCTAGAGAGAGGGTGTTGGATTTTTTTAAAGATACGCTTAAATGGCGTGAAATGGATCAAGAAATTTACACCCCCAAAAACGACAGCGTAGCACGCATACCAGAGGAGTGGCGCGGATTGGGGGTTTATTGAAAATTGCATATTTGCACTCCCATTTAAATGGCTGGGAGTTTTTACAAGTCCATCACCTTAATTTGTGGCAAGAGATACAGAGCGTTATCTTTGGTGTTGATGCCCATGCGTGCCAAACAAAAGTTTCTAAAGAGAAGGGTAGGCAGGGCGATCGCTTATTTTCTCCCGTAGAAATCAACAAGGCTTTTAAGGCTTCTTAAATGCTTCGGGTTGGCTAGAAAATAGGCAAAACCTAAAAATACCAAGTGTGCGACACAAAAAAGCTGTAATTACGCACAAATCGAGAGCCTAGCTCGGTGTCAAAGGGGAATTTAAACCCAAATTCAAAAGACACATCGTGGTAGAGAATCACTGTCTGGAAACGGATGCCCACTTGTCCCAAGAGCCTAAAATAAGTCCCCTTAAATGAAAAACTTGTGAAAGATCGGTAATTTTCCACAAAGAAATTTTGCGAAAATTCAGAAGTCGTCCAAGTGTTGCCAGCCAACATCATTCCATAAAAAAGCCCCCAAACATTGAGTGGGTTTTTGTTGTACTCAATCAGCAAATCTGCCCCAACCCCATAGGTAAACATGTTTGTTTCAACCTTGCCTCTAGGGTCTAAGATCACATATCCATAGTCCAAAAAGCCATAATAGCGGGTGTAAAACCAACGATCTAAGGGGTTGTATTCGTAGCCATAGACAATGCTTGCCCCTTCAATGGTGCGCACATTTTTAACGGGAGTGCCGTTTGCTTGGTAGGTGTAAAATTGCATTTGCCCCACTTGGTATTGGCTAAGCAAGAAAGTACGGCTTTTAGCGGCTTGCAGTGGGGGGCACAAAGCACCGAAAACACCCACCGCAAGGGCGAAGCCACATTTTAAATTGAGAATGGGGGAGTCCTTACACCGTTAGTAATTGTGGTTGAGAGGCGAGGCGAGATTGTCCTCGTGGTTGGTCCAGTTTTGGAGAATGTTGCTGTTTTGGGGGGTGTAGAGTGGACCTGTGCCTTGTGTGGCTTCCTGAACGGCGTTTTCCTCATCCACAATGCGGTCGATTTTATCAGTCGTTTTGGCATCGTCAATCCTGTGATCCAAACCGGATTCTATGCTGTTGTTTTGGTTACCTTTAACGGGAGTCATTTTGTTGAGAGCCTCGGGATCAGCATCTTTGGCTTGATTCACAACTTCAGCGTCCGCGGGTTTGGCTTTTTGGCTAGAAGTTTTGCTTGTGTCCTTGCACGCTTGCAAGCCAAGCGCCCCCATTACAGCTAAAACCGAAAATCCTAAAAAGCGTAAGAGCTTGGAGTTCATCCACTTCCTTTTTGGGCTATAATAACCATGCTTTATTAAATCTAAGTTAAAGATTATGCCATGTTGCAGACAAAAATAGGAGGGATTCACCCTAATTTGGATTTGGGTGTAGGTTTACCTTTAGCCCATTTTTTAGAGATCATTTTAAATCCCCCCAAAGCCTACACCCCCTACAACTTGCTAGATGCTTTAGAGCCGGAGGCCGTGGGCTGTGTAGAAGTGGAGTATATCAGCACACACACGGGTAAAGTCTTAAAAATCCACACTCAAGTTAAGGCAACAAAGCAGGTTTTAGAGATCGTTTGTTTCAACCACACCCCCTACCATCTTAAGATTTTCACCCAAAAAAGCTATTTTGTCTATGGCAAGTTAAGCCTAAGCCCCTACAACAACGCCCTGCAGATGCTAAACCCCAAAATCATAGACAAGCCAAACACCATCGCGCTGCGTTTTGACAAGGATTGTAAAAAACTCCCAGCCTTTCTTAGGCAAGACCAATACAAAACCTACCTTGACTTTTGCCTAGCCACACTCACGCCCCAAAATTTAGAAAAGCTCGTCAGTTTAGGCGTGCCTTTACAAGTGGTGCAACACATCAGCGAAATCTTTCACCCCAGCATAGACTTTGCCCTAGCCCACAACGCCCATAAGGGTTTTTGCCTGCCCCACCTGCAAGCCCTGAAATACATAGAGGCTTTGGCGTATATGTGTGCCCTAAGCTCCAAGACTTTTGACTTCCCCGCCAAGTTTAGCCAGCACGCCAACACACGGGCGTTGGCCGAGTTTGTCAACAACCTGCCCTTTGCGCTCACCAACGACCAACAAAGGGCGATTGAGAGCATTAAGCACGACATGCAAGGCTTAAGAGCCACAAAACGGCTTGTGATGGGTGATGTGGGTTGTGGCAAAACGATGGTGATCTTAGCCAGCGTTGCTCTGTGCGCCCCTTATAAAAGCCTTCTTATGGCACCCACAAGCATTTTGGCTAAACAAATTTACACAGAAGCCCTAAAATACTTACCCCAAAGCATTAAACCCCTATTGCTTTTAGGTGGCGCAAATGGCAAACAAAAAGAGACCTTCAGTGAAGCGGATTTCATTGTCGGCACAACCGCCTTGCTCTACGCTCCCCTAGACACTTCTAAGGTGGCTTTGGTGATCAGCGATGAGCAACACCGTTTTGGCACAAAGCAACGCCATGCCTTACAAACCCTAGCCACACAAGCCGGCGGCAGCAAACCCCATTACTTGCAATTCTCCGCCACGCCCATTCCCCGAACTTTAGCGATGATGGAGGCTAAATTCATCGCCACAAGCTTTTTAAAGGACAAGCCCTACACAAAGGACATCCAAACCCGCATTGTGGATAAACCCCAATTCAACGCCCTTTTAACCCACATTAAAGCTGAAATTGGGGAGGGCAAACAAGTGGCGGTCATTTACCCCCTAGTGGAGGAGAGCGAAAGCATGGACTATCTCTCTTTAAAAGAGGGCACACCCTATTGGCAAAAACGCTTTGAAAATGTCTTTGTGGTGAGCGGTAAGGACAATGACAAAGAGGACATCATGGAGGGCTTTGCCAAAGGGGGGCAGCTTTTGCTCGCCACGACTTTAATTGAAGTGGGAATCAGCCTACCCAAACTCTCCACCATCGTGATTGTGGGGCCCGAACGCTTGGGTCTAGCAACTTTACATCAGCTAAGGGGCAGGGTGGCAAGGCTTGGGGGCAAAGGCTATTGCTATCTTTTCACCCACCAGCCCACAAACCCTAGGCTACACAACTTTAGCCAAACACTTGATGGCTTTGAGATTGCGAATTTAGATTTAAAATACCGCCGTTCAGGGGATTTATTGGAGGGGACACAACAGAGTGGAGATGCCTTTAATTTTTTAGATTTAAGCCAAGATTCGTCCTTAATTGAAGAAGTGAGCGCACTTTTTAGCCCTACAGCTTGAAAACCAAAAAGGATATTAAATTAAACTCTATTCATATAATCTGTGCTATAATTTAGATTTATGTGATATTTTTACGAAGGAGAACACATGGATGTAGGCATCCAACAGGGCTATGCTGGCAGTGCTTCAGTGTCGGCTATGGCCAAAACTTCCGCTGAGTACGACTATTCAATCGCCCGGTTATTCATCATTGCCATGATCACCTTTGGGGTCATTGGGATGTTGATTGGGGTGGTTTTAGCGTTTCAGCTAGCCTTCCCTAAGCTCAACTATATTCTAGGGGAATACAGCATTTTTGGGCGTTTGCGCCCCGTACACACCAATGGCGTGATTTATGGCTTCACTTTGGGCGGGATTTGGGCAAGTTGGTATTATTTTGGACAAAGGGTCTTAAAAATTACCTACCACGACTACCCATTTTTAAAAGTGGTGGGCTATTTGCATTTTTGGATTTGGATTTTAACCTTAATCTTAGGTGTGGTGAGCTTGCTGGGCGGGATCACACAGAGCAAAGAATACGCCGAACTTGCATGGCCTTTAGACATTTTAGTCGTGGTAGTGTGGGTGCTTTGGGGCATTAGCATGTTTGGGAGCATGGGGGTTAGACGCGAAAACACGATCTATGTTTCGCTTTGGTACTACATTGCAACCTATGTGGGCATCGCTGTGCTCTATATCTTCAACAACCTTTCCATCCCCACTTATTTAGTCGCCCACACAGGTAGCCTTTGGCATTCTATTTCTATGTATGCCGGCAGTAACGATGCTTTGGTGCAGTGGTGGTGGGGGCATAATGCGGTGGCGTTTGTGTTCACTAGCGGGGTGATTGGTACGATTTATTACTTCTTGCCTAAAGAAAGCGGACAGCCTATCTTCTCTTACAAGCTCACCTTGTTTTCCTTTTGGAGCTTGATGTTTGTTTATATTTGGGCGGGTGGACACCACTTGATCTACTCTACGGTGCCCGATTGGGTACAAACCCTATCTTCCGTGTTTTCCGTGATTTTAATCATCCCTTCATGGGGTACAGCCATCAACATGCTCTTAACCCTAAGAGGGCAATGGCACCAGCTCAAAGAGTCGCCTTTGATTAAATTCTTAGTCTTGGCGAGCACTTTCTACATGCTCTCTACTTTAGAGGGCTCCATTCAAGCGATCCGCTCGGTCAATGCCCTAGCGCACTTCACCGATTGGATCATCGGGCATGTGCATGACGGCGTGCTCGGTTGGGTGGGCTTTACGCTCATTGCAGCGGTTTATCACATGGTGCCCCGTGTGTTTAAACGCGAAATTTATTCAGCTAAACTCATGGATGTGCAGTTCTGGCTGATGACTCTAGGCATCGTGCTTTACTTCTCCTCTATGTGGATTGCAGGGATCACACAAGGCATGATGTGGCGCGATGTAGATCAATACGGCAACTTGGTGTATCAATTTGTAGACACCGTGCGGGTGTTGATCCCCTATTATGTGATCCGTGGCTTTGGTGGTACTTTGTATCTCGTGGGCTTTTTCATCTTCCTTTACAATGTGTTGATGACCATCCAAAAAGGCAGAGTTTTAGAAAAAGAGCCCGCCTACGCTACACCCATGGGCATGCAATAAGGAGCACATATGTTTAGTTTTTTAGAAAAAAACCCTTTCTTTTTCACGCTCGCCTTTGTGGTCGCCTTTGCAGTGGCAGGCGTTGTGGAAATTTTGCCCAACTTCTTTAAGTCCGCCCGTCCCATTGAGGGGTTAAAGCCCTACAGCATTTTAGAAACCGCCGGGCGGCAGGTGTATATCAGCGAGGGGTGCTACAACTGCCACTCTCAGCTCATCCGCCCCTTTCAGGCGGAAGTACAACGCTATGGGGCTTATAGCCTAAGCGGAGAGTATGCCTACGATCGCCCCTTTTTGTGGGGGTCTCGGCGCATTGGTCCCGACTTGCACCGCGTGGGCGATGTACGCACCACAGCGTGGCATGAAAAACACATGCTAGAGCCCACCAGCGTGGTGCCCGGCAGCATCATGCCCGCCTACAAACACCTCTTTACAAAGGATGCGGACTTTGACACTGCTTTTGCCGAAGCCTACACCCAAAAAGAGGTCTTTAAAGTCCCCTATGACAAACCCGGTGGCGTGCAACTAGGCGATATACAAGAGGCCAAGAAGCTGTTCTTAGAGGAAGCTAAGGGCATTGTAGATCACATGCAAGACCCCGACATCAAAGCCGCCCTAAAAGAGGGCCGTGTGAAAGAAATTGTGGCTTTGATCGCCTATTTAAACAGCTTGGGGCAAGGGCGCATTGAAACTCCAAAAGTTAGTGCAAAGGGGCAATAAATGGACATCGACACCTTAAGAGGCTTTGCCTACGCTTTTTTCACGGTCTTGTTCACGCTCTTTTTATATTTTTACATCATATCTATGTATGTCAAAGACAAAAAGGGGATCACGGATTACGAACGCTACAGCCAGTTGGCCCTGCAAGATGAGCTAACAGATGCGCCCATTGAACCCCGGCACTTATCCCATAAGAAAGGCTAGACATGGATATTTTAAAGGATCACATTAATTTGTTCGCATTGGTGGCCGCCCTTGTGATTTTGGTCGCCACGCTTAGCATGAGCTCCTCTCTATTCAAAGCGATGCGTGAAAGCAAGGCAGATGGCGAACTTTATGGGGGCAAGGACCACAGCTATGATGGCATCGGGGAGTTTCTCAACAACATCCCCATGGGTTGGGTGATCAGCTTTTTGGTTTTTATTGTGTGGGGGCTTTGGTACATCTTTGTAGGTTACCCTATGTCTGGTTACTCACAAATCGGAGAGTATAACAAAGAACTCGCCGCTTATAACAAAAACTTTGAAGCCCGTTGGCAAAATCTCAAAGAAAAAGACCTAGAGCAAATGGGGCAGGGCATTTTCTTGGTACAATGCTCGCAATGCCACGGTTTAGAAGCCACGGGGCTTAACAACACCGCTAGAAACCTTGCCAAATGGGGCAAGGAAGCGGGCATTGAAGAGGTGGTGAATCAAGGCTCTGTGGGCTTGAATTACCAAGCCGGCGAGATGCCCCCTATGGGTTTGAGTGCTGAGGACGCTAAAGCGGTGGCTAGCTATGTGATGGCAGACATCTCGGCCTTGCGCCATACCAAATACCCCGACTTAGTCAAAAAGGGAGAGGCGATTTTCCAAAGCAGCTGTGTGGGTTGCCACGGAGCGGATGGCAAGGGGCAGGGGGGTATGGCAGCGGATTTAACCCACTATGGTACTCCAACCCTTTTACAAGAAGTGCTTGATAAAGGCAAAAAGGGGCATATCGGAGAGATGCCTAGCTTTGCTTACCGCCACTTCAGCCACACGCAAATCAAAGCATTGGCAACTTATATTCAATCCTTACAAGGAGATGAATGATGAACGGGTTATTTGGCTTAAATGGGATTTTAGGCAACCTCATCGTGGTGGTGGTGCTGTTGGTGGCGGTGGCGTTTTTTGGCCTTAAAGCCGTGCACATCCAGCAAGAAGAGTCCACGCATTACTACAAGCTAGACACCAAGAGCTTGCAAATGTTTGGCAACAAACACGAATTTTATCAAGTACACAAGGAGTAACGCATGTTTACAGGGATGGAGAAACTGCTTGGGTTGTTTCTAATCATTTTATTTGTCATCACGGTTGTGCTGTTCTTTGCTCGCCCCTTCCTCTTTGCTGTGTGAAGCTTTTTAAGGTTTGCCTACTCTTTGCTGGTTTTTTGCATGCCCAAAGTTTCGTGTTAGACAACGAGGCAGGGCATTTGGTCACCAAGAGTGCGGATTTGGTGCAAAAGGTGTCTAGCGAATTGTTTGACAAAACCGGGGTTTCCCTTGTACTGTTTTTAAAGGACAGCCCAGACACCCTAGATAAAGCAGGGCGTTTGATTTACCAAAAAGCTAAATTAAGGGAGTTGCACCCCCCTTTCATCGCCCTTTTTGCCCATTTTGGGGCACAGAAAATCGACATTCTGTCTAACCCCAAGGATTTAATCCCCACAGATCAGATTTTTTTTGAGCGCATCGCCCCCTTTTTACCCAAAGAATGGGGCAAGGACATGGCCAAAAACAACGCCCGCTTTTCTTTTGCCCTACTCAATGGCTACACCTATATGGCCGATGCCATCGCGCGCAAGCACCACATTACCCTAGCAAGCAACATCAAAGAAGAGTACTCTAACAGCATAGTGAAGACCACACTCTATATTCTCTTATGCTCACTCTTGGCAATTTTCTTTTATGGTTACTTTTTTGGAGCAAGAAAACATGGAAACTAAAGAAAAAAACTATTGGCCACTAGGCATTTTGTCTATCCTGTTCATCGGTTTGGGTTTGGTCGTGGCCTTGGTGGTCGTGGCGATCAAATACACCCCCCAAAACGACAATTCTTATTTACACCAGCACACCTACACAGACAGCCACATCAATGGCATGCTCTCCACTTACAGTGCCTTTAGGCAGGCCTACAGTCTTGAACTCGTGAATGGCAACCAAAAACTCGAACCGCTTTTTCCTTTTTACATCAACCAAAATACCCCCTTGCTTTGGCTCTCCAACCAGCACAATAACCTAAGCCTACAAGTACAACACAAAGACCCCAAAGCCCCCACTTTAAGCTTTAGTGTGTCGGTGTTAAGGACAAAGCAAAAACCCTTAATTTTAGGCAACATTGCGTGTGAAACCCAAGAGAAAGAACGCATCTGTCAGCTCCCTCCTTTTAATCTCCCCTTTAAAGGGCGTTACCAAGTTATGGTGAAGATCAATTTTAAAGGAAAAGAACTCCCTCTCATCCAACCTGCCTTTGTGCGCTAGAGTAGAGCTAAAAAGCTAGCCACGCCCTAAAGAGCACGACAAACACTTTAGAGCCGTGCACTAAAAAGTGAAGGCGTAGTTGACATACCACGAATAGAGCCGGCGCAAGTAGATCGTGCCGTCATTTTTGGTTTGCAAGAAGGGGTTAGAGCGCAACATGGGGAACTTGATGCCCGCTTCAATGCTGCTGTGCTTTAAGATACGCAACCTACCGCCCACATTGAAGAGGAACTGAAAGCCCGTGGCTTTTTTACTGACATCCATGTATTTCATGGCGACATCGGTGATGTTGGGCGTGGCTAAAATCCAAGAGTTACCGGCAAGTTGTATGCCCCCAATCACACCCAAAGCCATCATTTTATTGCTGATGACATTGACGATCAAATCCGCCCCTCCGCCATAGGTGAGCATGTTGGGTTGCACGGGCTTGTTGCTCCCCACGACTTGCTGCAAAATGCCCATGACATTGATCGAACATTGGGGCATGCCTCCAGCGGGCAAGCCCCCGCCGGGGGCAGCACCAGCATGTCCGGGAACACCCCCGGGAATTGGTACCCCAGCTGGCAAGCCATTGGGCATTTGACAATTGATGGGGTTGCCCCCTGAGGCATCTTTATTGGCAAACTCAATGCCTTGTGTGTGGGCGTAATCAAAGAAACCATAAACTTTAAAGCCGAAGTATTTATTGGCAAACATTTGGTAACCGATTTGCAGGCCAAAGCCTTTTAAATTAGCTGTTGTGGCATCTTTACCATTTTTACTTGTGCTGTATTGTGCCTTGCCTTGTTGGTAACCGCCCTCAAGAAAAATGCCGCTTTCTTCAGCATTGACACCCGAAAAACCGAGCAGAGCGGGCAAGATCACCAAAGAATACTTAGAGGAACGCATGCAAACTCCTTTTGTTTAAGTTTTATATCGGTTATAGACTTTTAAACTATAGCGCAAGCCCCAAAAGCGATCTTAAATCCCTCAAAAAGGCGGAGTTTATATTTTTTTAACATTTTTTGTGTTACCATCATAAGGGTTTTTTTGGTTTCTGCAAGGCATTAATCCTTGTCTATCTGTAGGGGTGCTCGTGTTAAACCGTCTGTCTGTTTTCTTACACTTGATTTCTTTAATGGGGTTTTTGGGGGCACAGGTTTTTACCCCCAAAGACAAAGCCAGTTTACAAAACCTTTTAAAAAACCCCAAAATCTCCCTTAGTCAAATCAACACCCACCATATCAAAGACATGAGCTATCTATTTTGTTTGCAAGGCCCTTTGGTCAAAAAGGGGATTTGCACGCCCTATCGGGAGGACTTTAGTGGGATTGGCAAATGGGATGTGAGCCATGTGGAGAACATGGAGGGCATGTTCATGAACCAAATGCACTTCAACGAGCCCTTGCGCCATTGGAACACCGCGCGGGTGAAAAACTTTAGTTATATGTTTGCCAACGCCGCCCGATTTAACCAACCGATCGATGCTTGGAACACCTCTAGCGGGGTGGATTTTAGCTATATGTTTTACCATGCTAAAGTTTTTAACCAGCCTTTATCCCACTGGAATCGCACCGCCACCAGCACTCCTAGAAACTTTAGTTATATGTTTGCCAACGCCACGCATTTTAAACAAAACATCAGTCAATGGAACTTGGCCAAAGCGAACACACAGGGGATTTTCTTAGGCACGCCCTTAGAGGGCACAACAATACAAACAAACCCCCCACGAACCCTACAAACCCAAAGCACAAGCACAATCCAAGACACACCCCAAAGCAAAAAAACACAAAACGCAACACTAGCCTCCGGCGAAACACGGCTAGTTGCACCCCCAAATATCCTAAAGTACTTACACTACCCACAGACCAAAGCCGAGCTCATCGCCTTAATCAACAACCCTCAAATTTCTCTAGCCAGCATAGACACAAGCCTCATTGAGGACATGAGCTATTTATTTTGCGATAAGGGCAACACCTACACTCGCCTCAAGCAACTCCCCATTAAAAACGGCACACTGTGGGCAAAACAAGACAAAGAGTACAACCAAATCCTAAGCCTGTTTGATAATTGCCAAACCAGCAGTAACCGCACCGACCTAGCCGGCATTGAAACTTGGGATGTGAGCCATGTGAAAAACATGGAGGCGATGTTTATGGGGCGGGTTGTCAATGTCCCCTTGGGCAGTTGGGATACAAGCGGAGCTACAAACATGAAGGGCATGTTTGCCTTTGCGTCCTTCAATCAGCCCCTGGATGATTGGGAGATGCAAAGGGTGCAAGACACCAGCTTTATGTTTTACGCATGTCGGGACTTCAATCAAGACTTAAATAATTGGGATGTGGAATCTGTGCGCAACATGAGCTATATGTTTAGCCTCACTTACGACTTCAACGGCGACATCACTCGCTGGAAGCTTACCAACACCACGAATTTACAGGGCATGTTTAAATACGCCACAGCCTTTAACCGCCCCATTGGGACTTGGGATGTGAGCCATGTAGAAAACATGGCCTATCTTTTTTATGGAGCTTTTAGTTTTAACCAACCCTTAAACACATGGAACACCGACCATGTTACCGACATGCGTAAAATGTTTTTCTATGCCAAGAGTTTTAACTATCCTTTGAATCATTGGGACACCCACCATGTCCGCAACATGTACCAAATGTTTGCCTATGCCAAGAGCTTCAATCAAGATTTGAGTAGTTGGGATCTACACCAGGCCGACACCCGTTGCATGTTTTTCCACGCCACTAAAATGCACTCCCCCTCGCCTAAAGCTTTTTTTAAAGGTGCTGGTAGTTGTGGTTAACTTAAGCTACAATCCCCGCAGAAAATCGCTTTTAAGGCGTATTATTAAGCTAAAATTTAACTAAGAGTAGATAAACTCTAGCTTGTTTTAATTCTAAAAATTCCACAGAGGTAGGTTATGCGTCAGTTTGCAAGAATTTTCGTAATGGGTTTATTGGCTTTAGGTGTTGCACATGCAGCAGAGGACTTTTCTAAGCTCAGCAATAAGCAGCTTGTTCTAAAAGCGGGCACTATGCACGATGCTGAAGATGTGATCCAATACCGCTTGGAAGTGGCTAAACGCGCAAAAGCGATGAAATCCCCCAAAGCTAAGGCAGAGTTCAAACACCAAGTGAAGAAAGCTGAGAAAGCCAACTTCGCCAAAATGAGTGCGGCAGACTTCAACAAATTGCGTGAAGAAGTCGCCGAAGAACTTGATAAAATGAAACAAGAGCACAAACCCCAAGAATTAAAAGCGATGGGCTTGGCCGGTGTTGAAGTTTGTAAGGGTGAAGAGCACAAAATGTGGTGCCACCCCAAACACGCTAAAAAAGGCGAACACCACAAAGGCGAACACCACGCCCATAAAAAAGAACATAAAGGCGAACACGAAGAGCACGAAGAGCACGAAGAGCATGGCGAAAAAGCCAAACACGCTCCCGCTAAAGCCGAGCACACCGAACACCCCTCCAGTGAAAAACCCGCAGCCGCTCACGAATAGTCTTTTTAGGGGCTAGCCCCGCTTAATGTGGGCTAAATTTTATACAAAGGATTTTTATGACGACAGCAAAATTAAGACTTGGCATTGCTGCTTTAGTGGTGTCTGGGCTTTGCAGTGGCTTGTTTGCTGCGCAAGGACCCTTTGAGAGTAAAAGCGATAAAGAACTAATCGACATGGCTGGCAAAGTTGTTCCCGAGCAAGTGCCTGACTACCGCATGGAGCTTTACAAACGCACCAAACACATGAGTCCTGTCCAACGCAAAAAGTTTTTCGAAAAAGTCATGGCTTCGGCGGATAAAAACACTGCCAACATGACCATGGAAGATTTTGGCAAGCGCATGGAGGCAATCCACGCCGCCATCAAGGCTAGGATTGCTAAAATGACAAGGGCGCAGTTTAGAGAAAGTGGCTTATTTTTGGGATTTTGGGGCGGGCACGGATTCCATGATGGCCACGATTGCCCTTGCGAAGACCACAAACCTCCCCGCTCTCACACTTAATCCTGTTTTGAAATTTGTCTAAAAAAAAAGGGGGGGGTTAGTTTTGGAGCCTCAGACACAAACATATAAAATCAGCTAATAAAGGATTAAAGTTGCAAAAACCAAAGATTAAACTAGGAATCGCCTCTTTAGTTATTGCTGGATTGTGCAGTGGATTATTTGCAAGCGGTGGCCCCTTTGAAAGCAAGAGCGACCAAGAACTCATTGACATGGCCGGTAAAGTTGTTCCTAATCAAGTACCCGATTATCAAATGGAGCTTTACAAACGCATGCAGAAAATGAAGCCCGAACAAAAGAAGAAATTCTACGAACAACTCAAAACTTCTGCAGATAAAAACACTGCCAACATGACCATGGAAGATTTTGAAAAACGCAGACAGGCAATCCACGCCGCCATCAAGGCTAGGATTGCTAAGATGACTCGGGCGCAGTTTAAAGCTAGTGGTTTGTCTGCCAAGGGCTGTGGTTGCCATGCTAAATGCAATTGCGATGTTGTGGGACCCTGCACCTGTGGGAAACATAAACACCACCACTAAGTCCCAAAGTTACCTTTAGAGTTACCAAGTGTAACGCTGGAGGGACTTTTTGAGCACCTTTCTTCCCTAAAGTCTATGAGACACCGGTAAACTCACTTTTTTATACTACACTCTCCGCGGAGCTTTGCCCTAGTGGGTCTTAAGCCCTAACTAATGCGTAAAGGGATTTTGATGGAAGACATGGTTTTAACCAACGCCACCGGAACGCCTGTTGGCCATAATCAAGATGTGATCACCGCCGGGCCAAGAGGCCCTGTTTTGCTCCAAAACACATGGTTTTTAGAAAAACTCGCCCATTTTGATCGCGAGCGTATCCCCGAGCGGGTGGTGCACGCTAAGGGCAGTGGGGCTTATGGGACTTTAACGATCACCAGCACCGAGATCACCAAGTACAGCAAAGCCAAACTTTTTAGCCAAGTGGGCAAGCAAACCCCTTGTTTCTTGCGTTTCTCCACCGTGGCGGGGGAAAAGGGCTCTGCCGATGCCGAGCGCGACCCTAGGGGCTTTGCGCTCAAACTCTACACTGAGGAGGGCAACTGGGATATTGTGGGCAATAACACCCCCGTATTTTTCATCCGCGATCCCTTAAAATTCCCAGACTTCATCCACACCCAAAAACGCCACCCCAAAACCAACCTAAAAGATGCGACCATGGTTTGGGATTTTTGGAGTTTAGTGCCTGAGAGCTTGCACCAAATCACTATCCTCATGAGCGATCGGGGCATCCCTAAAACTTACCGCCACATGAACGGCTATGGCAGCCACACCTTTAGCTTGATCAATGAAAAAAACGAACGCTTTTGGGTGAAATTCCACTTCAAAACCATGCAAGGGATCAAAAATCTCACCAGCCAAGAGGCGGCCAAAGTGCGCATGCACGACATGGACTCACACCAACGAGATTTGTTTGAAGCCATTGAGAACAAAGACTTCCCCAAATGGCGTTTCTGCGTCCAAATCATGCCAGAGGACGATGCCAAAAACTACAAATTCCACCCCTTTGATGTAACGAAGGTGTGGAGTCATAAAGATTACCCCTTGATTGAAGTGGGGATTTTGGAGCTGGATAAAAACCCGGAAAACTACTTTGCCGAGGTGGAGCAATCCGCCTTCAACCCCGCCCATGTGATTCCCGGCGTGGGTTATAGCCCCGATCGTTTATTGCAAGGGCGGCTCTTTGCCTATGGCGACACCCACCGCTACCGCCTTGGCGTTAACCACAGCCAACTGCCCGTCAATGCCCCTAGATGTCCCTTTGCGACAACTTCTAGAGATGGCTTTATGACAAACGGGCATTATGGGGCATTTCCTAACTACGAGCCCAGCAACTTGCCCGGCTACAAAGAATCTCCGCATGCCAAAGAGCCTAAGCTCGAGCTGGCTAAACTTGCCGATGAAATGGCGGTTTATGCCTACAACTTCCGCGATTACGACAGCGACTACTACACCCAACCCGGCGATCTTTTTAGACTCATGCCCAAAGACGAGCAAGAACGCACTTGCCAAAATGTTGCCGATGCCATGCAGGGCGTGCCCAATGACATCATCAGCCGCCAGCTAGAGCACTTTAAAAAGGCGGACACACACTACGGGCAACGCATCCAAGAATTGTTGCAAAAACATTAGCTTCTTAAGGGGAGGGGGTAACCAACCATGCACCTAATTTTGCTATCCTTTGATGAGATCATTTTGGGAGAGGCCGTGAAATTTTTTAAAGAGTACAAAACCCGCCTGTTCTTCATTTATTGGGTGCGTTGGATGGTTTCGGCGGTGGTGATGCTGCCCTTCATGCTCTTGTTTGAGTGGATGCACACCCCCCTTTGGCTCAATCTCTTCATCGGACAAACCATCGGGGCGATCATCTTTTTTAAAATCGATAAATTCATTTTTAGCAACAAAGACTAGCCCTTTTGTAGATTTTGCCCTAAGTAAAGTTAGGCTATACTAGCCCACTCAAAAATCTATTACAATCAAGAGGCTTAGATGCAACAGATTAGAAATATCGCTGTCATCGCGCATGTTGACCATGGCAAGACCACCTTAGTCGATGGTTTGCTGACCCAATCGGGGACTTTTGGCGAACATGACAAGGTCGATGAACGCATGATGGACAGCAACGACTTAGAAAGGGAGAGGGGGATCACGATCCTTTCTAAAAACACCGCAATCCACTACAAGGACACAAAGATCAACATCATAGACACCCCCGGACACGCCGACTTTGGGGGCGAAGTGGAGCGGGTTTTAAAAATGGTCGATGGCGTGTTGCTCTTGGTGGATGCCCAAGAAGGTGTGATGCCCCAAACCAAATTCGTGGTGAAAAAGGCGTTAAGCTTTGGCATCTGCCCGATTGTAGTGGTGAATAAAATTGACAAGCCTGCTGCCGAGCCCGATCGTGTGGTGGATGAGGTGTTTGATTTATTCGTAGCAATGGGAGCAAGCGATGCACAATTAGACTTCCCCGTGGTCTATGCCGCCGCTAGAGATGGTTATGCCATCAAAGATTTAAACGATGAAAAGAAAAACTTAGAACCGCTGTTTGAAACGATTGTCTCCCATGTGAGCGCACCCAGCGGGGAGGCAAACAACCCCCTACAAATGCAAATTTTCACCCTAGATTACGACAATTATGTCGGCAAAATCGGCATTGTACGGGTGTTTAACGGACAGGTCAAAAAGGGGGACATGGTTGCCTTGTGTAAGAGCGATGGGAGCAAGGAAACGGGCAGAATCACTAAACTCATCGGCTTTTTGGGTTTAGCCAGAATGGAAATCGAGCAAGCACAGGCGGGCGATATTGTCGCCATTGCTGGCTTTAATGCGATGGATGTGGGCGATAGCGTGGTCGATCCCAACAACCCCCAACCGCTCGACCCCATGCACCTTGAAGAGCCCACCATGAGCGTGGTGTTTGCCATCAACGACTCCCCTCTGGCGGGCACTGAAGGCAAACATGTTACGGCAAACAAACTCAAAGACCGCCTGCTTAAAGAAATGCAAACAAACATCGCCATGAAGTGCGAGGAAATGGGCGAGGGGAAATTTAAGGTGAGCGGACGGGGGGAATTGCAAATCACCATTTTAGCCGAGAATTTGCGCCGTGAGGGCTTTGAGTTTAGCATATCGCGCCCTGAGGTGATCGTTAAGGTGCAAGATGGGGTGAAATTAGAGCCCTTTGAGCATTTGGTGATCGACACCCCTCAAGATTTTAGCGGGGCAATCATTGAGCGACTCGGGCGGCGCAAGGCAGAGATGAAGGCGATGAACCCCATGAATGATGGCTACAGCCGTTTGGAGTTTGAAATCCCGGCTAGGGGGCTCATTGGCTATCGCAGCGAATTTTTAACCGACACGAAAGGCGAGGGCGTGATGAACCATTCATTTTTGGAGTTTCGCCCCTTTAGCGGAGGCGTGGAGTCGCGTAAAAACGGGGCGCTAGTCAGCATGGAAAATGGCGATGCTACGGCGTTTTCTCTCTTTAATATCCAAGAGAGGGGTACGCTTTTTATCAACCCCCAAACGAAAGTCTATATCGGCATGGTGATCGGCGAGCACAGCCGCGACAATGATTTAGAGGTTAATCCCATTAAATCCAAACACCTAACCAACATGCGTGCCAGTGGGAGCGATGACGCGATCAAGCTCACCCCCCCAAGGCTGATGGCGTTAGAGAGGGCTTTAGAGTGGATCGAAGAGGATGAGCTTTTAGAAATCACCCCCTTAAATTTGCGTATCCGCAAAAAAGTTTTAGACCCCACGGCGCGCCGCCGTGTCAAAAAATGACCGATTAAAGGCAATTCATGGAAATGACAGCAATTAAACGCACTGATCGCACCGAATCGATAGACATGGACAAGATACGCCAGAGCATACAACAAGCCACAGAGGGCATAGAGGGCATCAGTGCCAGCGAGCTGGAATTAGAGGCAGAGATTTACTTTAAAGGCAGCCTGAGTACGCAAGACATGGCACAAACCCTAATCCGCATGGCGGTGGATAAAATCGACATTGACGCGCCTAATTGGAGCTTTGTCGCCGCTAGGCTCTTCTTAGAGGACTTATACGAAAATGTGAGCGGGTTTCAAGGCTACTTGCCACTAAAAAAATATTTGGAGCTGGGTGAGAGCAAAGGACGCATTGTCCGGGGTTTTAAAGAAAAGTTTGATTTGGAGCGTTTAGACAAGGCGATCGATCAAAAACGGGATTTGCAATTCAACTATTTAGGTATCAAGACTCTTTACGATCGCTACTTGCTCAAAGATGAGTACAACCGCCCGATCGAATTGCCCCAGCACATGTTCATGGCAATCGCCATGTTCTTGGCACAAAATGAGAGCGATCCCAATGCCAAAGCCCTAGAGTTTTACGGGGTTTTAAGCCGCTTTGAAATGATGTGTGCCACACCCACACTCTCCAATGCACGCACCCCAAACCACCAACTCAGCTCTTGCTATGTGGGCTCGACCCCTGACAACATAGAGGGGATTTTTGACAGCTACAAGGACATGGCTTTACTCTCCAAATATGGCGGGGGGATCGGCTGGGACTTTAGCCAAGTGCGTTGTTTAGGCAGTTACATTGACGGGCATAAAAGTGCCAGTGCAGGGGTGATCCCTTTCTTAAAGATCGTCAATGATGTGGCGATCGCCGTAGATCAACTCGGCACCCGTAAGGGGGCGATCTCTGTGTATTTAGAGATTTGGCACATGGATGTTTTGGAGTTCATTGACTTACGCAAAAACAGCGGCGATGAACGCCGCCGTGCCCACGATCTCTTCCCAGCCCTGTGGATTTGCGATCTATTTATGGAGCGGGTGGAAAAGGACGAAGTTTGGACGCTCTTTGACCCCTATGTGTGCAAAGATTTGACCGAACACTATGGAGAAGAGTTTAAAAAACGTTACCTTGCCTACGAGCAAAACCCCCATATCAGCAAAGAAAAAGTCAGTGCCCGTACGCTGTGGAAAAAGATTTTAACCAACTACTTTGAGAGCGGTTTGCCCTTTTTAGGCTTTAAGGACAACGCCAACCACGCCAACCCCAACGCCCACGCCGGCATGATCCGCTCGTCTAACCTTTGCACCGAGATTTACCAAAACACCCGCTCCAGCCACTACAAAATGCAAGTGGATTTTGTCGATGGCAAGAGGGCGTATTTTGAGGAAGAAGAGCGTATTTGCACCGATGCGGGCATTGAAAAGAGGGCAAACAAACTCACCAGCAACGACTCGATCAACGGGCAAAAAATCTTCATGGCGACCAAAGTCCCCGAAGAGGGCACGCTTGCCGTGTGTAATCTAGCCAGCTTGAATTTAAGCAAAATCCACACCCCAGCAGACATTGAGCGGGTCGTGCCCATTGCCGTGCGTATGCTGGATAATGTGATCGATCTAAACTTCTACCCCACCGCTAAAGCTAAAAAGACAAACCTAAAAAGTCGGGCGATCGGGCTAGGTGTGATGGGCGAGGCGCAAATGCTCGCCCAAGCCCAAATTGTATGGGGGAGCGTGGAGCACGCCATTAAAATAGACGCTTTAATGGAGAAAATCAGTTTTGAAACGATCAAGGCAAGCAGTGATCTAGCTAAAGAGCGGGGCAGCTACGCCCACTTTGCAGGCTCGGCGTGGAGCAAGGGCGTTTTCCCCGTGGATAGAGCCAAAAAAGAAGCCCTAGAGATCGCCCCCCGTCAGCCCACTTGCGATTGGGATGGCCTCAAAGCACAGGTGCAAAAACAGGGTCTTAGAAATGGCTATTTAATGGCGGTTGCGCCCACCAGCTCGATCTCTATTTTAGTCGGCACGACCCAAACCATTGAGCCCATTTACCAAAAGAAATGGTTTGAAGAGAATTTAAGCGGCATGATCCCCGTAGTCGTGCCAAACTTGAGCCTTGAGACTTGGAATTACTACACTTCTGCTTACGACATTGACCCTAAAAACATTGTCCGCCTAGCCGCCGTACGCCAAAAGTGGATCGACCAAGGGCAGAGTTTAAATCTCTTTTTACGCCCCGATAAAGCCAATGGCAAACTCTTGCACGAAATCTACCATCTAGCGTGGAAGCTTGGGCTAAAATCCACCTACTACCTACGCACCCAAAGCCCCCACTTAGAAGAAAAAGGCGTTTTCGACCGCTCCATCGAATGCCACCATTGCCAGTGATTTTTTAAAGGCAAATCCACGGGATTTAATCGATCTATAAGATTTGTTTGATCCGCGGGATTTGCGCTAAGAAATCCCAATAAAACGCTTTGCGTTTCTTGCTTTAGGCTATTTTAGTTTTGAAATCTTATGAAGTTTTACCCTAGTGGTGCTTAATAATATGTAGTAACCTATAAGCCCTCTTTTATTTTTATTTGTTTTCAAGTGAAAGCCAGCTACCATTGGGCGTTTTGATGACAAATATGCTTGGTTAGGGGTTTCATGCAAGAGCCTAAGGCAGAAATTTTAGAACCCAATTTCGTGAATTACATCAAGTCCTTTCGTGAGATCGGCTATTCGTTTGAGGTGGCGGTTGCGGACATTATAGACAATAGCATTTCGGCAGGGGCAGATGTTGTCAAGATTTATGCGATTCAAAACCCCAAACCCTTATTTTGTGTTTTAGACAATGGCTCGGGGATGAGCGAAAACGAGCTTAAAGAAGCTATGCGGATGGGATCAAAAGATCCAAACATGCTAAGAGAACCGACGGCACTTGGTAAATTTGGACTTGGTTTAAAGTCAGCTTCTTTTTCGCAATGCAAAAAGCTCACAGTTCTATCCAAGCAAGATGACAACATTTATGCCAAGCAATGGGATTTGGATTATATGTGTCGGCGCAATGACTGGTATTTACTCACCCCTGATTTAGAGGACTACAAACAACTAGAGATTTTCCACGACTTCAACCAATATGCAACTGCTACTCTTGTCATTTGGGAAGAGATAGACAAAGTCGATCAAATCACTAGCCATTTGCAAACATTAAGAGAACATTTATCCCTTGTATTTCACCAATTCTTAGAGGGGACTTGCCTCCCAAAGAAACTCAAAATATTTATCAACAACACCCCCATAAAACCCTTTAACCCGTTTAACCCCGATCACCCAGCGACCTTTGATAAAGGGCCAGAGATCATTCCCTACAATGGAAAGCGGATCGAGGTTACCCCCTTTATTCTACCCCACCATTCTAAGGTTTCTCAAGTGGAGTGGGAGAAGTATGGGGGCAGAGATGGCTATGTCAAATCCCAAGGGTTTTATTTGTATCGGGCACATAGATTGCTCGTTTATGGGAAATGGTGGGGGCTTTTTAAGGCAAGCGAGGCAACTAAACTTGTGCGCATTAAAATTGAAATCTCGAACGATCAAGACGCGCTTTGGAGGATAGATGTTAAAAAGTCTATGGCAAATCCGCTTGCAGGGATCAAGGAACAACTCAAGCGGATCGCATCAAAAGCTATGGAAGATGGCAAAAAGCCTTTTTCTGTGCGTGGGCGCAAGATTGGGGATAAAAATGTGGTGAGATTTTGGGACCTTATGCGTGCAAATCCTCCAATGCACTTTGCGATCAACAAAGATCATCCTTTTTATAAAAACCTCATAGATGCATTGGACGATTCGCAAAAGAAACTTTTAAATCTCTATCTCAAATCGCTCCAAGCCTATCTCCCCATAGAGGCGATCCAAATCCAAGTACAACAAAACCCCCACGCTTTTTTGCAAGAAGACACTATTTCTGAAACTGAAAGAAAAGAAATGCTAGAATGGGCTGAAAAATTGGGGTTGAGCCCAGAGGAAATCGCCCACATCGAGGGCTTTAAAAAACGAAAATAAAGGAGTTATTATGAAAAGTTTTTACGAAAATGTTTTTGAATTTGCAAGAAGGGGACTTGCTGAAATCTATGAAGAGCATGGTGGAATGCTTGAAAAGACAGACATTCCTAGTGCCGTGCAGAAGGCAAAAGCAATCATTGATTCACCTGTTAAAGAACAAGTATTTGGTTGCAGTGGGGATTTTACAGAAGAGGACTACGACAAGTTGGAAAAAGAACTAGAAAAACATTTTGATGTCAAAATGGATTTAGGCTCAGTCATCCAAGGGAAAGAACAACAAGAACGCGATACAGAGTGGTATCGTAAGAGTTTAAAAGGCAATCCCGATCGATTTTATTGGAATAGATTAAGAAAGTTTTTGGGAGAAAAGAAAGGGTTTCCCCTAGAAGTGATTAGAGCAGTTGGTGAAGATACAGATTCAATTTTAAACCAGCTTGGCAATCCTAAACAAGAGGAGAGGTTTAGCATTTTTGGCATGGTGGTCGGGCATGTGCAATCGGGTAAAACCACAAACTACGGCTCTTTAATCACAAAGGCGGTGGATGCAGGCTATAAGTTCATTGTTGTCATGGCAGGCAATACAAATATATTGAGAAACCAAACACAGGTGCGGATCAATGAGATGTTTGTTGGCAAAAACGATAGGGGGGAAGATGTGGGGGTGGGCTTGATCGCTCCAAGTCGAGAAAAACAACCCATTAGTCTTACAACAGAAAAGGATGATTTTAAACAAAAAGATGCCCAAAAGAATTCCCAAGGACTTAATTTAGACAACACAAACACCTCTTTTCTTTTAGTGATCAAAAAGAATACGACTACAATTTCTAGCGTTATTCAATGGCTCAAAAGCCATTATAAGAATAGCATCGCCAAACATGCCATGTTACTCATTGACGATGAATCGGATTGGGGATCGATCAACACAAAGACCGATGAAGATCCGACCACTATCAATAAAGAAATTAGGGATCTTTTAAAACTCTTTGAAAAAAGTACTTATGTTGCCTACACCGCCACACCTTTTGCCAATATCTTTATTGATCATAGGGTGGAAGGGGATTTATTCCCCAATGATTTTATCTATGCTCTCGATACCCCTAGCAATTATTGCGGAGCGCAAGAAATCTTTATAGACAATCCAGAACAATATCTAGTGGATATCCAAGACCATGACGAGGCGTTTCCCCTAAAACACAATAAAGAACATCAAGTTGAAGCATTGCCAAAAAGTTTATTAGAAGCAATCCATGTTTTCTGTATCAATATTGCCATTAGACATTTGAGTGGATATGAAAATAAGTGCAATAGCATGCTAGTCAATGTGAGTCGTTTTACAGACATGCATAAACGCATAGATGCCCGGATCGCAGATCATATTGATGGGCTTAAGCAGGATATCTTAGCTTATGCTAAGCTCCAAAACCCCGAAAGACAGAGTGTTTTGATCGCCACTATGCAAGAAGTGTTTAGCCAAATCAAAAAACATAATCCTAAGATTAGATACTCTTGGCAAGAAGTTTTAGAAAAGTTGTCTTGCACCATTAGCGAGGGTTCCGCTCTTATTGTTAAAGCCATCCATCAAAAAACTAAACACCCCATCAACTACAAAGAAGATAAGAATATTATTGCTGTGGGGGGTTTAAGCTTAGCGCGTGGATTCACCCTAGAGGGTTTGAGTGTGAGTTATTTTGTCCGCAACTCCACTTGTTACGACACCCTCATGCAAATGGGGCGTTGGTTTGGTTATAGAGAGGGCTATAAAGACTTATGTAAGATTTACATGCCCCAAGAGACTCGGGAGAACTTTGCCTTCATTGTTGAGTGCGTGGATGAACTCATGCAAAAATTTATAGAGATGTCCCAAGATGGATCGACACCCTCAGATTTTGGACTTGCTGTTAGGCAAGATCCAAACAATATCTTGCAAATCACAGCTAGAAACAAGATGAAAAAGGTTAAATCCATCACCCTAGACCTAAACTTAAACGGTGTTTCAAGAGAGCAAGCAGATTTCAGCCACCAACCACAAGAGCATGAAGACAATCTCAAGTGTTTGCTTGATCTCATCCGCTCCATTAGCTCTTTGCGTACTGAACGCCATGGAAAAGATCAGGCAGTTCTTTATAAAGGTGTAGATCGGCAGCGCATTTTAGAATTTGTAAATTGCTTTAAAATGTCCCATAAGTCTGTTTATGGCGAGAGCATGTGGCAACTTATTGAGCCGATCCAAAAATATCTTGAAGAGAAAGATCAAGTTTGGGATGTGATCTTATACGGCGGTAGGGGCACACCCATAGAGAAACTCAAAGAGTTTAATATAAATATCCAAGCGGGAAAACGCAAAGTTATCAAGCAAAATAATCGCCTCCATCTACAAAAATCCGGACGCAGAAAACTGATTTCAAAGGACCCTGAAGAAATTTTATTGGATAAAGAAAAATATGGGGCGATTGTAGAGCAAGCCAAAACTACAAAAACAGGACAGCGGGGCATACACCACCTATCTTTAAGGGCGGAATTAGAAAATCCCGTGTTGATGCTCTCGATCTCTACAATGTATATATTGGAGGGCGATTTAGAAACAAACCCTTTTGGCAATCAAGAAGTCTTGGTTCCTGCCTATGGTGTGTGCTTTCCTTATAGAGGTGTTAAGGATCAATCGCAACTAGTTAAAAAAGTCGCCCTTAACACGGTGGCTCAAGCACTACGAGAAGAAGACATTCGAGGGGATGAGGATGAATAACCCTTGGCAGAACATGGCAAAGAACACTAAAAGACGGGTTGAGAGCGATTGTCCGCACGACCTCTTTTGGATGGTGGATGAGAGTGGACGGTATCTCTTAAGCATTGGTGTGCCTGTCAAAACAAAGTCCAGTAAGAGCGTTGCATTTGAGGGGTTAAGTTTTCAGGTGGTTAATCAAGAACATTCTACACAATTTTATGTGGCTCTTAGCAACCACACGAATTGGCAGCTCTTTAAACTTGTTTGTGAGGACTTGATCGTCCTTTTAGATGACAACGCCATCACTCAAAATATCGCCCCACAGATCACGCAACGGCTCTTAAAGTGGAAAAAATTATTTGCAAGCAAAGAGGACTTTGGATTAGAAAAACAAATGGGTTTATTTGGAGAACTGCACTTCTTAAAAGAAGCGGTAAAATACTTAGGGGTTAAAGAGGCTCTTGATGCTTGGGTATTTGACACACAAGATTTCTTATTCAATCACTTTGCTGTGGAGATCAAAACACACCCCTCTTCAAAACCCCCAAAAGTGACCATCTCTTCTGCAGAACAATTGGAGAACAAGAAAGAAAAATTGTATTTAGCCACCTATGCACTTACACAAAGCACCTATGGAGACAGCGTGGAAGACTTAGCAAAAGACATTGAGGGATGTATAGAGGATAAAACAGATGTTGAATTGTTCTATACGAAACTATTTGAGTGGGGCTATCAACCAAACCCCGATCAAATGCACCGCTTTAAAGTGGAGCAAAAGTCTATCTATGAAGTGGTAGAGACCTTTCCTAAAATCACAAGGGCAAGCATAGACCCAAGGATCATGAATGTCAAATACACCATTGATTTGCTCCAATGCACGGAGTTTTTGGTGGCTGATCTCACATTTAAGGCAAATCATGTTTAGTTTAGAAGAGTTTCATCAAGATTTTATGCAAAGGGTTGCGGTTGAAACCCAAAGCCGTGGGATGAGTAAGCACGAAGCATTTATTGAATCGATTCGCGATGAGCTTGTAAAGGACGGCGAACTCTCTGAATCTTGCGAGCTAGCCGAGTACAACAAAAAAGACATGGAGGTTTGTGGCTATGCGTTTGATGAAGAGAGGGGAGAACTGAGTCTGCTGGTGTCTTGTTTTTTTCAAAGCGACACGCTCCAAACGCTCACAAAAGCCCAAATCGACTCCAAATTTAAAAAACTCAAAACATTTTTCAAAGAAACGGCTAACAAGCTTTATGAATCTATGGAAGAGGGTTTTACGCACCACTCTATGGCATATAATATCTACACCTACCTCTCTAAAAACATGGTTGAAAAAGTGCGCCTCATCCTCATCACCGATGGCAAAGCGACTAAAAACTTGCTTGTGATCCCCAATGAAACCAAGTCTTCTATAGAAATCGAGCATTGCATTAGGGATATGGAGTATTTATACAGGATGTATAAACTGGACGATTCAAGCAATGGCTTTGAAGTTGAGGTGAATTTACCCGTTTTGGTTGTCAAAACCCCCACAGAGGAATATAACGCATATCTCAGTGTGGTGGATGGCACAACCCTTGCAAAAATCTACGGGGATTACGGATCACGGCTTTTGGAGCAGAACATCCGTACATTTTTGCAGTTTAAGGGCAATGTTAATAAGGGGATTAGAAACACCATAGAATACGAGCCTGAAATGTTTTTTGCTTACAATAATGGCATCACGGCAACCGCAAGTGGCGTTGTTGTGGAAAATGGCAAGATTAAAAAGATTTCAAATTTTCAAATCGTCAATGGAGGGCAAACCATAGCCTCCATCTATGCAACCAGCAAGAACAAGAAAAATGATGTTTCTAAAGTTTATGTCCAAATGAAACTCTCTGTGGTTGCCAATGAGTCTAAACAAGATGCGTTTGTTGCTAAGGTCAGTGAATGCGCCAACACGCAAAACAAGGTCAATAAATCCGACTTCTTTTCAAACAGCCCCTTTCATAGAGATTTTAAAGAGTATTCTAAGAACATTTTAGCTCCAGCTCGAGATGGCGTACAAATCAAAACATATTGGTTTTACGAACGCGTACGGGGTGAATATTTAACCGAACAAATGTATTTGACCTCTAAAGAAAAAAATCAATTCTTAAAAAAACGCCCCAAATCTCAGCTCGTGGATAAGTCGCTCTTGGCTAAAAGCGAAGTGGCGTGGCTACAAGCACCCTATGTTGTGTCTAACGGGGCACAAGATAGCTTTAAGAAGTTTGCAAAACACATCACCGAAACACTCGAAAAAGATGAGTTCAGCATCACAGGAAATTACTTTAAAGAAGCGATTGCCCGCATCATCATGTTTAGACAAACAGAAAAAATTGTTTCTCAGGCAAACTGGTATGCGAGTGGGTATAGAACGCCATGTGTGGCTTACACCCTTGCCTACCTCTCGCATTATTTGGAGCAACGATCATCATTTCTAAATTTTATGAAGATTTGGGAAGAGCAGAAGGTGTCCGCTCCCCTTCAAAAAATATTAGCCCATATCGCCCCAAATGTCTATACCCACATCACAAATCCCCCAGTAGGCAACACAAATGCCTTGCAATGGTGTAGAACCAAGCTGTGTTGGGAGCACATTGAAAAAATAGATTTCAATTTAGAGATCGATGAAGGCATTTTAACCAGTGCAGAGGAGCAAAAATATATCAACAAAGAGGCAAAAAAGGATAAAAAGCGCACAACAGACATGGAAAAATGGATATTTGTTACTGGTTTCAAGTATTGGCCTCAAGTTTTGGCATACTACCAAAGAGAGGATTTGGCGGGGCAACTTTCTACGCAACAAATGGATATTTTGTCTAAGATGGCTACAGGGGTTTTAAACCCTCCCTCTGAAAAACAAGCAAAAATCCTTTATGAGCTTTATGAGAATGCCATGAGAGAGGGGCTTGTCATTAAACAACAAGTGGATGTGCCCACATTTTAAGCATCTTTTAAAAATTATAAACATAATTGCCATACAGCACGACACTTCTTTGGAAGGTCAGGCCATAAATGCCCCCGGGGGCTGTGGAGCGGAAGTAGTAATTACGCACTAAAGGGATCTTTAGCCCAAATTCAAAGCCTTGGTGCTTGCTGACATTTGCCCGTACGCCCACATTGACGGGGATTTGAAAATAGCTGAAATTCTCGCTCACCCCGGGGTATTTGGCTAGGCTTTTGACATAAGAAGCCCCCGAGTTGCTCCACGAACTCCCGGCAAAGGCAAATCCCATGAAAAAGCCCACTTGCATTTGGCGTTTGTCTATGAAGTCAAAGAGATAGTCCGCCCCCACGCCATAGACATTGTCGTTCAAGCGGGGGCCATTAAAGCTGGGGTTGTCGTAGCCGTAGTCGTAAAAGGCATAGACACGCACCCCATTGCGCCTCTCCAGCTTGCCAAAGAACATTTTATAGCCGGCATTGAGGCTAAAGCCATACATGTTGCTCATCCCTGGGGTGTAACCGCTTAAGGCAAAAGGTTGTGCCTCATTGGCATACATCCCCCTAGAAATCGTGGTTTTCACTAAGGTGTATTGTAAACCGCCCGACACATACACGCCATTTTTCTCGGCAACAGCCACACTCACCAGCGCACACAAACCCCACACACCAAGCCCAAATCTCTTAAAATACATCAAAAATCCTTTTAGCTAAAAATCAAAATTGCCTTGTTTTCCCTTGTTCATGCTCGCATACACGCTGGCGACATAGGCTTTTCTGTCCACACACTCTAAGGTCAAACTGCAACGCAGGCAAGAGCCCACGCCCTTGCGTTCTTGGCAGGCCTGCACCTTTTGTTTCAATTCATCTAGTTTTTGTTCGTAAGCATCCATTGCTTGAGAGCCTCCATTTCCACTTTTGAGCCTAGAAAACACGGGCTTTTATCGTGTAGGCTGTTTAAAGGGGTGTTTAAAATCTCTTGTGTGCCCTCAAAGCCTAGACCCCCGGCTTTTTCTACAACAAAGGCTAGGGGATAGACCTCAAAGAGTTTACGCAATTTGCCTAAAGGGGCATCTTGTGTGGCAGGGTAGCAAAACAACCCCCCCTCTTTGCTGAGTAAGTGGTGTATGTCGGCCACCATGCTTCCGCTGTAACGCAAGCGGTAACCTTGCTTGAAAAACGACATCAAAAACGCCACATACTCGGAGTTAAAGTGTTGCCAGCTGCCCCCGGGGGCTATGTTCTTGCCCTTGTCTTTAAGCGTTAAATCCTTTTTGCTGTGCCACTCTTGCTTGTCTTCATTAAAGACATAGTGTTTCACCCCTGCCTCATTTGCCACGACTAATTCTAACTTCGCCCCATAGAGAAGATACGCCCCCATTTTAATGTGGCGAGCCATTTGCGGTTCAGCAAAGCCCAAAGGCGGGCGGGCATACACCCCAAAAATGCTCCCCACTAGAAAATTCGCCCCCACCACGCTAGACCCATCCAAGGGGTCAAAGGCGATTAAAAAATCCCCCTTTTCTTTGTAATGCGCCTCCTCCCTCTCTTCGCTCATCACGCCCCCCACGCTGGGCGTTTGCATCAACTCTCCAAAGATCAAATGATCCACCGCCACATCCACGGCTAATTGTAAATCTGCGGTGGGGTTTTTGTGGGCGGTGTAGTGGGTGTCGCCTTGTTTAATGGCATGATAGACTTTAGGGGCTAGGGCTTGCAAGGCTTGCACAATGGGGGCTAGCATTTTCTTGTCCTTTAGAATTTCGTGCTACCATTTTAACATGGATTGTGTGGATTTAAACAGCGACATGGGCGAAGGTTTTGGTGTGTATTCTTTGGGTGATGACACCGCCATCATGGAGTGTGTGAGTAGCGTCAATTTGGCTTGCGGCTGGCATGCAAGCGACCCTTTAATCATGCAAGAGCGGGTGAGTCTGGCCAAAAAATTAAATTTAGGGCTGGGCGCACACCCGGGATACCCCGACTTGCTGGGCTTTGGAAGGCGTGCTTTAAACATCAGCCCCAAAGAAGCCAAAACCTACACCCTTTATCAAGTGGGGGCTCTTTTTGCCTTTGCTAAGGCGGCACAAACCCCCCTAGAGCATGTCAAATTACACGGGAGTTTTTACAACCAAGCCGGCTACGATTTGAAGCTGGCTAGGGCTGTGTTAGAAGGGGTGCAAGAGTTTGACCCAGATTTAATCGTGCTGGCCCCTAGCTTAAGCCCTATGGCAAAGTTAGGACAAGAGCTGGGCTTAAAAATCGCCCACGAAGTGTTTGCCGACAGGCATTATTTAGACGATGGACGACTCGTGCCAAGAAGCCACCCCCAAGCCTTTGTAACCGACTTGCAAGAAGCCTTAATACGGGTGGTGCTCATGGTCAAAGAGCATAAAGTGCAAGCCATCAGCGGCAAAGAGATAGAGATCAAAGCCGACACCATCTGCGTGCATGGCGACAACCCCCAAGCCGTGTGGCTGGCCATGCAAATCAAAGAAGCCTTGCTGCACAATGGGGTGCAAATCAAACCCTTAAGGGCGTTTCTTAAAGGGGGCACACATTAGCCACTTACTCGGGGCGGCGTTTTTAATGGCAACCTCCGCCGTGGGCCCGGGCTTTCTCACCCAAAGCGCACAATTCACACAGGAATTAAGAAGTGCCTTCGCTTGCGCCATTCTCATCGCCACTTTAGCCTCTCTCATCGCTCAGCTCAATGTGTGGCGCGTGCTGGCGGTGGCAAATCAAAGGGGGCAAGAGATCGCCAACACGCTTTTGCCCGGGCTGGGTGCTCTGCTGACTTTTTTAATTTGTCTAGGGGGTTGGTTTTTAACATCGGCAATGTGGGGGCATAGCTTTGGGCTTACAAGTGCTGGGGGACTCGACCTCAACACGGGGGCGGGGCTTGGGGCGTGCTTGGCGATCTTTGTGTTTCTCTTTAAACGGGCTATGGTGTTCATGGATAAATTGACACAAATTTTGGGGGTGTTGATGGTGGTTTTGATGGGCTTTGTGGCTTTGCATGTCAGAGTCCCTCTAGCGCAAGTGGCTAAAGAAGCCTTGTATCCAAGCCATTTCTCTATGGTGGCGGTGCTGACTTTAATCGGGGGCACGGTGGGCGGGTACATCATTTTCTCAGGGGGGCATCGGCTTTTAGATGCCAAAGTTTCAGGACTCAAGCGTTTAAAGGATGTGGATTTGGCAGCGTATTTGGGGATCTTTGTGGCGACTTTGGTCAGGGGGTTGTTGTTCTTGGTGATTTTGGGGGTGGTGGAAGGGGGGGCGGTGCTAAATCCTGCGAACCCCGCCCTTAGCGCCTTTGAATCCTTTGGGGAGTGGGGGCGGCTTGTCTTTGGCGTGGTGTTTGTGGCTGCGAGCTTGACTTCTACCATCGGGGCGGCTTACACGAGCGTGTCTTTTTTAAGAAATTTTAGCGGGGTGCGCCGGCGTGAAAACGCGTGGGTCATCGGTTTTATCGGTGTGTCGGCTCTCATTTTTCTGGGTGTGGGTAAGCCCGCCACGCTCTTGATCGCCGCCGGGGCACTCAATGGACTGATTTTACCCTTAACTTTAGCCCTCATGCTCATCGCCGCCAAAAGCCCTAGAATCGTGGGGGCTTACAAACACCCTCTCATTTTGAGCCTTTCGGGCTGGGTGGTGGTGGGGCTTAGTACTTATTGGGGGTTGCTCTCTTTAAAACCACTTTTAGAACTATCGGGGGTTTAAATGCAGTTTAAACCTTGCGCTGAAAACGCCCTAATGATCACTTTGGGCGACTCTATTGAGCCTAGTTGTAACGCCAAAGTGCGCCTTTTGTGCGAAACCTTAAGGGCACAAAACTTAAAGGGCGTGCTGGAGCTGGTGGTCGCTTACGCCTCTTTGCTGGTGGTCTATGACCCCTTGATCCAAACTTACACCCACTTGGTGGAGTGCATCAAAACCCTAAGCCTAGACACGCCCACAGAACCACAAGAAGTCTATTTGGCGGAAGTGCCGGCGTGCTATGAGCTGGGATTGGATTTAGAGAGTGTCGCTGCACAAACAAGACTAAGCCCGGCGCAAGTGGTGGAGAAACACAGCGGCGTGGATTACTTGGTTTATTGTTTAGGCTTTTTGCCCGGCTTTGTCTATCTGGGCGGATTGGATCCGGCGCTAAGATTACCCCGCCTCGCCACCCCTAGATTAGAAGTCGCCCCCGGCTCCATCGGCATCGCTAACGATCAAACGGGCATTTACCCCATCGCTAGCCCGGCCGGCTGGCATATCCTCGCACAAACCCCCATCAGCCTTTATAACCCCACTAAAGAGCCCCCTGTGTCTATTTTTGCCGGCGACTATATCCGCTACAAGCCCATTAGTCTACAAGAGTTTAAAGACATCCCCCACAGCTTGAAGCGCACCCTTGTACCTAAATGGAGTTTACATGCCTAGCATACGGGTGTTAAAGGCCGGGTTATGCACCACCATCCAAGATTTAGGACGGGTGGGGTATCAAGCCTTTGGAATCCCCGTGAGCGGTGTGATGGACACCTTTAGTGCCTGTGTGGCAAATTTTTTAGTCGGCAACGCCAAAGAACAAGCCCTCTTAGAGATGACCTACACGGGCGACTCGCTAGAGTTTTTAAAGCCCATGCAAATCGCCATCACGGGGGCAAATTTAAGCCCAAAGCTGAGTGGGGTAGCGATTAGTAATTGGGAGTCCTATGGCGTGGAAGCGGGCGACATTTTAGAATTTGGACGGCTTGTTGATGGGGCTCGGGCGTATTTGGCTTTTTCTGGGGGGGTGCAAGTGCCCTTAGTGCAGGGCAGCAGGGCAACTTATGTGCGTGCTAAAATCGGGGGTTTTTTGGGGCGGGCACTGCAAAAGGGCGATGAACTCTTTATCGCCCCAAGCCCTCCACAGAAAAAACGCCTTTTGCCCCAAAAGCACCGCCCCCTTTATGCCAAAGAAACGAGTCTGCCTGCCCTTTTAGGTCCAGAAGTCCATTATTTCAGCCTGCAGAGTGTGCGCCGCTTTTTCCACTCCGCCTACATCATCAGTCCAAGGGCCGATCGCATGGGAATTTGCCTAGAAGGGGCAGTGTTAGAGCGGCGTTTGCAAACCGAGCTGGTGTCTAATCCTTTGGTGCTAGGCAGCGTGCAAGTGCCAAACAACGGGCAACCCATCGTGTTGATGGCAGATAGACAGACTTTGGGGGGCTATCCTAAAATCGCCACACTTCTTAAAGAGAGTGTCATTGCCTTAGCGCAAATGTTGCCCGGGCAAAAAGTGCATTTCATCCCTCTAAAGCTAGAGCAAGCACAAGAGAGATACAAGGGTTTTTATGAAAATCTCGCACACTTGCAAGAGGTTTTAAAATAGGGCCGGGTCCATGCTGCTGGGCACAGCAAGCCCCATGAGTTTTAGCACGCTGGCGGCGACATTATTCAACCCGCCGTTTTTCAGGCGTTTAACCCCATGCCCCATCACAAAACAATAGACCTCATAGGTGGTGTGGTTGGTGAGTACCTGCTCACCCTCTTGCATGTGCTCACAGTTGCCATGGTCGCTGGTGAGCAACAAAGCGTAATCTAACTCTTTGGCAAGTTGCACGATTTGCCCCAGGGCTTTATCCACCGCCTCCACAGCGAGCATGGCTGCCTTGAAATTGCCCGTGTGCCCGACCATGTCCCCATTGGCAAAATTGACAATGATTAAATCCTTGCCCTTTTGCATGTGCGCGCAGACAGCATCCGCCACGCCAAAGGCGCTCATCTCGGGGCACAAGTCGTAGGTCTTGACTTTAGGGCTTTCGATCAAAACCCGCTCTTCGTTTTTAAAGGGTTCTTCCACGCCACCATTGATGAAAAAGCTCACATGGGCGTATTTCTCGGTTTCGGCGATGTGGGTTTGACTCAAGCCCGCCTCAGCCACCACTTGGGCTAGGGTGTGGGTGATGTTGGGTTTTTCAAACAGCACGGGGTAGGCAAACTCGGGGCTGTAATTTGTCATGGTAACGATGTAAAGCTCGGGGGATGGTTTAAAACCCTCAAGGTCCCCACACCTGCCTAAAGCTTGGGCAAGCTGGCGCATGCGATCGCTTCTAAAGTTAATGCAGACCACCCCCTCGCCATCAAACATGCCAGGATAATGGACAAAGCTTGTCGGTTCGATGAACTCATCGCTGATGCCTTGAAAATACATCTCTTTAATGTAGCGCTCTGGGGTGAAGTCTGTTTTGTTTTCAGCATGCACCATGCAATTGTAGGCTTTCAACAACCGCTCGTAGCGTTTGTCCCGATCCATGGCAAAGAAACGCCCCGACACGCTGGCGATCTGGATATTTTCATTGCAAATAGAGTTGATGTGCTCTAAATAGCCTAGGGCACTTTGGGGTAGAGTGTCGCGCCCATCGGTGATGAGGTGCAGCCACACCTTTTTACCCAGCCTCTCTAAGATCAAGGCCATGCTGGTGAAGTGCTGGATGTGTGCGTGCACCCCCCCATCGCTCATCAGCCCGATGACATGCACCACTTTGGCATGCTCGGCGATGCTCTTTAGGGCGGGGTTGTCCTCAATTGCCCCTTCAGCAAACGCTTTAGAAATGCGCACCAAATCTTGATACAGCACCCGCCCTGCCCCCATGCACATGTGCCCCACTTCGGAGTTACCCATTTGTTCTTCGGGTAACCCCACACTCAAACCATGTGTCTTGAGTAAACTGTGGGGGACATGGTTAAAGAGCCAATCGTAGGTGGGTTTTTTGGCCGCCATAAAGGCGTTGCCCTCCGCGTTGGGGTTATGTCCGATCCCGTCCGTGATGATCAAGATGGTCTTTTGCATTTAAAACACCGGTGCTTCTTGCATGAGGATGATTTTATTGGCATCCTTGCTGTTTTGTGGGGTCTTGCCCGTGTGGGTTTTGTTTTTAGATGCATCGTGGTTGGGCGCAGAGTGGTGGGGCTTTGGGGTACTTTTCGTGCTTTTATGGCGGCTTGTGCTGTGGTGGCTAGTGGTTTTGCGGTGCGTGCTGTGGTGGGGCTTTGGGGCAGGCAGGGAGGGTGGAGCAATTTGGGGTTCTAATTCAGGTTGGGCTGAAGCTTGGGCACTCTCCTCGTGTTCATGTGCGTGTTTGACAACGGCTTGTAGGGGCTGTGCTTGGGCTTCATCCACGCTTTTTTCTAGGGCGGGCATCAAGCCTTGCAAAGTTTTGATTTTAGCCACGATGTCTTGGTAATACTCGTTGGCGATTTGGTTTATGTGCTCATTTTTTTGCCAGCGCAAGCCCTTACGGTAGGATTTAATCATGTCCTTTAAATCCCCCTTGTGCGTGCGCTTCCAACTGATCAAGGTGTCTAGGGCGACCTTTGAAGCGAAGTTTTCGTCTTTAATCAACAAGTCGCCATACACGCTTTGCATAAAACGGGTGTCGCGCTCATTGTAGAGCTTCAACACACCGGGGATATAGGCGTGGTAAATGCCTGCACTTGGGTCGTTAAAATCCACGCGGTACATGCCCGCACAAGATTCTTTCCACGCAATGGCGGCCAACTCGTAACCCAAATTTTCTTTGAAGCCGTAGCGGTAGGCATAGACCAAGATGCGCTTTTGATCGGGGTTAAAGTGGCGGGGATCTATGCACTCGGCTAGAGTTGCCTTTTTAATGTGGTTTGCGCTTAAAGGGTTAGATAAACAAAGAAAAGCTAAAAAAGCCGACGAAAAAGACCGCAAAATTCTAAAAACCGCCCGATGCGCACAATGCATAACAAACCCCTTAAGAGTTTTTAATCACTTTTTGTTATAATTGTAGCGAAAGTAACCCTTGAAACACCATAAAACCCGATTAAAGCCACAGGAGCTTACTTGAACCAAGCCTTCCTCGTTGAAATCTTGTTAGAAGAGTTGCCCGCAAAACCCCTTTTGCAAGAGTTCCCGCACATGTCAGAAAAGTGGCAAGCCCTTTTAGGTGCGCAAGGCTTAAGTGCCCCCACAGAGTTTAGCTACACACCCACAAGGCTCGTGTTGCACGCCAAAGACTTCCCCACGCACACATCCATAAGCACACAAGAGCACTTTGGCCCACCCTTGTCTGTGGGCGTTAGCAACAACGCTCTAAATGCCATTGGGCGCAAGTTTTATGAGAAGTTAAATTTAAAAGTACCGAGCGTGTGGCAGAGCGCCACTAAAAACCATAAAGAAGTCCTATACGCCTGCGTACAAACAGAGCCTAAACCCACAGCCCCCCTTTTAGACTCGCTCATCTTTGACTTCTTGCAAAGCTTAAACTTTGGCAAGAGCATGGCATGGGGCAATGTCAAAGCCCGCTTTATCCGCCCCATCCATAATATTTGTGTGCTCTTTGGCGGTGAAAAAATCCCCCTACCCCTGTGCGAGGAAACCTTTTTATGCACCACCAAACAAGCCACAAAATTGCACTTTTCTATGGGCTTTGGCTGGCACGAAACCCCTGACATCGACACCTACTTTAACACCCTAGAAAAGGGCAAAGTCCTTCTAGACCCTAAAGCTAGAGAAGTGAAAATTTTAAAAGAAATCCACACTCTAGAGCAAGAGCATGGGCTAAAGGTGCAGGTGGATGGAGAGCTTTTAGCCGAAGTGGTGGCGATCACAAGCTACCCCACCGCGCTTTATGGCACTTTTGAGTCCAAGTTCTTGCACCTGCCTCCTGAAATCACCACGACCTCCATGCAAGAACACCAACGCTACTTTGCCACTTTCAAAGACGGAAAACTGCACGCCGGCTTTGTCGTGGTGGGCAACACCCCCCTAGACAACCCCACCGACTTTAAGGACATTGTGGCGGGCAATGAAAAGGTACTGAGGGCGCGCCTGAGCGATGCCATGTTTTTTTATGAAAACGATTTAAGGGCCCCCTTTGCCCCCAATCCTAACGCCCTAGCCCAAATCGCTTTCATGCAGGGCTTAGGCACTCTTGCTGACAAGGTCCAAAGAGAGCAGGTCATCGGGCAAGTTTTGGCGCAAAAATACGCCCCACATTTACAAGAGGACTTAGAGCAAGCCATCAGCCTCTCTAAATGCGACCTTTTAAGCGAAGTCGTCTATGAGTTCCCCGAACTGCAAGGGGTGATGGGGGCCTATTACGCCAAAGCCAAGGGCTATGACGAAAGCGTTTGCACCGCCCTTAAAGAGCAATACCTTCCAAATAGCGAAAACGCCCCCCTGCCCTCCACGCTTTTAGGTGCGTTGCTGAGTTTGAGTCATAAATTAGACAGCCTACTCGCCCTCTTTAGCGTGGGGAAAATCCCCACCGGCTCCAAAGACCCCTTTGCTTTGCGCCGTGCGTGCAATGCGTTTTTGCGCATTTGTCTGCATTTTAACTTGCCCTTTGACTTGCAAACAGACTTTGAAAAACTCGTCAAAAATTACCAAAACTTTGATTGCGCCCTTTTAAGAGATTTTGCCCTAGAACGGCTGAGCCACATTTTAGAAGACACGCCAAATTACAGCCCCAACATCTACAAAGCCGTGATCTCAGGCATCGCGCGAAGCAAGGGGGCGTATGAAGTCTGCCAAATCGCCCAAAAAGTGCAGGCATTGGGGGCGTTTTTAGAAGGCACACAGACTAAAGACTTTGTGGCGGTGTTTAAACGAGTCGCCAACATCACGCAAGATCATCAAGATTGTAAATTAGACACCGCCCCAAACCCCAAGCTCTTCACCCATGAAAGCGAACACGCTCTTTACAACGCCTACACGGCTTTACAAGCCACACCCTTTAAAAGCCACCTAGAGCAGTTGCACGCCCTTTTTGCCCTCAAAGAGCCCCTAGAAGTGTTCTTTGATCATGTCTTTGTCAACGATCCAAATGTACAGATACAAAACAACCGCAAAGGCTTACTCATGGCGATTTACCTTGCGTTTTTGGACATGGCAGAAGCCAAAGAATTGTAGGGCATGCGCTTCATTTTATTGTTTTGGGGCTTGTTGCTCACTAGCTTAAGTGGGCGTAGTTTCACTTTAGCCGAGTTTTTTAAACGGGTTGAGCACAATTCTATGGAGCTCATCCAAAAAAAGGCAAACTTCATCAGCCTTTTAGAAGACCAAAAGGCCACAAACTCTTGGGATTTTCCTTACATCTCCAATGAAACTTCCATCGTGCGCAACTACCAGGGCATCGCCGAGCCCCAACCCCGCACGGTTTTAATGATTAAACCCAAGCTTCCTTGGGTGAGCCGTCTTTTAGCCCGCAGCCTTTCCATTAAAAATGTGCAATACCGTAAGAGTTATGAACTGAGTCGCAATTTGGCGTTTATCGGGGCAAAAAGACTTTATCTCAATTACATCTTAAACATTGAAAAACACAATATTTACGCCCGGCGCGAACAAATCTTTTACTCCCAACTCAACGCCGCTAAGGAGAAAGTCGCTGCAGGGAGCATGTCCAAAAAAGACTACATCAACTTTAAAAACTCTTATTTAGAATCCAAACTTGCCAAAATCAATATGGAAACACTCATCATCAACCAAGAACGCACCCTAAACACCATGCTCGCCATTGTCGATCCGATCGGGCAGAACGCGCGCTTTTCGAGCTTTGTGGATAAAGAACACCAAATCAAAATCCCCGAACTGAAGTTTGAATATGTACATTTGGGTGAACAAGCCTTGAATAGGGTTTTAGAACATTCGCTGTATGTAGAAGTGCTGGATTTGACCGCTAGAGATTACCGAGTCAATGCCAATCTAGCTAACCGCAATATCTTCCAAAACTTTGAATTTGGCTTGGGTACAGAGAGCTACAACTCCGCCACAAATTTATCTATGGAGTTTTACATTCCTCTGCCCATAACGCCCAAGAACATCCACCTAAAGCGCAAATACTTAGCCCTAGAAAATGGTACACGCGCCCAAAATGTCGTGATGAAGCGCAACATCCACATCAACGCTCTTGCCTATTTGGACCAACTACAAACCAAAGAGCGCTACATCCAAATCCAAATCGATGCGATCGACAACAAGGCCAAGCTCATGGAGATGGGACGGGTGGCTTACGAAGCGCAAAAGATCGGGCTGTTTGAATACTTGTTTTACCAAAACGCCTACATGGACGCTTTGATTGCTCTAGCTGAAGCACGGATTGAATATGTCAACATCACCGCCCTATTAGAAGAAACGCTCGGGCAAACCTTAACGCACATCGGGAGCGTGTATTGAAAACGCTCATTATTTTTGTGTGTTTGTTCTTAGGGTTGCAAGCCCAAGCCTATGAGGAAATTGCGCTGACCCCTAAACAAATTGAAGGTTTGGGGCTGAAAGTGGTGTCTTTGGACCAAAAATTCGCCACACGGGGTCTGCCCTTTAGCGCCTCCATTGATTTTAACAACTTCAATCTCAAACACACGGTGATCCAAAGCCTGAGTTTTAACGCCACGGTGGTGGCGATTTACAAGAATGAGGGTGAGTTTGTACACAAGGGCGATCTCATCTGCGAGATCAGCTCCATTGATTTAAGCAATCTTTACTTTGAGCTACAAAACAACCAAAATAAATTAAAAGTCGCCCTCGATGTCAGCACCAAAGATCACGAGCTCTACAAACAAGGCGTGATCGCCAAAAGGGAGTACCAAAACAGCTTTTTGATCAGCCAAGAGATGAGCCTTAAAGTGCGTCAACTGGAAACCACTTTTGCGAATTTTGGCATCGACCCTAAAGACCCTTTGGGGTTGTATGGCTTTCGCATCATCGCACGCAATAGCGGAATCCTCTCCATTGCCCCCAAAGTGCTGGGGGAAAAGATTTTGCCCTTCACGACCTATATCCGCATTTCTGAAAACAACGACCTCATCGCCCGCATCAAATTGCCTGTAAGCCTCTCGCGCTACATCAGACGGGGCTCAAAGGTGTTTGACCAAATGGGCAATGCCATCGGGGCGATTCAGAGCATCTCCGTGGTGTTAGACAAAAGCTCCAACACCATTTTAGCCACCGCCCGTATTGAAGCGGGCAATTTCCATGTGGGCGAAATGATCGATGTCTATATTGAAGGCGCAAAACCCAAGCACTCCTTGCTCGTCCCCTCCGATGCCGTGATTAAAAACGACCAAGATTATTTGATCTTTGTACGCACCAAGAAGGGCTTCATGCCCACCCCCGTGAAAGTCATTGAAGAGCGCAACCATGTGTTTGTCATTAGCAGCGAAAATATCAACCCGCATGCCAAAGTCGCCACGGGGGCGTTGGTGAGCTTAAAGGGCATTGTCAATAATTTAGGGGACGAGTGATGCTAGCCTCTCTCATTGAGTTTTCCCTAAGACAGCGCATCATTGTCATCATTTGTGCCTTTTTGCTCTTGCTCTTTGGGTTTTACAGCTTTTTCACCACCCCCATAGACGCCTTCCCCGACATGTCCCCCACGCAGGTAAAAATCGTCTTAAAACTGCCGGGCAGTTCGCCCGAAGAAATGGAGAACAATGTTGTCCGCCCCCTAGAGTTAGAGTTGCTGGGCTTAAAGGGCGAAAAGTCTTTACGGAGCACTTCTAAATACTCGGTGTGCGACATCACCATTGACTTTGCCGATGGCATGGACATTTATTTAGCCCGCAACATTGTGAATGAAAAACTTTCTTTGGTGTTGCCAGACTTGTCTCCTGATTTAGAAGGGGGGATGGAGCCCATTGTTACCCCCTTATCCGACATTTTGATGTTCACCATCGATGGCAATTTGGACGACACGGACAAAAGGCAATTATTAGACTTTCTCATCAAGCCCATGCTGCGCACCATTCCCGGGATCGCCGATGTCAACTCCATCGGGGGTTTTAGCCGCGCCTTCGTGGTGGTGCCCGACTTCAACGACATGGCAAGGCTGGGCATTTCTATCAGCGATTTAGAAAAGACACTGAAAGTAAATTTAAGCAACAGCGGGGCAGGGCGCGTGGATCGCGATGGCGAAACCTATTTAGTCAAAATCCAAACCATCGCCCTGACCCCTGAAGAGATCGGCGACATCACCATCTCCACCAAAAAGGGCTTTTTACACATCAGGGATTTTGCTAAAGTCATCGTGTCTTCACGCACAAGGCTGGGCTTTGTTACGAAAAACGGGATCGATGAAACCACAGAGGGGTTGGTGCTTTCGCTCAAAGGGGCAAACTCAAGCACCATCATTAAGGCCGTGCGTGCCAAACTAGACAATGAAATCAAGCCCTTACTGCCCGCCGGCGTGCACACACACATCTTTTACGACCGCTCGGAATTCACCAAGAAAGCGATCAACACCGTTACAAAAACCTTGATTGAAGCCATCGTGCTCATCATCATCACGCTGTTTTTGTTCTTAGGCAATTTCCGTGCAAGCATTGCGGTGGGTGTGATCTTGCCCTTGAGCCTTAGCGTGGCATTCATCCTCATCAAGCTCAACCACATGACCCTAAATTTAATGAGTTTGGGCGGGCTCATCATCGCTATAGGTATGCTCATCGACTCGGCGGTGGTGGTGGTGGAAAACGGCTTTGAAAAATTAAGCACCCACACAAGCACCACGAAGTTACACGCCATTTACCGCTCGTCTAAAGAGATCGCCGTGTCTGTGGTGAGCGGGGTCATCATCATCATTGTGTTCTTTGTGCCCATCATGTCCTTAGAAGGCATTGAGGGCAAAATGTTCGTACCTTTGGCAACCAGCATCGTCTTTGCGCTCTTAGGGACTTTGATCTTGGCGATCACTGTCGTGCCCGTGATCAGCTCCATGGTGTTAAAAGTACAGACACATAAAGAAACCCCCTTAATGCGGTTGTTCCACCGGCTTTACACCCCCGCCCTGCAATTTGCACTCAAAAATCCCAAAACCACACTCATCGGTGCGCTCATTTTTTTAGGGTCTAGTCTGTCCCTTTTCCCCTTTGTGGGTAAAACTTTTATGCCAAACTTAGATGAGGGCAGCAGTGTTTTAAGTGTGGACACGGTGCCCTCCATCTCACTCGACCAATCTAAGGACTTGATCTTACGCATTGAAAAGACCATCAAAGAGCATGTCAAAGAGGTGAAAATGATCGTGGCGCGCACGGGCTCAGACGAGCTGGGGCTGGATTTAGACGGGCTCAATCACACCGACATGTTCATCTCCTACATCCCCAAAGAACAATGGAGCGTGAAAACCAAGCAAGAGTTGTTGGATAAAATTTTGGCAAGTTTAGCGGATTACAAGGGGATCAACTTCGCCTTCACCCAGCCCATTGAAATGCGTGTGTCGGAAATGTTGACAGGGGTTCGGGGGGATTTGGCGATTAAGGTCTTTGGCAACGACATCGAAAAGCTCAATGACCTTAGTGCCCAAATTGTAGAAGTGATTAAAAGCATCAAGGGCTCGGATGAGGTGTTTACGACCCTAAATAGGGGCGTGAATTATCTGTATGTAACGCCCGATCGGGATGCGATGGCAAATGTCGGCATCACCAGCGATGAGTTTGCCAAGTTCTTAAAATCCGCCCTAGAGGGCATTGTGGTGGAATACATCCCTACAGGCATCTCGCGCACCCCGGTCATTATCCGCCAAAACAAGGACATCGCCGCCAACGCCACCTTGCTCAAAAGCCTGGAGATGACCTCTAATCGGGGCTTTGCCGTGCCCATCACTTCCATTGCCAACATTGCAGAGGTTGATGGCCCCGTGGCGATTGTGAGGGAAAATAGCAAGAGGGTGAGCGTGGTGAGAAGCAATGTCGTGGGGCGGGATTTGGGCGGTTTCGTGCAAGAGGCTAGGGAGAAGATCGCGGCTAAGGTGCAACTGCCCCCCAACTACTACATCACCTACGGCGGGCAGTTTGAAAACCAAGAGCGGGCGAACAAACGCCTAGCCACCGTGATCCCCTTAAGCATTTTGGTGATTTTCTTTATTTTGTTTTTCACATTTAAAAGCGTACCCTTATCGCTGCTCATTTTGTTAAATGTGCCCTTTGCGATCACGGGCGGTCTCATCGCCCTTTTTGCCAGCCACGAGTACATCTCGGTGCCGGCGAGTGTGGGCTTCATCGCGCTCTTTGGGATCGCGGTCTTAAACGGCGTGGTGATGGTGGGGTATTTTAGGGAGCTCTTAAGGCAGGGCAAAAGCGTGGATGAGGTCGTGTTTGTGGGGGCTAAAAGGCGTTTGCGCCCCGTGTTGATGACCGCTTGCATTGCAGGTTTAGGGCTAATCCCCTTACTTCTCTCGCATGGCGTGGGCTCAGAGGTGCAAAAGCCCTTGGCGATTGTGGTGTTGGGTGGACTAGCCACATCCAGCATTTTAACGCTCTTGCTCCTGCCCCCGATGTTTATGCTCTTAGCTAAAAAAATTAAAGTGGTATGATGGTTTTAGTGGAGATTTACGCGGATTTAGCGATTAAGGACATGATCGTGGATCACTTATTTGCCCATGGGCATGAAGATTTTTACTTTGGGGAGTGCTTTGAGTACGCCACTTCCACGCTTTTAAAAAGCGAAAAAGAGCAGGTGAGCGGGCGCAAGGACTACGGGCTGTTTAAACTCTACTTAGAGGAGGAGCGGGCGCAGATTTTAGCCAAGCAAATCCACGACCTAAACAAGGAAGCCACGATCTATTTAATCCCGCTGGGAGCGATCTCTACGCCCCTAGCTTAGAACATGCTAGAATAGAAGTTTTATGAAAGGATGGCTATGCTGGTTGCTATTTTTGGTGGGGGGCTTGGGGGCGGGCGTTGGCCTTTGCTCTGGGGCATAAAAACTCCATTAAGATTGTTTCACGGCAAGATTTAACGCCCCTACTCATGCCCTTAAACAAAGACCTCGTACTCAAGGGGCATGAACCGATCACGCAATGTGCCCTGCAAGAGGCTTTGGGGGCGGATTTATTTGTCATTGCCATCAGTGTACAGCATTTGAGGGCGTGGTTTGAAGAGGCGCACCTACCCGCCCACTCTAAAGTTTTGATCGCGGCTAAGGGGATTGAGATCGGGGGGCATTTTGTGAGTGGGATTGTTAAAGAGTTTTTAGACAGCAACAATGTCTGTTTTTTAGCCGGGCCCAGCTTTGCTAAAGAGATTGTGGCCAGCTTGCCCTGTGCGTTGGCGATTCACTCTCAAAACCCCGAGTTAGCAAGCGTGTATGCGGGCTGTTTACCCGCTTTCATCCGCTCTTATATCCAAGACGACATCAGGGGGGGAGAGATCGCCGGGGCGTATAAAAATGTCATCGCCATCGCCGCTGGGGTGTGCGATGGGCTAGAATTAGGGCAGGGGGCTAAGGCAAGTTTGCTCTCGCGCGGGCTTGTGGAAATGAGCCGTTTTGGGGTGCATTTTGGGGGCAAAATGGAAACCTTTTTGGGCTTGTCTGGGGCAGGGGATTTGTTTTTGACGGCAAACTCTTTGCTCTCGAGAAATTACAGGGTGGGCATCGGGCTTGCGCAGTGCAAACCCCTAGCCACGATCATTGAGGAATTGCAAGAAGTCGCCGAGGGAATCAAAACCACAAAAGCCATCGTGCAAATCGCCACAAGGGAGAACATCCACGCCCCCATTGCCAAAGAATTAGACCTGCTTTTAGAGGGCAAAAACCCCCTAGAGAGCATGACCGCTTTGATCAAACGCTAAGGATAACGCCATGCTGACCTTTTCCAATATCTTATTAAAATTGCAAGAATTTTGGGCAAAGCAAGGTTGTACCTTGTTACAGCCCTATGACATCCCGGCGGGGGCGGGGACCTTCCACCCCGCCACTTTGCTAAGAAGTTTGGACTCCACCCCATGGAGCGTGGCGTATGTCGCTCCCTCACGCCGCCCCACAGACGGGCGGTATGGAGAAAACCCCAACCGCTTAGGCAGTTACTACCAATTTCAGGTTTTAATCAAGCCGAGCCCCTTAAATATCCAAGAATTGTATTTGCAAAGTTTGCAGGCCTTAGGCATTGATTTTGCCAAGCACGACATCCGCTTTGTGGAGGACAATTGGGAGTCGCCCACTTTGGGGGCGTGGGGGCTAGGCTGGGAGGTGTGGCTGGATGGCATGGAGATCACGCAATTCACCTACTTCCAGCAAGTGGGCTCGATCGCGTGCAGCCCCACGCCCATTGAGATCACCTATGGCGTGGAGAGGTTAGCGACTTATATCCAGCAAGTCGATTCGGTGCTCGACATTGTATGGACGCTTAAAGACAACAAGCCCGTGTATTATAAAGAGGTGCATTTGGAGGGCGAGGTTGAGTTTAGCCATTACCATTTCACGCATGCCAATTTGGACTTTTTGCAAACAAGTTTTGAGGCCAACCAAGCCGAAGCCAAGCGGTGCTTAGAGCAGGGTTTGCCCCTCGTGGCTTACGACTTTGTGATGCTCTCTAGCCATTTTTTCAATGTCCTAGATGCCAGAAAAGCCCTATCGGTGGCTAAACGCCAAGAGTGCATTTTAAAAATTAGAGAACTTGCCAAAGCCTGTGCCCTGCTTTACAAAGAGCAAGAGCCCGAGCGGCTCAAACGGCTCAATGCTTAAGCTAAACGAGCTTGTCGCCTTTTTAGAGGGCTTAAGCCCCTTTTCTTTGCAAGAGAGCTGGGATAATTGTGGGCTGAATTTAGGCAGTAACAACGCAGAGTATGAAAACATTGCCGTCGCCCTAGAGATCACTTTAGAGCTGGCTCAAGAGTTGCCCCCTAAAAGCGTGGTGCTCACCCACCACCCCCTATTTTTTAGACCCTTTAAAAACTTCAATCCAAGCCTTTATCCTGCCAACATTGCCGCCTTGCTGCTACAAAAATCTTGCGCCTTAATCGCTTTGCACACGAATTTTGACAAGACCCATTTAAACCCCCACTTTGCTAAAATTTTGGGCTTTAGCCACACCCAAGAAGAGGGCATGGCGTTGGTGGCAGACACCGCGCCTACAAGTTTGGACCACCTAGCCACGCAAGTGCAAGAGCGTTTAAACCTGCCCTATGTGCGTCTAGCAGACGCTAAAACCCCGATTGAGCGTGTGGCTGTGGTGTGTGGGGCGGGCTGTGGATATTTACACGAGCTTAAGCAAGTCCCTAAAAATCTTTGCTTAATCACGGGCGACATCAAGCACCACGATGCCATGCAGGCTTTGAGTGTGGGGGTTTCGCTTGTAGAAGTCCCCCATTATGAGAGTGAAAAGTTTTTTGTGCCCTTGCTGAAAGGCTTGCTAGAGCCCTACATTTTGCAATCTCAAGTAAAGTGTGTTAAACTACTCGATTGTAAAAATCCATTTATGCTTAAGGTTTGACATGAACGCCCACTTAGTGCAGTTGATCCAAATTGCCAAGTTAGATAAAGACATCGAAGCCCTAGAGCCTTTGATTAAGGCAAAGAGAGCCGACTTAAACAAAGCCCTAGCCACAAGACAGAAAAAGCAGGCAGAATACACCCTCCTTGAGGAAGAAAAGGCGAGCTTGCACCTACAAATCCAAAAGAACGAGCAAGCTTTGCACGAAACGAACGCCAAAGTCGATGGCATCCAAAAAAAGATTTCTCAAGTGAAGAGCGAGCGGGAGCTACGCTCTCTAGGCATTGAAGAGGACATCACCAAAGAGCGGGCGAACCAAGCCAACAAAGAGATTGAGCGCCTACAAAATGAAAGCGCGCATAAAAGCAAATTGCAAGAGGAATTGCAAAGTACGCTGGAGAGTTTAACGCAAGAGATCGCCGCTTTAGAGGAAAAGGTGGAGGCAGACACCGCCCAAATCAAGGAAAAACAACAAGCCATTTTTCAAGAAAAACAAGATTTGACCTTGAAAATGGACCATAAGCTCATCGCCTTCTATGAGAAAATCCGCCGCTGGGCGGGCAACACCTGCGTGGTGAGCGTGAAAAAGCAAGCCTGTGGGGGGTGCTTTATCCGCATCAACGACCGCACCTATGCGGAGGTTTTGAGCAGCAGCGACATTTTGACTTGTCCGCATTGTGGGCGGATTTTATACATAGACACCGCACAATCCGCCTAAGGTTTGGCTTTTTTCAAGTTTGTGTATTTAGTGCTTTTGGCCTTAGCGCACCTTTGTGCCACGCCCTTTTTAGCCCTTTTTAGCCTCAAGGCGAAGTACCGCCATTCTTTGAAAGGGCGCTTTTTTGCCAAAAGGCATGCCCTTGAGTTTAAGCCCCGCTTGTGGTTGCACGCTTGCTCTTTAGGCGAAGTGAAATCTTTGGAGTGCTTGCTAAACGCCTTTAAAGACACGCCCACGCTTTTAAGTACAACCACACAGACGGGCTATAACCACGCCAAAAAATTAGCCAAGACCCACCCCAAACTCCAAGTGCGTTTTCTGCTCTTTGAAACCCTTTTGTTCTTGTGGCGTCAAGACTTGAGCGAGTTAAAAGCCCTTGTCGTTACAGAGGCGGAGCTGTGGTTTCATCTCTTTGCGCTGGCTAAGTCTGTGGGGGCAAAGACTTTTTTAATCAACGCCCGCATTTCTCGCCGCTCTTACCCCAAGTATCAACGCCTAAAACCCTTTTACACTGCCCTTTTTAAACAGATTGATTTTATCTATGCCCAAAGTGTGCTCGATAAAGAGAGGTTAGAAAGCTTAGGGGCAAAAACGCTTTGCGTTTTTCCCCACACCAAATTATTCAACCCCCCCCTTTGCACCAAGAACCACCCCAAACTCAAACACTTAAGCATTGTGGGGGCAAGCACCCACCCGAGCGAAGAAGCGTTGATTTTAGAGGCGTTTTTGAGGCTACAAGAGCCGGCACAACTCATCTTAGTCCCCCGCCACCCTGAGCGCTTTAAAGAGGTGCAAAACTACCTAGAAAAACACCCCACACTCCAAGGGGATTTTAGCTGTTTCTCTAAGGGCTTGAAGTGGGATAGTAAAGTGCTTTTGATAGACACGCTGGGGGAGCTGGTTAATTTTTATGCGATCGCCGACATTGTCATTTTAGGGGGGGCGTTTGCCCCCATTGGCGGACACAACCCCCTAGAGCCCGCCTATTTTGGGGTTAAGCTCATTAGTGGGACGCATATTTTTAACCAAGAGGCGTTGTTTGCCTGTGTGCAAAATTTCTATTTGGTGCAAGGAGACGCGCTCGCCCAAACTTTAGCCAAGCACGCCACGCTCAAAACAAGTAAAATCAACACCCAAAACCAAGAATTACAAACTTTAGTGGAGGCAATCCATGTTGCAGGCGTATAAGGTTTTGGCAAAGCAGTGCCAAATTTCGCACAAAGAGGCTAAAAGGCTGATCGATCGGGGGCTGGTGAGCTTAAAGGGGCAAAGGCTCAAGCTGGCTAGAGAGTTGATAGACCCGCACGCCTTTTTAAGTGTGCTGGAGTGCAAGAGTGGGGTTTTAGCTAAAGGGGCTAAGTTTTTAGCCCTAGATAAAGCCCCCAATGTGTCGAGCTTTGAGCTAGAGCGCACCCACAAGCCCTACCAGCTTTGCCACCGCTTGGACCAAAGCACAAGCGGGGTACTCTTGCTAGCTTTAGGCGCGTTTTACCAAGAAGCCCTAGAGGCGTTTAAAGAACGCCAAGTCTATAAAGAGTATCTTGCTTTGGTGCAAGGGGTGCTAGACAAGCCCTTGACTTTAACACAGCCCTTAAGCGTACAAAAAAGCCACACAGAGGATAAAAAGGGTTTTGTCAAAGCGTTTGTGCATAGCAAGGGCAAGAGGGCGATAACGCACATCACCCCCCTTAAGAGCTTTAAGCAGACGACCTTAGCCAAAGTGGTGATTGAAACGGGGGTAACACACCAAATTAGGGCACATTTAAGCCATATCAAGCACCCCATTGTGGGCGACATTTTCTACGGGGCAAAGCCCCATAAGCATTTTTTCTTACACGCTTTTAAATTAGAGTTGCTCGGGCATCAATTCCAAGCCCCCCTACCCCCTTACTTCAAGGATTTTTGTGAGTTACTGGAACACGATTTATAGCCATTTTACCCCCATCGCTTTTACTCTCTTTGGCATTCCCGTGCATTGGTATGGGCTTGCCTATGTGAGTGCCCTTTTAATCGCCTTTTTTCTAGCCAAGAGGGCGTTGAAGACAGACCCTAAACGCTTTCCCATCAGCCAAGCCCATTTTGAGAGTTATTTTTTATACGCTGAGGTGGGGGTGGTTTTGGGCGCAAGGCTGGGCTATATTCTCATTTACGACCCAAACACGCTTTATTATCTCAAAGCCCCGTGGCAAATCTTCAACCCCTTTTACGAGGGGCAGTTTATCGGCATTAGGGGCATGAGCTATCACGGCGGGCTTGTGGGCTTTTTGGTGGCTTCGTGGGTCTTTAGCAAGGTGAAAAAGCAAAATTTCTTGGTGTATTTGGACTTGATCGCCGTGAGTTTGCCTTTAGCCTATGTCTTTGGGCGGATCGGCAACTTCTTAAACCAAGAGCTGTTTGGGCGGGTGGTGCCACAGGGCGATCTTTTCGGGGAGAAAATAGGCATTTTGGTGAATGGGGTGTTACGCTACCCTAGCCAGCTCATAGAGGCGTTTTTGGAAGGTCTTTGCGTGTTTGTCGTGATTTGCGTGGCAAGGCGTTACACCAAGGCGCATGGCATGCTCATGGTGGTGTATGGCTTTTCTTATGCGTGTGCGCGGTTTGTGGCAGAGTATTTTAGAGAGGCGGATGCACAGCTGGGTTACTATGTGGGGCATTTGAGCATGGGGCAGATTTTGAGCTTTTGTATGGTGCTAATTTCCTTGGGGCTGTGGGGATTTATCAAACTTGATAAATCTGCCCAAATGCGCTAAAATGGCACTTTTTAGGGAGTGCAATGGAAAACAAAGAAGATGCCATCATTAGGTTTTCGGTGTCCTTACAACAAAATCTTTTAGATGAGCTAGACAACCGCATCATTAAAAACGGCTATTCGTCCCGCTCTGAACTGGTACGGGACATGATACGAGAGCGTTTAGTGGAGGACAGCTGGAGTCGGGCGGACGCGGAGGATAATTGTGGCTTGATTGTGGCGGTGGTGGTGCTCATTTACGACCACCACCAGAGGGAGCTCAACCAGCGCATGATCGACATACAGCACGAGAGCCACATCAGCATTTTATGTACCACGCATGTCCATCTAAACGCCCACAACTGCCTAGAAACCATCATCTTAAAGGGCAAGCCCGCCGACATCATGCACCTGCACCTAGAAATCGGGGGGCTTAAGGGCGTGAAGTTTTCCAAGCTCACCAAAGCATCGAGTTTTGAGTCTAACACCTAAGCCCACCATTGCGCTTTATGGGGGCAGCTTTGACCCCCCGCACGTCGCCCATTTAGAAGTGATTTACCAAACCCTAGCGAGCTTTGCCCTAGACAAGTTTTTCATCCTAGTCGCCCACCAAAACCCCTTTAAAACCCCCCCTGCTTTCACCCCAGAGCAACGCCTGCTGTGGATGCAAGAACTCTTAAGGGGCATGGACAAGGTCATCGTTAGCGACTACGAGACACAGCAAAAGCGCCCCGTGCCGACCATTGAGAGCGTGCGCCACTTTAACCAAACCTACCACCCCCAAAAACTCTACTTTATCATGGGCACAGACAATGTGGCGGGTTTAAAAGACTGGGAGGGCTATGACGAACTCACACAGCTGGCGCATTTTATTTTGGTACAACGACAGGGCTACCCCCTAGACACGCCTCCGAGTTTCAACCACTCGTTTTTATCTCTTGAGAACATCAAATGCCCCATTTCATCTACACAGATCAGGCCCTGCTCGCAAAACACCAAATCCCCCCACCTGCCCCCTAGTGCAAAGCGGGGTGTTGACAACCTTTAAGGAGAACCATGCCAAGAATTGCTAGAATCGTTGCCCTGCTCGAGGAAAAAAAGGCGGAAAACATCACCACCTTTGACTTAAGAGAGCAAGACTACATCACCGCACATGTGGTGATCGCCACCACCCTAGCCAGCAAACACGCCCTATCTTTGCTCGATCATTTAAAAACCACGCTCAAACCTCTAGGCGAAGAGTTTTACGCCACAGATGAGAGCAATGAAGAGTGGATCATCATAGATTTAGGCGACATCATGATCCACCTTTTCACCCAAAGTTATAGAGACCACTTTGATCTAGACGGGTTTTTAAAAACCTACAACAAACCGCATTGAGTTTAATCGCCATCATCGGTCCTAGTGGGAGCGGGAAAAGCGCATTAGGACTTGAACTTGCGCTAGCCTTGAGTGCTCCCATTGTGTCCTTAGATTCGCTGAGTGTCTATAAAGAGCTAGACATCGCAAGCGCAAAGCCCAGCCCACAAGAGTTAGCGCAAGTACCACACTATGGCGTGGATGTCTTAGACATCCCCCAAAAAAACAACGCCCAGGTTTTTAAAGCTGAGCTTGAGCGGGCTATGTTGGAACACGAAAATGTCTTGATCGTGGGGGGGAGTGGGTTTTATTTAAAATCCGTGATTGAGGGCTTAAGCCCACAGCCCACACTCACAACAGAACAAGAGCTAGAGATTTTAGAAAAAATCAATGCCTTAAAAGACCCCCACGCCTTTTTGGCTAAAATAGACCCCACTTACGCCCACACAGCCACAGACCCCTACCGCACCACACAAGGGCTCAAACTCTATTTTGCCACCAACACTCCCCCAAGCCTTTATTTTCAAAAGCACCCCAAAAAACCCTTTAACCACCCCATCGAAATTTTTGCTCTAACGCTAGACAAGCCCACTTTGCACGCCCAAATTGCCAAGCGCACACAGCACATGCTCAAGCTGGGCATGGTGCAAGAGATTGACACCCTAGCCCAAAAATACGGCACACATTGCCAACCTTTTAAAGCGATAGGCCCTAAAGAGTGCTTGCAACATCTCAATCACGAGATTGACTATAACGAATTAGAAGTCTTGATCACCACCCACACCTGCCAACTTGCCAAACGCCAAACAACCTTCAACAAAACATTTAAAAACGCCCGTTTTTTAAACCCCCTTGAACTTAAAAAGGCGGTTTTAGACCTCAATGCTCTCTGAGCGTGGCGGAACTTTTGACAATCACGCGGTTATAATCCTTTTGCAGGGGGCGTTGGTTAGACTTGTTGTGCATGATTTTTTTAATGTCTTCAAATTGTTGGGGCGAGAGGCTTAGGGTTTCTTCAAGAACAAACCATGTAACGCCCTCTGTGCAGGGTGGGGTGGTGAGCGAGCCGTTGAAGTGGTAGTAGTGGATCGTGTCTGGCAAGAGCTTGTTTAAAACCAAAGGTTTTGGGGATGTCTTGTATTTATAGGCGTTTAAGAGAGGCGTTAAAAAGGGGTTTTTATGTCCAATTGTAAACCCAATCCCCACCACCAATAAACGCCCTTGGGCATCCTTGTGGACCAAGTGCATGCTCAAGGGCTGGCGTTTGCCATGGATGGCAAATTCCATGGGGATATGGAAGTGTAAATTCACCAACTGGTACTCGTGATCCCTATAAGTTACAGAATCGCTAGGGTGGGCAAACTTGGCCACAAAAGTGTAGTGGGAATACTCAATCGAAGTGGGCACCGTACTTTTGTAATCAAAGCTAAAATCTTCTTTGTCGGGGGAGTGGTAGTAATGCTCGATGTTGAAGGGCGATTGGGTTTTACCAGCCTTGCAGACCGCATAATCTCTGTGTAACTTATCCCAGTGTTTAGCTCCTGTGTGGTTTTCATAGCCCCAATTCTCAGCCCCCGAAGCCCCAAGCAGACTTAAAGATAAACCAAAAAGCAACACGCTTTTTTTCATAAAAATCCTTTCAAGCGAACTAGATTCACAGCATAGCGCAGTTTCATCCCCAAAAATTAATAAACTCTAAAACCCTCACTTTAAACCCCTCAAAGGCAGTAAAGTGGTAACACTCTAGACAAAACTTGAGGCTTGAGCACGGTTCAACCCCTATTTTTTGCAACAATGCCCCAATGCGCTGGATTTATTTTTTGTTTAAATAAACAGCTTAGAATCGGCCGTTGTGATCAAGGATCTCCGTGTACGCCTATCCAAATCCAAATTTCTAAGGGGTGTGCAGTGCCTCAAAACCCTTTGGCTAGAGAACACAAAAAGACACACTCCAACCCGATCAAGAGTTTTTAAAAAAGACGCAGTGGGGCAAGGAGAGGGGCAGTTGGAGGGCGTGCTTTGAGCGCACTAAAGAGCTGATAGAACAGGGCATCAAACTCGTTTATGGAGTCATTTTTGCCTTCAATGGGGTTTTTGCGATTGTAGACTTTTAGCGATTGAGGGCGATGGTGTGGTGCTAAACAAAGTCAAAAGTGCCACAAGCACTTATGGGGATAAAAACCAAACCCAAAGCGGTGCGGCATTGTGTCCTGCAAGGTTGGGGTTGCCCCATTAAAAGAGATCGCTTAATATAGAGAAGGGGCGCTGGGGTTAAAGTGGTCATTTTAAAAGGTATGCGATGAAAAAAACCATGCTTTTGGGGCTGTGTGTCTTGAGCACGCTTTCAGCCACACCCTCTATTTTTAAAGGCTTTTACGCCCACGATTTGGAGCATGCAATCCATTTGAAAAGAAAACTAAAAAAGCAAATCCAAACCTGCCCAGAGCTCGACACTTTGCCTCACTACACAGAAACGGGCGAAAGAAAGGCGGATTTTTGCACTAAAGAGTTTAAGCGATCGGCTAACTTGGCCTATGATTTGGCTTTGGGTTTTCATACAAGTGGCAAAACGATATACGCCAAGAGGGCTAGAGAGATTTTGAATCAATGGGCGCAAAACCTTAAGGGTGTGGACTCTAAAGAAGCGACAAACCTCATCAACTTCACCATGCCCTACATGGACATGGCCTATCTTTTTATCCGCACTAAGTTTCCTAGCCCCGCCTTTGAGCACTTTGTGCGCCGCATGCTAGAGTATGCACGCCTCAACAAAGACAATAACATCGGAGCGTGGAGCGTGCTTTTTGTTGTGAGCGGTGCGCTGGTGCTAAACGACCACGCCCTCTTGCTAAAAATGGCACATCAATGGCAGGGCTGGCTTTTAAACGCCATCGATGACAATGGTGTGATGGCTAAAGAGATTGTGCGCAGCAACACGGCCAACTACAATGGCGGTCCGACTAAGGGCATCAAGGGCATTGCCTACACCCATTTTGCCCTCACTCCCATCAGTGTGGCCGGGCAACTGCTCGCCGAAAACGGCTTTGATTTATGGCACACCTCTGCGGCGCAAAAGCTCTTTAAGGCCTATGATAAGGCTGCTCAGTGGGTGCTTGATCCTACAAGTTTTCCCTACTACCAGCCCGGTTTGATGGGAATCCATAAAAACGCTTATTTTCTACTCTTAAACCAATACTTTAAAAGTCCAGAAGGCCAAGAGGCGATTAAACAAGATGACTTTAAGGCGGATCGCTTTAGATTGGAGTTTAATGAGGTTTTAACAGCCACACCATCTCCTTAAAAACGAGACTTGAGCGACTCTTTTAGGTTTTTCAAAGCACGCCGCGCTGTTTTTGAATTGCCAAAACAGAGCTTTTGGTTGTGTTCTTGCCCTTGTCAGCACTTGCAAGGGCTTAAAGGCCAAGTCCTCTACGCCTTTGGGGCAATCATGTGGGCGGGGACGACCCATGCGTCAAAGTCTTTTTCACTCAAAAGCCCGAGTTCTAGGGCAGATTCTTTAAGGCTGATGCCCTTTTTATGGGCGTTTTTGGCGACTTTGGCGGCATTTTCATAGCCGATGTGTGGGTTTAAAGCGGTAACGAGCATTAAAGAGTGGTGCAAATAGTAGTCGATCTTGTCCTTGTTGGGCTCAATGCCGCTGGCGCAATGTTCGTTGAAGCTCAACATCCCATCGGCTAGGAGTTTCACGCTTTGCAAGAAGTTGTAGATGATGACAGGTTTAAAAACATTGAGCTCAAAATTGCCCTGTGAAGCGGCAAAGCCGATCGCCACATCATTGCCCATCACTTGTACGGCAACCATGGTCAAGGCTTCGCATTGGGTGGGGTTGACTTTGCCCGGCATAATAGAACTGCCCGGTTCATTTTCGGGAATGTGTAATTCACCCAAACCACAGCGTGGACCGCTGGCAAGCCATCGAATGTCGTTGGCGATTTTCATTAAGTTTGCCGCCAATCCTTTTAACGCGCCGTGGGCGAAAGTGATGGCATCGTGGCTGGTTAAGGCGTGGAATTTGTTGGGCGCGCTTTTAAACGCTTGCCCTGTAAAGTGGGTGAGCTCTTCGGCGACCTTTTGGGACAACTGCGGGTGGGCGTTAAGGCCTGTGCCTACCGCTGTGCCCCCGATGGCAAGCTCCCTTAAGCCCTCTAAACTCTCTAAAATCTGCACCCTAGAGTGCTCTAGCATGCTCGCATAGCCACTAAACTCTTGGCCCAAAGTTAAAGGGGTGGCGTCTTGTAGATGGGTGCGCCCGATTTTGATGATGTCCTTAAATGCTTCACTTTTGGCATGCAAGGTGGCGTGCAAGGTGTCTAGCGCGGGCAAGAGCGTGCCGGTCAGTTCCAACACCGCCACAATGTGCATGGCCGTGGGGAAGGTGTCGTTCGAGCTTTGGGACATGTTCACATGGTCATTGGGGTGGACTAATTTTTCTTTTCTAAAGTCTGCCCCTAAAATCTCAGTCGCTCTGTTGGCGATGACTTCGTTCATGTTCATGTTGGTTTGTGTCCCGCTGCCGGTTTGCCAAATGGCTAAAGGGAACATGCCCTCTAACTTGCCGGCTAAAATGTCTTCACAAGCCTGCATGATCGCGCCCGCTTTTTTCGTGTCTAGCTTGCCTAAGTCTTGGTTGACCTTGGCTAAAGAGCGTTTGAGTTTGGCAAAGGCATTGATCAGTTCAGGGGGCATTTTCTCCACCCCGATTTTGAAGTTCTCAAAACTCCTTTGGGTTTGCGCGCCCCAGTATTTGTTGTCCTCTACTTTGACCTCGCCCATGGTGTCATGTTCTACTCTATAATGCATGCGCTTCCTTTTAAAAAATTTCCCAAACTTTAACACATTTTTACACAATTTTTACACAATCTTTGCCTAGAATTGGGGCATTTCAATCAAGGAGAAACCATGAAAAAATCCGCTCTCATTTTTCTAGCAGGAGCTTTGGCCTTTAGCCTAAACGCTTATGAACTGAAGTTTAAAGCCAGCGAGACCGACATCTCTTTAAAGTCTTCAAATAAGTTTATCAATGGGAACAACAAGTTCAGCATTGCCCCCACCTTGCACGGCAAGGCGATCAAAGGCGCGCAGGTGAAAGTCAAGTTCTTCATGCCTGAAATGCCGGGCATGCCCGCGATGCACGAAAGCGCAAAGTTGGAGGAAAAAGATGGGGTGTATGAAGGCTCTGTGAACCTACCCATGAACGGGACTTGGCAAATCAAAGTGGAGATCAAGAGCAAAGATGGGCATGTTTACAAAGGCAAAAGCAGCGTGGATATTTAAATGCGTGCGCTTGTGCTTGGTCTGATCTTTGTCACGCTCGCTCTGCAAGCAGGCCCTTTAAACTTGCAGGTGGTGTATACAAAATACTTGGTTAAAAACGCTAAAATCGCAAGTTTACAAGCACAGATAGACAGCCTACAGGCGCAGGCGCAGGCGGTGAGTCGTTGGGATAACCCCATCTTGTATGTGGGCTACAACAACGCCGATGTCAATAACTTTTTCATCTTAGACTCCAGCTTCATGCAAAGCATCAGTGTAGGGCTTAGCCAAAAGTTTGATGTCACCGGCAAAAGACACACGCAAAAGCAAGTGGTGCAGATCGAGCGCCAAAAAAAGATTTTAGAATTAGAACAACTCAAGCAACAAATTGCCATCAATATTTTGACCAACGCCGTCAATGTCTATAAAAACACCCAAAAACTCGCTTTGCTTAAAGACGCTTTAAGCAATTTAGAAAATTTGCTTTATAGAGCCGAGCACTCCAGCAGCCCCGATCAAATCGCCATCGCCAAACTAGAGGTCATCAAAGCGCAATGGGAAATCAAGCAAAACGACTTGCAAGACACCCTAGCCGACAATAAAATCAACATCAGCGAGCTGACCTTTAACCAAAGCGAACTTTTAAGCCTTGCGCCTAGCCCCGTGGCGTTCAAGCCCGAGCATGAAATGAAGGAAATCATGGAGACAAACCGCACGATTAAAATCGCAAGTTTGCAAGACAGCCAAGCTTTAAAAAACATCACCCTAGCCAAGAAAAGCTTTTTAGAAGACATCAATGTAACCGCCAACTACCTCTTCCGTTCTAAAATCTTTGACATGTTCACCATCGGAGTGGCAATCCCTCTGCCTCTCTATGGCAAACAAAGCAACACTTTGCAGCAACGCAAACAAGAGCATTTGGCCGCTCTAAACGCTCTAGAGAATACCAAAAACAGCGTGCAACACAACGCCCGTAAATTGATTAAAAAACTCACACAACTGCAAAAGAACCTCAGCAACATTGACCAAATCCTGCAGGCCAGCGAGCACATTGTGAAAATCTATAAAGACAATCTGCCTTCATCGCAGGGCGATTACAACAGCTATTACAACGCCTTCAACGACACCATCAACACAAAATTACTGCAATTAGAAACCAAAAGCATCTTAGCCACAACCTACCTTGCGCTAGAAAACCTCAAAGGGCTGAAATGAAAAAGTGGATTTTTGGGCTTTTATTGAGTTTAGTGCAGGTGCAGGCGGTGGGGAGTGTGGCGGTACAACTTAAAGAGTTCGCCCCCTTTAGGCAGTATTACGCCACTTTGCAAGCCGATGAGCGCAAGACCTACACCTACAATTTGCGCTTTGATGGCTTTGTGGAAAAACTCTATGTGAATCGCACCTACCAAAGTGTGAAAGCAGGGGATAAACTCTTTAGCATTTACTCCCCTGCGCTGATCTCGGTGCAAAGCGAGTTGCTTTCCTCCCTGCACTTCAACCGCCAAGTCGCCCAAATGCAGGAGAAATTGCGCTTACTAGGCGTGGGATCTGCGCAGATCGCTAAAATCATGCAGACCAAAAAGGTGCAAAATAGCGTGGAAATGCTAAGCCCCTTTAGTGGGGTGGTTTTTGCCAAAAATGTCAATGAGGGGGGGTTTATCAAAAGCGGAGCGGTGGTGTTTCAGATCGTTGACTTGAAGGCGTTGTATGTGCTGGTTAGGGTCAATCAAGAGGATTTGGACTTCGTGCGCCACTTGTCTAAGGCACAGATCAAGATCGAGGGCGTGCCGGGGGTGTTTAGCTTGGAGTTTGCCAACATCAACCCCCTTGTGGGCGCACAAGATAAAATGCTTGAGGCCCGCTTCATTTTGAAAAACCCCAAGCAACTTTTTTTCCCTAATATGTTCGCCAAAGTTACCATTTATCAGCCCGCCCAAAAAATACTCATCTTGCCTAAAGAGGCGGTGTTGATCAAAAACGGGCAAGCGATCGTGTTTAAAAAAGACGACGACTCCTTTGACTTCACCCCCATTAAGGCCAAGCGCTTGAGTGATGGGAGTTACCAAGTCCTAGAGGGACTCAAAGCCGGCGATGAGGTCGCCAAAAACGCGCTCTTTATTTTAGATGCCGATGCGATCAACAATGGAGATGAGTGATGATTAACGCGATCATCTCGCTCTGCCTGAAAAATAAATTGATCGTTTTGATGGGCACTTTCTTGCTTTTTTTGATCTCTTTATGGGCGATCCAAAACACCCGGTTAGACGCTCTGCCTGATCTCTCGCCCACGCAGGTGGTGGTGCAGGTGAGCTACCCCAATCAAAGCCCGCAGGTGGTGCAAGAACAGGCGGTCTATCCCTTAGTGGCAAACTTCATGGGGATTGCCGACATCGACACCGTGCGAGGAATCTCTAGCTATGAAACGGGGCTGGTGTACATCATTTTTAAAGATGGTGTGGATTTGTATTTTGCCCGCGATCGAGTGAGTGAACAGATGGCACGGGTGAAGTTGCCCGCTGGCGTGAAAGTGGAGATGGGCAGCGACTCGACCTCCATTGGCTGGGCTTATCAATACGCTTTGGTGAGCAAAACCAAGAGCCTAGCCGAGTTAAAGACTTTGCAAGATTTTTACTACCGCTATGCGCTTTTGGGTGTGGATGGGGTGAGCGAAGTGGCGAGCGTGGGCGGCTTTGAGAAAAACTATGAAGTTACCCTAGACAACGATGCACTCGTCAAATACGATCTAAGCGTACAAGATGTGGTGAATGCCATTAAAAAATCCAACGAGGACACGGGCGGAGGGATTATCCTAGAAAATGGGTTTGAGAAAATCATCCATGCGCAAGGCTACACCAAGAGCTTAAAAGATTTGGGCGAAATCGTACTCAAAACCCCCAATCTCACCCCCATTAAGCTTAAAGATGTCGCCACGCTGAATTTAACCCCCAAACCCCGCCGCTCAGTGGCAAACTTGAATGGCAAGCAAGAGGTCGTGGGCGGGATTGTGATGGTGCGCTACCACGCCGACACCTACCGCATTTTAGAACGCATTAAAGCCAAGATTGCCCGCTTGCAAGAGGGCAACCCCGATGTGAAAATCGTGCCCGTTTATGACAGAAGCGAGCTGATTGAAAAGGGCGTGGACAATCTCATACACACCTTGATAGAAGAGAGTGTGATTGTGCTAGTGGTGATCGCGCTCTTTCTCCTGCACTTTAGAAGTGCCTTAGTGGTTATCATCACTTTACCCCTTTGCGTGTGCCTAAGCTTCTTGCTGATGCACTTTTTCAACATTGAGGCGAGCATCATGAGTTTAGGGGGGATTGCCATTGCCATCGGGGCGATGGTGGACGCGGCGATTGTGATGGTGGAAAACGCCCACAAACACCTAAGCCACGCCAACATAGAGAACGACCAAGAACGCCAAGAGGCGATCATCGCTGGGGTGAAGCAAGTGGGCCCGGCGATTTTCTTTGCTCTCATGATCATTGTGGTGTCTTTCTTGCCTATTTTTGACTTGAGTGGGCAAGAAAAACGCCTCTTCTCGCCCCTAGCTTACACCAAGACTTTTGCCATGCTTGTGGGGGCTCTGCTTTCCATCAGTGTCGTGCCGATTTTGATGCTCTTTTTCATCAAGGGCAAAATCATCGAGGAATCCAAAAACCCCATCAACGCCTTTTTCATCAAGGTTTATGGGGTGTGTTTGACCTTTGTTTTGCGCTTTAGGTGGGTGTTCTTGGCCCTTAGCGTGGTGGGATTGGGAGGGCTTTACTTCGTGTATAAAAGACTCAACTGGGAGTTTATCCCCGCCATCAATGAGGGCGTGGTGATGTATATGCCCGTAACGACCAACGCTGTGGGCATAGACACGGCTAAGAAGTATTTAGAAGAAACCAACAAGCACATCAAGGCGATCCCTGAAGTCAAACAAGTCTTTGGCAAGGCCGGGCGCGCCAACAGCAGTACAGACAGCGCTGCCTTGTCCATGCTAGAAACCTACATTGAGCTCAAGCCCAAATCTCAGTGGCGGCCGGGCATGACTTATAAAAAACTCAGGGATCAATTAGAAAAAACCTTACAACTCAAGGGCTTGGTGAACTCTTGGACCTACCCCATTAGAGGGCGTATTGACATGCTCTTAACGGGGATTCGCACCCCCCTTGGCATTAAACTTTATGGCAAAGACCCCTATTTGCTCCAAGAGTTGGCGATCAAAATGGAACAGAAATTAAAGACTTTACCCCAAAGTCTGTCCGTCTTTGCTGAAAAGTCCAACAATGGCTATTACTTAAATGTGGATCTACGCCCCGAAAAACTAGCGCAATACAACCTCACCAAAGAGGCGGTTTTAAACATGGTGAGTTTTGGCATGGGGGGGGCGAACATCACAACCTTGATTGATGGTGTGGAGAGTTACCCGATCTCTGTGCGGCTCAAAGACACACAGCGCAACAATATAGAAGCCCTGCAAAACCTCTATATCAAAACCCCCTCTAGCTATGTGCCTTTAAGGGAGTTTGCTAATGTCTATTATGAAAACGCCCCAGCGGTGCTTAAGAGCGAAAAGGGCCTGAATGTGCACTTCATTTACATTGTACCCAAAAATGGGGTCAGCTCTGAAAGTTACCGCGAGGCGGCGATCAAAGCCCTGGAGAGTTTGCGCCTGCCTAGCGGGTATTACTACGAGTTTTCAGGCGAGAGCCAATACCTAGATGAAGCCTTTGCGACCTTAAAATACATTGTGCCGATGAGTATTTTCATCATCTTTCTCTTAATCGTGTTTGCGCTCAAAAGCCCCATAAACTCGCTTTTATGTTTCTTCAGCTTGCCCTTTGCCTTTTTAGGCGGGCTTGTCTTCATGAAACTTTGGGGTTTGAACTTAAGCATCGCTGCCCTTGTGGGCTTTTTGGCTCTTTTAGGTGTGGCGAGCGAAACAGCGATTGTGATGATCATCTACCTAGAGGACGCTTACCAAAACTTCCTCAAAGAAGCCGAGCAGACCAGCGTTAAACTCAAAGAGGCGATCATGCACGGAGCGGTGCAAAGGGTGCGCCCAAAACTGATGACTTTCTTTAGCATCTTGGTTTCTTTAGTGCCCATCATGTATTCGCATGGCGTGGGCTCAGAGATCATGCACTCCATCGCCGCACCCATGCTCGGCGGGATGATCACCAGCGTGATCTTGACCCTCTTTATCATCCCCACGGCGTATTTTGTGATTAAAAACCGGGCGTTGCCCTAAGCCTGTCTAGAATTTCTTGCTGGAGATTTTTGGGGGGTTGACTTGCATCTAGGATGTAAGTGTAAACCCCCAAGAGTTGGCAGGCTTGTTCACAGCGCTCTTGGGTGCGCTCTAAAAACTCTAGCCCCCGAGATTCGATAAAGTCGTGGGTTTTGGCGTGCAACCGCTCTTTCAAGGCTTTAGGCTGTAGTTTTAACAAAAAGACGCAACCGGGCAACATGTCTAACAAGCCATGCGCCCTGTGTAATTCTAGGGCTTGCTCTAGGGGGTAGGGGGCATAGGCGAGCCCCGAGATCAACGAGCGGTCGCTAAAAATGAGCTTGTGGGCGTTGGGCTTTAACACCTCTTCTAAGTGCAAAGCTCTGTCGGCTAAAAACAATAAAAATTGCGTGGCAGGGCTTAAGTGCTCGTGCAAGACCTTTTGGCGCAAGGCTTGTCCTAGACTTGTGCCCCCCGGTTCTTTGGTGAAAAGCGCATTGGGGTAGGCTTCTTTTAATAGGGCAATCTGCGTACTTTTACCGCTGGTATCCACCCCTTCTAAGGCGACAAACATTCAAAACCTTTGGTTGATGAATTCGAGCACAAGGGGGGGGACTAGGTGGGCGATTTGCCCCTTGTGGCTTAAAATGGAGCGCACCACAGACGCGCTGATGAAAGCGTTTTGCAAGGCGGGCATGAAGTAGAGCGTTTCTAGCTCGGGGTGCAAGGATTTATTGGCATAGCCCATTTGGAACTCAAATTCAAAATCGCTCACCGCCCTAAGCCCCCGAATGATCCATTTACAATCATAGGATTTTGCCAAATCGCATAAAAGCCCCTCAAAGGCGAGGCATTTCACATTGTCTAAAGACTTTGTGGCAAGTTGCAACATTTCTAGGCGTTCATTTAGGCTAAACATGGGGTTTTTGGCGTGCGACTTAGCCACTGCCACAATGAGGGGGTTAAACAAACCCGCCCCCTTTTTAATGATGTCTAAATGCCCGTTAGTGATGGGATCAAAAGTCCCGGGATAAATGGCTGTATGCATTAAACCCCCCACCTTGAGTACAAGTCGTTGGCAATCCCTAGAGAGTCAAACCACTTACCCACTAAAAACAATTCCATGCTCTCTAGGTCCTTGGGTTTGGTGTAGTAGGTGAGTAAAGGGGGGGAGATGATCGCCCCGGCTTGTGCTAGTTTTAAAAGGTTTTCAAGGGCGATGGAATGCAGGGGCAACTCTCTTGGGGCGATTAAAAGCTTTTTTTGCTCTTTTAAAGCCACACAAGCCGCGCGTGTGAGTAAATCATCGCAAATGCCATGGGCGATTTTGCTAAAGGTGTTGAGGCTAGCTGGGATCACCGCCATGGCATCTATGTTGAAACTGCCCGAAGAGATGGGCGCGTCTATTTCGTGTGGCTTGTAAAGGGTGTAGGGGCGTTTGAGCTCTTTTAATTTTTTGCTAAAGTTTAGCCCCATTTCGGATAGGGCGACTTTTTTAGCGTGTGCGCTCAACACAACAAATAGCTCCACTTCAAGCGGTAAGTTTTCTACAAAGCGCCACGCCAAATTGACCCCACTCGCCCCACTCACGCCTAAGACTAACTTCACAGCACCTCTCCCTTTAAAAACCCCGTGATTTTCACTTGCACGACTTTTTTACTCTCCACATTCAAGGCTTGGATCACTTGACCTAATCCGCCATTTTCTAAGGCTTGCAGGGAAGTTTCTAAAGAAATGGGGCCCTCTTTGAGCGTGGCGTGGAAAATCTCGTGCTTATAAACCAAAATCTGCGCCCCGACCTTGTCGATGCTTAAAAGCGTGTTGGCGGCTAAGAAACTTCGTGCGCTCGAGTTATTGATGTAGGATGTGTCAATAGGCATGGCGAAAAAACGGGTGAAAGGCACGCTCACTTGGTAGGTGTTGCTGGCATCTAGGTTTTGATCCTTTCTTAGCATGCTCTTGCTCTTATAGACTTGGATCGTGCCTTTGATTTTATAGTGTACCCACACGCTGTTGTTTTCTAGGCTCAAGTGCAACAACCCCTCTTGATTTAAGAATTGCTGGGGGCCTAGCTGCAGGTTTAAATCCTGTGGGGTTTTGGCGTGCTTTAAAATTTGCTCTAAAGTGGCGGGGTTGCCGCTGGCTAGGTTCACCTGCACGGCTTGGACTTTAAGCGGATATTTGGCGTAAAACTCTGTGTAGGCCTGTTTGATCGCTTGCTCTAAAAGACTCTCAGCGATTAGAGGCAAACTAAGCAGGATGAAGAGTAAAAGCCTCAAAGCCCCATCTTTTTAACAGAGTTTGGCAACAGACACACAAGCCCGTGTGTGAAGAAGACTTCCAAATGCTTTTCTTGGATGTGTTTGATCAAGCCAAAGCCATAGTGGGGGTGGTGCACACAATCGCCTACACACAAGGTTTGGACGAGTCCCTTAGCTTCTTGTATAAAACAAGAGGGAGACAGCTTGGTGTGTATTTGCCCGTAATAAAGCCGTTCGCTGGCACTGCAAAGGTAGAGCTCTTCTTTGGCTCTTGTGATGGCGACATAGCCCAAACGCCGCTCTTCCTCTACATTTTCGGCATTGATGTAGGGGAAGAACCCCTCCTCAAAGCCCACGACAAACACCACGCTAAACTCTAGCCCCTTAGAGGCGTGCACGGTCATGCACCTAACCCCCTTAGAATTTTTGGAATCGAGGGGGATGGATTCTAGAGCAATTTGGTCTAAAAAATCTTGTAAACAGGCATGGGCTTTGAATTCTAGGGATTCGCTTATGGAGTCTACCAGCATGGTTGCAAAAGTGCCCAAGCACTCTAACCCCTCTGCGTCTATCTTTGTGTTGTTGTCGATTTGGGCATAATTGGCAAGCAACTCTAGGGCTTGCTCGGGGGTTTTAAACTGCATGGCTTGAATGGATAAACTGTCTAAAAGGGCGAAAAACTCTTGCAAGCTTTGGCGGGCTTTGCTTGGGAGGTCTTTAAGCAGGCCGGCTTGGTGGGCCTGAGCGATGCTGTAGCCATGCCTGGCGGCTATGATTTGGATTTTCTCTACACTGGTCTTGCCAAGCCCCTCAAGCTTGCCAAACAAGCGCAAAAGGGCCTCATCATCATGGCGGTTAGCCAGCGCACGCAAATAAGCCAAGCGGTCCTTGATCTCGGCGCGTTCAAAAAAGCCTATTTGCCCCACAATGGTGTAGGGGATGTTGGCTTGGCGCAAGGTTTTTTCCAGCTCTTTGGCAAGGTCATTAAGGCGGTAAAGGATCGCGATTTCCTCATAGGGGATGTCTTTAGCCCTACACTCAGCGATTTTTTTAAGGATAAAGCCGTGTTCCTCTAGAGTGTTGCAAAAGTGTTTGTCTTCTAGGGTTTTGGCGACCCCATGGTTTTTTTGACTGATGAGTGTTTTTTCGTGGCGGTGTTGGTTGTGGGCGATGAGTCGGTTCGCATAACCAAGGATTTCTGGGGTGGAGCGGTAATTTTGCTCTAATTTGATGATCTTGCTTTTGGGGAAGCGGTCTTGAAACTCTAAAATATTGTTGATGTCCGCTCCCCTAAAGCCGTAAATGCTTTGGTCGTCATCGCCCACCACACAGAGGTTTTCATGGGTGCTGCAAAGCTGTTTTAAAAGTTTGAATTGCAAAGGGTTGGTGTCTTGGTATTCGTCCACAGAAATGTATTGGTAAAATGCGCTCATTTGCCTAGCTAGTGCGGGAGTTTCCTCTAAGATGAGGTGGGGCAAAAAGATGAGATCGTCAAAGTCCACCCAATTTTCCTGTTCTAGGCGCTGTGTATACACTCTAAACGCTCTTTGCACATCAGAGCGGCAATTTTTAAGGTCAATGAGGTGGTTTTTAATCTGACCAAACTGTTTAAACAGGTAGTTGAGAAAGACGGCATCCTCTAGGGGGTTGTTTTTATTCTTGCAAGAGAGCAAGAGGGGTTTGAGCTCTTTTTTAAGCTCTTTAGGTTTTTTTAAACTGAAGTCTGTTCCTCGCCCCAAAAGACCCATGCGCTCTTTAAGAAAGAAATACCCAAAGCCATGGAAAGTGGTTAGACTAGGTCTAGCAAAGGTAGGCCGTTTGCCGAGTAAAGCCATTGCCCTTTGGCGCATTTCTTGCGCGGCTTTGTTGGTGAAGGTCAAAGTCAAGGTTTGCTCGGCGGGCACACCTTGATAGCCGATCAAGTAGGCTAGGCGGGTGGTTAAGGTCTTGGTCTTGCCACTGCCCGCCCCGGCTAAAATCAATAAAGGTCCTTTGGTGTGGCGCACGGCTTCTTGCTGGGCGGGGTTTAAACCGATCAAAAGGTTTGCAAGATTCATCGCAAGTCCTGTTTATTTGTGGGTTCTTTGAGTCTAAAATCAAAGTAGGAAGATTGGAAATTACGGGTTTTGATCGCGCCGAAATTATTGAGACTCGCCTCCAAATTGCCTGTCTGCTGGTAGAGCAACCCCAAACCATAGCGCACATCGTAATTGCCCGGATCCATCGTTTTGCCAATTTCTAAGAGCAGTGCAGCGTTGTCGTAGCGCCCTAAACCAATATAAGCCACACTCGCCAACTCGTAAACCTCCATTTCGTGGTCCCCTATTTTGTCAATGAGGAAGTTATAAATCCCAACAGACTTTTCATATTGTTTTTGGAAAATATGGATCAAGCCAAGCATGCGCAGTAAATCTGTGCTCATCTCTTGGTTGTTTGAAGCACTTAAGCGGGCGTTGAGCTCCTCCTCCTCGTGGTTTAAAAGCCCTGTGATGAAACCCATGTAAATGTACATTTTGCGCGCCAAGAGGGGCCCGTGGATCAGTTCCTCTAAGTTGGTCTTTTTGTTTGTGAGCAAAGCGTAAGCACCCAGCATTTGGCGGATGTCGGCGTGGTATCTTAACATCATCTCGTAAAACACAGCGGTGAGCATGTTGTAGGGGTGCATTTTCTTGAGGGTGGCAAAATTTTCCACGAGTCTCGTTTTGTCTTGGGCGCGGTTGGCATAAGCCACGCCCAAAGCGTAGTAAATGCTTAAGGGTTGTTTGACTTTTTGCATCCAGCTCAAATCATCGTTGCTTGCGCCGTTTAAATAGGCGATGAAGGAGTTCAAAAAAGCGCGTTTAACGGGGTTGTTAAACTGCAAGGTTTGGAAGTCTGAAGTGAGTTGTTTGAGCAAGTGGCTAGGGTCGCGATAGTCTAAGCGTGTGGTGATGACCCCAAAAATACCAGCCAGCACATTGTAGGTGTTGAGGTGGTAGGCTTTTTTGAAGTGGAAGCTGGCTTCGTGGAAGTTCTCTAGTTGGGCGTAGATCAAACCCGTGTCGTAGTGCGCTATAGAGCTGTTAGGATTGGCTTTTAAAGAGAGTTTAAACTCTTTTAAGGCGAGGCGCAAGTGGGCTTGGCTCAAGTGTTTTAGTCCTGCAAGCATGTGTTGGTCGGCAAGGCTGCCCTTTTTGCCCCTTTCTAAAGAATCGAGCGCCCCCATCAAATCCTGACTCCCGCTGCTATCCACAAAGAACACCCCCTCTTGAATCGAGCCTAGCGCATCCTTGATGTCCACCAATTTATAAGGGGCGTAGTAAAAGAGCACCCGGTCTATAGGCAAGCCTATCCCATCTCTAAAATTTGTACTCCAAAAGCCCTTGCGGATGGTGTTGATGTCAAAGAAATGCCCATTTGGTAGTGTCTCAATTGGGTAAGTGTCCGTGAGAATCTTTTCCCTGTGTTTATTCTTATGGATGTCGTGCAACAAGACACTTAAGATGTCGTGTACACCATCAAAATCTCCTATTTTAAGTGCGATGAGCTCTAAAGCCACTAAGGTGTCTTTATCTTCAGGATAGAGCTCGTTGTAACTTTGCAAGTGGTCAATGGCTTGTTTGTAATCGCCTCTGCGCGCGTAGAGCAAGCCTAGGGCTTTGTCGTCCTTGGGGGTGGCGGCCACACTTAAATGCTCAATGGCGTTGTTTTCATCTCCAAAGAGCAAATACATTTTAGCCGCCAAGTGTTGCCTATCCGCGTCAAATAGCTTGGAGTTGGGGTTTGTGAGAGTACTTAAGGTTTCAAAGTAATGCCCTCCATAGTAGAGAGTGAGGGCGTAAACATAGGAGTAAATGGGCTGTTTTTCTAGCTCTTGAATGTTTTCTTCGGCGATTTTCAAATAACGGGTGTAGAGGTCAAAATTGTTAAGATAAAAGGCAGCGACCATGGCATCAATGGCGTTCACGCTCATGTCATTTTTTGCGGCTAGGGCATTGTCAAAGGCCCGCAGCGCACCGGTGTAGTCGTATTTGCGTAGTTTAATCACACCTAAGTTGTGGTTTGCGATGCTGCTAGAGGTGTGGGAGATGTCGCCAAAAATTTGCAGAGCCTCATCGGTTTGCCCTTGGGCGTAGAGAATGTCTGCCTTTTGGATCAGGGCGTTGATTTGTTCTTCATTGCTTAGGGGGATGCTGCTGTTTTTATCCCTTAGAGTGGGCAAGTTTTCCAAAATAGAGCCTTCGCTTTTCTCCATTTGGGCAAGTTTACCGAGTTGTTGCTGGGTACTTTGGCTCATTTTCTCCTGATAGTGTTCCTCATGGGCGATGAAACTTGCGATAAGCGCACCTATGGCGATCAAGACCACAATCCCTGTTCCCCCTAAAACAGAGAAATACAATCTAGGGCGGTTGCGTAAATTGCTTAAAAACTCTTTAGGGTTTGCACTGCCAAATAGGGGGTTGTCCTTGCTGAAGAAGTTTTTCGCCTTGTTGGTAAAAACTAAAGCCCTCTCCCTTAGCGTGGGTTTGTCAGCTTGCTTTTGCTCTGCGGGCTCTGATTGCCCTGTTGGTTGGTTGGTTGCTTTGCTTTCTTGCTCTTGATTCTCATCGACCATGCCAAACCTTTAGAGCTTGCGGGGCAAGTAGGGCAAGAGCACTTCGGGGATTTTAATGCTCCCGTCTTTCTCTTGGTGGTTCTCCATGAGAGCCACGAGCGTGCGCCCCACTGCCAAAGAGGAGCCATTTAAAGTGTGCACGAAGGCGTTCTTTTTGTTCTCTTTGTAGCGGATTTTGGCGCGTCTGGCTTGAAAGTCCCGCGTGTTGCTGACCGAGCTGATCTCTCTATAACAATTTTGCCCGGGCAACCACACCTCAATGTCCACTGTGTTGCTTGCGCTAAAACCGATGTCCCCACCACAAAGTTGCACGAATCTATGGGGCAAGCCCAGGGCACTTAAAATCCCACTAGCGGTTTCTAACATTTTAGCTTGGATGGCATCGCTCTCTTTGGGGTGCGTGATCGCCACCAACTCCACTTTGTCAAACTGGTGTTGGCGGATAATGCCCCTTGTGTCCTTGCCTGCACTGCCCGCCTCTTTGCGAAAACACGGGGTGCAAGCGGTCATCAAAATGGGCAACTCCTCCACGCTCAAAATCTCATCGGCGTATAAATTTGTAAGGCTCACCTCAGAAGTGGGGATCAAAAACAAATCCTCCTCTTGCACCTTAAATAAATCCTCTTGAAACTTGGGTAATTGCCCCGTGCCAAAGAGAGTTTTGCTGTTCACTAAAATAGGGGGGCTCACAATCTCAAAGCCCGCCTTGTAGTTATAGTCCAGCATAAAATTCAGGAGCGCACGGCTTAAAAGTGCCCCCTCTTTTCTTAGCACACTAAAACGGCTTTGGGCGATTTTCACCCCCCTTTCAAACTCAATCCAGCCATTTTCTTGGGCGAGTTCGTGGTGTTCCCTAGGCTTGAAGTCAAAGGTTTTAGGCGTGAGCACCCTTTTAATCTCCACATTTTGGGTTTCGTCTTTGCCAAAGGGTGTGATGGGGTCCAGCAGATTGGGGATGGTGTGTAGAAGTGCGTCCAAATCTTCTTCTAGCGTGTTTGTGTGGGTGGTGAGCGTGGCGATTTTGGCTTTATTCGCCTCTAGGGCGTTTTTCAATTCTTGTGCCTTCGTGGGGTCGTTTTTGTAGCTAAAAAAGAGTTTAGAGCTTTTGTTTTGAAACTCTTGGGCTTGTTCCAACTCTTGCTTTTTAGCCTTATAGGCGATGAGTTTGGTTTTTAAGATTTCTAACAGGGCGGGGTCTAAAAAGCGTTTGGCTAAATTTTCTTGCACGCCTTCAAAGTCGCTGAGTAGCCGTTTTTTGTCGATCATCATCTCTCCTTAATTTGGGGGGCGAAAGTCCCATTCTTTGGCCCATGCCTGCAAATACGCCTTGTGCACCTCTAAATGCAACGCCCCCATGTCCCCCTCTAAACTGCTGGCGATGTTGCCATTTGGCAGAGCGATCAAACTATCGCCATAGAAACGCCACGGAATGTTTTGGTCTTTACGCACCATACCGATGCGATTAGCCCTTGCCACGAGCATAGAATTACAAAACGCCCTTGAGCGCAAGACACACCGCCACCGCTCAAACGACTCAAAGGTGCTGGCGGTGCTGATGAGCACCACCTCAACCCCCACCTCTTGCAACGCCATCCAAAGTCCATCAAAGTGCAGTTCATACCCAAAGAGGGGAGCGATTTTGATCCCCTCAATCTCTAAAGTCGGGGGGGTTTTCAAGCACGCAGGCTGGGCGTTTGCAAAAAAGCTAGCCTCCCCCCAGTGCTCAAAGTTCACTAGCCTTTGCTGGCTGTAAAATTGCGTGTCCTGTGGACTGATGAAAGCGATTTGTTTCACCAGCCCTTGCTCTTTTAAAAACACAAGGGGGACGCTGAAAATGATTTGGTGTTTGGCACTTAAGACTTGTAACTGCTCTAGGCGGGCTTGGCTCTGGCTGTCTATTTTCTCGGGCTCGAGGCTTAAAAGCTCTAAGAAAAAGGGAGTTGCGGCATACTCGGGTAAGACCACCACCGCGTTAGCGGGCATTTGCTTGGCGCTCTTTTGGATGAACTCCCACTCAAAACGCGCCATTTGTAGCAAGAACAAATGCATTAGAGTTTCACCGCAAAAATGCCCGACACACTTTTATACATGTAGTGGCTTTTCTCCACAACCTCTAAGCCCACCGCGCTTAACTCTTCTTCTAACTCATCCACGCTGATGAACTTCTCAATGGATTTTGGCAAATAGGCGTAGGCTTTGTAGTTACAACTAATAAGCATCCCCACAAAGGGCAAAATCTTGGAAGTGTAGATGTGTGCTAAATAGCCTAAAATCCCCTTTTTATCTTGACGCATGAACTCTAACACCAACAACACGCCTCCTTTTTTCAGCACCCTTGCAAACTCTTTTAACGCCTCTTTGCGCTCAATGACATTGCGCAGTCCATAGGCGATGGAGAGCAAATCCACGCTGTTGTCTTCTAGGGTGCGTAAATTCTTCGCCTCCAAGCAGTCTAGGCGGATGCGGGTGTTTTGGCTAAAGGGGCTTGCGGCGATTTTTTGCTCGGCTAAGCGCAGCATTTCTGCCGAGGGGTCCACCCCACATACACGCGCCACATTCCCTTTAAACTGCGTAATGTTTTCTAGCATGCACAAGAGCATGTCCGCCGTCCCACACGCAATGTCTGCGATGCTTAAGTCCTTTAAATCCCCTCTAAAGGCGTAAACATGGCGCAGGGCTTCTTGTACGCTCTCTTTGCGCCATTTGTGGTCTTGCTTGAAACTGACGACCTTATTCGCCGTGTCGTAGGTCTTGGCGATGGAGTCGAACATGCCGATGATTTGCTGTTGCTTGTCTGTGGGTTTTGCCATTAAAAGAATTTCCCCACCACCGCAAACACAATCACCGCCATGCACGCTGTAGGCACTTCATTCATCACCCTAAAAAAACGCGAGCTTTTATAAGTCCCCTCATTTTTGAGCGCACGCATCCACTTACGGCACATAAAGTGAAAATGCAGGAGCAACAACACAAAGAGCAGCTTTAAATGCACCCAACCATAATGAAACAAATCCAAACCGCCCAAAATATAAAACAACCCTAAACCACTAAGAACACTCAGCACCATCGCGGGCATGGCAATGGCGTTGAACAAGCGCCCCTCTTGCACCCGCACCACCGCCACAAACTCGGGCTTGTCGTGGTTTTCTCTGTGATAGACAAATAAACGGGGCAGGTATAAAAGGGCGGCCATCCACGAGATGACAGCTAAAATATGCACAATTTTAAGCCATAAATACAGAGTTTGCATGTCAATGTCCTAACGCTTTTTCTAAAAGATGGGGCGCGCCGATCAAATCCACCCACGCCCCTGTGCTTTGGGTTTCTTTCACCACCACTTGCACACCATACTTGAGCCCCCTTGCCTTGAGAGCCTCCAAAGCGCCTAGCCCCACCCACTCGCAAATTTGCATCGGCACAACAAAGGGTTCTAGCTGGGCTTGCTCTAAACAAAGTTGCAAGGCCAATCCATAGGCTTTCATCAAACCGCCCACGCCCAAAAGCACCCCCCCAAAGTAGCGCACCACGAAAATAGCCACATTGATTAAATCCTCACGGCGCAATATATCTATTAAAGGCTTGGTGCTGTTTCTTGGTTCTCTATCCTCGTGCAGGGCTTCTTCAATCGTGTTGTCTTTTAAGTGGCGGTAGGCGTAGACAATGTGGCGGGCTTTGGAGTGCTCTTTTTGCAAGCGCTTTAAAGTGGCGCTAAACTCCAACATGGGCACAAGAAAACCTAAGAAAACCGAACCTTTGACTTGGTGCCTAGAAGTGGGGGTGTTCAATAAGGTTTGCATCAGTGCTGCATATAGATTTTCAATTTGGGGTTTTCTAACACAAGCGTGTTCTTGCCCCTGGTGATGTTGAAAACGCCTTTCAAATGGTTGTAAAACGCCAGCTCAAACGCCATTAACTTCTCATTCCCACAAACCTTTCTAGCGATGCCTTTATCGTCTAGAACAAGATGATCATCGTCTCTAAAGTTATAGCTAAAAAAGTACTTATTGCAGTAAACCATGCCATAGGCTCTTAGCTGTCTTTGGTCAAATTCTATATACCCCATCGGGCTTTTGATTAAAATGGGGGGCTTTTGGGTTTGGTTATTTTTAATGTCGCTCTCTAAGTGTTTCATGTCGCTTTTGATCATAGACGCATCGGGAGGGACATCTTTTGTGTCTAGGTTGTTGATGCGCTGCTCTAGCTCGGCTTGCAAGAGTTCTAACTTGTCTTTAGGGGGGTTTGGGGGTTTTGGGGGTTTGTGTGGGAGTCTCTTGGGTTTGGGGACGCTGTGCCTCCTCTATCAGATCCTTAAAGTCAAAAGTTTGCCCATCTAAGATCACCCGCACGATTTGGTACTGGCTGTGGCTAAAGTCCTTATTGAAAAAGCGCACCAGTACGCACCCACTCAGAAAAACCCCCAGCCCCGCCATGGATGCTAAAAAATGTGTTTTAAAGCCCCTCACAAACCGCACACCAAAACTCCTTAAAAGGGTTGTAAAACCCCTATTCTAACTTGATTTCCTTTAACTTTGGCGTAAAAGTGCCTTTATGCTATAATTACGCCCTAATCCACCCTAAAGTTTGGCAATGCTCTACTACCTCTACCCCCTCCTGCACATCAACTTGTTTCAATATATCACTTTCCGCTCGGGGCTAGCGTTTTTCTTGAGTTTCTTTGGCTGTGTTTTGGTGATGCCCAAATTCATTGCATGGGCTAAGGCAAAGAAGGCAAACCAACCCATCTCGGTTTATATTCCCCACCAAAACAAGAAAGACACCCCCACCATGGGCGGGGTGGTCTTCATCGCCACGACCTTAGCCGCCTCCCTCTTAAGCGCTAGACTAGACAATCTCTTTGTACTCTTAGGGCTAGTTACCCTCGTGGGCTTTGGGCTCATCGGGATGCAAGACGATTACACCAAAATCAGCCGCAAGAGTAACGCCGGCGTTACTTCGCGCTATAAATTTGGCATGCTCGCCCTGCTCTCTTTTTTGATCGTCCTAGCCTTAGCAGGGCTTATGCAAGTTAAAAACCTTTACTTCCCTTTTTTAAAACACCCCATTTTCTCTTTCGAAGGACACGCCTTTTTATTGATTGGTTTTTGGATGCTTGTGTTCCTCTCCACTTCTAACGCCGTGAATTTGACAGACGGGTTAGATGGGCTGGCAACCGTGCCTAGCATTTGTGTGCTTGTAAGCCTGAGTGTGTTCATTTATGTCGTGGGCAATGCTGAGTTTAGCAAATACTTACTTTATCCAAAGGTGAGCCACAGCGGGGAGGTCATGGTCGTGGCAATGGCGTTGGTGGGTGCGCTTTTGGGGTTTTTGTGGTTCAATTCTTTTCCGGCTGAGGTGTTTATGGGGGATAGTGGGAGTCTTAGCATCGGGGGCTTCATCGCCTACATGGCGATCATCACAAATAATGAGATTCTACTCGTTTTGATGGGCTCTGTGTTTGTGCTTGAGGCCGGGTCGGTGATCTTGCAAGTAACAAGCTACAAAACCCGCAAAAAGCGCATTTTTCGCATGGCACCCCTGCACCACCATTTTGAATCTAAAGGTTGGCCAGAGAATAAAATCATCTTGCGTTTTTGGATCATTGCGCTTTTGAGTAATATTGTGGCTTTACTCAGTCTAAAAGTACGCTAGGTTAGCGTGTGGGTTATCTAAGTGTGCTATCCTGGCCTTTATCGACTTTGTTTAAAGAAGGCTTTTTATGATCTCTTTACTTGGATATGGACAAACCAACAAGGCTTTTGCCACCTATTTGCACCGCAAGAACATCCCTTATTGCGTCTACGATGACCATGTGCTCACCCCCTCTTTAGACACAAACCAGCAAAAATGGTTGCCCTCTAAGATGTTTAACCCCTACGCCTCTAAGCTGGAATTGGTGAGCCCAGGCATCCCCTTTAACCACCCCCTAGTGGTCGCTAGCAAACACCTTTGCAGCGAATACGACTACATCAAGCGGCTGTGGGAGAGCAACCGCAAAGAACCCCTGCCGACCACGATTTTTATCAGTGGTACCAATGGCAAAACCACCACCACAGAAATGTTAGGTCTGTTGTTTAAGGGGGCACAAGTGGGGGGCAATATCGGCACGCCCTTAATCCAACTCTACACCCAAAGTTTAGAAAAAAACCCCCCCTACACTTGGGTTCTGGAAACAAGTTCGTTCACCTTGCACTATACCAACCACTTGAGCCCCCAAGTTTACATCTTGTTGCCCCTAGCCGAGGACCATTTAAGTTGGCATGGCAGTTATGACAACTATGTCGTGGCGAAGTTAAAGCCCCTAAGTTTAATGGGTGCACACACCCACGCTTTCATCCACACCGCCCTCAAAGACCACCCCCTCGTGCAGGCCACAAAGGCACAAGTCATCTTTTACGAAAACTCCCAAAACCTAGCCTCAAAAATGGGGCTCGACATCTCTAAGTTGCGCTTTAAAGAACCCTTCTTGCTGGACGCGCTCTTGGCCTTGAGTGCGGCGAAGTTACACACCGGTGTGGTTGACTACGACCTGCTCAACAGCTATGTGATCCAGCCCCACCGCATTGAAGTTTTTACAGACAAAAAAGGCTATACATGGGTGGATGACAGCAAGGCGACGAATGTGGACGCAACCTTGAAAGCCCTAGAGCGTTTTCAAGACAACTACATACATTTGATCTTAGGTGGAGACACAAAGGGTGTGGACTTGAAGCCCTTGTTTGAAACCCTCACACACCTACAAGCCGAAGTGTATGCGATCGGGGTGAGTGCGCATGCAATCGTGCAAATGGCGCAGGAGCATAAAATCCCCGCCCACTTGTGCCGCAAAATTGAAGTGGCCGTGCAAGAGATCAAGAAAAATTTAAAACAGGGTGATGTGGGCATGCTTTCGCCCAGCGCGGCAAGTTTGGACCAATTTGCCTCTTACAAACACCGAGGGGTGGCTTTTAAAGAATGTGTTTTGGAGTAAACATGCGTTTGATCATTTTACTTTTTTTGGTTATTTTCGTGGGTTTGGGGCGGGCTGAGACGCATGAAAGTGGGGATTTAGACTTAATTGACTTGCATTTATTGCTCAAGCAGATCAACCAATTAAACCAGGTCATCACCCGCTATCAAAAAGACCCCACTAAGCGTACCGAAGTTTCTTTATACAGCGATCAAAGAAATGAGTTGATGCACACTTTCGCCTTGCAACTTTTAAACACCCGGGAGCGGATTGGCATCAATATTGAGGAAAACGAAAAACAGCAGCAGGCTTTGCAAAAGGCACTTTTAAAAAGCAGCAGGAATAACGACATTTACACTTACTTTACAGACACGCTCCAGCTTAAAAACCTAGAAGTCGAGGCGGACATGTACGGCTTTTTAAAAAAAATCCGCACCTCCACTGACTTTTTTAGTCAAGAAAAAGACATTAAATCCATCAGCGCCTCTTATTTAATTAAGTTGGAAACTTACACAACTAAAACCTACACCATCCCAGAGCACTTAGAAGATGTCAAAAAACACGAGTTGCAAGCTGCCCTAGATCAATACCAAATCAAATTACAAACCTACACCGATGTATTGCGCTATATCCAAAAGAATCCCAAGGAAGTTTTGGCCAAAAATATTGTTTTCAGCATCAACATGCAATGGGTTTTAGAGCGTATCGCCGGGGCCATCAACCATATTTTTCCTAACCTGAATGGCTTGCAAAACGCCAAAATCTTGCTCTCTTTGGGGCTTTTGGTGTTTCTGCTGGCTTTGCGCCAAGTTGTCACCGCCCTCTTTGTCAAAGCTCTCGATTATTGTGTGCGTTTTACCCGCAAAAGTGCCGACATCAATATCCAAGCAAAAATCCGCAACAGCATTTTGTCCCCCATCTCCACTTTTTTACTCATTTACAGCTTTGACATTTCTATAGACATCCTCTACTACCCCCACCCCGCCCCTGCTAAATTTGACATGTATTTGGGCGTGATTTACATTTTGCTCGTGGCGTGGTTGGTGATGGCGCTGTTTAAAGCCTATGGAGCAGTAATCTTAGCCACTTTGGCTTCCAAGAAAAGTGGCTTCCGCAAAGAAGTCATCAACTTAGTTTTAAAGATCGCCTACTTCTTTATTTTTGTTCTCACCATTTTAGGGGTGCTCAAACAATTAGGTTTTAACATTTCAACCATCATTGCCTCTCTAGGCATTGGAGGCTTGGCGGTGGCTTTGGCGGTTAAAGACATGTTGGCTAATTTCTTTGCCTCTGTGATCTTGCTCTTAGACAATTCTTTTAATCAGGGCGACTGGATTGTATGCGGCGATGTAGAGGGTCTTGTGGTGGAGATGGGGCTTAGACGCACCACCATCCGTGGGTGGGACAACGCCCTTTTCTTTGTGCCCAACTCCGAATTGGCCGGCAAATTTGTGCGCAATTGGAGTCGCCGTAAAATGGGACGGCGCATTAAAATGATTGTGGGGCTCACTTATAGTTCTTCACGAGAAGCCTTACAAAAATGTGTTTTGGGGATTAGAAACATGCTTTTAGAACACCCCCGCATTGCTAAGGGCGATGATTTAGACAACATCGCCAAACAACAACTTAGCGAACACCACGAATACCTCATGGACCGCCAAAACATCGTCTCTGTCAATGATCTCATGGGCTATAAGGCGGATCTGTTTGTACATGTGGATAGTTTTGGGGACAGCTCCATTAATATTTTCATTTATTGCTTTTCTAAAAGCATTGCCTGGGAGGAGTGGCTCGCAACTAAGGAAGATGTCATCCTTAAAATCATGCAAGTCGTGGAAGAGTGTGGGCTGAGCTTTGCCTTCCCTTCTCAAAGTGTTTATATCGAGAGCATGCCACACCAATCTTAAGCGTGAGACACCATCGCTTGCAAATCGTAGCGCGTATCCATGAGGTGGTGGCCACGCTCGAACGCAGAGTGGCAAAGTTGAAACAAAACCTTAAGGGGCAAAAGTCCACAGCCACAAGGGCAATGCCTTAAAATCATTGCGCCCAAAGGTTGACCTTGCCACACCTAAAAAAGGCAATCAAACACTCTTTTGAAAAACCATGTGGCAAAAGCATCAGTGGATGGGCCACACACTTTAATTTTTAGTGTAATTGCCCCAAAAAACACTTCCCTCTTACAGACCGATCAAAGCCCATCAAACCTTATGAAATTCTACAAGGCTGGGATTTTTACTTCTTGCTTTAACCATGCCCACTCTCATCAAAAGCCCCGCTTTTGCTCCTTGGTTTTGGGGAGACAAGCAAAGCTTACAGCTTTAAGCGTTAATGTGGCAGGCCCACTAAGAGCAACATCTATTTTTGCAAAATTTAAAGCTTTTGTGGCAAAAACAACCCTATAAAAACCCATATGTATAGTTTTTATAGATTTTGTCTTGTTGTCGCTAGCCCCCTAAAAATACAACCAAAGGTTTTTTACGGGGTTTTAACCCACAGAGTTGAGGCATAAGATTCTTAATCGTTTAAGGCGAAAAATCCACAAATAGGAGGTTAGGCTCTAAGCCACGCCTAAAAACACTCATCCAAAAGCATAAGGGGGATCAAGCCCACACAAAGACCAAAAGGAGCTAATTCCAAAAGGGCTGTGCGAGAAAGCTGTGTCAGATGCAACCCAAAAAGAGCCCCTTAGGGCTAGAAAAGAGGTTTAAGGGGAGCAGATGTGCCCCTGGAAGCCTCAAGCCTCTTTGCTCTTTTCAAACTTACGCACTTCTTTGATACGGGTGGCTTTGCCTTTTCTGTGGCGCAAGTAGTAGAGCTTGGCACGGCGTACCCGCCCCACTCTTAAAACCTCAATGCTCGCTAAACTTGCCGAATAAAGGGGGAAAATCCGCTCCACACCCACACCATTTGCACCGATTTTACGGACGCAAAAAGTTTTGCCGACCCCATGGCCCCTTAAAGCGATGCAAACGCCCTCAAAGTTTTGGGTACGCATTTTGTCGCCCTCTTGAATGCGGATGCCTAGGCGCAAAGTGTCGCCAGCTTTAAAGCGAGGGGGTTGTGCCTTGATTTGGGCATCCTCAAAGGATTGCAAATAGCGGTTTTTCATTTGGATGAACCTTTCTTGTTGTTTTGGCAGAACTTCTGCAAAGACCTATCTAAGCAATAAAGGGGGGGACGAAAATATTTAGTCCTCTGGATAGATAAATCGTGCATAATCCCCTCTATTCTAGCATGGTTACCCTTTGAATACGCTGAAGTGGGCGCAAGTTGCGTACAGCTGGGCTTTTTGGCTAGGTTGTAGGTGTTGGCAAAGTTGGGGGCTTCTAAGAGATGGTGGCTAAAACTTTCATTGTCTAGCGAGCCAGCGTTGCCCAAAGTCCCCTTTAAGAGCCGCGCCACGCTGTCGCACACACATAAAGCGGGCAACTCCCCGCCTGTCAGCACGAAGTCGCCCACGCTAAAGACTTCATCGGCGTGCGTTTCGATCAATCGTTCATCAAAGCCATCGTAACGCCCACAGACGAGGATCAAATGCTCGTAGGTGGATAATCTCTTAGCGTCTTGTTGGGTGTAGGGCTTACCCACGGGACTTAAGAAAAGGACATGCCCTTTCTCTAGGCTCTCTAGGGCGTTTTCTACCATGTAGGGGTCTAAGATTTGCCCAGCTCCCCCGCCCACTAAGGGGAAGTCCGCTCTTTTGAACTTATGGGGCGAAAAGGGGCGCATGTCTATTAAATCAAGGCTAAAAATGCCCTGCGCTAAGGCCCTTTTTAAAATGGAGTCCTCAAAGTAAAAAGACAGGAGATTAGGAAACAAGCTAAGGACGCTAAAGCGCATTAACTTTCCTCCAACAGCCCCAAAGCGTCCTTAGTGGCGATGCGCTTGTTTTTTAAGTCTGTATGGACAATGTAGCGGGGGATATAGGGGATGAGAAACTTTTTGGCGGGGGCTTGCACCTGCAAATAATCCACCCCGGCTAAACTTTCTATCCCTAGCACCACCCCTAGCACCTCGCCCCCCTCTATGACCTCTAGCCCCATTAACTGAAATGCCAAAAACTCCCCCTCTTGTAGGTTACAAAGCCTCAGCGTTTCCTCTGTGCTCATGCTTAAGGTGCTGCCCACTAGCCCTTGGGCTTGCTCTCTTGTGCTGACCCCTTCTAAGAAAAGCAGGGAACTTTTAGGTTCGTAAGCGTGGATCGTGTAGGTTTGGGCGGGTTTTAGGGGGCTAGAAACCTGCACGCACGCACCTGAAGTTAAACATTCCAAACAATTGCTCTGTAGGTTTAGTTTTAGACCCCCCCTCAAGCCCACAGCTCTCCCAAGCAGCCCCACGACCAAGAGATTAGAGCACATAGGGGTTTTTAGCAGCCACGACCACGATTTTATAACTAAAGCCGTCCTTTGCCTTGACCCCAGAGATGAAGGCTTTAAGCGCGCTCACCATTTTGCCATCCTTGCCAATCACCCGCCCCATGTCTAGCGGGTTGGCGTAAATGCAAACCTCCTTAACCCCCGGCTCTAATAAGCGCACATGCACCTGTAAGACCTGCGGATAAGCCACAATCTTTTTGCAGTACTCGGCGACAAAAATTTCAATGGGGTAGCCTTGATTTTCTTCTTACAGGGGGCTCTGGGGTTTCTTGTGTGGGGGTTTGCGTGGGGAGGGTTGCTTTTACAGAAGCTTGCTTAAAATCCGCTTGAGAGGCTTGGCTTTGGGTGTAACCCCCATGAGTTTTCTTGTTCTTGCAGGTTTGGCTCTCGCATACTAAACTCCCCTCCCTCCAGGCTTAGGCTTGTTGTTTAGAGAGTTTTTCCACCCTCTCGCTCATTTTCGCCCCCACGCTTTTCCAATAGTCCAGCCTTGCGTGGTCGATCTGCACCACTTTGGGGGTGGTCAAGGGGTTGTAATACCCGATAGATTCGATCCAGCCCCCATCGCGGCGTTTGCGCGAATCTGTAACCACAATGCGGTAAAAGGGCTTTTTCTTGCGCCCACTGCGGGTAAGTCGTACGATTGTCATGGTGTTCCTTATCATTTTATTGCAAATTTTTCATTATAGTGAACTTTTCTAAAAACAAGCTTTGTTTAAGCAAATGCCCCACATTGTCTTTTATTTGCTACAATGGGCACTTATTCCAGCACAAAGGTTTTTCATGTCTGCACGCATCGAAGCTAAAGGTTTTGCGATTCATTCTAAAGACGGCAAATTTGCCGAGCACCACTTCACCCGCCACGCTTTAGGCGAAAAAGATGTTTTGATTGACATCCACTATTGCGGGATTTGCCACAGCGACATCCACTCTGCCTACAGCGAGTGGCATGATGGCATTTATCCCATGATCCCCGGACACGAAATTGCAGGGGTCGTTCAAGAAGTGGGCGCACAGGCGCGCAAATTCAAAGTCGGGGATAAAGTGGGCGTGGGTTGTTTTGTCAACTCTTGCAAAGAGTGCACCCCTTGCCACGATCACCACGAACAATTTTGCAAAAAAGCGGTGTTCACCTACGATTGCAAGGATCACTTCCACAACGATGAACCCCACATGGGGGGTTATTCAAATTGCATTGTGGTGGACGAAGACTACATCATCCGTGTCCCCCACGATGCCCCTCTAGAGAAAATCGCCCCCTGCTTTGTGCCGGCATCACCACTTACTCGCCCCTAAAATTCTCTAACATCAAAGCAGGCTCAAAAGTGGGCATCGCGGGCTTTGGCGGGTTGGGGCACATGGGCTTAAAATACGCTCTAGCGATGGGTGCAGAGGTGAGCGTGATCGGGCGCAGCAACGCCAAAAGGGAAATGGCACTTAGCATGGGCGCAAAACACTATTACAGCGATGTCAAAGACGCAAAAGGGGCAAATTTAGATCTCATCATCTCCACCATCCCCACCCCTACAACATGGCAGACTACTTGGATGTGCTTGCCTATGGGGGTGAGTTTTTGCCATTGTGGGCTTGCCCCCAAGGGACAACCCCATCACCCTCAGTGCCGCTAACTTTGTGTGGCACGCCAATAAAAAGGTCTACGGCTCTTTAATCGGGGGGATTAAGGAAACCCAAGAAATGCTAGATTTTTCGATTCTACACAACATTTACCCCGAAATTGAGCTGGTTACGGGCAAAGACATCGACAGAGTGTATCATGACCTCACCCATTCCAACGCTAAGTTCCGCCATGTCATTGACATGAAAAGGTCGTTTTCTAGTTAGACATCTGGCCCCAAAAGTCCACAACGAGGGGCGTTGGTCTAAGCCCACACCCACGGACATATAACCCCCTTGACAAACACTAGGTGTTAGGTTTTATAATACTAAATACCTAAAAATTTTGAGGAGTTTTGATTTTTTTGCGATCCTTGATCCTAGCATCAGCCCTAACTTTAGGCGTGCAAGCCCAGCCCTTCCAAAGCACAAGCCGCACCCCAAGCCACACACAGGGGGATATTTATGTAAGCCCCAAGGTCAATATCCAAGAAGTGTGCTTTAAAAACCAGTATGGTTTGGATACGGGAGCGCAATTATGCACCCCAAAATCCATGCAAAAGGGTAAAAAATACCCTGCGTGGATTGTGGGACACCCCATGGGAGTGCTGAAAAAACAGGTGAGCCAAATTTACGCCACGAAGTTGATCAAAAGGGGCTTTGTTGCTCCAAGCTTTGATTTGAATTTTTGGGGGCAGTGTGCGGGCACTCCACGCCACGCTGTTTTGCCCGACACGCATGTGGAGGGCTTTGGCGCGACCATAGATGGTCGAGACACGAGAAATTTTATTAATCGAGAAAAAATCGTGGTTGTGGGGGTGTGCACGAGTGGAGACTTTGCTTTGGCAGCCGCTAAGATCAACCCATGCATGAAAGCCATCACTATGGTGGGCATGTATGCCATGGACGATACCACAAGACATGGGGTGCGTGATTCTATCAACAAGGTACAACGGGAAGCGTTCTTAAAAGAGACAGCCAATGAACGCTATTAAAGAGTTTGGCACGCATCAAATCACCCGTTACGCAGTCGGCACGCCCACAAAGATTGACGCAAATTCAAGCCCCATTGCCAAAGAGTTTTACGATTTTTACCACACCAAGGGGGGCACATACACCCCACAGAGCCAAGACCCCAAGCTAGATGCCATGTCCATGTTCTCTAGCGGTGTCAAGTTCATCAACTTCTACCCCTTTGAGGACTTAGACAGCATTTCGCCCCGCCTTATTTTTCCATCACGGGCGATGAGGCGCACTCTAGGGGGTTTAGCCAAAAAGCCTACGCCAAGGCCGCTCAAGCCCAAAGAGCTTTACTATGTCAAGGGAGCAGGGCTGTGGATTTACACGACCACGCCAAGCACATCCCCCTTGACAAAATCACGCAATTTTTCCAAAAAAATCTCCATGTAAAGGATTAACATGTCCCTTTTAGTCATCTTAGCCCATCCCAACTTAGCCCAATCACGGGTGAATAAAGCCCTTAAAATTGCCCTAAGCTCTACAAGTGTGGTGGTGAGCGATTTATACGCCTTATACCCAAACTTTAGCATTGACATTGCAAGCGAGCAGGATAAACTCATCAAGGCAAAAAGCCTTGTCTTTCAGTTCCCCATGTTTTGGTATTCTTGCCCTGCCTTGCTCAAGCAATACTTTGACGATGTGCTGACTTATGGCTTTGCCTACGGCTCTAAGGGCAAAGCCTTAGCAAACAAAACATTTGCCCTTGCCATTAGTTTAGGGGCGCGTGAGGGGGACTTTCAAGGCAGATTCAGTTTGGAAAGTGTCCTCACCCCCTTTCAAGCCATCAGCCACTTCATCGGCACTAAGTACGCCAAGCCCTTTTTGACCTATGACACCGGCAACTTGAGCGACACCGCCTTAAAAGCCCAAGCCCAAGCTTACCAAGAGTGGATCAAGGGGCTTGCATGAAAGACATTTTTGAGCGGGATTTAAGTGGGGAGATGGTGAGTATGGACGAGCCCGAGTTTGACAATCTTTATGGCGTAATTCAAAATGCCCAAAAACTCATCCACAAACTCAACACGCAAGAGTTAAGCCCTGAAGAGATACGGGCTTTAATGGCAGAGCTTACCGGCAAGCCCTTTGATGCCACCAACACGATTTTACCGCCCTTTTATGTGGATTTTGGGCGCAATATCAACTTTGGCAAGCACTTTTTTATGAATACGGCTTGTACCTTTATGGATCGGGGAGGGATTGAGATCGGCGATCATGTCTTCATTGGCCCTAGGGTGTGCCTAACCACGACTAACCACGACTTCAACCCCTACAACAGACGCACGACCTTTAGCAAGCCCATTGTGATCAAAGATCGGGTGTGGATTTGCATCAACGCCACGATTTGTCCCGGGGTTACTATCGGGCAAAACTCCATCATCGCAGCGGGGGCGGTCGTTACTAAAAATGTTCCCCTAATGTCATTGTGGGGAGCAATCCGGCCAAAATCATTAAGTATATAGAGGTGCAACATGCGTAAGGCTTTGGCTTTTTTGGCGTTTTCTCTTGCCCTACTTGGAGCACACACACAGCACAAAGGAGGGCACATGCAAGAAGTGCATAGACAAGCGGAGTTTCAAGAGTTTCAAGGCACAAGCGACAAATTCAGCGGCAAGGTGCGTGTCCAAATCCTATTTGGACCGAACAAATGGCGCAACTTTAGTGGAGGGATCGTGCATTTTAGCCCCAAAGCTAGGAGTTCTTGGCACACGCACCCTGCAGGGCAAACTCTCTTAGTAACAGAGGGGGAGATCTACACAGGTACAGCCGATGGCAAGGTGAGCGTAGCGCATAAGGGTGATGTCATCTCTTGTCCGCCCGGCGTAAAACATTGGCACGGGGCAGGACCTAGCATGGGCGGAGCGCATTTAGCCCTAACAGGAGATAAAAATGGCGAAAATGTCAAATGGCTAGAAAAAGTCAGCGACACAGAGTACAACAAGGCGGTTAGCTCCATTAAGCCTGCCAAAAGTGCCTTTAACCCCTTTGCAAACAGCCCCCTAAAGAGCGATCCACAAATGTTTCACACCTTCAACCATTTCGCCATGCAGGAGGCTTTTAAGACTTCGGGCTTAAGCGTGCCTGAGTACAGCCAAATTTTATTAGCATCTCTAGTGGCTCTAGGCTCTGTGCCGCCTTACACCAATGCGCTAGAGAGCACCTTGCCGCACATAAAGCCCCAAGCCCTTAGAGAGATTTTATACCAAGCCATCCCCTATGTGGGTTTTGCACAAGTGCAGGGCTTTTTAGAGGCGACGAATCGAGTCTTTCAAGACAAGGGGATTAGCTTAAGCCCCCAAAAGAATATACCCCAAGAGTTGAGGGCGCAAAGGGGTTTGGCGATCCAAAAAGAGATTTTTGGGCAAGTGATCGAGGACATGAACGCTAACGCCCCCAAAGATGAGGCGCATTTTTACCAATTCTTGTCAGCAAATTGCTTTGGGGATTACTATGCTAGAGAGGGGCTGGATTTGCGCTTTAGAGAGTTGCTGACCTTTGTTTATTTACTCTCTTTAGGTGGGCTTGAGAGTCAGCTAAAAGCCCATGTTCGTGGCAATTTTAGCATAGGCAATGGGCGTGCTAAACTCATCGGCGTGGTTACAGCTTTGACCCCTGTGATCGGCTACCCCAAAGCCCTAAACGCCCTAAAAGCCATAGACACAGCCACAGCAGGGCACAAAGAATAATGCCCCAAAGGAAAGCACCTTTAAGCGACCATGCTAAAAAAGGCAACACATGGCATTCACCATCATAGAAGTAGAAAGACAAACGGGCATCCCTTCACGCAAGATTCGCTTCTGGTGCGATAAGGGGCTCTTCCCCTTCGTGCAATGCGATTCAAATGGTGTGCGCTACTTTTCCAAGAGCGACATCGCGTGGGTGGAGTGGGTGCAGTGTTTGCGTGCATGCAACATGCCCCTAGCAGAGATTAAAAATTACATCAACCTATCCAAACAAGGGCTAAAAAGCGCACCACAGCGTAAAGGCATTTTACAAAAGCAATTACAAACCCTGCGCGCCCAATTAGACACCCTACAAAAGGCCGAGCAAAAAATCGCCCATAAAATTACGCTTTACACGCAAATGATCGCGGAGCAAAAAGACTTTTTAAACCCCCTAAGCCCTGCCTACAAAGGCACGCCTAAAAAATAGCCTTGACAAACATTAGGTGTCAGGCTTTATAATCCAAGCGCCTGCAAAATCAAGGAGTAAAATGACATACAAACAACTAGGACAATTCAGGGTCAGTCCCCTAGCTTTGGGGTGCATGGGGATGAGTTTTGGTTACGGCGAGATGCATGAGAAGAAAGAAATGATTAAGTTCATCCACAAAGCCTTTGAGCTGGGCATTAACTTTTTTGACACAGCTGAAGGGTATGGGGCGTATAACGAGGAACTCTTAGGCGAGGCGGTGAAACCCTTTAAAGATAAGGTCGTGGTCGCTAGCAAATTTGGGATTTATCAGGGTAAGGGGGGGAGTTGGGATTTAAACTTAGATTCAAGCCCTAAGCGCATCAGACAAGCCCTAGAGGGGAGCTTAAAACGCCTAAAAGTGGAGTGTTTGGACTTGTATTACCAGCATAGAGTTGACCCACAAGTGCCGATTGAAGAGGTTGCCAACACGATGCAAGAACTCATTAAGGAGGGCAAAATCAAGGCATGGGGCATGAGCGAGGCGGGCTTGCCTAGCCTAGAAAAAGCACAGGCCATTTGTCCGCTTACAGCCCTGCAAAGCGAATATTCGCTGTGGTGTCGCGCGCCCGAGAAAGAGATTTTAGGTTTTTGTGAGACAAACAACATCACCTTTGTAGGATTCTCGCCTTTAGGTAAGGGCTTCTTTGGGGGCAAGATTGCTAAAAACGCCACCTTTGACAAAGAGGATTTTAGGAGTGTCGTGCCCAAATTTAGCCCTGAAAACTTGACTAAAAACTACGCTTTAGTGGAAGTTTTGCAAGACACCGCTAAAGCTAAAAACGCCACGCCTGCCCAAATCGCGCTGTCTTGGATTTTACACATGCAAAGGGCGGTGATCCCCCTATTTGACACGACCAAAGAAGAACGATTGCTAGAAAACATCGGGGCGTTGGGTGTGTCTTGGCAGACAGGCGAGCTAGAAACCTTTAAGCAAGAGCTAGAAAAAATCGCCATAGTTGGGGAGAGATATCCCACAAATCTCAACGACAAGGTGGGTAAATGAAACAAGCCCAACAACCCTAAACGGCGTGCCTTATTAGCTAATGCGCTCATCGGAGGGTCTTACTCTCTTGGCATGCTAGAGGCTAGGGGGCATAAGGGCACGCCTAAAAGTGTGCCAAAAAAGCGTTTTTGGGCAAGTTAGAAGTTTCTTGTGTGGGGCTTGGCGTGCAAAATATAGGGCGCAAATACGACACTTCCGTTCCCTACCGCCCTGAAATGATCGCTGTGATCCGCCCTGCTTAGAGGAGGGCGTAACTTTCTTTGATACGGCTGAGGCTTACGGACCTTTTGAATCGGAGAGGATTTTAGGCGAGGCCGTTGCGCCTTTTAGAAAAAAGGTGGTGATCGCGACCAACTTTACTAAGGGGGATTTTAGGGCATTAGAAACCCGTTTTGCGCCCGAAAATCTCCCTAATAATTTAAAATTAGTCCATTTTTTGCAAGAGTGGGCATTAAAGAAAAACGCCACGCCCGCTCTAAATTGCCCTAGCGTGGCTTTTGGCTCAAAAGCCCACTATTTTGCCCATCCCCGGCACCACCAATAAAGACCACATGCTGGCTAACACCGCTTCTAGCACCAAAATTAAGCCCTGTGCCAAATGCGCGCTAACACGGCCATTAATGGCCTGCAACTTTTCATTCAAAAGCGCGTCAAATTCTTGCTGTTGCATATTGTAAAAAATGGCGCCCAGCTGCTCGGGGCTCAACTCTGTTTCGCTCTCAATCCAGCGCCGCCCGGATCCATCCAAGTAGCCACAGATCGCAAATTGTGGCAGGGCTGCTTTGGTGGGCATGGCTTTGGCTAATAATTCTTGGGTGATGGAAACTCGCATACAGCCTACTTGTACAGCACGCTGGCCGTCATTGTTGCGGCGTTAGATACGCCGCTCCAAAAATCAGAGTTATTTTGCATGCTGTCTCCAAAATGCGACAAGTCGATGGTTTGGTTAGCCACACAAGCCCAAACTTGCAAAAAAACTCTCTCTTCCTCTATTTCAGTTTTTGCCCTGTACATGCTAAAGGTATGTAGTCCTCTTATCGTGTGTTTTAAAAACATGATGGCGATGCCGGCATGGGTGTTGTGCAAGTGGAAACGCATTCCGTTGCCCATCGACTCATAAGTAACGCCGCACGCCTCCACCTTTAGCCCCATTTGCCCGGCCATGCTATTGTTAAATTTTCAATTTAAGTTATATAAAAATATATATTGTACATAATTATAAGAAATTCAATTAAAGGTGTGGTGTGCTTTTTAATGCTGTCATAGAAAAAGATAAGGACGGGTATTTTGCTTTTGTCCCCTCTTTACAGGGTTGCGTATCGCAAGGGGAAAGCTACGAGGAAGCTTTAAAAAATATTAAAGAAGCGATAGAGCTTTATTTGGAGACTTTAGAGGCAGATGAGCTAGTCTTTCTATCTAAGAAAAATTCCGTCATAGCACCTATTGAAGTCGCTTTAAATGCCTGAATTACCCTGCCTCACAGCCAAAGAAGCAGAAAAGCTATTGCTAGCAAATGGATTTATCTTTTCTAGGCAAAAAGGTAGCCATAGGATTTATACAAAAGGCAAGATTAGACAGGTTTTACCCTTCCATTCTGGGCAAATCTTGCACCCTAAAATCGTAAAAGAAGTTATGGGGAATCTGTTTAAGTGAAATCAAAAGAAGTTTTAAAAATTCTAAAAATATCCCGTGTTACTCTTTGGAAGTATGTTAAAAGCGGAAAAATACGGGTTGAACAAGAGCCTAATGGCTACTATAAATGTAATTCTGAGGATGTCTATAAGATTGCTGGGATGGAGGATGGCAGGCTGAATGTGATCTATGCTAGGGTGAGCACTAAAAAGCAGAAACAAGACTTACAAAACCAAATAGAAAATTGTATCTCTTTTTTAAATGCTAAAGGAATACCTGTGGGTAACATCTATTCTGACATTAAAAGCGGGATGTCTTTAGACCGCAAGGGATTTATGGAGCTTCTTAATGCTGTAATGAACTTTAAAATTAAGGCTGTCTATGTTTCTTATAAAGACCGATTGGCTAGACTGAGCTATGATTTAGTAGAAAAATTGTTTACAGACTATGGGACTAAAATCATTGTCATTAACCAATACGAATCCAAGAGTTTAGAGCAGGAACTATTTGAGGACATTATGCAGGTCATTCATTCTTTTTCTATGAAAATGGTTTCTAAACGGAGGATTGCTAAGAAACTTTTAATTGAAAGCAGGGCAAAACAAGAACTCATAGACGCGATTAATGGGGATTTAGATGACTCTAACTGAACGCCACATCATCAAACCCTCACACCCCCTATTCAAGCGCATTAAAGACTTTTGCCACTTGTCTAAAAATCTTTACAATTACGCGAACTTCATCCTAAGAGAGCATTACTTTGCAGGATTTAAAGGGGGTTTGAGGGGGGTTTAATAGCGTTTAAATGGGGTTTAAAAATTAAGGAACAAATGCTAAAGCATTTGCCCTTAAGCCTAAGAGGAGATACTATGTCTAAAAAACATGGAAAAAACTCCACGAGGGGCATTTTACCACAAAAGCGAGGGTTTTGGGTGCATAAACTAAAGGGGTTAGAAAATTCTTAGAGTTTGGGGGTTTTTGATATAATTTAAGTGCCCCGTCTTGCTCAAGGGCGGGGCGAAAAACCTTAAAAGGAGTTGCTATGGATAGCAAACATGGCAAAAACTCCGTGTGGGCATTTTATCTAAAAATTAGCGTTTTTGGAGGAAACGCATCGCGTTTCTGGGCTTTAAACGCGAAGTGGCGGGGGATTGCCCCCGTTGCAAGGGTAAAACTAAGCCTAAAGCTTAAACCCTAACGGAGTTTGCCCCCTAGCTTGAGACGCTAGGGGGTTTCCTTTACTTGGGCAGCTTGGACAGCAAACGCGATACGGGCAAACGCAAGGCGTTTGTTTCTTCACTTAGGCGACACACGAAACTTGACCCACTCTTAAAAACAAGAATTGAAATTTTATAAGTTTTGTAAGGCAACTATTAAGGCAACTATGGCACAATAATCCTAGCGGAGGGAGGCGAACAACCTCCCCCGGGGTTATCCCCGGATTTCACTGCTTAGTGAAGTGGTTGGACCAAAACCATCAACACCGCTAGAATTAGCAATAATCGCATGGTGTGCCTCCTTTCTAGGAGTGCGCCCACTTTCTCCTGTCCCCAAAGGTTTTAAAACCTTTTCCCAACAAGCCAAAAGCAAATTAAACCACTTTCAGCCATTTTCCAATGGTCCAAAAGAGGCAACCACCCATGCCATAGAAGTGGTGATTATAACGCAAGTTGTCTGGAATAATGCGGGAGGATTTAAAAACTCTAAAAATCTAAGTCAAACATTAAGCTAACTATGGCACAATAATCCTAGCGTGAGAGGACCTCCTTATCGGGGGTCCACCCTTACGCCTTAGCGTAGATACTGGGTCAAGAGCATCATTAACGCTAAGATGATCGGCATTTGTTGCATGGCTACTTCCTCTCTGGAGGTCGCCCGCTATCTCCCATCCCCAAGTGCAAACAAAATTTACGCTTTTCCCATCAGTCCAAATTGCTTTAGACTTACACCAAATGACCCAAGAGGCAACCATGTGTGCCATAGAAGTGGCGATTATAACGCAAGTTGTTTTAAACCGCCCAAACTAAACCCTACCCAAACCAAACCCAGCATCAGCCAAGCTATGCCAAAATCAAATTTGGGGTCATCCCCCAGAAAGTGGTTGGACCAAAACCATCAACGCCGTTAGGATTATCAGCAATCAATACGCCTTTAGGTGTACATCCCCTATCTCACAAACAAAACCCCAAAAGCCAAAACCCAAACACTCCTAATCTCCTAAACAAGTTTGTTGCCCTTATGTGCCAACAGCCCATGATTTAAATACATTTTAGTAGTTGTAGTAGGGCATGTGAATTTGTGCCCAAAGCCTTGCTAACCCCGCTGTGTAGGGCGTTTGTGGCTCGGGGAAAAAATCACTTTCAGGCACATGTTGGCACAAAAAAATGAAAAAATGGGGCAAAAACACACTTAAAAAACGGGTTTTTGGGGCGTTTTAGGCACATGGGCACACTGCTTTAAGCACATGGGCACAAAACATGTGCCTAAACTTTTCACACACATGTGCCCAAAGCCCTTAAAAACCCCCACAAACCCCCTATACAAGGGCATTAGCGCATGTGCCCAACATGTGAATAAAGCGTGAATGACATGTGAATAAAGCGTGAATAAGGGGGAAAATTAGCAAGATTTGGGCACATTAAAAAAAGTTGTGATTTAAGCATTCCCCCCTTTTTTACAACCCCCTAGACTAAGCCCCCATCGCTTTCTTGAGGGCTTTGACGTTTTGGGTGATGTCGCCTAGCCATAGGCTAGAAATCACAGCGCACATATCAAGGGGGGGCAGAGTGGAGATGTTGCTAGGGGTCAGTCCGCCGATGGCACAAAGGGGCAGGTTTAAACACGCCCTCGCTTGGGTGAAAACTTCTTTAGCAATCGTGGGGGCTTTGGGCTTGGTGGGGGAGGCAAAGCACGCCCCAAAGGCGACATAATCCGCCCCCAAACTTTGTGCTTCTTTGGCTCTGTCTAAATCCCCATAGCAAGACACCCCGATCACCCCCTTAAAATGCTTGCGGGCTTCTTTTAAAGGGGTGTCTTCACGCCCTAAGTGCAGGCCGTAAGCCTGACACTCTAGGGCAAGCTCTAGGCGGTCATTGATGATAAAGCCCACGCCCTCCTTAGCGCATATTTTGGCTAAATCTTTGGCTAGGGGGAGCAAGTCGCCATCGCTGCGGGTTTTATCTCTTAGCTGAAAGAGCCTAACCCCCCCTTGTATGGCGTGTTCTAGCAGATTAGGCAATTTGTCATAGGGGGACAACACCTCATCGCTGATCGCATAGACCCCCCTTAAGGCTACTCCCACTCAATCGTCCCCGGGGGCTTAGAAGTGATGTCATACACGACCCGGTTGATCCCTTTGACCTCATTGATGATTTGATTTGCCACGCTCTCTAAAAACTCAAAGGGCAGGGGCGCAAAATGCGCGCTCATGCCATCGCTGGCACACACAGCCCTTAAGGCTAGCGTGTTGTCATAGGTGCGGTTATCGCCCATCACCCCCACTGAGCGCACATTTAAAAGCACGCAAAAGGCTTGCCACACCGAGTCGTAAAGCTTGGCCTCGTGCAAGGCTTGGATAAAGATACGATCGGCTTGGCGGACTAACTCTAGGCTGTCGTAACCCACAGCCCCTAAAATGCGGATGGCAAGACCCGGACCGGGGAAGGGGTGGCGTTTTAGCATCTTCTCAGGCAGGCCTAGCTGTGCGCCTAAAGCCCTCACCTCGTCTTTAAACAACTCTCTTAAAGGCTCTAAGAGCACAAAGTCCATTCTTTCCGGCAGTCCGCCTACATTGTGGTGGGATTTAATCACCTTAGAAGGGCCTTTCACGCTCACCGACTCGATCACATCGGGGTAAAGCGTGCCTTGCGCCAAATACTTGATTTTGCCCCCTTGCTCTAACTCTTTTGCCTTTTTTTCAAAGACCTCGATAAAAGTCCAGCCGATGATTTTGCGTTTTTCTTCAGGAGCACTCACCCCCCTTAGCCTCTCTAAGAACAAATCAGACGCATCGACCACATGCAGGGGGATTTTTAAATCCGCAAACATTTGGACCACTTGCTCTTTTTCGCCTAGGCGTAAAAGCCCGTGATCCACGAACACCACCTCCGTTTGTGCCCCCACTGCCTTGTAGCACAAGCTGGCGACCACGCTCGAATCCACGCCCCCGCTCACGGCACATAAAATTCTATCCTTGCCGACCTGCTCTTGGATTTTGGCGATCTCTTGAGCAACAAAGGCCTGCATGTCCCAATTCGGGCGACACCCGCAAATCTTCAATGCAAAGTTCTTTAAGATTTGTGCCCCTTGTGTGCTATGCACCACTTCGGGGTGGAATTGCAAGCCAAAAAGGGGCTTAGTGGCGTGGGCGATGGCGCAAAAGGGGGCATTCGCGCTCTTGGCTAGGGTTTTAAAATCAGGGGGCAAGCTCTCCACCTTATCGGCGTGGCTCATCCACACCACGCTTGCATTTTCCACGCCCTCTAATAGGGGGTGTGGCTCTAGTAACTCTAAGTGCGCCTTGCCAAATTCTTGGGCTTTGGCAGGTTTGACCGCTCCGCCAAAGGTATCCACCAAAAGTTGCATGCCATAGCAAATGCCAAGCACGGGTAAGTTGGCCTCAAACAACTCGGAGGCACAGCGGTAAGCGTCTTTGGCATACACGCTTGCGGGCCCACCGCTTAAAATAAGGCCCTTGGGTTTCTTGGCTAGGATGTCCTTAGCGGGGGTGAAGTAGGGATAAATCTCGGTATAAACACCCGCTTCACGCAACCGCCGTGCGACAAGCTGGGTGTATTGACTCCCAAAATCTAAAACAATCAATTCAATCATGCGCTCCGTCCTCTAGGGGGGTGAAAATGTTTTGGTAGTTGATTCTAAAATCTGTAAAAATCTCTTTATGGGTTTGCAGCCATTTTAAAACAGGTTGTGCGTCCTTTTTGTGGCAAGGGCTCAGCCAAAAATAGCGCATGTTCAAGGGCTGATAAAGCACACTTAAGGTTGGGGGCTGTTGCAAATATAGCCTTTGGCTCATCAGCACGAGGTCTGTAGGTTTGTAGGGGGTGGGGCGTGCGCGGACAATTTTGAGGCTTTTAGCTAGGGCAGGGCGCGTGAGCTCTAAGAGCACCGCTTTGGGGCTTTTGCCCGTGAAAAGCGGGGCTAGCTCTTGATCGCCCAAGAGCACAAAGCTTTCTTGAAAAAGAGCTGTGCCTTTTGCGGGCATACCCCCCTTGCTTAAAAGATGCCAAGTGCTCAGCGCGTTTTTAGAAACCAAATAGGCAGACACCCCACAAAGGCGTTTGGTTTCCTCTAAAGGTTGCCAAAGGATTTTAAGTCCCGTGTCTTGCTGAATGGCAAAGCCTAAAAAGTCCAAAAACCCCTCTTTGTTGCCTATGTCGCTGGCAATGCTCAAAGGCTTGGCGCACAGGGGCAAGCACAAGAGCAGGGGGGCAAGGCGCATTAAAAGGCGCGTAAAATCGTGGCGCTGAGCCGGTCGTTGAAGGCTTTGGCGTTTTTCAACGCCCCATTTTCTAAAAGTTTTGCGCTGTCAAACAACAAATGCGCTACATCGGCTAAAAGGGCGTGATCCTCCACGCCTTTAAGCTTTTGGATGATGGCATGCCCGATGTTGAGCTCTAGGGTCTTGGGTTGCTCTTGCACGCTTTGGCCCATTTGGCGCATTAAATTTGCCATCATGGCGTTTTGCTCATCGCCCACAAGAGCCACTGCAGAATTTAAATCTTTAGACAGGGCGACCTCTTTGACCTCACCTTTTAACGCCTCTTTAAACGCCTCTAAAACGCCCTTAAACTCCTCTTTCTCCGCCTCGCTGATCTCGGCTAGCCCTAGTTCTTTTAAGGTTTCGCTGCTGCTTGCATCTTTAAAAGGGGTTTTGTCGTACTCACTCACCCCGGGCATCACAAAGGCATCGACCTCATCGCCCATTAAAAGCACGGCAAAGCCCTTTTGGGCATATTTCTCTAAGATGGGGGAGGCTTTGAGTAAGTCTAAACTTTCGCCGACCATGTAGTAAATGCTCTTTTGCTCGGTGGGCATGCTGGCTTTATATTCTTTGAGCGATAGAGGTTTTTCGCTTTTGCTGCTCGTAAAACGCAACAAGTCTAAAATTTTATCTTTGTTTTCAAAGTCGCTGTGTAAGCCCTCTTTGAGCACTCGCCCAAATTGGCCATAAAACTTCTCGTAAGTGGCGCTATCTTGGCTCAGTTTCTCAATCTCGGCTAGGATTTTCTTCGTGGAGGCGCTTTTGATGTTGGCAAGGATTTTGTTTTGTTGCAAAATCTCACGGCTCACATTCAAGGGCAAATCCTCGCTGTCTATAATGCCCCGCACAAAGCGCAAATATTGGGGCAATAATTCCTTATCGTTGTCGGTGATGAACACCCGTTTGACATAGAGTTTCACCCCCGATTGGTAATCCACCCTAAACATGTCAAAAGGGGCGACACTGGGGATATAAAAAAGCGTGTTGTATTCTAAAACCCCCTCGGCGCGGTTGTGTATCCACGCCAAAGGGGGGTTGTTGTCATGCGCCAAACTTTTATAAAATTCTTTGTAGTCCTCGTCTTTGAGTTCATTTTTAGGCACACGCCAAAGGGCTTTGGCGCTGTTGATTTGGGTGCATTTGTCCTCAACAACTTCTTTTTTAGCCTCGCCCTCGCCCTCGCTTTTAGTTTCGGTGTAGCTTAAGAAAATGGGGAAGGGGATGTGCTCGGAGTATTTTTTTACGATGTGCTCGATCTCCCAGCGGTTGGCAAATTGCGCCTCTTCGTCTTTGAGAAACAGGGTGATCTCTGTGCCAAAGCTTTCTTTCACGCAGGGGCTGATCTCATAAGAACCCTTGCCATCGCTCACCCACGCAAAAGCCTCTTCACTCAAGGCCTTTTTGCTCTGCACCACGACTTTGCTTGCGACCATAAAGCTGGAGTAAAAGCCCACGCCAAACTGCCCGATGAGTGCGCTGTCTTTCTTTTGATCGCCGCTTAGATTGGCCAAAAAGCTCTTCGTGCCAGACTTGGCGATCGTGCCTAGATGTGAGATGAGCTCTTCCTCGCTCATGCCAATACCATTGTCGGCGATCGTCAAGCTCTTGGCTTTTTCATTAAAGCTCAAGTTGATTTGGGGGTGAAACTCTAGGGATTTATAGACCTCATCGCTGATGACCATGTAATTGAGCTTGTCTAGGGCATCGGAGGCGTTAGAGATGAGCTCTCTTAAAAAAATCTCTTTATTGGAATAAAGGGAGTGGATCATCAAATCCAAAAGTTGGTTGATCTCGGTTTGGAAAGTGTGTTTTGTGGATGGCATTAAAACTCCAATGTGAAAATAAACCCCTAGTATAGCAAAATGGGGGTTTTTGCCCCCTTAAGAAAACATGCTAACATGCCCGGCATGCACTCTTTAAAATTAGGCATTTTATTTAGCGCTGAAGGTACAAATATGCAAAATCTCGTGGAGAAGTTGCACCGACAAGTCTATAACCATCAAGGCACGCTAACAAGGCTAGAGTTTGCCCTCTGCGCCACCAACAACCCAAGGGCTGGGGGGATCAAGCGTTGCGAGAAGCTCAACATGCCATTTATCGTGGGTACAGAAGACGATTTTATCCCCGCCTTTAGGGGCTGTGCCTTGATTTTGTGTGCGGGTTACAATAAAATCTTAAGCCCCAAGTTTCTAGCCCACTTTAAAGCCCTAAACATCCACCCCTCTTTTTTGCCAAAGCACAAGGGAGCAAATGCCCTTGAAAGGAGTTTTAAAAGCCAAAGTGCTCTTGGGGTGAGCGTGCATTGGGTGAATGAAAAGCTAGATGGCGGCAAGATCATTTTACAAGAGAATCTAAGCCTAAAACCACAGGAGAGCCTAGCAAGTTACACCCAAAGGGTGCATGCCCTAGAGTATGCGCTTTACCCACAAGCCGTTTTAAAAGCCCTAAAGTTGTGTGCCCATGCATGATTTATTCATTTTAGTGGCGATCACGCCCCTGATTGTGCTCGCCCCCTATGCGAGCCGTGTGTTGAAAATGCCCGTGGCAGTGTTAGAGATCATTTTAGGCACTTTGGGGATTTACTGCGGGCTCTTAAAACCCAACGAGGGCTTTAGCGCATTGGCTGAGGCGGGGTTTTTGTTCTTGATGTTTTTGTGTGGCATGGAGGTGGATTTGTATGTGTTTAAGCAAATGGAGCGCCCCCTGTTGCAAAAAATCCTAAGTTACTTTGGCATTCTCTACACAATGGCTTGCACCATCACTCTAAGCTGCCACCTGCCCGCCCTCTACATCATCGCCCTGCCCATTGTGAGTTTGGGGATGATCATGACACTCGTGCGCGACTATGGCAAGGACAAGGCGTGGCTAAGTCTTGCACTCAAAGTAGGGGTGTTAGGGGAGCTCACAAGCATTATTTTATTGGTGATTGTGGATGGGATTTACTTGCACGGGCTGGGGGCGGATTTGGCGAAGGTTTTGGGGATTTTGCTCGCCTTTTTGCTCGTCATGGCGCGCTTGGTGCGCACTTTTAAGGTGCTGTTTTGGTGGTTTCCTAGACTAAAGGCCTTCATCATGCCAAGCAACGAGGCGAACCAAGACATGCGCTTTGCGCTCATGCTCTTTTTCCTCTTGGTGGGGATTGTGGCGTGGCTGAAGTTAGAATTGGTCCTAGGAGCATTTTTAGCCGGCACGCTCATTTCGACCTTTTTCCCCCACAAGCACGAGCTGTTTGACAAGCTGAATGACATCGGGTTTGGCTTTTTTGTGCCTTTATTCTTTATCCATGTCGGCTCGACTTTAGATCTGCGCTTGATCTTAGCACACCCGAGGTTTCTCACCCACGCCGCCCTAGTCGTGGCGTGCATGGCAAGTTTGCACCTTTTGAGCAGTTTTATCGTCTTTAAGGGGGAATTAAAAAGCATGAAAAACACCGCCATGTTTGCCATGAGCGCGTCCATGCCCCTAACTTTCTTGGTCACCACGGCCAGCGTAGGGCTAAGGGTGGGGGCAATCAATGAGGAAACTTATTACGCATTCTTGTTAGCGGCGGTCTTTGAGGGGGTGCTTTTCACCACCCTCATTAAAGTCTTGCAAAGACTCCCTAAACTAGCCTAGAAAGTGTAGAGGTAGCGCACATACACGGAGTAGTCGCGCTTCAAGCTGTAATAGTACCCACTTGTGCTTGCGGTTTGGGGGAAGAAGCGGTTAACCAGCATGGGCAATTTCACGCCCAGCTCTAGGCCATTGTGTTTGTAAATGTTGGTCCTAAAGCCAAAGTTCAACCACACATTGAAATTGCCGTGGTGGGGAAAGCCTGAGAGGTTAGCGCTGGGATCTGCAGCCAAGAGGGCAGCTTTCCAAGCGTGTAAGGTGGCGTCATTGACTTGCCACGCATTGCCCCCGATGGCAAAGCCCGCAAACACGCCCACATTGGCGTTTTTGCGGTCAATGAAGTTGCCCATGATGTCCGCACCGATGCCATAGGCGACCATGCTCAGGCGGACATTTTGGTCATAGCCCACGAGGCTATATTGCGGCCCCAGGTCGCTGAAACCATAGTCCAAGAAGCCGTAGTAGCGCACGCCCAGCCACTTGGTTTTGGCGTGAGGGATTTTAAAGAAAAACTTTTGCCCGACAAGCACGCCAAAGCCGTTCATCGCCCCATTGCCGTATTTGCCATGCCAACTAATGTTTGTCCCTTGCCAGTTCCTATAATCGGGACCCGTGCCGGGGGGGTAGCTGATCCCATCTACGGTCGTGTTGTATAGGTTCGTGTTCATCCTGCCTTGCCCGATTTGGTAATCTGCCCCGATAAAAACTCCGTTTTCTTCAGCCGCTAAACTCCCCACAACCCCAAGGGCTAAGGGCACACCCAATAGAAACTTTTTCATCACAATCCTTTAAAGTTCATCATAAATAGTGAAAATAGAGCGCAATCATAGCATGTTTAATCTCATAAAACAAGAAATTTGTATTTTTTTATTGCACGCCCTCCATAGAATTTAAGTATAATACCCCGCCATCTTACCAAAAAGAGTTGCATTTGCCAAACAGCATTAAAATCCATGGTGCTAAAGAAAATAATTTAAAGAACATTGACCTGGAAATCCCCAAAAACCAATTCATTGTTTTCACGGGGCTTAGTGGTTCGGGCAAGTCTACGCTTGCCTTTGACACGCTCTATGCTGAGGGGCAGCGCCGCTATTTAGAATCGCTCTCCAGCTACGCTAGACAATTTTTAGACAAGGTGGGCAAACCCGCCGTAGATAAGATCGAGGGGCTGATCCCCGCCATTGCGATCGATCAAAAGACCACTTCTAAAAACCCCCGCTCCACCGTGGGTACGACCACCGAGATTTACGATTATTTGCGTTTGCTTTACGCCCGCGTGGGGCGGCAACACTGCCACTTGTGTGGCGCGTCCATAGCGTCCATGCAGCCTAGCGACATCATTGTCCAAGTCTTGCAAGAGTGCGCGGGGCGTAAAGTCCTCATTTTAGCCCCCCTAGTAGACAATAAAAAAGGGCATTTTAACGATATTTTGCAAAACCTGCGCCAAAAGGGCTTTGTGCGCGCGCAAATCGATGGGGTTTTAACCCGCCTAGATGAGCCCCTAGAGCTTGCCAAAAATAAAAAACACAGCATTAAGGCGGTCGCCGATCGGCTGGAAGTGAGCACAGACAACCAAGCAAGGCTTTCAAGTGCGCTAGAGCGAGCCCTGAAAGAGGGTTATGGGCGGGTGGAGGTGCTGGACTTAGACACGAACAAAACCCGTCATTACAGCGAGCATTTGGCGTGTTTTGCTTGCAAAGTGAGCTTTGAGCCGCTAGAGCCCGTGAGTTTTTCTTTTAACTCACCTAGGGGGGCTTGCCCTGAGTGTGCGGGGCTTGGGGCAAAGGTGAGTTTAGATCTGCAAAAACTCTTGGATTTTAATTTGCCCATCGCCACCATGAAAAAGATTTTCTACAACAACGCCTACTACAGTGCTTTATTTGAGGGCTTTTGCGCCACAAATGGGCTAGACTTAAACAGCCCTTTTGAAAGCCTAGACAAGCACAAACAAGAGGCTTTGCTCTATGGCAATGGCAAAGAAATCCACTTCACCTACAAACAGCAAAAGCTTAGCCGCCCGTGGATGGGGCTCATCCAAATCATCTACGACTTGTTCAAAGATAAAAAGGACTTGTGTCAGTATATGGGCGAAAAGCTTTGCCCTAGTTGCAAGGGGCAGCGCTTAAAACCCCAATCTTTGGCGGTGCAAGTGGCTGGCCTTGGCATTTCCAACTTGATAAACATGCCCATAAACGCCGTGCACGCCTTCTTTAAAGACCCTAAGCACTTTGCTTATTTAAGTCCGCAAGAGCAGCGCATCGCTGCCCCGATTTTAAAAGAGATTGGCGAAAGGGTGTTTTTCTTAGTGGATGTGGGCTTGGGTTATCTCACTTTGGGGCGGGATGCAAGGACTCTTAGCGGGGGCGAATCCCAGCGCATCAGGATTGCCAGCCAAATCGGCAGCGGGCTTACGGGGGTGTTGTATGTGCTTGATGAGCCCAGCATCGGACTACACGAGCGCGACACCGCCAAACTTGTGCGCACTTTAAAAAATTTACAGCAAAAGGGCAACACTTTAATCGTGGTGGAACACGACAAAGAGACGATCAAACAAGCGGATTTTATTGTGGACATCGGGCCAAAGGCGGGCAAGCACGGGGGGCAGGTGGTCTTTAGTGGGAGTGTCCAAAAGCTCTTGCAAAGCAAGCACCCCACGGCTTTATACCTGCAAGGGCTCAAGAACATCACAAGGGCTAAATCAAATCTGCCTAAAAACCCACCTTGCTTGCAATTAAAGGGCGTTTCTATCCACAACATCCAAAACTTGCAGGTGAAAATCCCACTTAGGCAGTTTGTGTGTGTTACAGGGGTGAGCGGGAGCGGTAAAAGCTCGCTCATTTTGCAAACACTCTTGCCCATCGCCCAAGAGAAGTTAAACCATGCCAAAAAGAGCGGGGGGGGTGGGAGTCGTGCAGGGTTTAGAGCATTTAGACAAGGTGATTTACCTAGATCAAGCCCCCATAGGCAAGACCCCAAGAAGTAACCCCGCCACCTACACGGGGGTGATGGACGACATTCGCGAGCTGTTTGCCCAAAGCAAGGAGGCAAAAGTGCTAGGATACAGCGCAAGCCGCTTTAGCTTCAATGTGCGGGGGGGGCGGTGCGAAAAGTGCCACGGAGAGGGGGAGATTAAAATTGAAATGCACTTTTTACCTGATGTGCTGGTGCAGTGTGGCAGTTGCAAGGGGAGCAAGTACAACGAGCAGACCTTAGCCGTGAAAATCAAGGGCAAGTCCATCGCCGATGTGTTGCACATGAGCGTGGAGGAGGCGTTGGAGTTTTTTTCTAAAGTCCCCAAAATCGCCGCTAAATTGCAGACTTTAAACGCGGTGGGGCTGGGCTACATCACGCTAGGCCAAAACGCCACGACCCTCAGCGGGGGGGAGGCGCAGCGCATCAAACTCGCCAAGGAGCTTAGCCGCAAGGATACGGGCAAGACTTTATATATTTTAGACGAGCCGACCACGGGGCTACACTTCGAGGACATACAACTGCTTTTAAATGTCTTGCACTCGTTGGTGGCGTTGGGCAATTCTATGATTGTGATCGAACACAATTTAGACATCATCAAAAATGCAGATCACATCATTGACATGGGGCCTGAGGGGGGTGCTGGCGGGGGGCAGGTTGTCGCCACAGGCAGCCCAGCCACTTTAGCCAAAAACCACACCAAGACGGGCAGTTTCACGGGAAAATACCTAGCTCTAGAGTTGGGGCAGTCTGTGGATGATTAGCTTGTCAATGGTTTTCAATAGATTTTATAATGGACTTAAAACGCCTACTGGAGGGACTTCACGCCTATTTGGTGGGTGGATAAAATTTTTCGTTTACCAAAGTAAACAAGAGTTTTGCTATAGTCTGTGGCATGAAAACTAAAGGTTAGGTGAAAGCCTAACCCTAAGAGTTTTCAAATTTTATGGAAGGAGAATGTTATGAGCAACAGCAGCAACAGCAGCAACAGCAGGAACAGCAACAACAGCAATAACAGCAACAGCAGCAACCGCAACAATAGCAATAACAGCAACAACAGCAATAACAGCAACAACCAAGACTAAGTTGTGCTTGCCCTTCTCCCCCTTGTGGGGAGGGGAAACTCCCCGAATCTCCTAGAGCCTTATCTTGAGAGCCCAGAAAGCCAAAAACCCCAGCTCCCCAAAGCTAGAAGCTAGGGAATCTAAACAGGTTTTAGCACTCTACACCTTTGGCCAAAGACCAAAGTGCTTAAAAATTTCAAAGTTCTAAAGCCCGAAACAACAACCCAAGACAACTCAAAAGCCCGCACCTTTAGCCAAAGCTTGAGTCACCCAAGACTTTTATCAGCTCCAACCCTTAAAATTAAAAGGTGGGTTTCCATGCCCGCACCTTTGATGCGCGCCTGCGAGCGCAAAAACCACAGCCCGCAAAGTTTAGGTTAAAACTCAAGCAGGCCGAGCACCGCCTGTTTGTAGGCCTGTGCGCTCTTTTCATCCTTGCCTTCAAAGCGGGTTACTAAGGTGGGGGTGGTGTTGCTTGCCCGAATAAGCGCAAAACCATCTTTAAAAACCACCCTAACCCCATCAATGTCGATCAGATCTACGATGGGGGGGAAGTGTGGCGGTAATTGCCCCTTTAAACCCTCTTTAAGTTTGTCAATGATGGTAAACTTCTCTTCTTCTTTGACAGAAATTTTTTCTTCAGGGGTTTTATAAGAGTAGGGCAAAGCTTTTAAACTCTCTTCTAGGGCGTGGGGGCTTTGTTCTAAAAACAACTCCAATAGGCGCAAACAGGCATAAAGCGCATCGTCATAGCCAAAATAGCGGTCGTTGAAGAACAAATGCCCGCTCATCTCGGCAGCAAAATGGGCGTTTGTTTCTTTGAGCTTGACTTTTAAATTGCTATGCCCGGTTTTATACATGAGAGCTCGCCCGATTTCATTGATGGCGTTGTACATGACTTGCGAGCATTTGACTTCGCCGATGACTAGAGGCTTAATGCCTTTTTTGGCTAGGCTCTTGGCAAATAAAATCGCCAATTCGTCGCCGGCGTAAATGTGCCCGGGTGTCAGCAGAGCAACTCTATCTGCGTCCCCATCAAAGGCGATGCCTATGGGGATTTGGTGGGCTTGCATGTGGGCTTGCAAGTCTTTTAAATTCTTGGACTCGCTAGGGTCGGGGTGGTGGTTAGGGAAAGTCCCATCGGGCTTAGGATAAAGGCTGTCAAACTTGACATTTAACGCCATTAGCACAGGTTCTAAGCCGATCGCCCCCACTCCATTGCCAAAATCTAGTGCAATTTGATAGGGGAAATCTTTTAAATGCCTAAAGGCATTGATCAAGTAAGAGTGGTAGGCTTCTTTGGCTTGGAGGGGATGGGCTGGGGTGGGCTTTGGGCTAAAAGGCGTGGGGGCTTTTAGCATGTGCTCTTTTAGTTCTTGAATGGCTCGCCCATAAAAGGGTTTTTGGTCTAGAGTGATTTTAAAGCCATTGTATTCGGGCGGGTTGTGCGAACCGGTGATCATGATGGAATGGGGGATTTTGGTGTTCTCAATGGTGTTAAAGGTGGCAAAGTAGGCTACAGGGGTGGGGATCAGCCCCATATCATAGACCTCTACAAAGTTTTCAAGCCCGCTTTTAAGCCACGCAAATAAAGTCGGGGAGTGTGTGCGGGCATCGTAACCAAGTGCTACCTTATTGCAGGTTTGTGCCATGATCTTGCCTAATTCTAGCCCGATTTGGCGCACACAAGGCTCGTTTAAATTCTCATTAAAAATCCCCCGAATGTCATACTCTCTAAAAATGCTCGGGTCTAATTGCATAAAAATCCTTTTATTGATAAATGTAAGCGTTTGTCAGCGGAATCGTGTTGTCTACGCTGTTGGTTAAGAGCAGTTGGTAGAGGTCCACACTCCCCACTCTAAAGGCGGAGGCGCAACTATTCAAATAGAGCGACCACATACGGATAAAGCGGGTATCATACATTTGAGAAATTTGCTCTTGTTTGTCGCAAAAGTTTTTATGCCAAAGGTCTAGGGTTTTGGCATAGTGTAGGCGCAAACTCTCGCCTAGCACCAAGTGAAAATCGCTTTCGCTGGCTATGGAGATCACTTCACGCAAAGAGGGCAAATACCCGCCGGGAAAAATGTATTTATCGATCCACGCGTTGGTGGTACCTTCAAAGCAACACAAAATGGAGTGCAACAAGAACATGCCCCCCACCTTCAAGACTTCTTTGACCTTTTTAAAGTAAAAGGGCAGATTCGCCTTGCCGACATGCTCAAACATCCCCACGCTCACGACTTTATCAAAGCGGTAATGCATGCCATCTAAGTCTTGATAATTCAAAAGCTTGATGCTAACCCGATCGCTTAGCCCCAAATCCTTCACCTTTTGGCTCGCCTGTTTAAACTGCTCTTCAGAGATGGTGATGCCCAGCACTTCTACATCGTACTCTTGCGCCGCCCGAATGGAGAGATAGCCCCACCCACAACCGATGTCTAAGAGTTTTTCGCCCTGCTTTAAGTCGAGCTTTTTTAAGGTGTGATCTAACTTTTGCAGTTGCGCTTGGTACAGAGTGTCGCTCTCTTTCTTGAAGTAGGCACAGGAGTAGCTTAAAGTTTCATCCAGCCACAAAGCGTAAAAGTCATTGCCGAGGTCGTAGTGGCTTTTGATGTTGGACTTTTCTCTGTCGGCGGGCTGGACGGGCGTGGCATTGTCGTGCTTGTGTAAGTGCTCATAATTAGTTTGCAAATACAACACCCGCATCACGGCATCCATCGAGCCTTCAATGTCGATCAAGCCGTCCATGTAGGCTTCGGCAATGGTCAAAGACATGTCTTTTTTAATGTCGCTCATTTTTAAGGGGCGGTTGATTTTTAAAGTGAATTGTGGGGTTTTTGTGCCGTTTTGGTAGACATCTTTATCCCAAAACACCACGCGGTAATCTCCATTTTGCCACTTTTTAAACATGGATTTTAGAAAAAATTTAGAGAGCATTTTCCAACCTTCGTTTGTGCTCCACCTGTTTGGGGGTGTGCTAAGGCGCGTGAAACCGCCATTGTAAACTAATTTCATTTAAAAATCCTTAGCGCGGCGTGGCTAAAAGTTTGCGTTAACCATTTTTAGGCTAAAATTAGCGCCTAGTTTTTAAGACTAGTCAGCAAAAAACTATCACAAGGGGAGTTTATGAAAACAAAAACGCTTGACCTGCTAAGACAACTCCAAGCCGACAGCCTTGTTTTGTTCATGAAGTTACACAATTTCCATTGGAATTTAAAAGGGCATGATTTCTACCCCATGCATAAGTTCACGCAGGCCCTTTATGAGGAGTTTGCCGACATGTTTGATGACCTAGCCGAGAGAGTGGTGCAGCTAGGGCATGTCCCTGTGGTTACGCTTGCTGAGGCGTTAAAAGTCGCCCACATTAAAGAGGAGAGCAAGCACAGCTTCCACAGCAAAGAGGTCGTGGAGGCGATTTTGCACGACCACGAGCATTTGGAAAAGCACTTCGTGCAACTCTCCGAGTTTGCCGATGAGGCGGGCGATAAGGTCACCGTCGCCTACGCCGATGAACAGCTCGCCAAATTGCAAAAATCTGTGTGGATGCTCAAGGCTAGCCTAGCCTAATGCTACAGAATTTAGAGGTCTTGGAGGGCGACCCCCTTGAAAAATGGGGGGAGATCCTACTGCACGCTAGTCCCAAGCGTTCTTTGGAGGAATTAGAGCGGTTTTTGGAGTGGCGGGCTTTGGGCATGCTGTTTTTGGAGCAAGAGGGCTTGGAGGACAAGTTTGAGGCGTTGTTAAAACAGCTCAAATTTGACCCCGCCTTGCAAGAAAAAGTACACGCCAAGAAAATAGATTTAGCCATACAGTCCATGGCGACCGTCCTTAGTGGACATGAATAGGCTTTGGCTCGTGCTGCTCTTAGCCCCTATGGTGTTTGCTAAACCTTTGGATCGCACGCTCACGCTTAAAAAAGACGAAGTTTTTAGCGGGGAGTTGCGCCTGGGCAAAATCAAAAAGCCTCTCTCCTTGCGTTGGACTTTGTTTAAAGATCACGGGTTGGTGGTGCATTTGAAGCTAAACCACTTCCCCTACCAGTTCATTTTGTATCAAGATTTTCAACGCAGCACCTTTAGGGCGGACATTTTTAAAGAAAACAGCGCAGCGCAAGAGAGCAGCGGCAAATACGAACACCCCTATTTTTTAGTAACCTTTAAAAACTTCAACGACAAAGAGGGGGTTGCGGCCTTAAAAGTGAAAGCGTCCCCCAACCTAGTGTGGGTTGAGCCCTAATGTTAGAGCGCATACAAGCCAAAATCAAGACCTTTTTAGAGGAAGTGCATAGCCCACAAGCCCTGCGCATGGCACAGAATTTGGGCATGGGTAAAATGCTAAGAAGCCGCCTCATCCTCACCATTTGCACCAAGCACCCCCAGCTCGTGGATTTTTGCGCCATTATAGAAATGATCCAAACCGCGTCCTTGCTCCACGATGATGTCATTGACAACGCCACCACAAGGCGCGGACACGAGTCGCTAAACCATGTCTTTGGCAATACAAATGCGATCATGCTCGGCGACATTTTCTACTCAAAAGCCTTTTGTGCCTTAGCCGACTTTGCCAAACCCGTGATAGAGGTGGTCGCCCAAAGCGTGGTGGCCCTCTCAAGGGGCGAGATCAAAGACACCCAAATGGCTGAGGCCTTCAACCCCAATCAAGATTTTTACATAGACATGGTCGCCGACAAAAGTGCAGCCTTGATCGTGGCGAGCAGCGGGGGGGCAGCTCTGTTGGCCGGCCTAGATTTTGAAAAATACGCCGCCTTTGGGCGCAACTTTGGTATTGCCTTCCAAATCATTGACGACTTGCTAGACATCACCCAACCTGAAGAAGTGCTAGGCAAGCCCGCTTTCAGCGACTTTAAGGAGGGCAAAAGCACCCTGCCCTATATTCTCTTGCACCAGTGTTTAAACCCCGCAGAGCAGGGCATTTTAAAAGGGCATTTCAAAAGCCCTAAAGAGGAAGCCAAGTTGTGGTGCAATGAAAAATTTAAAGAACACAACATCATCCAAGCCACTTTGCAAGAGGCCAAAGCCTACACCCACAAAGCCCTAGAAGCGATCAAGGGTGAGGGCAACCAAGCCCTAGAGGCGATGGCTTTGCGGGTGTTAGAAAGACAGTTTTAGGGGGCTAGAGTGGACGATCCAACTTATAGCGTCTTGAGTTTCACGCACAAACGCCTGCCCATTGAGTTGCGCGAGCGTTTGGCTTTTAAGGACGATGCCGCTTTGTTGCACTTCTTGCAAGACTTGAAGCACCAACAGCCAAGCTTAAGGGAAATCATCGGGCTTTGTACCTGCAATCGGGTGGAATTTTACTGCTATGGGGCGGTGGACTTTGGCGCAATATTAGAGGCGCTCGCCCGCGCCAAGAGCCTACCTTTGACTCTTTTGCAAGAAAAAAGCACCCGTTACACCCATACAGAGGCGGTGTACCACAGCTTTAGCGTGGCAAGCAGCCTTGATAGTCTGGTGGTGGGAGAAACGCAAATCACGGGGCAGCTCAAAGAGGCGTATAAAGCGTGTTTTGAGGCAAAGCTTTGCGGTAAACACCTAAGCCGCTTGGCGCATTTTGCCTTTAAATGTGCGGGGCGGGTCCGAAGTGTAACCGCCATTTCTTCACAAGTCGTGTCTATTGCGTCCATGGCGGTCAAGCAAGCCCTAGAGGTACTAGAAAGCGAGGATCTGCCTAAAAAAGCGGTGGTGGTAGGCGTGGGACAAATGGGACAACTTGTGTGTAAGCACCTGCTTTCTAAGGGCTTTGAAGTGCTTTTGTGTAACCGCCATTTAGAAAACGCCCAAACCTTTAAAGACACCCTAAGCGAGCCAAACATCCGCATTGACAGCCTAGAGAACCTAAAAACCCACATCAACACCCACCCCTTTTGTTTCAGCGCGACCCACTCCCCAAACCCCCTCATCACGCCCGACATGCTAGAGCAAACCCCCTTTAGGCGCTTTTGGTTTGATTTGGCCGTGCCGCGCGATATTCAAGACCCCAAAGACCCCAGCATTTGGCTTTACAGCGTGGACGACTTAAAAGGGGTGGTTGCCGACAATTTAGAAAAACGCCAGAAGGACACCGCCAAAGCGCACGCCATCATCGCTGAAGACACAGCGCAATTCTTTGCGTGGTTGCAGACCCTAGAGCTAGACCCACTCATCAAAGGGCTTAGAGATTTGGCCAAACAAGCCTCCCTAAAGGAACTCAGCAGAGCGGTAAAAAAGGGCTACATCCCCCCAGAGTTGCAAGACAATGTCGCCAAAATCCTACACAACGCCTTCAACACCTTTTTGCACCAGCCCACCGCCACCCTAAAGAAAAACGCCCACAAGGAAGAGGGCGACATGCTCGGCGAATCTTTAAAATCCCTTTTCAACTTAGGAGGCGATCCGCTGTTTTTAAACGCTTACCGTTGCGAACACACTAAAGGACTTTAATGCGTTATTCCAAACTCTTTGCCCCCACTTTAAAAGAGCCCCCCAAAGATGCAGTGCTCAAAAGCCATCAATTCCTCGTGCAAGCCGGCTACATCCAACAAATAGGCAGCGGGGTGTATAGCTTCCTGCCCCTAGCCCAAAGGGTACTTAAAAAGATTGTCAATGTCATAGACGAGGTCATGCAAGCGCATGGAGCGCAGAGTTGTTTGTTTAACTTTGTTACCCCAGCTTTGCTGTGGCAAGAGAGTGGCCGTTTTGACAAGTATGGCAAGGAACTTTTAGCGTTTAAAGACCGCAAGGACAACGATTTTGTGTTAGGGCCCACGCACGAAGAAGTGGCGACAGTGATCGCCAAAGCCCACATCAAAAGCTACAAACAACTCCCCATCAATCTCTACCAAATCCACACCAAATTTAGAGATGAAATCCGCCCCCGCTTTGGGCTCATGCGCGCTAGAGAGTTTATCATGAAAGACGCTTACAGCTTCCACGCCAACACCACCGACCTAGATAGAGAATTTGAGAACATGCACCAAGCCTACCATGAAATCTTTACACGGCTAGGGCTTAAAGTGCGTGCGATTGAGGCCGACAGCGGGGCGATCGGAGGGAACAAGAGCAAAGAGTTTGTGCTCTTAGCCCCCTGTGGGGAGGACACCTTAGTGGCGTGTGAAAATTGCGCCTATGTGGCTAATGTGGAGGTTGCCAAAAGGGCTAAAAGGGAAGAACCGCTCAATGTCCCCAAAGCCGCCTTTGCCAAGTTCCCCACGCCAAACACCCCCAACATTGAGGCGGTGAGCGCCTACCTAAAAGTAGAGCCCTTTTTTATCTTAAAAGCGGTGGTGAAGAAGGCCATTTTAGAAAATGGCGCAAGCCAACTTGCGGTGTTTTTTGTTCGGGGCGATGACAGCCTAGAGGAAACCAAGGCTCTAAACGCCTGCAAGAGCCAAGCACCCATCTTGAGTCTAGAGGACATTGAAAGCGCAGAGCTGCAAAAATATGGGCTTTTTGCCGGCTACATCGGGCCCTATGGACTAAAGCACCTTGCACCAAATGCTTTGGTGTTCTTTGACACCGACTTAAGCGAGGCAGATAGCCTTGTGTGCGGGGCAAATGAAGAGGGGGCGCACTTTGTGGGCGTGGATTTGTCTAGTTTTAGTGGATTAGATTACAAAGACATTGCCACAGCCAAAGAAGGGCAAGCTTGTGCTGAGTGCGGGGGAACCCTCAAGCACCACAAGAGCATAGAAGTGGGGCATATCTTTAAACTTGGGGATCGGTACTCTAAAAGTTTAGGGGCGCAGTTTTTGGACAAAGAGGGGCGGGCGGGGTGCTTTGAAATGGGTTGTTATGGGATCGGGGTGAGTCGCCTGCTTGCCGCCATTTTGGAGCAAAATGCCGATGAAAAGGGCTGTGTGTGGAGTGAAACCACCGCCCCTTTTAAGGTGGTGTTGATTGTGGCAAACACGAAAGACAATGAGCTAAACACCCTAGGCGAAGAATTATACACCACCCTTTTAAATGCCCATGTAGAAGTGTTGTTAGACGATCGAGTCGAGCGCTTTGGGGCGAAAATGGCGGATTTTGAGCTGATCGGTTGCACTTATGCGCTCATTGTGGGCAACAAGGCCAAAGGGGGGGTGTTTGAGCTTGTGAAAAGACAAGGTTTAAGTAAGCTTGAGATGACAAAACAAGAGGTCTTAGACTTCTTTAAAGGCGTGTAGTGCCCTTTGTATTCCTGCTTGGGCTTGGTTACTTGGCTTTTGAAATTTATTTAGTGGTGCAAGTTGTGGATCGCTTTGGGGTCTTTGCCTTTTTGCTTGAGGTGGCGGCGAGCGCCTTTTTAGGGGGCATGGTGCTGTTAAAAAGCCCGTTTTACAATCTCACCGAACTTGTCAATGAGCGGCTAAACCCTTTATCGTGGGCTGAGGGACTGTTTTTGCGCTCGGTGGGTGGGGTGTTGTTGCTCTTGCCCGGGGTGTTGTGCGACATCTTCGGCCTGCTCTTGCTCTTTGTGGCGAGCGTGCGCAAGAAAGAGCCTCCACTAGACCCAGACCAGTCCGAAATCATTGATGTGGAAGTGAGCGACAAGAAAAAATGAAGGAATTGGTGATCGGGAGTCGGGGCAGTCAGCTAGCCCTGTGGCAAGCCCGCTATATACAAACACAATTGGACAATTTGGGCTTGAAAAGCCGCATTGAGGTCGTCAAGACCAAGGGGGATAAAATCCTAGATGTCCCCCTAGCCAAAATCGGGGGCAAGGGGCTTTTCACCAAAGAGTTAGAAGAGCTCTTGCTTGTAGGGGCACTGGATTTGGCCGTGCACTCGCTCAAAGACGTCCCGGTAGAATTAACCCCGCCCTTAAGCCTAGCCTGTATCAGTAAAAGGGCGGATTCAAGGGATTGCTTTTTGAGCGTGCATTACCCCTCTTTGGAGGATTTGCCCTTGGGGGCAAGAGTCGGCACAACATCGCTGCGCCGCTGCATGCAGCTTAAAAGACTCCGCCCCGATTTAGACACCTTGAGTTTAAGGGGCAATATCCAAACCCGCTTGCAACGCCTAAAAGAGGGGGCGTTTGACGCAATTATTCTAGCCTATGCGGGGGTGGAGCGGTTGCAAATTTGCATGCCTTATTGCACACCCTTAAGCTTTAAGCAAATGCTCCCGTGCATGGGGCAGGGGGCTTTGGGCGTGGAAATGGCAAGCGATCACCCCCTTTTTGCCACCATCACACAGCTAAACGACCCAAGAAGCGCGTTTTTATGCGGGCTAGAGCGGACATTCATCGCTAAACTCAATGGGGGCTGTCAAGTACCCTTAGGCGTGCATGCGTCCTTAAAGGGGGAGGTGCTCGAAATGCGCGCCATTGTGGGGCTTTTGGACGCAAGCCAAATTGTGAAGGAAAAGGTGAGCGGGCATGTGCAAGAGGCGGATGAACTCTTGCAGCTGCTCTTAGAACGCTTCATTGAAAAGGGCGCGCTGGAGATTTTGGCGCAAATTAGCCCTTAGGCTTGCTGGCTAAAAGAGCATCCACTTCCCTAGCCGCTCCGATCAAGAGCAAAATGTCCCCTTCAGTCAAGAGCGCACCCATAGGGACTTGGTAGTCCCACTGCGCCCCATGCTTGAGGGCCACGGCCTTTAAATCCGCCTTAGAGTTGTCTAAGAAGTCTTGCAAAGTCCTTTGGGCTTGCTCGGGGGTGATGAGTAGACGCACAAGGCGCATGTGCGTGGTGATCTCTATGATGTCTAAATGGGGGTTTAGACTAAGCCCCCTAACCAGCCTCTTAGCTGCATCCCTTTCAGGGTAAATCACCCTGTCTGTGCCGATTTTAGAGAGGATTTTGCCATGGATTAATGTGGAGGCTTTGGCGATCACTTCCTTAACTCCGCTTTCTTTCAGTGCCATCACTGTTAAAATGGAGGCTTCCACATTTTGCCCGATACTCACAATCGCAATGTCCGCCTCACTGATGCCTGTTTCTTTGAGAGCCACGCTGTCAGTCGTGTCTAAAATAAATAAATTGTCGCACACACTTTTAAAGAGCCTCACCCGCTCTTCGTTGACATCGGCGGCGATGATTTGCTCGCCATTTTCAATCAACCCTCTAGCGACATGCCCGCCGAACTTACCCAAACCCAAAACCGCATAAGTTTTCATTGTTGTTGGCCTTTAAAATCGTGAATTTGCAAGCGAGCTCCAAAGCTTAGGTTTAACGAGCGCGCAAAAATGTCCGCCACCCTCTTGCTAATAGCACTTCCATTGATGGCGCAAGCCGTGTGTGGCCACATCAAAAGTTGGTCAATATTTATAAAACCACCTCTTCTTCAGGGTAACGGACATGGTGGGTCTTGCTCTTACCCACTAACGCCATGCTAAAGACCAACACGCCCACCCGCCCCATAAACATTAAAAGCATTAAATACAACTTCCCAAAGCTGCCAAACTGCGCCACCAATGAGAGATCGCCCCCATTGCCTGTGCTCACCCCCACTGTGCCAAACGCCGAACAAATCTCAAAGAACAAATGCAAAAAGAATTTGTTTTGGCGGTCCTCAGTTGCGCTTAAAAACATGGCAGAAATGACAATGTAAAACATGGCGACAATGAAAATCAAAAAGGATTTTTTCACCGCACTTTGGGGGATAGTGCGCTTAAACAACACGACTTCCTGCCCCTTTAGGGCGTGGTAGGCGTAAACCAAAAGGATGGTTAAAGTGGTGATTTTAATCCCCCCAGCTGTGCTGCCCGGTGCCGCCCCGATCACCATGAGCAAAGAAGAGAAAAACAAACTCTCATCGTGCAAACTAGCCATATCAATGGTGTTAAAGCCCGCTGTGCGTAAATTGACAGAGATAAAAAACGCTGCCATCACTTTCGCCCACGCACGCAACCCCCCTATGCTCTTAGGGTTGTCCCACTCAAAGAGCAAGACCACCGCCACGCCAAGCAAAAGAAAACCCAAAGTCGCCCACAATACGATGCGCGTATGTACACTCAAACGGGTGTTTTTGCGGTGGTTGTAGCACTCGCTTAAGACCAAAAAGCCCAAACCCCCAAAAATGATGAGGGCGCAAACGATGAGGTTAATGGGAGCGTTGTTTTGATAGTCCACTAAATTAGAGGCAAAAATGCTAAAGCCGGCATTGTTGAAGGCAGAAATGGCATGGAAGAGCCCCGCCCAAAGGGCTTGCTTGAAGGGTAAATGCAGTGCAAAACACATGCTAAGAAGCACCGCCCCCACGCCCTCAATCGCCAAAGTGAAAATCAAGATTTTTTTAAGGTACAAGATCACGCCCTGCATGTTTGGGTAATCCAGCGACTCTTTAAGCATTAAACGCCCCTTAAAGCCCATTTTCTTCCCCAAAAGCAAGAACAAAAACCCCGCCAGCCCCATGTAGCCAAACCCCCCCGCTTGTATCAGCCCCAACAACACCGCCTGCCCATAGACACTAAAATCTGTCGCGGGGTTTGCCGTGATGAGGCCCGTGAGGCACACCGCAGAAGTGGCGGTGAAAAACAAATCCAAAAAGGCGATGGGTCTAGTGTGCATGGGGGCTAAATCCAGCACAAGTGCCCCCACAAGGGCTAAAAGTACATAACTACCCACAATCATGCCAAAGATTTTACGCAAGCGACCACCGCCTATGCTAGCCTAAATAAATCAAAAGGGAATCATGGCGACATTATAGCACAGCGTGGCGGAGTTTGTCGATATAATTTATGTAAAGCATTAAATTAGTTTTTTGTGCTAAAATGAAAAAAATGTATGGCGTGGCGTTGAGAGCTCGGCCACTTGTCCTCATTTGGGTTTATCCCTTGGGTTTATCCCTTGGGTTTATCCCTTGGGTTTATCCCTTGGGTTTATCCCTTGGGTTTATCCCTTGGGTTTATCCCTTGGGTTTATCCCTTGGGTTTATCCCTTGGGTTTATCCCTTGGGTTTATCCCTTGGGTTTATCCCTTGGGTTTATCCCTTGGGTTTATCCCTTGGGTTTATCCCTTGGGTTTATCCCTTGGGTTTATCCCTTGGGTTTATCCCTTGGGTTTATCCCTTGGGTTTATCCCTTGGGTTTATCCCTTGGGTTTATCCCTTGGGTTTATCCCTTGGGTTTATCCCTTGGGTTTATCCCTTGGGTGATAGGGGGTTTGCTTAAGGGGCGTAAAGCCCCCCCCGCAAGCCCCCCTATGTCTAGTTGCTCTTCGCTTGCCTTAAATCCAACAGCGAGGAGATCCTGTGCGCTTACATTCAATGTTTTTACCTCTCTTAGCCGCTCCGTTGCTTTTAGCTGAAAACAGCGGAGTTTATGGAGAAGCGGGGTTTCAATACTCCAACATGACAAAGGCAACTAAGGATAGCCAACAGGTGCCCACAAACCCACTTTGGCAACTAAATCCACTCAAGGGCATTGAGGCAACAAAGCCCATTTTAGTGCCCCCGCAACCGGATAAATAAGCTCCCTATGTCCAGACACAGCCCGATGAGGGCAAGGGGATTTGATGAAAAGACCTGTTTTTGTTAAAAAAGCCAGACCGCTCTTAAAAAGGTGCACCAAGCGTGCTTGTCCGTTAGGCCTTGTGATCGCTTCTGCGCTTTGCCCTCTAAAGGCTACACCTGTGCTACAGGCGCAAGTGAACTTTGGCATGTTTGTAAGCACCCCTGAGAGTGCGCAAAGCATCGCTAAAGCCCTTTTAGGCAACACGCAAGGCTGGGGTGTGAATCAAATTTTGCAAGACTTAGAGACATTAGATGGAAACTTTGGGAGTACTAAGAGCCGCTTAGAGGGCCTGGGCCAAGCACTATCACAAGTTGACACCAGCACACCTACAGTTCCAGACAGCCTAGATGGAGGTGTCCAAACATCGCAGATAGAAGGTGATTTCACTAGTGCGTTCAATGCGCTTAAAAACTACCCTCAAGCCCTTAAAGACTTGCAAAGCGCTTTGCAAAATGCCTTAAGCCCAAGTCCAGCCCCCGACCCCACAGCACCCCTACAAAATCTGCAACAAAACCTCCAACAACCCCTAGACGACATCAAGGGCATTTTACAACCCACCACCAAAAATGTAACAAGCACAAGTCAAGAGTTGGAACAGACCTACAATAAAGTCAATCAACAAGTGAAGGCTCTCGAGGATTTATACCCCATAAATGGAGCGTGGACTAAGGTGTCCACCGTCAAAAGTGTGGACGACACCCTAAAGGCCTTGGACAACCTCGCTGCCACCGCTAAACAAGATGCCCAAACCCTAAATTTAAGCCCGCAGGCCCAACGAGATTTAGCCAAAGCGCTTGCAAATTTAAACGACCTCAAAGGTGTTACAGACACACTGTGGGGCATAAATGTCAATAGTGCCCTAGTCAACGCAGTCGGCATTGCCGCCTTATTGAAGAAAGTTGGCAGCAATTACCAAGTAGCCCGCAGTGCCCTAGAAAAAGCACAAGTCGCAGCCGCACAAACGGCGAGTCAAGTGGGGCTTTTAAAACAAGTGGGCAACATTGTGGCAGATTTAAAAGACCTAAAGGGAATGGATACAGAGGCCAACAGCGCAGCCAGCGCGGTGCAAAGCATCAATGAGGTTTTACAAAAATACCAACAACAGTACAACGGCTACAATTCTACACTTAAGGGGATCAACACCAGCATTAAGAACATCAGCCAAGAAATCACACAGGCATACAACTACGCAACGGGGCAAACTAAGGGTGTAGATTCGACTCTTTGCGCCTCAGCCGATACCTGCTTAAACAGCGCCATCAAGGCTCTTGAAGGCATCACCGGCAACCAAACAAACCAAAAAGATGTGGCGGGTTTGCAAAACATCGCCAATAGTTTACAAGCCAATACGGATTTAACGCATTTCAATGTCAAGGCTTTAAACGACACCATCGCTAAACTCACTAGCAGCCTAACCCCCCTACAAAACATCAGCACGATCCTAAAAGACATACAGGCCATCAATGCATCTAGCGGTGCGGGTAGCACCGCCACAGACTTGAGCAACACCATTAAGGCCATAGAGGGTGTTCAAGACGCTTTAAACACAATCGATGCTAAGAGGACCACAGACACGACCCAGGACAGAATCAACGCTCTAGACCAACCCAGCGGTGCTTTGGGTCAAGCGGCAAACTCTTATGGTTCTGCAATGCGCTATCTAAAATTTTTGCCACTACAAATACAGAGTATTCTATCTGGCGGATTATTTGGTGGGCCATCGAGCGGGCAAAGCCGGACACAGAATCTTGCATACATTGAGGGCATTATGTCAAGTGCGGCCTCAACAATTCAACAGGTTTACACCCAATACCAAACTGCCCAAACCGCCATCAACACCGCCGCCACAGACACAAAAAACTTCACTAGCCTCCCCGCAACCATCAGCAACGCTCTAAACACAACCATGCAAGATTTGCAAAATTACATCAAGACCCTAACAGGACAGGACATCACCCAAGCCCTGCAACAAGCCAAGGCCAACCAAAGCAGGGCCGATTCTCTCGTGCAAACGGCCTTTGAAAATTACAAAAACGCCGCCAACGCCTTGAGAAATGTGGTGGATGACTACAGTGCTATCACCAACTCCATGCTCCCAACGGCCCAAAGCAACACCACCAGCAGCCAACAAAAATTAGCTAAGGCCCAACAACTCATCAAGGAAATCGAACAAGCCCTCACCGGTTATCAAAATGCCCTAAAGACCACCGCCAATACGCCCCCTAAACCCGCCCCAACGCCACCACCCACACAACCAAATGTCCACAATCAGCCAAACGATCCGGGCAAAGTGGCTAGCCACAATGCTAAGGCAGATCAACCCCTAAGCCCCGATGTTAAAGTGAGCGGTACAAAAACCAGCACAAACGACCCGACACCTCCCCTGCCTATTTACAACCCAACGCCCACTGACACCAGCCCCACAAACAGCAGTCCCCTACAAATCCTATCCAATGCCACAGACCCCGCAGAGCAAAGAGAAAATGCGTGGGAGCTCTATGTCAAAACCCAAAATCAAATCGTGGAGAGTGTCCAAGCAGAGTTGGAAGCCCAAGCCAAAGAGCAGGGCATGGACCTTGCCCAAACCCTCGTTAATCTCATGGCGGGCATGCAACAAAGCGTGGGGCAGAATTTAGGGCAAGGGTCAGAAAACTACATCAGTGCGGTCTTAATCGAGCACTACAACCACTTTTATAACGCCGTGTTAGACAACCCCAACATCAGCTTCTATGCGGTGCAAGAGAGCCTAAATAACCTCATCGGTGAAGTGGCTAACGCCCGCCAAAACTTATTTGACGATCTCAACCCAGACACCCCGCTCATCAGCCCTAAACTGCCTCCACAAACGGCCATGCTTTTAGCTCGAATCGATTTGCCTAAGTTAAACCTTGCGGTTGATGCGCTCCCTGTAGCTAAGAGCATCGGGGCGGCGGTGAAAGAGTTGAATATTCTGCTCGCCTACCTCAACACCATTAAAGCCGACTTGAAGCAGTATTTAAACGCCAGCCGCCAGCCCACCGCCGGTGCGCCAAAATTCATCACCCAAAACCTCAACCAAAGCCAAAACGGCAACATGTACGGCGTAAACGCACAAATGGGATACAAACAATTCTTTGGCAAGCAAAAGCGTTGGGGTGTGCGCTACTACGGGACCTTTAGCTACCAACACGGCACTTTTTACATGAGCGATTCTCTGGCGGTGGACAACTTTGTCTATGGGGCGGGGGTGGATGCGCTCTACAACTTCTATGAAAGTAAGGATGGCAGATACACTTCGGGCGTGTTTTTGGGCTTGATGCTGACCGGCTCGACTTGGCTAGCCAAGGGGGCGAGCAATTATGAAGCCTACATGGCAAATTTAAATGCCCATGGCGGGCATGCAGCGATGCACACAACTTATTTTCAAATCCCCTTAAATGTGGGTTTTAGAACCAATGTCAGCAAGCACAACGGGTTTGAAATCGGCTTGCGTATCCCCTTGAGCACAGACTACTACTTCAGGGGTACAAGCACTAACGGAGATAGCCTAGACATCACCTATAAGCGCAACATCTCGGTGTTCTTTAACTATGTTTACAATTTTTAACCCCCTTACAATCTTCTAGTGGATTTGTGTTTGTTCTTAGGGGCTCTTTGTTGCCCCCATACTCTTTTTTAGTTTTGAACTTCTATTTTAAAAAACCCTCTTGAGTCTGTCTCTCGTTAAAATGCATTTTTTATTTTTAAATTTTTTACAAAGGAGTCCGTGTGTTTATCCAAGATTTGAGTGTAGAACAACAACAAGTGTTCTTATTTTTGGCTAGGAAAGTCATTGAAGCCGATGGGGTCTTGCACGAGTTGCAACTAGTGGCTTTAGCAAAATCTTTAACACCAACCACGCCAAACACGCCACGCTTTTAGAATTGGTGTCTGTGGCACTCGCTGATAGCCGTTGGCATGACAATGAAAGGGACACCATTTATGCTTATGCTCAAGAAATGGGTGTTTCCACACACAAAGTGGATCAATTCAAGGATTGGGTGGTGAAAAACTTTATGCTCTATCAAGAAGCGGTTAAGATGTTGGATTAGGGGGAGAAAATGTTTGGATTTTTAAAAGCTATGGTGGGGACAGTGGGAACTGTTGTGGCCGGATCTAGCGTAGCAAAAGCTCGTGATGAGGAGGGTTTAGTGAGGGAGAACCTATTTTTGTTTCGTACAAAAATAAAAAGGCAGTTGGATATCCAAAAGCTACCGAGTATGCCAAGGATCACGATGGAGAAGAGAGGGATTGCAACTTAGCCACAAATAACTGCCATGGTTTTACTGCGGAGTGTTTTACAGGAAACGAGCAAGATGAGGTTCGTATTAGAATACCTAGCGATATTAGTGAAAAATTGAGCATGGACTGCTGGCAGTGGTGGCGGTATAAGTAACCTCAATGCCCACGCCTTAGTGTGTGCGTGTGGGTGATAGACTAAGTGCAAAATTTTACAAAGGAGTGAAAATGGGCATTTTGACTTAGTAAAAGAGTTCAATGGGGGCGCACAAGCCAACCAAGACACCACAAGACCATCACCATTGATGAGGAAATCGCTAAACATGTTAGGTGGAGTGGGGACTTTAGGGCGAGCGATTTTAGCTACACTTCTTAGATTGCCCACTACAAAGAAATACGCTGCCCTAAAAAAGATAAGGACGAGTGCGCAAATATGAACATCCCATGCCGTCAGTTTTGGTGTTCCAAAGATGCCGATTGTGGAGCGCATGTGAATCGAGGAGTGGTAAAAAAATAAAACTGCCTCAATGGAGGGGCTTTGCCCCCTATCTCTAATGCGTGTTAAAGAACTCTTGGATCGCTTGGGGAGTGGTGCTCTTGAGTAAAGCTAATTGCAACAAAACCCGGGCTTTTTGGGGATTTAAATCCCCAGCACGCACAAAGTGATAGCGGGCATCGTCCATTTCGCCAAGTTGCACCTCCCCACCACCCACACGGCTGGAGCGCACCACGACCACGCCCTGTTTGACCGCCTCGGCCATCGCTTCTAAGAGCGTGTGGCTCACATTGCCATTGCCCATGCCCGCCACCACCACGCCCTGCACGCCCGCCTGCAAAGTCGCTTTAAGGAGAAAATCCCCGCAATCCACATAGGTGTAAACCACTGCCACTTTAGGCAAGGGCTGGGTGGAGTCCCCTAAGGCCAATTGGCTTTGCAAAGTGTGCTTTGTAGTGGGCTTGGCGTGGAAAGACACTTGGCCGTAGTAGACATGCCCGATGGGTCCCGCATTTGAGGCTTTGAAAGCACCTAGGTGGCTGGTGTGGGTCTTGCTGACATGGCGTGCGCTGTAAATGTTTTCATCCATCGCCACCAAAACCCCAAGCCCTGCACTTTTAGGGTGGACACACACGGCTAGGGCATTATGAAGGTTCATCGGCCCGTCTGGGCTAAGGCTCGTGGAGTTGCGCATCGCCCCTGTCAACACAATGGGCTTGTGGGTTTGTGCGTTTAGGTGCAAGAAGTAAGCGCTCTCTTCCATCGTGTCTGTGCCATGCGTGATGACAAAGCCTTTGATGTCCTCCCTTGCGCTTAGGGTATGGATGCATTCTAAGAGCTTGCGCCAAATGTCAGAGTCCATATCCTGCGAGCCGACATTAGCCACCTGCACACTCTCTAACTCTACACCCTTTGGCACAACGCCCTTGAGCAAGTCGTTTACACCCACCTGTCCGCTGACATACGCCCCCCCCTGGCCTATGCCCGCAATCGTCCCCCCTGTCGCTAAAACCATAACTTTATCCACGAAAACCCCTTTTTTAGGGGCATTGTAACGCCAAAAATTTAACGGCGTTTAACGCCTAAGAAATTTCTAAGAATTTTTGAGCGGCCTTAAGTTGGCGCATTTGTGCGCCTAGGGCGCGTTGTTGCTCTTGTAGCTGTTCGATGGTGGTGGCAATGAGGGTTTTTGCGCTCTGCAACACTTCCAAATCAGTGCAAGGCTCGCTTAAGAAAGGGCAAGTTTCGACCAAAAAGGATGCACGCTCTAAGTTGTTCTCCACGAGCGCAATCTTCAGCTCATCGACCCAGTTCATTGGGGTGTATCTCTCTCCACGCCTCTAGCAAGCCTCGCGCTACACGCATGACCAAATCGATTTTAGTGCTGTTGTTCTCCACATTGGCTTGGGTGAGTAATTTGATTTGGTGGGTGTAAAGCCCGGTCAGATACACGGCGACTTCTCCGCCCCGTTCATAGTCCAAAATGTTTAGCAACTCGGTAAAAATATCTGTAACTTTATTGATGTAGGTGATTTTCCTCTCGATGTCCTCAGCCTCCATGTGGCGCTTAGCTTGGGCGGCAAATTTTAAAATCCCCTCATAAAGCATTTCAATGAGCTTCGCGGGCGACTCCACGGTCACGGCGTTTTGCTGGTACATATTGTAGGCGTTGGCTTTAAACATTCTTTCCCTTTCTTAGTTCTTTTTTGCGGCCGCTTGGTCGATCATCATCTGCACCGCATCAAAGGATTTGTTCGCTTTTGAAATGCGCTCATCGTAGGCAGCGAAGCGTTCTGCCATCGTGTCGTAACGGGTTTTAAGCATCTCCATCGCACTTTCCTTGTCTTTTCTAAGGTCTTTAGCATCTTGCTCGAGCGAATCCTCGTATAACTTCAAACGCGCATTTCCACCATCGACCAAACCAGCCAAAACTTTATCCAAGCGGATAAAAATCCCATCTTGGTGGATTTCTTTACCCCCCATGCTCTTGACATCGCTGCCATAAAAGAAGTCCTGGGCGGCTTGGGGGTCGGTTTCAATCGCGTTTGTGAGTCTGGCCTCATCCAGGCTCATTCTGCCATGCTCATCTAGACTAATGCCGTATTTCATCAAGCTATCCACCCCTTTTGCGCTCGTGATGCTAAAAGCGATGGCGTTGTTGATCGAGGAGCGGATGGTGCGGATGTCGCCCACACCGTTAAACACCCCGGCGATGTGGGTATCGGGGTCGTAGCGGGTGGTTTCGTCTAATTTGGGCATCAACTCGTTGTAGGCTTTGACAAAGGCTTTGATGTTATCCACGATCGCCTTGCTGTCCCTGGTAACACTCACAATGGCAGGTTTGCCCGGATCGGTTTTGGCGAGTAAGGTTAAAGACACTCCATTGATCACATCGTTGACCTCATTGGTGGGGCGGGTGATGGTCGCGCCATTGTAGGTAAACTTGGCGTCTGATGCCCTTTGCAGGTTTTTAAACCCAAAAAGATCATGGATTTTGGCGTAGGATTGGCTCAAGCCCTCTGTAAGCCCCAGGTTAGACACCGCCGCCTTGCCCGCTGCCCCCACGCCCGAAATGCGCAACTCCCCGCTGTCGCTGTTTAAGACCAACTTACCATCTGCACCCAGCGAGGCATGCAAGCCGCTGATGGCGTTGATGGCTTTGGCGATCGCCTTGCCATTGTCATCGCTGGAGCTGGCCACAAAAGTGATTTTAGAAAGATCGATGGCGTGTCCATTGAAGTTCACCACCCCTTTTATCTGCCCGGAGGGGATGCCTGTGGTGCCCTTGACTAAATCATCGGTGCTAGAAGTCGTTTTGACAAAGCCCAGCTCAACAGCCTTGGCCCCGCCCACCTCTATACCAAACCCCCTTTTGTCATTGAGGATCAAGGACTTGCCATCGTTGATGAGCCCCACATTGAGATCTCCACTCTCTAGTAGAGATTTTGTTTCAGGGTTGGCTTCTAAAGCTTTTTTGATCGCCTCTTGCAGGGCTTGGTTTTTGTTCTGCACAGGAGTTTTTGCACTGATGTTTAGAGTGATGGAGATTTTCACCTCTTGCCCATGTGCATCCTTCACCTTGATGAAAAAGTCGTCCTCGGTGGTTTTGCCCGTGGCTTGGTCTGTGCTACCCGCTGCCAAAGTGATGGGCGCATCGCTGCTTAAATGCGAGATCACGCTGGCACCAAAGTAAATGCGGCTATTTGCCCCGGGGTTCTTGCTGTTTAGCATGAGCTGGTAGGGCTTGTCTCCTCCCGTTTTCATCACAATACCTAAAACATTGCCATCGGTCGCATCCGTGATCGCTTGCGCCACATCGCCTAAACTCATCCCGGCTTTAATGTCAATGGTGTAGTTCTTGCCATTGGTGTAGAAGTGCAACTTGGTGTTGGCTTGGCTGAAGGCATCGTCTCGATCCCTAAAGTGGGTGGCCACCTCGTTGATGTCGCCTTGCGCTAAGTCTTCTACCTCTATTTTAATGTTTTGCACGGGGATGCCCGGACTCACCGTGGCTTTGAGGGCACCACCGCTCACACTGCTGTTGCGGCTCGTGTAAGTGGAATAGTCGGTGAGCGCACTCACAGGGGCTTTGAGATTGGAAATGAGACTTTTGATTTCAATGAGGGCTTTTTGTTTTTCAACATTAGCCTCCATTTTTTTCTCAATGGGGGCGACCATCATCTGTTCATCAGCTTTCTTGAGCTTGTCGATCACATCGTAGTTCAAGACCTTGCTGCCGATCCCTAAAGAACTAAGTTTTCCAATTCCCATGTGTTGCTCCGGTGCGCTCTAGCCCTTTTTGTCAAAGATGATCCCCAAAATATCGCGCATTTTCTCGGTCAACTTAACGACCTCTTGCGAAGGGATCTCGCGGATGATCCGATCCCCATTGCTGTCCTTGATTGTTACAACAAGGCTGCGTAAGACATCGTTATAGCTGAAGGTCAACTGCGACTCGATGCGCTTCATCTTTTCGTTGAGCTCTTTAGCCAACTTCTGCAAATCCTGTTCCTTTAAATGGGCTTCTTCTTCGGTTTTAGGGTGTTCGAACTTGGTTTCATTGACCGAAGATGCCTGCTGCGAGGGTTTTGGATTTTGGGTGTGGGTGTGGGGTACATCTAATTGTGTTGTGCTGATGTGTGGGGTGACGCTTGCAATCTCTGTAGACATAGGCAATCCTTTACCCCTAAATCGGCACAGCCTTGTTTTTCTTTATATTTTAGGGATTATTGGGTGCGGGCAATGATCTCCAAAGGGTTGATGTGTTTGTCTTTTAGAGTCACTTCAAAACTCAAGCGTTGATCTATACGCCCGATCACATAGCCCTTTTGTACCCTCAAGCCATGCCGAATTGTGGGAGCGATTTTGTCAAGCTGGGAGTAAATGGTGTGCATGCCATCCTTATGTTCTATGATGATGACCTTTTTTAAAATCGGCACTTCCTTAGCATACACCACGCGCCCATCGAAAACACTACGCACCACCGCGTTAGGCTTGGTAGAAATCAAAGTTACCGACTCGTTAAAGACTTTGAGCTTATACACGGGATCAAAATAGGGGCCGAATTTTTGTGCGATTTTATAGCTGGCTAAAGGGGCTATGGTCTTTGGCCCATTGTAGGCAATGGTTGTGATGTCCCTATAAGAGCTCGCCACTTGGCGCACTTCTAGGGGGGCTTGTAAACCACCTGTAGTCGTGGGGGGCTCTTCTCTTTGGGGGTGTCTTTGGCGCTCTAGCTCCTTTTGCTTGACAATGTTTAAGGACGCTAAGAGCTGGTCTAGCCCCTTGCGTTCCTTGTCTAAATTCTCTAGCTTTTTATTGTAGATGGCCAACTCGGCTTGCATGTTTTCAATCAACTTTTGTTGCGTGGCGACCATGTTTTGTAAATTGCGCTTGCGGTCCTTTTGGGCGGTGATGGTTGCACTCATTTGGTCAATGTTGCGTACAATTTGGGCGATTCGTGTGCTGATTTGCTCTTCTTGGGCGTTTAAATTCGCTAGGCGTGAGCGTGAATCGTGATTGAGGTACTTAAAGGTGGTTTGGAGCATGATGTCTTCGGTCGTGGCTAAATCTTGCTTGTCTAAGAGCATGACAAATAAAATGTCTTTTAAAAGAATAGCCGTTACTGAGTCTTGGATTTTGCTGCGGCTCTTTTGCAAACTCTCCAAAAAAAGGCGGTTTTCTTCTAGGGATTTTTCTTGGGCTTGGTTTTGGGCCTGGTTCTTGTCAATGTCCCTTTGGATGTTTTGTATTTGTCTAGAGATCTCTTGACTTTGGCGGTATTTTTGGTTAATGGCGTTGCCTAAGCTGCTTAAGTGGTTGCTGATCTTGTTCTTTTCTAGGGCTGTGGCTTTGAGCTTGTTTTGATTCAAACTGATGTTTTTGTCAATGTCTGCAACCGACTGGCCGTTTAAAACCCATAGCATCAAACAATGCCCTAAGAGCGTTTTTGTTTTCATGCCACTCTCCTTTGGATGACAACAATCCAAACACAAACTAAGGATACCACAACCGAAGTTAGCAAAAAGATCAAGGTGTCCTCTTGCCACACAAACAAGTGGCCATTGATCTCCAACACTTGGGCAATGGTCTGAAAGCGGTCCTGCAACGACAAATACAAACTCCCCACAAACACCATTGCGCTTGCAATTGCCGAGTCAATCAAGGCAAGTCTAAACAAAAACCCGTTTTTAATCCGCATGGGTGCACCCAAAAGATCCATGATCTCTATGCGTTTGGCGTATTGCAAATGCCACACGCTGATTTGCTTCACTAAGAGCAAGACAGAGAGTACACCCACAATGGACGCGAAAATCAAAGTGTTCTTTTTGAGTAAGAGCAATAGGCGGTATTCTTGATCGTGGGTTTTGCTAAAGACTTCTACTTTTTCCACGCCCGGGATTTTTAAAAGCCTTTGGTTGATTTGGCGTAACTGCTCTAAGGTGGGGAACAAGGACAACTTGAGCGAATAAAAAAAGGGGAGATTCTTCTTAAGATTGGCAATGCTGGCTTGGCTTAAATTCTGCTTGAGCCGCTCTAAGAGCGCATCGGGGCTGATGAGGTCTAAAGATGCACTGCTTGGGATATTTTGGCGGATGAATTGCAAAGACAGCCGTTGGTGGCTCACAATAGTGATGGCGTAATTCTTAGACAATTTTTCTTCTCGGATATGCACAGCCCGCTGTATGAATAAAATGCTCTCTAGGCTAAACAGAAGGGCGATTAAGGGCAGTAAAAAAGCCAAATGCTCCTTAAGTGTATTCATGCACCTCTCCATCCTTGATATAAAGCTTGCGGTAGGGGATATTAAAATTACTAGGGATTCTGTGTGTCACGACCACAATGGTGATGTCTAACTGTTTGTTCGCCCCCTTTAGCAAACTCCAAATCATGTCGCTAGAGTAGTCATCCAAATTGCCTGTGGGCTCATCGGCTAAAATTAAAAAAGGCTTGTGGGCGATGGCTCTAGCCATGGCAACTCTTTGTTGCTCCCCCCCACTCAGCTCCAAAGGGTAGCGGTTAGATTTATAGAGCAAATCCACATGCGCCAAAAGCTTCTCGGCTTGGATATTGCACTCCTCTTTTTTATAGCCATTGATGATCATAGGGAGTTTAATGTTCTGCTCCACCGTCCACTCTTCAATGAGTTTATAATCTTGAAACACCACCCCGATGTTGCGCCTAAGCTCGTTGATGAAACCCTTAGAAGCCCGATTGACACTGATGTTACACACCTCTAAATCCCCTCCCAAAATGGGTAAATCCCCATACAAAGAGCGCAGCAGCGTGCTTTTACCGCTCCCACTCGCCCCTGAGATGAACACAAAGTCTTTCTGCTCGATCTTAAAATGCGCCCCCTTGATCACCCACTCGTCTTTTTTATAGCCTAAGGACAAATCCCGCGCAAAAATGATGCTACCCAAACTAAACCTCCCGTAAAAGGGCGCACAACGCTTCGTGGGCACGGTGTTGCGCCCTCGTGTTGAAAGGTGCACCCCCACATACTCCAAGTCCCCCCTTGCGATCCCAACAAAGGACCTTATTTAAGGGGGAACGCACATCGCCTAAACTCACTGAAAGCAACCATAAATGCCCGTATTCTAGCACATCTTGGATATTTAAAAAATAATTCTCCCCCATTTTGGGCTTTTCTTGCCATAAACTAGCGGCCTTTACCCCTTTGTATTTAATGTTTTGGCCGGCTGACAACAACAAGGGCAATTTAGGGCGTGTGCTGGGGGTTGTGGGTTTTAAGCGCAAGTCGTAAATGTCTTTTTTTTGGCGCACCCAACGGGCTTCATACTTGCTAACCACCCCTTCTTGTGGGGCGTTTTTGGCGATTGTGGCGTGGCAAGTGGGGGCACTTATGGCCAACTCTAGGCTGGCCTTAAAATACTCTAGGCTGTCCGTCCTTAACCAAATCTCCCCCTGTGGGCGCAACACAGCCAGCATGTTTTCTAAAGTGTAGGGGGTGAAAATGCGCCGATTTGGGTGCTTGGGCCATGGCACGGGGAAGTGTATGTCTAACCTCTCACAATTTGGGGGCAAGACCTCTAAAATTGTTCTTGCATCGGCACGGGCGATGTAGAGATTTGTAAGCCCCAAGAGTTCGATTTGGCGCAACACTTGCTCGATGGAGGGGGTATGCACCTCTAAGCCGATGTAAACTTCTTTGGGGTTTGCCTGCGCCTTTTGGAGCAAAAAACGCCCCGAGCCAAACCCGATTTCAAGGTAAAAACGCTCAAAATTGAAGTTGTTAAAATCCACTAAATGCGCCCCACTCGGGCAATGGCTCAAGGCTAAATTGCCCTTAACTTCCTTGCCATAATGGCTTAAAATCTTCAGAGCGTGTTGCAAAATCCCCACGGGGATGGGGCGGGTGGACTTCTCTCCCTTGCATAAAACCCCCCCTTGTTGTTTGATTTTTAGCAAACAAAAATCGCCAAGACGGTGTTGTACGCAAATGAGGCTGACTTTAGAGTCTCTTAAACTTTGTGCCTCGTAGCAAAATTTAAAGCCCTCCTCTTCAAAGGGCATGGGGGGCGTGGCTAAGTCTTTGGTGTAAAAATGGGGCATCAGCGGTCTAGGCGCAATTCCACTTCTTTGCTCGGGCGCGACTCTAGCCCTGCGCTGTCGATGCTCACCACTTGGTAGCGGTATTTTTGCCCACTTGCCATGTGCTTGTCGATAAATTGGGTAGTGGTTAAATTGCCAAAGCGCAAGGGACTAGAATTAGAATTGCCATCAAAGCGATAAACTGCGTAGGATTTCACCCGCCCATCGTTTATACCTTGCCACTCAATGATCGCTTGCCCATCCTCAATCGTACCCTTGGTGATGATGGGCGTGGTTGGACGGGGCAAAGTCATGCCCTTAGCTGCCTCAGTGGGCAAGACCCCCTCCAAACCGCTGCGATCCACTGCCACGACCTTATAAAACCGACTTGCCCCATCCATATCCACATTGTCTGTAAAGTGGGTTTCTTTGGTTTCGCCGATGTTTTTAAAATGCCCGTCTATGCTGTTTGTGGCGTAGACCTTGTAGCCCACAATGCCGCTTTGGTTTGTTGGACTCCACGACAACTCCACCTTACGGGTTAGATCTGTGCTGGCTTGTAGATTAGATAGGGGCAGAGGCAAAGGCTTGGTTTGCCCCTCCACCACAGCACTGGGTAGGGACTTCGCCCCATCGAAGTTTTCGGCAATCACACGGTAGCGTTGTTTCGCTCCATTGGGTAAATTTTTGTCGAAATACTCCACATACAGGCGGTTTTTCACCACCCCGATGTTAGAAAACTTGCCATCAGCATTCTCTCTTTGCACAATGTAGCGGGCGATGCTGGGGTTGGGATGCGGACTCCAAAAGATTTTGATCTCTTGGGGGCTGGCTTGGCTGGCAAAGACCTTTTCAACGGGGTTAATGTAGGAAGTGTGTACGGGGATAGCCGCCGACATTTGCGAAATCCCGCCATTCTTACCAATAGTGGCGATTTCGTAGGTGTAATCAGTCTGGGGGGTCAGCCCATCGTCGTAGTAGTGCGTGGCTAGGGGGTTTTTGATCGTGGCGACTCGTCTATAAGTTTGGTCCTTTTGCATGCGGTAAATCGCAAAGCCATCAATCAAAGACGGGTTAGTTACCTCTTGCCACTCAAAGCCCACAGACTCCACATCGTTGATGGTTCGAATGCCTTGTACGATGGGCAAACTCGCATTAGTGGTCTCTTGTTGCTGGTTGAAAGACAAGGCGTCGTTTTTTCGGGTGTGGGCACAATTACTCAAAATCAGCCCTGAACAAATCAAAAATATGGCATTCCTGTAAAAGTGCATCCCACGAAACCCCTTGAAAATTAATGTCTAGGTATTCTAGCATATCAGGCAAAATTTGGGCTTTAAAAAGCAATCTTTGACTCGTGCTAGGGTGTGTGCAATAGAGCAAATAGGCGTGGAGCAAAATCCGCCCTTTGTAGTTGTCGGCTTGTCCATAAAGGGGGTCGCCCACAATGTGGCGGTTTAGGCTCTCCAAATGCGCGCGGATTTGGTGTGTGCGCCCGCTATAAAGCTTTACGGCGATGAGTTGTTGCCCTTTGGGGTTGGTGGCAAGAGGCATAAAAACACTTTTAGACCACTTCCCCCCCTTGATCTCTTGGCGCAGGGCGTTTAGGTTTGTCATCTTCAAGCGGTTCTTGGGATGTCTGCCTAAGTTACACTCCACCTTAGCGGGCGCGTTTAAGGGGGTGCTTAAAATGGCTAGGTAGTAGCGCCCCATTTCTTTGCTCTTTAGTTGCTCGGCTAAGTGGGCGTGGGTAGCGTTGTTTTTAGCCACCAAGATCGCTCCGCTCGTGTCCTTGTCTAAGCGGTGTACGATCCCACAGCGCAACTCTCCGTTTAAGTTAGACAAGCTGTAGCCCTTTTCCCTTAGATGATCTAATAGAGTCGGCGCACACACACCCTTAGCAGGGTGCACCACCAAATTTGGCGGTTTATTCAACACCAAAATGTCCGCATCCTCATAAATCACCTCAAAATCTAAAGGCGTACAAGGGGGCTTTGCTTGTGCCTTTGGGGGAGTAAAACCCACTAAATCACCCGCTTTTAACTTCACCCCCCCCTTGTTGCAAGCCTTAGAGTTCACACGCACACACCCCGCCTTGATGCATTGCAAAACTTGGTTAGACGACACGCCTAAATGCGTGGCTAAAAAGTGATCCAAACGCTCCATTTCTGTTACGCTAAATTCTTGTTCCATGATATCCTTTCGCCGAATTTCCAATTTTAGCAAAACTTTAGATATAATTTAGGTTTTCATTTTCATAGTCATTAAGGTCAACCATGCAAGAAATCATTGTTGCCCTAGTGGGGCAACCTAATGTTGGCAAAAGTGCACTCATCAATGCCCTCAGCGGAGCACATTTAAAGGTCGGCAATTTTGCGGGCGTGACGGTTGAAAAAACCCAAGTGCAGACCATCCATAAAGGTACACAAATCACCATCATAGACCTACCCGGTATTTACGCTCTAAGTGGCTTCACCCTAGAAGAAAAGCTCACAAGAGAGTTTTTAGACACCGAGCATTACGATTTAATCTTAAATGTCCTTGATTGCACGAATTTAGAGCGCAACTTAGCCCTAAGCATGCAAATTTTAAAGTTGCCCCACAAAACCTTGCTCGCCTTAAACATGTTTGATGAAGCGCAAAAGGAAGGCCTAGAGATAGACACCGACACTTTAGAGCAAAAGCTAAACGCCCCCTGCATCCCCACCTCCGCCTACAAACGCACCAACATCACCGCCTTGCTCGATGCCATCATTGACTTACACAACGCCCCCCAGCCCACCAAAAGTGCCGACCACCCAAACCTAAAACCCACTCAAGCCGATTTGCAATTTTGCAAGCAACTTGCCAAGGAAGTGAGTCGACAAACCAAGCCCACCCCCACCAGCAAACTCGACCGTCTCTTTTTACACGAATACTATGGCTTGCCTATTTTCTTAAGTTTGATGTTTCTTGTCTTTGTCTTAAGCTTTTTTGTGGGTGGATTGGGGCAGGACTTGGTGGATCGTTTCTTTGCTTTTTTGAGCCAAAGTTTAAAAGAGCACATCTCTAACCCGCAAATCGCCTCCATGCTGAGCGATGGTGTGGTGGCGGGAGTAGGGGCAGTGCTGTCCTTTCTGCCCCTCATTGCCATTTTGTATCTAGGCATCGGACTTTTGGAGGGCACGGGGTATATGAGCCGTGTAGCCTTTCTACTCGATGGGATTTTGCATAAGTTTGGCTTGCATGGCAAGAGTTTTATCCCCCTTGTTACAGGCTTTGGCTGTTCTGTGCCTGCCTACATGGCAACCCGCACCCTGCAAAACCAGCACGAAAGGCTCATCACTTTATTTGTCATCGGCTTTATGAGTTGCAGTGCAAGGTTGCCCATTTATGTCCTTTTTGTCGGCTCGTTCTTTCCCCAAAAATATGCCAGCCTCGTGCTCTTTGCCATTTATGTTTTGGGGGCTGTGGTGGCTTTGCTGATGGCAAAATTCTTAAACTTGAGCATCTTTAGGGGTAAACAAGAGTCCTTTGTGATGGAAATGCCAAAATACCGCATGCCAAGTGCTAAAGTGCTTTACTTTGGCATTTACACCAAAAGCCTTTCTTATATCAAGAAGGCGGGGACTTATATTTTGGCTGGCTCGCTTTTAATTTGGTTTGCCTCCAAATACCCCAAGCCCGACTTAGCTCCCTACAACACCGCTAAGACGCACCTACAAGCAAGTCCTTTAAGCCCCCAAGCCAAAGAGCAAGCCTTGCAAAGCTTGCAAGAAAAGCTAGACAAAGAGGGCCTGGAAAATAGCTTTGTGGGGCGAGTCGGGCGGGGCATTGATGGGGTGTTTAAACCAATGGATTTTGATTGGCGTTTATCCGTATCTTTAGTTGCGGGATTTATGGCTAAGGAAGTGGTGGTGTCCACTTTGGCGGTGCTGTATGCGGGGGAGAAAGAGCCTAAACTCGCCCTAAAGCAGAGCGTGAGCCTGCCCTCTGCCTTGGCTTTCATCGTCTTTGTCATGTTTTACATCCCTTGTTTCGCGGCGACCATCACCTTTGGCAAGGAAGCAGGGGGTTTTAAATTCGTGGTCTATCTCTTTGTTTTCACCACAGCGGTGGCTTATATCTTTGCTCTGATTGCCTATGGACTAACCAGACTCATAATTTCTTAAAGTTCTAGGTATTTTGAGAAATTAGGGGCTAAAAATCTTGACTTTATTTTCTCATTTAGGCTATAATAATGATACAAACCAACAAAAGGAGTTTTTATGTTGCCTCAAGAAACTGCGAAATTACTCAACGGACAAGTGATGGACGAGTTCTACTCAGCCAATCTTTACATGAGCATGAGCTCTTGGTGCTACACCCATGGCTTTGATGGGTCAGGGTTGTTCTTATTCGATCACGCCAGCGATGAATATGCACATGCGACAAAAATCATCACTTATCTCAACGAAAACGAAGTGGGCGTGCATCTAAAAGAAGTTAAGGCCCCCGAACATGAGTTTAAAAGTTTGGTGGAAATCTTTGAAAAGGCTTATAAACACGAGCAGCACATCACCCACTCCATCAACAGCCTAGTGGACCACATGCTCGCCCACAAAGACTACGCAACCTTTAATTTCTTGCAATGGTATGTTGCCGAGCAACACGAAGAAGAGGTCTTGTTTAAAAACATCTTAGACAAAATCAAACTCATGGGTGAGAGCGGCCATGGGCTTTATCTTGCCGATCAATACATCCGCAACATCGCCAAGAAGTAACGCCTATGGGGGAGGGAGGCATCGCCTCTCTTTATAATATCCCCCCATCCTCCCTTTTTTTCACATTTACCCAACGTTAAAGCTCCAAGTCTACCATATACCCCGTGTTGCAAAACACAATAAAATAACAACAGCAAAAGGAGCATCTCATGGGAAGCATCGGAAGTATGGGTAAGCCCATTGAAGGTTTTTTGGTCGCTGCAATCCAGTTCCCTGTCCCCGTTGTGAATAGCCGCAAGGACATTGATCACAACATTGAAAGCATCATTAGAACTTTGCACGCCACTAAAGCAGGCTATCCGGGCGTGGAGCTCATCATTTTCCCCGAATACAGCACGCAAGGCTTGAACACCGCTAAGTGGCTTAGCGAGGAGTTCTTACTCGATGTACCGGGCAAAGAAACCGAGATGTACGCCAAAGCGTGTAAAGAGGCCAAAGTTTATGGGGTGTTTTCTGTCATGGAACGCAACCCCGATGCCAACAAGAACCCTTACAACACTGCCATCATTATCAACCCCCAGGGCGAGATTATCCTAAAATACCGCAAACTCTTCCCGTGGAATCCCATTGAACCTTGGTACCCTGGGGATTTAGGCATGCCCGTGTGCGAAGGCCCTGGGGGTTCAAAACTCGCCGTGTGTATCTGCCACGATGGCATGATTCCTGAGCTCGCTAGGGAAGCTGCCTACAAGGGGTGCAATGTCTATATCCGCATCTCAGGTTACAGCACTCAAGTCAATGACCAATGGATTCTCACCAACCGCTCCAACGCATGGCACAACTTGATGTACACCGTGAGCGTGAATCTCGCCGGCTATGACAATGTCTTTTACTACTTCGGGGAAGGGCAAATCTGTAACTTCGATGGTACAACTCTAGTACAGAGCCATCGCAACCCTTGGGAGATCGTTACTGGCGAAATCTACCCCAAAATGGCAGACAATGCCCGCCTAAGCTGGGGCTTGGAAAACAACATCTACAATCTAGGCCACCGCGGATATGTGGCTAAACCGGGCGGGGAAAGCGATGCGGGCTTGACCTACATTAAAGACCTAGCCGCAGGCAAATATAAATTGCCTTGGGAAGACCACATGAAAATCAAAGACGGCTCTATTTATGGCTACCCCACTACAGGTGGCCGCTTCGGCAAATAAGTTCTTGCAAACGCCCACACAGGTTTTTTAAAAGCCCCATAGTGTTTGTGGGTTGGACGTTCAAGCCCACACGCAGCAGGGGCTTTTCCGTTGTGGGGGGACGGATTGCCCCGCAAATGAACCCCTCTTTTAATAGATTCTCTTGTGCTTCTAGCAAGCTTTGGATATTGGCAAAGGGCAAGGTTAAAATACAGCTCTTGGTCTGCCAGCCAAAGCCCCCCACACAGCCACGCATTTGCTCTAGTAACGCCACAAAGGGGCTTGAGTCTTGATAAACCTCCTCCATATTCACGAGACTTAAAGCGGTGTCGAGTACGGATAGGCTTGTGGTGTAAATGATGCTTTTAGCCCGGTTGCATAAGAAGTCTATAATTTCTGGGCTCGCCCCGATGAATGCCCCATAACTTCCATAGGCTTTAGAAAAAGTGCCCAAAATGATTGTTGTTTCTGTGGGCTTGAGGTTGTAATGCTCTAAAACCCCCTTTAAGTTTGCCCCGATCGTGCCTAAGCTGTGGGCTTCGTCTAAAATTAAATGAGCGTTGTGCTCTCTAGCACACTCTAAAATTTCTAGGGGCACAATGTGGCCATCCATAGAATACACCCCCTCAATGGCGATCAAAACCCGCCCCTTAGGTTTATGCTGTGCTAACTTAGCTTGCAAGTCTTTAGAGTCATTGTGTTGAAAAAAGATGGTGTTTTTGGATTTTTTGGCGATGAACTGCCCGCTGGCGTGGTAGTGTGCATCCATGAAGAGTACATCATTAGGGCGCACCAAAGCCTCGATCAGCGCCACATTGCCTAAAAACCCACTCCCCACCAACACGCAAGCCCCAAAGCCCAAGAGCTGGCATAAATAGCTCTCTAACTCGTGGTGCAAAGGGTGGTAGCCATTCACAAGCATAGACGCCTTAGGGGCGTGGGGGTGTTGCCCTTGCAAAAGATTAAAAGCTTTTTGCAATAAGTCCTTGCGGCCGCCTAAGCCCAAATAGTCGTTAGAGGCAAAGTCGGCCAAGTTTGGGGGATAGAGGCGACGCTCTCTATGTAAGCCCGCCCGCTTTAAGGCCTTGAGTTCAAAAGCATAGCTGGGCAACTACTGGTGTTGTCCTAAAATATTTGTAATCTCTTTCTTCAATTCTTTTTGTTTTTCGTCAAACATTTTGTCAATGGTGTCTCGGACATTTTTAGAGCACTGCTCGATCGCACTAATGGATTTTTCAACGGTTTCTGAGGCTACGCTAACACGGTCTTTGAGCATATCCACCAGCTGGTTAGCGTCGTCGTGCAAACTGTTGTGGAAGGGCTCTAGGGAGCGGTAGCTAGGCGTGTTGCTGAAGCGTGTCTTGCCATCGCCCTCGTAATACCACTTGCCTAGGCGGCAATTGTGCCCATCCACAATTTTAAAGTTGTTGGGGATGTTGAAGATCACGCCGTATAAATTTGCCTTGTAAACGACATGGTCGGTCTTGGCTAAACTGCAAAAGGCTAGGTTGTTTAGGTTATCGATCGAATATTGTGCAGCGTCTGCGCCGATGAGGCTGGTTTGGGCAATGCTTTTGATGTCATCCACATCGTTTTTGATCACTTCGGCGGTGGCGTTGGTGTCGTGGGTGTTTGTTTGGATGTCGCTGGCTTCTTGTTGCATGGATTTAACCACCACGGCGATCTCTTTGGTCGCTTTTTGGGTTTTTTCGGCCAACTTGCGCACTTCATCGGCGACCACAGCAAAACCCCGTCCGTGCTCGCCCGCCCTGGCGGCTTCAATGGCCGCATTTAGGGCTAATAAATTGGTTTGTTCGGCGATGTCGTCAATGAGAGAAATCACCTGCGTGATCTCGCTGCTGCGTTGGTTGAGCGAGTCGGCTAAAGTTGTGGCGTTTTGCATTTTCTCGTAAAGACTATTGATGTTGCTGCTGGCTTTAGTGAGCTTCTCGATCATCTCCTGAGAGTGTTGGCTCCCATCTTTAGCCGCCTTAGTGAGGCCGTCTGTACTTTTAAATATATCTTGCATTGTGCCCTCAAGCCCCTCAAGCCCCTCACACATGCTCGTGTAGTAGAGATTAAAAATGCGATTTTTGCCGCACTCTGTAAACAAGTCCATTGTTTCTGTAATGGAATGGTAAAGCGTGTCATCAATGTGCTTGCTCTTGGTTTTATACAAGCGGTTATTCAAACTAAAATCTTGGTTGGGGGTGCTAAGATCGCTGGTTTTGCTGTCGATCCCGACTAAGTCCACGACATCGCCGTTTTTAAACACAATTTTATGATCTTTAATGCCGATGAAGCCCATATGGCTGCACAAATCCAAGAGCTGTTGGTAAAAATCCAACTTCTTCTCTAAAGTCTTGATCTCTGCATCTTTATTTGCCAACTGCTTTGCCAAGTCCTTATTGCCAAAAAACATACCACAACCTTTCAAAACAAGTGCCCTTGATTATACCCCAAATTTTCAATTTTACGCATTTAGGCGACCAAGCTATATTCACCACATTTTGTGTATAATGGTGCTTTTCGTTCTTCATCAGGGGGGCATTAAAGGAGTTAGCATGAACCGACTAGAAACTTTAGAATCCATTTTAGAACGGTTGCGTTTGGCGATTCGTAAAAATGGGCTTAAAAACTCTAAACAACGCGAGGAAGTGGTGAGCGTGCTGTATAAAAGTGGGACGCACTTAAGCCCTGAAGAGATCACGCAAAGCATCCGTCAAAACGACAAGAACACCAGCATCTCTTCGGTCTACCGCATCTTAAATTTCTTAGAAAAAGAAAACTTTATTTATACACTCGAAACAAACAAAAACGGCAGACGCTATGAGATCGCCGCCAAAGAGCACCACGACCACATCATTTGTTTGCACTGCGGGGACATCATTGAGTTTGTAGACCACGAGATCGAGGAGCGGCAAAACCAAGTCGCCAAAAGGCACAAGGCTAAATTAGTGAGCCACGACATGAAATTATTCGTGGTTTGCTCTAAATGTTTAGCTGAAGGGGTGGAGTAAATCTTGCCAGCTCAAAGCATGCCCCACTTCTAAATCCCTTAGCACCCTTTGCCCTAAAACTTGATCTAAATATTTGGGGGCAAGGCCGGCGTTTGGGCGCAGGGCTTTAATGTGCTCTTTAGTGAGAGTTTCGCCCTTTTTAAGGGCTTTAACCACAAAGAGAGAGCGCGCAAACTGCGCTCCCTTTAGCTCTTTTTGAGGCGGATTGGGGCTGCCTAGAGCTTCTTTGGTTTGGCGCACAGCTTCTACTAACGCGCTGAATTCCTCAGTGTCTAAGCTAAAGGCGCTGTCTGGGGTTTTTAAACTTTTATCCAGCATAAAATGCTTTTCGATCACGCTTGCACCTAGAGTGGTGGCGATGATGGCACTAAGATGCCCTAAAGTGTGATCGCTTAAGCCATAATCTGTGTTGTAAAGCTCTTGTAATTTAGGCATGGCTAGTAAATTCGCGTCTTGCAGTGAGGCGGGGTAGGCACTGGTGCATTTTAAAAGGGTAATGTCTGCATTGCCCACCTTGTGGCACACTTCTAAAGCGTCTAAGATATTTTCATGCGTGGCGATGCCTGTGGATAGAATTAGGGGCTTTTTGGTGCTGGCAACTTGGCGCAACAATTCTAAATCCGTGATCTCAAAGCTGGCAATTTTATAAATGGGGCAGTCTAGGCTTTCTAACAACTCCAAGCCCTTAGGGCTAAAAACCGAGCTAAAGAGGCACAAGTCTAGGCTTTTAGCGAGCGCAAAGAGGGGCTTGTGCCACTCTAGGGGCATGGCGGCTTCTTGATAAAGCGCATACAAGCTTTGCTTGTCCCAAAGCGTACCTTGAATGATGAAGGGGGGTTTATCTAGGGGCAAGGTCAGGCAGTCTGGGGTGTAGGTTTGCAGTTTTGCCGCCCCCACGCCCATATTTTTAAGTACAAGCAAGGACTTCTCGGCGGTGTCTAGGGAGTGCGCGTGGTTTGCGCTGAGTTCTGCCACAACTAAAGGGATCATTTTAAGCCTTTGTCCAGAGGGGAGATTTTGGAAAACAGCCATACATCGTGGTAGTTGTCTTGGCGGCGCACGAAGTCGCGCAACAATCCGCCCTTGCGGTAGGCGTGGCGTTCATAAAAATTGATGGCGCGGGCGTTGGTTGCCATCACCTCTAAATGCAACGCGTGCAAGCCAAACTTCAAAAAGGCGATGAACTCCAGCCCATCTAAGATCAACGCCCCGACCTTGGCAATCTCTGGGTTTTTATAAATGCCTAAAAAGGCGTGGCTGTGGGCAAAGTCTATGCGGGTGAGTGAGCCCACACCCAGCAACTCTTGCTCCTGTTTAAAGAGGTAATAGGCGGCGTTTTGGCTGAATTGTAATTGCTCTATGAAGTGCAAATGCGCCTCTTTGGAGATGTGCTGGGTGTACATCCACGCGGTGGTGGCCGGGTGGTTGCGGAAGGCCAAGATTTGGAGTTTTTCGGCTTTGGTGGTGTGGCAAAAGTGGCAAGCGTGCAGGGGGGGGCGGTTTTTAAAATCTTGGCTGGGGATGTCAAAGTTCTGGGTGAGGGCATTAAACATGGGCTAAGATGTTTTGCAAGGCGGGTAAAAGTCGACCCCCTAGATGCAAACGCCTTTGGGCAGCTTGCATGCGCTCTCTTGCCTTGAAATCCAATAGGCTTTGCAGGGCAGCTAAGAGGGTGTCTAGCCCCACTTGCAATAACGCTCCCTCTTGTGCTAGGGCCTCTACTTGTGGGAGCTGGTTAGGGGCGATGGGTAGGCTCACTAAAGGGGTTTGGCTTAAGATCGCCTCATAGACCATTTGTCCCCCACTGAATAAAGCAATGTCGCTTGCAAATAGCCGTTTGGCCAACTCTTGGGGGTTTAAGAGCGACTCAAAGGTGAAGTTAAGCCCACTATGCACACTTTGCAAGCTGTGTAACGCCGCCATGGGGGCTAGGGTGTGGACTTTGAGCGGAGTGTACCTTAAAATCCCCAGCACACTCTTTAGCGGGTCTAGGGCCAAATCGCTGCCCCCCAAACACAGCAAAGTCCTTTGGGGCGTGGGCTTTAAGGTCTTTGCCACACAAAATCTAGGATCGATGGGTAGATATCCGCTCCCTAAAAAATAATTCGGGTGGGTTTGTAGCTCTTTAGGATAGGCGTTGTGGGCGTTGTGGCTGGGGTTAAAAATGTAAGTAGGGCAAGAAGCGTGGCTTTTTGCTGTGAAAGCGGCGTTTTCTTTGCAAAAAAAGTCTTCAAAGATCACTAAGGGGGTTTGGATGTTAGCGTAATAGGCGGGCTTGGCTAAATAGCTGTCTATGATCGTCAAATCCGCCCCCACAATTTTGGTTTTCAGCCACTCTATGGCCTCATCGGCTAAGAGATGGGGGGCAAAGAGACGCACTTTTGCGCTAGGCCTCATGGACTCTAAAATGGCCTTAAGCTTTTGCATGCGCCTTAAATGCCCCAATCCACCCTGTGGGTGTGCGTCCGCAAAGAGGTGAATCGTTTTCATAATAGAGCGGTGTACTTCAAGGCGGCAAGTTTTAAATCTTCTAGACTGTCTATATCTTGCACACAACTTTGGGGCAAAATGAAAGGCAGAGAGTGGGGGGCTAGTAGGGGCTCTTTGGCGATAAAATGTTTAGCCTGCCCTAAGTAAAAAAGCCCGGCATCGTGATAGAGGGGGGGCAAATCTTGTGATCGTTTGAGCATGTTGTCTTTAAAAAGTGGCGTGGGGGTGTTCTCTTGGATAGAAAAGCTGCGGTAAGGCGAGGCGCTGTAAGCACTGCAAGCAAAGGCGTATTTTTTATGTGGGTTGATTTTCAAGGCTTGCAGCGCTTCTTCAATGTATTTTGCTTTGGCGAGCACGCTTGTGGCGTAAAGTACGCAAAGATAGGTGTCCGGCTCAAGTTCAAGCGTTAAAGCGGCATCGTTAGCCACTTCTAGGGTCGTGCTAAAATCCCCCGCTAAGTGGGCGGGGCGCGCTAAGACCTGTGCCCCATTTTCTTTGGCGGTTTGGGCGATTTTCGCATGGTCCGTGGATACAAAGACTTGGGTAAAAAGGGGACAAGCGCACGCCATTTGCACCACATAGCTTAAAAGGGGCTTGCCTAAAAAAGGGGCGATGTTTTTAAGCTCAATGCGCTTAGATCCCCCACGCGCCAAGATCAAAACAACCATTAGTAGGGGAAGCTCGAATCGAGGACATCACTGCCCACTTTTTTCTTATTGCTGGCACTCAAAGCCCCTAAATTCGTGTAAGAAATCTTAGCATCCGCAATGTATTTAGACTGAATCGTATTGTCCCGACCAATGTCAAAAGGGCGCACCACACCACTGATTTTAATCACTTGCTTTTCGCCATCCACGAGGACTTCGCGGCTACCATAGATAAAATAATTGCCATTTTCTAGGACTTTCACGATTCTAGCGGTTAAGGTGAGTTTTAAATCCTCGCTTTTCTTTTGCGAGCCGCCACCCTTAAAAGTGTTATTGGTCGCCGATTGCGTGAGGCTGTAGTTGGCGTTGTCGTCTAAAAACTGGGCTTGGTTGCGCTTGTTGGGGTTTGTGCCATTGTAGGTGAGGCGGGGGGCTGTGGCTGTGCCATTAGAGGTACTGGCGTAGTTTTTGGCGGTATTGTAATTGGCACTAGAGTTTTCCACCACAATCACGGTGATGAGGTCGTTGGGCTTCATCGCTCGTCTGTCAGCAAATAGGGGTCTTTCACCCTGTCCAAACAGGCTGCCCGGTTTGGCGATTTGGGGGATGAACTCTTTAGAGGGCATGTCCTCCACATAGTCGGGGGGGTCGAATTTCATGCCAGGCTCCACAGCACACACTAGAGAAATACAGAGTCCGAAAATTGCCAAAGAAACGCGCACCATAGAAAATCCTTAAAAAATGACTTAAAACTTTACCCCAAATTATACTATAATAGGGCTTATTCAAGCACCAATAGAATTTTAGGGAGTGATATGGCAACACGAAAGGCGTTTAGATGGGTTTTTGGGGTGTTTTTGGGGGCTGGGTTTATACAGGCACAAAATAGCGATCAATTCAGGCATCAAGATTCTTGGACAGATGGGTTGTTTGTGGGTGCAAGCTACCAAACGGGTACGGTGACCGTCCTCACTACAAACTCCACAGCGATGAGTACTTACCGCCCCGGGCGCGATGACATGAATGTTGGGGCAAATGGGCTAGGCTTTAATGTAGGCTACACAGGCTATTTTAGAAAAGACCAAATGTTTGGGGCGCGCTACTACGCCTTTTTAGACTGGCAGGGTTTTGGGGCACGCTATCCTAAGAGCCCCTATGGCGGGGGGCAGTACTATGGAGGCAATAATTTACTCACCTATGGGGCGGCGGCTGACTTTTTTTATAACTTTTTTCAAGGGGCGTTTTACCGCAACGACATTTCTTTGGATTTGGGCATTTATGTGGGAGTTGCCATTGCTGGGACCTCGTGGCTTGTGGGCACAACAGGGCAAAACGCAATGGGCTTACCTAGTTACGCTAACCCAAGCGTGAGTGCATTTCAATTCCTCTTCAACATCGGGCTTAGGGCCCTTGTGGTGGGGCAACACGGGATCGACATTGGCTTTAAGATCCCCACTATCAACCACATTTACTACAGCGGTGGGGATTACAGTGTTACTTTCCGCCGTACCTTCGCCTTTTACATTGGCTACGATTACCACTTTTAGTGACACTCACTCCACATTTTTTTGTAGTAGCTTTGGGCTTTTTGGATGATAGTGGGGTCGTTGTCTTTGAGGAGCAGTTCGTAATTGTTCTCAAAAGCGTTTTTGCTCCAATTCGCCGAACCTAGAAAAATCGTGTTGTTGTCAATAATGGCGAGTTTTTGGTGCATGATCCCCTTGTGCTCTTTGCCTCTGCCAAAGTAGCGGGCTTCTCTGCCGCTAAGCGTACAAGTGGAAATCCCCCTGTATTTAGCCAAGTAACCCATCGTGGAATATTTGCTGTGTGTCCCGCTGGTGTCGTAGATGATGTGGATCTCCACGCCTCGCGCAGCCGCGTCTTTTAAGGCTTTGGCAATGTCCTTGTGTGTAAAGCTGTAGATGGAAATGTTGATTTGGCTTTTAGCGGCATTGATTCCACTAACAAGACTCTTTAAGGCCTCGTGTTGTTCGTAGGGGAGCATGTACAAGGTGGGGGTGGCTTGTAAAGCGGTGGCGAGCAAACAAGGGAGTAAGAGAGATTTTAAGTGGCGCATGTTAATCCTTTCAGCGGTCATTAATCCAAAACAAGGGAAGTTGTATTATAATCCACAGCTTAGGTAGCCCAGCTTAAGGAGTGTCCTTGAAAATTCTGTTAGTGAACCAAAACAAAATGGTGGGCAAACTTTTTGAGAACATCGCCAAGAAGCTAGACATAGAGCTTGTGGCTGAAGAGCATGTAGACGAGATTTTACCCGCCCTCAAAGAAAACCCCGATTGTTTCTTTTTCGCCGATGACACGGCGGTGGATAACGAAGAGTATGGGCATTTAAAGCCCTATTTAGGGGCTGTGCAACTCAGTGGACTGCTGTTGCGTAAGGGTATTGAGGAGTTTGGGGGGTTTACACACTACATAAAAAAACCTTTCTTGCCCACAGACATACTCCATATTTTGCAAAGGAGCATGGGCACTTCTGCGCCCACAGATGCAGTCAAAAGTACACAGCAAATGGATGTAGCGGCATTTGCGCCCGATGAGGATTTCTTCAAGGACATCGATTCGAGTCTAAGCCAGCTAGAGGGGTTGCTAGACCCCAAGACCTCCCAAGAGCCATCCAAACAGGAGAGCAAAGAAGAACCCCAAGCCACACCACAAGAAGCCGCCCCCACAGAGTCTGCCCCAAAAACCCAAAGCACAACAGAAGAACCCCCCAAGGCAGAGCCATCCACAGCAACAGAAACTCCAAAAGAGAGCACACCCCAACAAAAAACCCATGACCCCTTAGCTTTAAATTTAGACGACCTACTACCCGTGGACGACAGCGAGGATGAAACCCATGCTGGTCTAGAGCATGACGAAATGCTGGAAGACTTGGTGCAAAAGGACTCCCCTAAAGCACAGGAGTTGATGGACAGTGTGCAAGATGTGGGCACTCTTATGCAATCTGCCGAGCAAGAAATTGATGAAGCCAAAAAACCCGATCTGCAAACACCTGAAGAACCCCAAGCCCCCAAAGAGAGCGATTTAAACCAAGATCCCATGGGTATGCTCGAGGAATTAGAAGCCCTAGGGTTAGACTCTAACAAAAGCACAGAATCCGAGCCTGAACCCGCAGAACAAGAACCCCAAACGCAAGAGAGTACACAAACCCCAGAGTTAGAGGATTTAGACAATCTGGGATTAGAGTCAACCACAACCGAATCGCAACCCGAATCTACAGGCACAGAACTTACAGAAACACAAAACACCATCTCTAAATCCGCTCGAGAAAACTCTATAGAACAAGAACCCCAAACCACAGAAAACGCACAAGAAGGTTTAGAGCAATCAGAGTTAGAGGATTTGGAGGGCTTGGGTGATTTGGGGTTAGAATCCACGGAAGTCAAAGCCAAACCCGTAGCCCAAGAAACCCCACAAGAAACTGCACCTATAGAGCAAGAACTCACAGAGCCCACAGAATTAGAAGTACCTGCACAAGAATCACAAATCCAAATCCCTACAGAGCAAACACCCCAAGCACAAGAGGAGGTACAAGCCCACGAGCCAGAGACCAAATCCCAAGTGCAAGAAAGCCTAGAGCAACCCGCATTAGAGGATACAGAAAACTTAGAAAACTTAGAGCTGGAGTCCACGCAAGCCGCAGAGAAGCCACAAGATGACTTAGAATCAAAGCTTGAACCCCAAGAAAGCCACAAAGAAACCCTAGAGCCAGAATCCCAAGAGGCGCAAACACAGCTCCAAGAGCAAACCCCCCCAACAACACAACCCCAAGAGGACATGGTAGAGCTAGAGAAAGACCCTCAAGAATATGAACACATTGAAGACATCCCAGCGCCTGTGATGTCTAGTGTTGTGGATGGCTCTTATGAAGCCCCCCAAGCCTCAAGCCAAAAAGAAACCCCACAGCAAGCCAAAGAATCTCCGCAAGCGCAGGCAGAACAAGAAGCCACAGAGCCCGAGCCAGAATTAGAGTCCCTAGAATTAGAAAATCTAGCACCCACAGAGGTGGAAAATCCAGAAGTTGCAATTACAAAGGACCCTAAAGCCCCCAAAGAGCCAGAACAAGAAGCCCTAGAGCAAATCCAAGAAGCCCCCCAAGAGAGCGCACCCACAACAAGTCCCCAAGCAAAGCCCTTGCATTTGAATCTTGATTTGCGAGATTTGTTGCAAGATTTATCCATTGACCCCAAACTTTTAGAGGGCAAAACTTTACAAATACAAGTCAATTTAGTGGATAAAGATGTCTAACCACGCTTACCGCATTTTGGTGTTGGCAGGTCCTAGTGGTTCTGGAAAAAGCACTTTGATCAGCCACTTACTTGAGCATTGCCATGACATTTATTTTTCCATCTCCACCACCACCCGCCCTAAGAGAGTGGGCGAAGTGGAGGGGCAACATTACTATTTTGTGAGTCAAGAAGTGTTTGAAAGGGGCATTGGAAACAAGCAATTTTTAGAGTGGGCCAAGGTGCATGGGCATTACTATGGTACTTCGCTAGAGCCGATCAACAAAGCCCTAAAGGCGGGTAAATTAGTCTTGTTTGACATTGATGTGCAGGGGCACCGCAGTGTGAAAGAGCTTTACAAAAAGGCGACTTCTATTTTTATCACCACAAAGAATATCCACATTTTAAGACAACGCCTAGAGCAAAGGCGTACGGACAGCTGTGAAGTGATTGAGCGGCGTTTGCAAACCGCCCTGCAGGAAATCCAAGAAGTTGAGTTGTTTGACTATGTATTGATCAATGAGGATTTGGAGTTGTCTAAAAAAATGGTTTTAGAGGTCGCCCACACTTTGGGCTATAAACAGCAAATGTTCCCCAAGGAGGCATTTTGTGAGGCATGGGGTGGTTGCATGAGAGATAAAGGATAAAAATGGGTACTTTTAGTGTTTGGCACTGGTTGATTGTTTTGGCTGTGATTTTGCTTTTATTTGGGGCGAAGAAAATCCCCGAGCTGGCCAAAGGGCTAGGCAGCGGGATTAAGAACTTTAAAAAGGCGATCAAAGAGGATGAGGAGGAGGGTAAAAAACCTGAGAGCGTAGGCATGCAACCCCCACAACAGCCCACACAGCCCACCCAAACCACCCCACAGAAAGAGCAACAAAGCTAGCATGCACCGCAGAGTCAAAGATCTATTAGAGAGGATTTTGCAAACTGAAGTGGTGTTGGAACACCCCAAAGATCGCTCTTTGGGGCATTATGCAAGCGTGGTCGCCTTCCCCTTGGCTAAGGTGCGTAAAAAAGCCCCTAAGCTCATTGCTGAGGAATTGGCACAAACGCTAAGTGTACACCCCGAGTGTCAAGCTGTGTTTGGCCAAATCACCCCGCTCAATGGCTACATTAACTTCACACTCAAAGAGGTGTTTTTAGACAGTCTTTGCAATGAGGCTTTGGCTTTGGGAGAGGATTTTGGCAAACAGCCTAGCAAGACAGAAAGTTACTATGTGGAGTTTGTGAGCGCAAACCCCACAGGACCCTTGCATATCGGGCATGCACGGGGGGCGATTTTTGGGGACAGCTTCTGTAGATTAGCCCGATTTTTGGGCTACAAGGTGCATAGCGAGTATTATGTCAACGACATGGGTGCACAGATTAAAACTTTGGGGCTGTCTGTGTTTTTAAGGCTCAAAGAAAAATTAGGTTTTAAAGTGGACTACCTCGATGGGTGCTACAAAGGCGATTATGTCTATGAGCTAGCCCAAGCCGCCAAAGAGCATTTCCAAATAGAGGGCCTAGAGGGGATCGATGAGGGGGTTTTGAGCGCAGAATTTGGGGTGTTTGCCAAAGATTTAATGATGCTTGAAATACAAGAAACTTTGGCAGATGTCGGCATCAAAATGGATTCGTATGTGAGTGAAAAGGCGGTGTTTGCTAAGAGTGCTGAGGTCTTTAGTCGCCTAGAGGCAAATCAAGGGGTGTATGAAAAGGAGGACAAGTTGTGGCTGCACTCCAGCGTTTTTGGAGATGAAAAAGATCGGGTGGTGCGTAAAGCCGATGGGGATTTCACTTACTTAGCCCCCGACATTGTCTACCACGACTACAAGTTTCAGCAGGGTTACGACCACTACATTAATATTTTTGGAGCGGACCACCACGGCTATGTCCCCCGTATTAAAGCGTCCTTGCAATTTTTGGGCTATAACTCGTCTAAGCTGGAGGTCTTGTTGGTGCAAATGGTCGCCTTGCTAAAAGAGGGGCAACCCTATAAAATGAGTAAACGGGCGGGCAATTTCGTTTTGGTGAAAGATGTCTTGCAAGACATGGGCAAGGATGCTTTGCGCTTTATATTCCTGTCTAAAAAGCTAGACACGCACTTGGATTTTGATGTGGCGAGTTTGCAAAATACGGACAGCACCAACCCCATTTTTTATATCCACTACGCCAATGCCCGTATCCACACCATGCTAGAGAAGTTTATCAACAAGGGAGGGGATTTAGAAAAGGTGCGCCAAAGCCAGCTATTAGACCTGCCCCCCGCTGGACAAAACCTGCTCTTCAACGCCCTCAACTTACCCAAAGTCTTGCAAGGGGCGTTTAACGATCAAGAATTGCAAAAGATTTGCGACTATTTAAAGGCCCTAGCAGCGGATTTACACAGCTTTTACAATGCTTATAGGATTTTAGACACACCTCAGGAGTTGCCCTACTTGAAACTGTGCCAAATGGTGAGCTTGAGTTTGACAATCGGGTTAGGACTGCTAGGGATCGAAGCCAAAAAGAAAATGTAGAAAGGGCGGGCGGGGATAAGGAGGGGGAGGTTACCCCGCCCATACCCGGTTGGGAAAACCAACCGAGGGGCATTATATCCAAAAAACTTATATCTTTCTCTTAAACTTTACGAGAGCTTAAAAACTTATGTTATAATTCTTTAAGTTTAAGGTAAAGGATTGGAATGCGTGTTTTATTAGTCGAAAACGATGGGGATTTGAGTAAAGAGGTCGGTACCTATCTCAATGAAAAGGGTTTTCAGGTTGATGTCGCCGAGAATTTGGAGGATGGGGAGTATTACATCAGTATCCGCAACTACGATTTGGTGTTGATTGGACTAGAACTTAGCGATGGCAATGGTTTAAGCCTCGTACCTTATGCCAAAGCCAAACACCCCTCAATCGTGAGCATCATTTTAGCCGAGCAAAACTCGAGCGAACAAGAGATCAAGGCATTTAAAGAGGGCGTGGACGACTTTATCGCCAAGCCCTTTGACATGGGGGTTTTGGTGGCAAGGATTGAAGCCCGTTTGCGTTTTTGGGGCTCTAGTATCATCGAGATTGAAGACTTGATCATCAACCCCGATGAGGAAAAAATTGTTTACAAGGGCAAGGAAATAGAAGTGAAGGGCAAACCTTTTGAAGTGCTGACTCACCTTGCTAGGCATAGGGACCAAATTGTGTCCAAAGAGCAACTCTTAGATGCCATTTGGGAAGAGCCCGAGCTTGTAACGCCCAATGTCATTGAAGTGGCGATCAACCAAATACGCCAAAAGATGGATAAACCTTTGGGCATCTCCACGGTTGAAACCGTGCGCCGCAGGGGCTATCGCTTTTGCTACCCCAAAGGCAGCACAGACAGCTAGGACTTTAAACCTTTTTGGGCGATCAGCTCCAAGAGCTTTGAGAAAATAAGGCTCAGGGTTTCGAGTTGTTTGATTTTTAGGCGTTCATCAATGGCGTGTATGCGCTCGTTGGTGGGCCCAAACTCCACGACTTCCACCCCAAAGGCGTGCAAAAACCTTGCATCGCTGGTCCCCCCATTTGTGTTGAACACAGGCGTGGTTTGCAACACTTCAGCGATCGCCTGCTCCAAACACCCCACCAACAGCGAGTCCTTAGATGAGAGGAAGGGCATGGAGTTTTGCTTGAGACTCAGGTCGTGGGGGACTTTCGCCAACACGATTTCTAAAAAGTTTTCAAGGTCTTTTAAGGTTGTGGCGGGCGAGTTGCGGACATTAAACACAATCTCCAGAGTTTGGGGGGTTACATTTTCTGCCCCCGAGTGGCTTTGCATAGAAGTGATCACAAGCCTAGAAGGCTCAAAGAGATCATCTCCTTCATCTAAAAATGCCCCCGCAATCAAGCCCAACTTATCGGCGATGACATCGATGGGGTTGAGGCAAGTTTCAGGGTAGGCGACATGTCCGGAGACACCGTGTATGGTGAGCTTACCCGCAATCGAGCCACGCCTCCCGATCTTCACACTATCGCCTAACTCTTGCACGCTCGTGGGCTCAGCCACAAGCGCAAAATCGGGAAGTAAACGCTTTTTTTGCAACACTTCGAGCATATACTTTGTGCCAAACTCGGCAGGGCCCTCTTCATCGCTCGTGAGCAAAACAGAGAGTCTTAAAGGCGTGTTAGGGGCAACTTTGGGACAAAACTCTTTAAGGGCATAGATGAACGCCGCAATCCCCCCTTTCATGTCTTGCGCCCCCCGTCCATACAAAAACCCCTCTAAAATCTCCCCCTTAAAGGGGTCAAAGTGCCATCCCTGCCCCACAGGCACGACATCCACATGCCCCACAAAGCAAAAGTGCAAGGGGTTCTCTCCCCCAAAGTTTTTTGTCAAAAAGAGGTTTTTTACCCCGTTTTTATCAGCATTTAGGGGCGTAAAATCGGGCAAGAGCGATTGTATATAGGTGTAGATCCCCTCTTCTTTGGGGGTGACTGTGGGGTAGGTGATGAGTTTTTGGGCAATTTCAACGGGATTCATGGGGCATTTTCTTAAGTTTTTGGTGTAAGTGTAAATAAAGTTGTAAGACCTCTAAATTTGCGGGGGTGATCCCACTGATTTGGGAGGCTTCAAACAAGCTTTTGGGACGGAACTTCTCTAACTTTTCACACGCTTCTAGCCCCAAACCCGTGCTCTTCTTGTAATCGAAGTCTAGCGGTATGGGAGTGTTTAGCATTTGCGCCATTTTGGCAATGGACACGCTCTGTTTGGCAATGTAGTCGTGGTACTTACACTCAATTTTAATTTGTTCTAAAATGAAAGGTTCTAGCGTATTTAAAAAGCCTAGAAACTCGGACAAAACATCGGGACTAAAGTTTTCACGCCCCATTAAAAACACCCCATCACATTTGTCATTGATGGGGGTTTGGTTTGCGTCCTTTAGGCGTTTTAAGACCTCTTTTGTGGGCGTGATGGCGGTTTGTTTTAAACGCTCTAACGCCCCCCTGATTTGCTCTTTTTGGGCGCAAAGCTCTGTATACTCTGTGTCGTCCATCAGCCCTAAAGCGTGGGTGTGTGCACCTAGTCTTAATCGGGCATTGTCCTCTCTTAAGAGTAGGCGGTACTCCGCCCTTGAAGTGAACATCCTATAAGGCTCTTGCGTGCCCTTACTGACCAAGTCGTCCACCATCACCCCGATATACGCTTCATCGCGGTGCAACACCAGCTCGGGCTTATTTTGTAAGCTTAAACATGCATTGATGCCTGCCATAAGCCCCTGTGCAGCTGCCTCTTCATAGCCTGTGGTGCCATTGATTTGCCCGGCCAAGTAAAGATTAGCCATTTGCCTTGTTTCTAAGGTACGCTTGAGCTGTGTGGGGGGGATGAAGTCGTATTCAATGGCGTAGCCATAGCGGGTGATTTGGGCGTGCTCTAATCCCTTAATGGAGTGGATCACCTGCTCTTGCACCTCAAAGGGCAGCGAAGTGCTTAAACCATTGACATAATATTCGCTGCAACTCCTCGTTTGCGGCTCTAAAAAGAGTTGGTGGCGTTCCTTTTCGTGGAAGCGATAGACCTTGTCCTCAATGCTTGGGCAATAACGCGGACCCACACTTTCGATTTGTCCGCTAAACATGGGGGCTAAATGGAAGTTTTGACGGATCAAGGCGTGGGTGCTCTCATTTGTGTAAGTGATGAAGCAAGGCAGCTGCGTGGGGTTAAAGTCTTTGGTGTAGTGGCTAAACTTGGGGGGGTTTAAATCGCCCCCGTGCGCTTCTAGCTGGCTAAAGTCAATGCTCGCCCCCGAGAGTCTAGGGCAAGTGCCCGTCTTAAGCCGCCCCATTTCAAATCCCAAATCCGCCAAATTTAAAGACAGGGCCACCGATGCGCTCTCGCCAAAACGCCCATTTTGGCTTTGGTGCGTGCCAATATGCACCAGACCTTGTAAAAAAGTCCCTGTGGTTAAAATGACCTTCTTGGCCCTGTATTCCTTGCCAAGCGCGCTTTTTACACCCACCACAGCCCCCCTCCACAAGCAAGCCCTCCACCATTTCCTGCGACACGCTCAAGTTCGGGGTGTTTAGCACCAAATTGCGGGCATTGATGCGGTATAAATCCATGTCAATTTGCGCTCGAGTACCTCTAACCGCTGGACCTTTGGACGCATTTAGGGTGCGAAATTGCAACCCGCTCATATCCGTCAACACCCCCATAACCCCGCCCAAAGCGTCCACTTCTTTAACCAGGTGCCCCTTGCCAAGCCCACCAATGGCCGGGTTACAGCTAGCAAGCCCGATATTTTCAATCAACAAGGTGAGTAAATGCACTCTTGCGCCCATTTTCGCCGCCACAACGGCGGCTTCAATGCCGGCGTGTCCGCCACCCACCACAACTATATCAAAATGAGTCAACATGCCCCTATTCTATTGTGAAACCTTTTAACACTGACTTAACCCAAAAGGGCTTTATGCTAGAATCTAGGCTATGTTAAACCCCATCAATGCGCTCCAACAGCTCGGCTTGCTCCAAGATTTATTAAAAGACCACCCGCAGGCGCGAAACTTCAACGGGACTTTGCCCCTGCTTTTAAAGGTGCTAGAAAAAAAGGGAGCGGATCAATACCTCTTGCAGCTAGGCAACCAAGTGCTCGAGAGCAAGAGCCAAAAGAACCTTGTTTTAGGCAAAACCTATTGGGCTTTGGTGCATAAAAGCTCGGTGGGTGCGACCATGCTCTCTAATTTGATCCCCCAACCGCCCATCCTAGCAGAACTGAAAAACGCCCCGCTCAAACTAGACCTACAAGAATTGCACAAGATTTTAAGTCAAGAGAGTAAAGAAGTGTTGAAAGACTACCAACAGCAAATCCTACACCACTTCACCCATGCCACCACCCGCCAAGACTTTTTATTCTTTGGCAATCTCTTGCTCTCTTTGCAGCACGAAGTGGCAAGCTTTGTCATCACAGACGGGCATAAAGAATCCCTTGTGCAGTTTAAAAAGGGGGGTAAACAAGAAAGGCTCGAGTTTTACGCCCTTTATCCGCATTTAGGGCCTTTGCAGGGCGTGCTTTATAAACAAGAGGGAATTTGTCTGTCTTTGGGCGTGGCGTATGAAAGCGTGGCAACCCTCTTAAAAGGACAAACCGACACGCTTAAGGGCTTTAGCCGCATAGAAATTTACACCGCTAAACCCTTACCTGAACCGCTCTTTAGCTTTGAAGAAAATTTGCTAGACACTAGGGGCTAGGGAAGCCATAGGGGTTTAGGGGAGTGTGGGCTTTAAGGAGGGTGTTTTTTGCTAGGGCGTGCGCTTGCATTGCCATCGTTTCGTTTAAAAAGGCTAAATGGCGAGAGAGTTCCAAAAGCAATTTCAGCTCCAAACTTTGCGCCTTTTGGTTATAGGTGGCGTAGGCTGAAGCTCTTGCGTTCGGGTCTTTAGCGTCCTTTAATTCTATAGCTAGGTTTGTGTTTAGAGCGTTGATTTGCTTTTCTAAAGTGTTGTTAGCAAATCTGACTTGCAACTCTTCTAGGCGTTTTTCTAGGGCGTGTGTGGGGGGTTTGGGGGCACTTTCTTTAAAATTTGCAAGCTCTTGAAAGTCTTTGGTTTGCAACTCTTCATAGTGGTTGAAGTCGCCCCTAAGCAGGGCTTCTTGCATGCCCTTTAGCCGCTCTTTGTGCTGTGCTTGGGCTTCTTTGGCTTGCACCTTTGTGCAAAGAAGGGTGCTTAAGGGTTTGGGAGCTAGAGGTGGGTTGTGGGTTTTTAGCTTGTTTAAAATCTCTTGAGCGGTGTTATTAGGGCTTTTGAGCGTGGCGGTGTCAAAGTCTAGCCACGGGCAGGCGTGCTTTAGGCGTGCCATTTGGGCCATTTGGGCTTGTTTGTAGGCTTTCAAGCGCTCTTGCAGTTCCAACTCTTGCGCCTTGGCCTGTTTGATCTCTTGCTCCAAATAGGCACGCATCGGCTCTAGGGGGGCAATGTGGGCTTGCTCTAAAGTGTGGCTTTGCTCTAAGATATTGCGCATGCTCTCTAGGGTGGCGGCTTGGGCTTTTGCCCTTTCTATGAGTTGTGCAAAGAGGTACAAATGCTCCTGCATTTTGGCAATCATTGTGCTTTCATTGGCGTTAGAAGTGGCAAGCCTTGCATTGGCTTGCACATCTAGGGTAATCACCGCCGCTGCGTGCAAGAAGCCAAAAAGGCAAAAGAATAAAAATTTCAGGCAAACTCCCCGAACAACGCCCCCAAATGCACCCCTTGTAAAAAAGTGCTTTGGCATTTTTGCTGGATTTTCTTCGCCCCATTCACCAAAACATCGCTTTTAATGCCATGCGCTATGGAGATTTTAGCTTCTAAAAAGGCGCTCAATTGGTCGCAAAACTTCAACAACCGCCCACTCACCCCATTGAATTCATTTTTATTGAAGCACTCCCAAAGAGCACTCTCGCTCTCTAGACTCATGGCTTTTTTGCTACTAGGGTCTATGTAGCGGTCGTCAAATTCTTTTTCGGTAAAATAGCGCAAATCTTGCGCTAAATCTGCATCAAGATAGCGCCAAATGTGCTCTTGCATCACCTCCGCTTCTAGAGTTTTTAAATGGCTGTCTAACCCCTTCACGCCGTGCTTGATGGGCGAGATGATGTCTCGTGTCAGCACTTCAGGCAGGTCATGCAACAGCCCGCCCAAAAAGTGGTTTAAGCGCATCACAGGGCATGCCTTTAAATCAAAGCTGAGTAAGAAAGCACAGAAGGCGACAAAGAGCGCATGCCCCAGCACGCTTGTGGGCGGCACTCTAGGGGTTTGACTCCAGCGCTTTTGCAAGCGCAGCTGTCCGAACATGGAAGTGAGCAGCTCCAAATGCTCTACTTGGTCTAAAAGTGGGGCGTGTCCTTTTAACGAAGTGTCAAAATGCGCCTTGATCTCTTGCACCCCATAGCCCTCTGGGTAAAAGCGGTGGATGAAGCCAAACTCCCACGCCGACACATAGTCATGGGCAGCCTTAAGCAATTGGCTTTCTAAATTCTTAGGGGGGTTACAAAAGTAATCTTGCAAGGTGTCAAAAATGTCATAGCCCTGCACTTCGGGTGCGAGTACGCCCCACACATAGGCGGCTAGGTCCATGCGGTGCTTTTCTAAGAGCTTGTAATAAATGGGAGGTTTAATGTCGGTCAGCACCACACGGCTTAAAAACTCAAAGCAAAAGTAGTTCAACAACTTGTCCCAATCCACGCCCGCATGGTGTTTAGCCAACAAGACAACCACCATCGCCTTGTGGGCTTGTTTGTCTAATTCGCTAAACTCAATGGGGCAAGCTTGGTCGTTCCAGCGGCGGATAGATGCAGCGACAAAGAGTCGCTCTAAGAGTGCCCGACTTAAGTGGGGGGTTGTCATAGATACTTTGGCACAGATTTTGACAACAAGTCCTCTAGTTTGGAGTCGGCGGTGGGCTCGCCAATCGCGCTAAACTTCCACTCCCCATTGTGTTTGTAGAGCTTGCCTAAAATCATGGCTTCTTTGCCCGCAAAAGTGGCATCGTTAGCCACATTGTAAGTGGCAAAAATGGAGCGCACTTGGCTAGGCGTGCCTTCATACAAGCGGATACTTGCAAAGGGGATCGCGTCAAATTTGATGTGGGTGTAGGAACTCAACACAAAGACCAATTGCGTGATTTCCGGCTGTAGGCTGTCTAGCGCAATGCTGATGACCTCATTGTCTAAGCCATCATCGCCCCCCACATCGCCCGTGCGGTCATCCCCGCTGTGTTTAATCCCGCTTGCCGCCTGTTTGCCATAGTACACACAATCCACGAATTTTTGATCGGCAAAAATCCCCACGCTCAAATCCAAATCCACCGCTTCGGTTTTGTTGTTGCCAAACCAGCCCTTTTTGCTAATCGCCCCCCAATTTGCCCCCACACAAAAGGCACTCAACTTTTCCCCGCTCTCTTTTTTAAGCGAGATCTTCTGTCCCTTAACTAGACTGACCGCCATTCACCCCCCCTAGACATTGACCCCAAATTGCTTACAAAAGCCCGCCAAGCCCTCTTTAAAGCCCGTGCCCACAGCGGCAAATTTCCAATCTGCTCCATCTCTATACAGCCTGCCAAACATCAAAGCCGTTTCCACCGAAAAATCCTCTTCTAAGTCGTAGCGCAAGATTTCTTGGTTGTCGCTCTCATCGACAATCCGTACAAAGGCGTGGCGCACCATGCCAAAATTTTGTTTGCGGCTGTCGGCTTCGTGGATCGTTACAACAATGTGGATTTCTTGCACCCCACTATCTACATGGTTTAAGTCCACCTTGATTTGTTCATCATCGCCCTCTCCGGCTCCTGTGCGGTTGTCGCCCGTATGCACCACAGCCCCATCTTTGCTCTTGGGATTGTTATAAAACACAAAGTTGGCATCATCGCTCACCTTGCCATTGCTTGCGGTTAAGAACACCGAAGCGTCTAGGTCAAAATCTCCCCCGGTGTCTGTGTTGTTCACATCCCAACCTAGCCCCACAATGATCTTAGACAATCCAGGTTTTTCCTTGCCCAAGGATACCCGCCCACCTTTGACTAAACTGACAGACATAAGCACTCCTTTATGAAAATAAAAGGCATTCTAGCAGATTTCGGCTAACGGGCGAGATAATCTAAAACACTTTGGAGGATTTTGGGCGCAATCTCTAATCTTAAATCTAAAAGGCTTAAGGGCAGGGGGCAGTTTGTGAGCTTGACTGTGTCTTTAGCCGTAACTAATAAAGAGGTGGCGTTGTGTTGTGTGTAGGCTTGCTCTAGGCGTTTTAAAGAAAATCTCGCGTGGTCTTTGAAGTAAAGCCTGCCCACAACGGGGGGCAAAAAGGGATCTAGGCGTGTGGGGTTGGCAATGGCTGTAACTAAGAGCATACGCTCTGTGGGGTTTAACACCTGTGTGTGTCTTGTGTAGTCCACGCCTTCTTGCACCACAAGGTCGGCTAGGGCGTAACATTTGGGACTTTCTCGATACACCCCACTAGGCAAACAAAAGTCAAAATAAGGCTGGAGCTGGGGCTTTAATAAAATGTTGAGTTTTTTAAAATTAAAGCGAAACCCATCGTCTAAGAGCACCACCTGTGCGCCCATCTTCTTAGCCTCAAGCACCCCCTCTTTGCGCTTTTCGCTCACCACCACGCCACAGGTGTCTAACTTGCTTGCCAATAAAAACGCCTCATCACCCGCCATGTTTTGCTCCACCAACACCTTGCCTCCCTCGCTCACCACTACAAGCCCCCTAGAAGCGCGCCCATAGCCCCGACTAACAACCGCCGTTTGATAAAGGGGGGCTAACACCTGTGCCAACGCCAAAATAAAAGGGGTCTTGCCACTGCCCCCTGCCACCAAATTCCCCACGCTGATAATGGGGATTTTGAAATCCTCAAGGGGGGCGGCTTGGCGTTTGATCGTGGCGATTTTTTCATACACGAAAGACAGCGGGCTTAAGGCGTAGGCTAGGGCTTTTTGGCACAGAGTGGGGGCGTAAAAATAACGCTCAAGCCAAGTCATAGGGCGCAGATTGTGGGCATTTCCAACTTGAAAGCGTTTTTTGCCATGCGCTCTTGTACACTAGCAACGAGCTTAGGCGCAAAGCCCAAAGCCACAAGGGCATTGAAGTCTAAATGAGGGTTTTGTTCCATTGCCAAAAGCAAGGGGTCGATTTCAGCGTAGCTAAAGCCCAGCTCACCCTCATCGCTTTGCCCGGCGTAAAAGTCAGCACTCGGGGGCTTGTTTAGAATATTTTCAGGCACTTGTAAAAGACGGGCTAAGGCGTAAATTTGGCTCTTATATAAGTTGCCTATGGGATTAATGGCGCATGCCAAATCTCCAAAAATCGTCCCATAGCCAAGCAGTCTTTCGCTCTTGTTGCTCGTACCGATGACTAGGGCGTGGTGTTCTAAGGCGTAGTCGTACAGGGTCGCCATGCGTAACCTAGCGCAAAAATTGCCCTGCCTGATCAAGTTTGCGTCTTTGTGCCTATCTTTAAAAAGGGCGTGGTGGGGGGCTATGGGGTGGTGGCTAACGGGGATCTGAAACGCCTTGCAAAGTTCTGTGGCATGTTCTAGTGCGCTCGATGGAGTGCTTAAGGATGGCATTAGTAGGGCGTGGGCGTTGTTTTGAAACACTTTTTGGCATAAAAGCGCCACCACTGCGCTATCCACTCCTCCGCTCAGACCATAGACCACCCGCCTAAACCCCCTTTGCGTGGTTTGGGTTTGAAAAAAGTTCACTAAGGTGTCTATGATGTTAGGGGGCAGGTCTAGCCCCCTTGTGGGGGGGGTGCTTTGGAGCTCAGTCCTCAATTTGGTTGGTTTTGAGCCGTTTGGCGTAGATTTTTCTGAGCTTTCTAATGTCTTGTTGGACCTCAAAGACTCCATGCCAGTGTGAGTAGTCGGGCGCGCCCATGATGCCACCTTGACGCATGCGCCGTCCCTCGTGGTGCCACATGTGGTACATCGTGTTTTGGAAATCATCGCTCCACATGTCTTTGCCTAGTAGATGTTTTTTGGCGAGTTCATCACGCATTTTAACCGCCTCTTGGTAATATTCGTTGTAGAGCATGATGTTTTTATCCGCCATGACAAAGAAGTTGTCGACATGTTGCTTGTTGTGGCAGTCCACACAACCCGCCTTCATCTCAGCGCGCGCCGCCTCGGGACCCTTGGGATTGCCCGCTAAGGGGTTGCCGATGGTGATTTTATTTTCATATTTGAAGTCATCGCTTGCGGTTTCATACCCCCCGGTGCGCAGTTTGCTAAGGGGCATGAAGAGATTCCATTTCAGGCGGCGGCTCACATTGTGTGTAACAGCACTTTTGGCGTTTCCGCTCATGTGGCATGTAGCGCAAGTGGGGGCTCTAAAGTCGGGGACTTTCCAAGTTCCCGGGGCTGAGTTAAAGTTCCATTTTGCGCCCTCAGCGTTGAAGACATGCCCGTGCATGGAGTTGTTGTAAATTTCAATGTCGGGGTGATCAGGGCCTAAGTGGCAGCTTGCGCATGCAGCAGGTTTTCGTGCTTCCTCTAGACTGAATTTATGCGCGCTGTGGCAGCTGGCGCAATTGCCCACTGAGCCATCGGGGAAGGCGGTGCCGATACCATAGGTGGGCCAAGTTTCTGGGGTGGGGCGGTGGTTTTTATTCAGCTGGATGATGGAGCCGTGGCATTGTTGGCAACCTGTAGCTGCGGGGGCGTGTTTTAAATCGGGGTGGTTTCTGCCCTCCACCATCACCATCAAATCGCGCATGTTTGCCTTCGCCCAAATTTGCACCGCTCCTCTCACATGTCCGCTGTGGCGAAACTCGGTCACTTCTTTTTCATGGCATTTGGCACAAGTGTTGGTGGACACCAGCACAGAGATGGGCACTTTAGAGCCCTCATGCCCATCCATCGTGAGCATGGGGCTGTCTTTGGTAACGCCGTGGCAGTCAATACAACTTACCCCCGCATGGGCGTGTTGACTCATTCTCCAATCCGCCACAATGCCCGGATTTTTCTTGGCGTGGCACTCAATACAGCCCTTTGCCTCCGCTTTCATACCCCTGAAAGTCTTTAGGGGCAGTTGCGTGTCCATCGCATTGTCTATGCTCGTCCCTCCCTTGGGCGGGTGTGCGCTAAGCCACCCTAAACACAACACAAAGGCCAAGAATCTAGCCAAGCTAACACGCATGCTTTTCTCCTTTAGGTAAAGTCAACATTTTCACTCCTTTATTTTTGGCTCGTGCTGATCAAGGCACGCACACTTGGTTTATAGTCATCTTTTAAGAACTTCCTTAGGTGTATGCCTAAGTTTTGATGTCCCACCTCATCCAAGTGGCATTCCACGCAATGCTTTTTGGTGAGTTTGGCGAAGTAATCCCTGTGGGGCAAGAAGGCTTTCATGTTAGATTGCGTGGCATCTTTTAGGTTAGTGTGGCAACGCAAACAGCCCGAGTCAAAGACATAATCTTTAGCCTCGCGGCGATTCATCTCCCAATCGAATTTGCGCGGGTTTTTCATGGTGTTGCCATAAACATCTTCAATCCCGAGCAAGGTTTTTTCCACGAAATAGTGCACGATGTTGTCATGCGGCAAGTGGCAATCCACACACTCTGCCTTCACCCCGGTGCGGTTATGTCCCCCATGCTTGTCTAAATGATAGGCATCCAACTCTGGAGTCATGATGTGGCACATGCCACAAAATTTATCGTCCCCCGTCCACTCCACTGCTTGCACAGTAAAGACCGTCAGCGCCACGCCTAGCACACACCCTCCGCAAAAGAGCCAAAACAAAAAGAAACGCTTTTCTTGCAATGTACGCAAAAAACCCATCACAACCTGCTTTAAAATGATAAAATGGCCTATGCCTCCGGGTAGCATGGCACATAAAAGTTAATAAAACCCTCCTCCAAAGATAATATTAAAGATTAAAGGTGTGTAACACACCCACAACACGCCCTAAAATTGTCAGCTCATTTAGGTTATCCACTACAATGGGTTTATACACGGGATTGTCGCTGATTAAATAGACCTCGGGGCGTTTGCTTAGGCGGCGGATGTAATACTCTCCGCCCAAATTCACCACATACACTGCCCCCTCATAGCGTGTTCCATCGCTTTGGAACAGCAAAAGGTCGTTCTCTTTAATGCGCGGCTCCATAGAATTGCCCACCGCCTGCACGAAACCTAAATGCTCGGTAGAAGTGAGCCCAAAACGCCGAATCAAAAACGACTTGCTTTGGGGCAGGAAGGTCATGGTTTCAGCGTTGTGGGACTTTTTATTCACGCTCACTTTAATGTCCTTGAGATAAGGTACCATGATGATGTCTTCCATTTCGTGGTGCGTGGAAGTGAAAAAGTGCAAGTCGGTGTTTAACGCACTGGCGAGCTTTTCGAGGGTATCTAGGGTGATGTTGCTCTTTTGCTCGCTTTCATAACGCTTGATGCTCTGCAAACTCACGCCACACTTGATGGCAAGCTCCTCTTGTGTCAGGTTGTTGGCACTTCTTAGCTGTTTTAGTTTTTCTTTTAGCATCCAAGCTCCTTTTTTTGGATTTAAAATCCCATAAATGCACTTTTACGGGGGAGGTTTATATACCATAATCTAAGTAAGATACGGCTAAAACAGCCTTTTGGGGCTTTTGGATGGTTAGTGCCATGGCCACTTTTGGCACACCTTGACAATTAACATAGTTTTGGCTAAAATACCCGTTTTCATTTGAAGTAGCGGGGCGTAGCGCAGCCTGGTTAGCGCACTTGGTTTGGGACCAAGGGGTCGAAGGTTCGAATCCTTTCGCCCCGACCAGCGAAAGTTTTTTATGGTGGGTGTAGCTCAGTTGGTTAGAGCACCAGATTGTGGTCCTGGGGGTCGTGGGTTCAAGCCCCATCACCCACCCCATTTTCCCCATTACTCTTTTACACCTTAAGCGCTTGTAGCTCAATTGGATAGAGCACCAGACTTCGGATCTGGGGGTTAGGGGTTCGACTCCCTTCAAGCGTACCACGCGCTTGTAGCTCAGCTGGATAGAGCAACGGCCTTCTAAGCCGTAGGCCACAGGTTCAAGTCCTGTCAAGCGTACCACTTTTTCATTGAGATGCGCCCTTTTTGCACTTTGTGGACATTTTTTAGTCCATTCTTCTCATTTTATTAACTTAGTTGCTCTATACTTCAGGCTCATTTAAGTTTTAAGAAAGGGGACTTGCATGCCAGTCCAACCCGATCAGGAAGTGATCCACTCCAGCCTCACCCTAGCCCGTACCTTGCAAAGTAGAATCAGCGACCACTTGAGCCTAGAAGAGCGCTCGTTTCACAACAAGATGCAAAAGCTCTTAGCCAATGCCGAGAATAAAGTCATGTTGATTGAATTGCTCGATCGTTCTTTCCGCTGTCAGGACAACCATGCCCGTTTTAACTTGATCGAGCACACCCTCAAAAAATACGGCATTGCTGACTTTTTTAGCGGCTTTGAAAAGTTTTTGCTCTTTGGTTTTTTGAGCGTGGGTAAGCTCGCGCCTTCCGTGAGTGTGCCTTTCTTTGTGCGTAAAATCCGCCAAGACACCCAAAGTTTGGTCCTAGATGAGAACAGCGATAGCTTGCGGGATAAAATTGAAAAACGACAACAGGCCCAAATCACGCTCAACATCAATTTAATCGGGGAGGAAGTGTTGGGCGAATCTGAGGCATCTTATCGCATGCACAAATACGAGGAAGCGATCAAGTCCAGCTACATTGAGTACATTTCTATTAAGATCACCACGATTTTCTCCCAAATCAACATCTTGGACTTTGAGCAATCCAAAGAGGAAGTCGTCAAAAGGTTAGACAAACTCTATGGCCTTGCCCTTGAAGAGCAAGAAAAACAGGGCATGGATAAATTCATCAACCTAGACATGGAGGAGTATAAAGACTTAGAACTCACCGTGGCGGCGTTCAAAGAGTCCATCTCTAAATTCCCCTTAAGGGCAGGTATAGTCCTACAAGCCTATATCCCCGAATCTTTTGGATATTTGCAAGACTTGGTTGCCTTTTCTAAAGAGAGGGTTTTGAGCAATTTGCCCCCCATTAAAATCCGCTTTGTCAAGGGTGCAAACATGGAAAGCGAGGAAACCATTGCATCCATGCGGGGGTGGCCGCTCCCCACTTTCAGCCGCAAACAAGACACCGACTCCAACTACAATAAGATGTTAGATTATGTGTTGAGCGATGAGAATTACAAATACATCCACATCGGGATCGCTTCACACAATCTTTTTGAGATCGCCTACGCCTACACAAGAATCCACACCCTAAACGACCCCATCGCTTTAGACCACTTCACCTTTGAAATGCTCGAGGGCATGAGCTTGCAGGCCAGCTTTGAGCTCAAGGAAATGCATAAACTCATCTTATACGCCCCCGTGTGCGATGAAAAGCACTTCAACAACGCCATCGCCTATTTAGTGCGCCGTTTGGACGAAAACACTGCAGAAGACAATTTCATGAAAGCGTTCTTTAATTTAAAAGTCGACTCGCCTGCCTGGAAGGATCAAGAGGATCGCTTTTTAAAAAGCATTGCGGGTATCGAGAGTTTAGACAACAGCCCCAGACGCATACAAGATCGCAACACCCATCAGCCCGCGCAAAGCACCTACCCCAACCACGCTTTTAAAAACGAGAGCGACACGGATTTTATCCTAAGAGCCAATCGCGTGTGGGCGGATCAAATCGTCAACAAGACGAAAAACGCCGCCATTGTGGAGCTCTTCCCTGTGATCGGGCGTGGCTATGACAAGGAGGGCTGTAAAACTTTGCAAGTCTTTGACAAAATCGCCCACCAAAAAATCGCCACCATCGCCCAAGCCAATGAAGTGGTGATGCAACAAGCTCTAGAATCTGCCAAAGCTAGTACCTTCGGGCACCAGAGCTTTAGCCAAATCCACGCCATTTTAAGCAAGGTGGCACAAAATTTTAGGGACAGGCGGGGGGATTTGATCGGGCTTAGTGCGTTAGAAGTGGGTAAAACTTTTACAGAGAGCGATGCTGAGGTGAGCGAAGCGATCGACTTTTTGGAGTTTTACCCCCACAGCCTGCAAAAACTTTTAGAGCAGCACCCTGAAGTGCGCTTTAAACCTAAGGGCGTGGGCGTGGTGATCGCCCCGTGGAACTTCCCCATTGGCATCTCCGCAGGCACCATTGCCGCCCCTTTAGCAGCGGGCAATAGCGTGATTTACAAACCCTCCAGCCTTAGTGCGGTGGTGGGTTACCGCCTGTGTGAGTGCTTTTGGGATGCGGGCGTGCCAAGAGATGCCCTGATTTACTTGCCCTGCAAAGGCGAAGATGTCAGCAAACATCTTTTAAAAAGCCCAGACATCAAATTTGCAGTCCTCACTGGCTCGGAGGACACCGCACAGCGCATGCTAGAGGCGAGCCCCACTTTGGCGCTGAGTGCTGAAACGGGAGGCAAAAACGCCACGATCGTGACCAAGATGGCAGACAGAGATCAAGCGATCCGCAATGTCGTACACTCTGCTTTTAGCAATTCGGGGCAAAAATGCTCGGCGACTTCGCTCTTAATTTTAGAGGAGGAAGTCTACAATGACCCCGACTTTAAGCGCACTCTCGTAGACACAACTCAGTCTATGAGTGTGGGCGATCCTTTGGCATTGTGGAATAAAATCGGGACTCTCGCCGACACGCCCAGCCCCAAAGTGCAAAAAGCTTTGGAGCACATCGAATCGCACGAAGAGTGGGCAATCAAGCCTGAGTTTTTGAACGACAATGTCTATTTAATGAAACCTTGCATTAAGTATGGGACCAAAAAAGGCGACTACACCCACATGACCGAGCTGTTTGTGCCTTATTTGTCTGTGATGAAAGCCAAAGACTTAAAAGAGGCGATAGAGATCGCCAATGCTACAGGCTATGGCCTCACGGGGGCTTTGGAATCCTTAGATGAAAGGGAATGGGACTATTACATCAACCACATTGAAGTGGGCAATCTTTACATCAACAAGCCCACAACAGGGGCGATTGTCTTGCGCCAGCCCTTTGGCGGGGTGAAAAAATCGGCGGTGGGTTTAGGGCGCAAGGTAGGGATTTACAACTACATCACGCAATTTGTCCACATTGAGGAAATCCCCACAGAGAACACCCATAGTGGGAACACGCCCTTCATCCAAGCCCTAGAGTCTTTCAACCAGCACCACAGCGACACACTTAAAGAAATCGTGCAAATGGCACGCAACTACGCCCACTACCACGCCACAGAGTTTAGCCAAAAGAAGGACTTCGTACAGATTAGAGGTGAGGAAAATTGGTTCACCTACACTAAAGTGTCTAGCATTGGTTATCGTATGCGTCCAGAGGATAGCCTCATCGACATTTTTAGTGTGCTGATGGCGGCGGCCGTGTGCCAAATCCCGCTCACCATTAGCTTGGTGAGCAAAACCGACAACCCCCACGCCCCGCTCTTGCTGGAGTGTATCGACTATCTCAAACACCACTTTGCCCCCAGCGTGGTTTATGAAAGTTTGGAGGAATTTAGCGCAAAACTTGGCAATTTTGGACGGGTGCGCTACTTTGGCCAAGAATTAGACACACTCTATGAATCCAGCAGTGCCTTAGGGATTGTGGTGGCAAGTGCTAAGGCCCTGTGTTGTGGGCGCTTTGAGCTCTTAAATTACCACTTGGAAAAGTCCATCAGCATTTCCTACCACCGCTATGGCAATTTGGGCGCAAGGGGGCTTAAAGCCAAAGCACACGCAGAATAAAGGCCATGATTTTTGGAGGGGATTTAGCGGTTGTGGTTTTGACTTTTGTTGTTTTTATGGTAGTTTAAATGCAAGGACTTAAAAAAATCAAGGAGATCCATGCAGATCAGTTACCAAATTGTGATTGTTTTCGTTCTTTACTCGTTATTGATGCTCGCCATTGGGTTTTATTTTTATAAAAACAACGAGACCACAGAGGATTATTTCTTGGGAGATCGCTCGATGGGTCCTGTGGTGAGTGCTTTGAGTGCCGGGGCCAGCGATATGAGTGGGTGGCTTTTAATGGGCTTGCCCGGGGCATTGTATGTGGGCGGGCTCATCAACACCCACATCGCCATCGGTTTAACCATTGGAGCAACCATCAACTGGATGTTGGTGGCAAAACGCTTGCGGGTGTACACCAGCGTGATCGACAATTCGATCACCATCCCCGATTACTTTGAAACCCGCTTCAGCGATGACAAGCACATTTTGCGTTTGATCTCAGCCGTGGTGATCTTGATTTTCTTTACATTTTATGTGTCTTCAGGGCTCGTGAGCGGGGCAAAGCTCTTTGAAGCGACCTTTGGGGTGAAGTACAACCACGCGCTCATCACGGGGACTCTCATCATTGTTACCTACACCTTTTTGGGCGGGTATAAGGCGGTGTGTTGGACGGATTTAATCCAAGGGCTGTTGATGATGGGGGCGTTGGTGGCGGTGCCTTGTATGATGCTTTACCACTTGGGCGGGTTTCAAGAGAGTTTTAGCCTCATCGCCCAAATCAAGCCTAGCAACTTGACATTTTTTGAGGGCAGCTCTATTGTGGCGGTGATCTCTAGCTTGGCGTGGGGGCTTGGCTACTTCGGACAACCGCATATTTTGGTACGCTTCATGTCCATCCGCTCCATTAAAGAAATCCCCCAAGCCACAAGTGTGGGCATTGCATGGATGGCAATTAGTCTGGCCGGCTCTTGTTTGATTGGGTTGCTCGGCGTGGCGTATGTGGCGAAGTTTCACTTAAGCCTAGCCGACCCTGAAAAGATATTCATCCACATGAGCGCGACCTTGTTTAACCCGTGGATCGGTGGAGTGCTTTTGAGCGCAATTTTAGCCGCCGTGATGAGTACTGCTAGCTCACAACTCTTGGTCAGTTCCTCAACCATTGCTGAAGACTTTTACTCTAAGATTTTCAATAAAGAAGCCCCGGTAAAAACGGTGATGGTGGTGAGTCGGGCTTCGGTGTTGGCGGTGGCACTCATTGCCTTTTTTATCTCCACCGACCGCGATGCCAGCGTGCTTAAAATCGTGTCCTATGCGTGGGCGGGCTTTGGGGCGAGCTTTGGCACGGTGATTTTGTTCTCCCTGTTTTGGGCGCGCATGACAAGGCTTGGGGCAATTGGGGGGATGGTTTTTGGGGCAAGTACTGTGATTTTATACGATAAATTCGGCAAGGGTTTTTTAGACATTTACGAAATCGTGCCCGGCTTTTTAGCCAGCTCTTTGGCAATTGTATTTTTAAGTCTTTTAAGCTCGGTGCGCCCGGGGACTAAGGATGCTTTTGATTTGGTGATGCAAGAGGTCAAAAAAGGGGGCTAAAGCTCTAACTTACGCACCCGGCCACTTCTTAGCGTACTTTGGGTGATGACGCATTTGAACCCCGCGAAGTCCACCAAATCAAAGCGCAAAGGCATTAAATGATTTTGTTCTTTAAACACGCTAAGGGGCAAGTGCAAATGGGAGATGAGGGTCCATAAAACAGAATCTTGTAGGCTCTTAAGAGGCTTGTTGCCAAAAGCCTTTGTGAAATCCTCAGCTTGCTTCAGGCTTAAACGGCCAATAACTCTTCTTCGATGCCCCGACTTTCTATAGAGCCGTTAAAAATCGCCAGCAACCGCTCAAATATCCACATGGCCAAGACTTGCTCCATGTAGTAGTGTTTCTGCCGTTCTTACAGACCTATAAAATCCTATAAAACTTTGTAAAATTCTACAAAGCTAGAATTTCTGCTGTATTCCTAGTTCAACCATGCCTGCCACACTCTTGGTTTTCGAGTGTTTGGCTTTTCGCATGTCCGTAGGCGTTAATTCGGTAGGAACTCTACCTACTAAAGACAACGCCTATTTTTTAGCAAAATTTCGGGCTTTTGTGGCAAGAATAAACCTATAAAAAACTTATAGTATTTTATAGAATTTTATAGATTTTATCTTGATGTTTCTAGCCCTTGACACATGAATCTGTACGCTTCTAAAGATCTGTTTTTGAGGGGCTGGTCTAGTCTAAATTCTGCAAAACGCTCAAGGGGCAACACCCCATAAAATTTTTTTAGGCAAATTTTGGCGAGTTGTTTGCGTGCCTTGCGTTTTAAAACGGGTTCTCTTTCAGGACGCGCCAGCCGATCGGCCACACCGGCTAAACTCCCTTGCCACAGCTTTAAGGCTTGGGTTAAAGTCTTGCGTAAGATTGGGCGGTTAAAGGGGGGCAAATTTTTAGGGGTTTCGTATGTTTCGTTAAAAACATAGGCGCCTTGCCTTGGCGGTATTTCTCTAAAGCTAGAGAGGCTTCTTTAGGCAAAAAGGGCAAGTCTTTTAAGGGAGTTCTGTTCCAAACAAACCTTCTTGTAAAATCTCATCTAATGTCGCAATAAACTCCGCCCCCCATATTTTGACAATCTCTAAATATAAACGCCGCCCAAAACGCTCGTTGGCTATCTCAACGCTTTGCAAAATGTCGTGGGCCTCGCTGAGATGATAGACATGGTTGGGGTCTTGGAGGGCATAGGGCTTAAACAACTCCACTAAAAAGCTGATGACCTCTGCCTTGTCTTTAAAACTGATGGGGTTTTGAGCCCTCTGCCTCTCAGTGCAAATGCCCGCAAAGAAGTAATGGGCTTCTTTACCCCTATAAATTTGGTCATCCGTGATGTCCCCCCACGCAATGTGTGCGCTTTGGGCTTGGTGGACTTCATTTAGGCACACCCATCCAAAGTTTTTAAGGGCATACTCGGCGATCCAAGACAAACAGCCTGCCTTGTGTATGATTAAATACGCCTTGAGATCGTAAAAGCCCATGTGTGTTTTAGCCGGATCCATGAATACTCCCTTATGAGCGTGGATTTCTCGCGCACTTTCTTGGTTTATAGAGATTGTGGTCTTATCTTCATCTTCTGTAGGGTTGGTTGTTGTCTTTGTGGGGGTGTAGGTGGGGATTTGATCTTTGTTAGCTTGGAGCAATTCTTGGATATTTTCTTCATCTAGCACCCGTCCAAAAAAGAATAAAATGCGTAAAATGTCGTTGCGATGTGCATTTTTTGTTAAAAACACAGCAGGTTTAAAATCAGGGTTTTTGGCGATGATGGGCTGGCCATTGTATCGCAAAATCATGAGCGGGAGGGACAAATGAGAGATGAGAAACCACCAAGCCAAAGTCTGTCCATCCTTGACATTTTCAAAAAAGCCTGTGTGAACACTTGGGCTTGCACGGAGTCTAGACGGGATAAGAGCTGGTCGCGTGCTTGCCTTGTCTCTAAAGAGCCGTTAAAAATCTCTAATAAGCGTTGATGAGTCCAAACCCACAAAGCCTGCTCCATGTAGTGATGCTTTTGCCCCCCTACAAAAAACGCCTTAGAGCAAAATATTCATCCTCTTCAGGGATTTTAATTTTTCCTTTGAAACTAGGTGGATTGCTGTCAATATATTGTTTAGCAACCGCCCTAATCGCCTCGGAGTCTTCGGGGTCGTGGAGTTTAAAATGTTCGATATACTCGGGTGTGATCAAACCGTAATGCTGTGCAAAACAAAGTTTTGCGAGTTGTCGGCGTATTTCACGCTTGAGAGGAGATTTTTCTAGGGGCGGGGCTGAGTTGCCCATCGCTTCGTCTAGGTTGTATTGCCATAGGTGTAGGTTTTTCAATAAGACAGCGCGCAAAATGTCAGGGTTAAACTTGGGCAAATCATGCGGACATGTGTAGGTGGTTTGGAAAATGTAGACATCGCCTTGTCGGTATTGTTCAAGGGCTTGGGCAACACATTTGGGGGAAGTGGCAAAGACACTTTTGTGTATTTTTACCCAGGTGTCATGGCTCACATGGCATGACAAAACATAGCGGAAATGAGACTTCCATTGTTCTAAGGCTTGAAGTGCCGCATAGTCCTCGGGGTGTTCGCCTTGCAAAGCTCCAACCTCTCCTCTTCCTTGAGCCCCGCAAGGTCTTTTGTGGCACTACGCATACACTCCAAATAATAGGGATCGTAAGCTGCAAAAGGGGTGCACACATCCAACAGGAAGTTTTGGATTTCGAATAGATGATTAAAACCAAAGCAGGGTTGGTCGGCTCTCCTCTCAGCATAAATCTCTGCAAAAAAGTAGTGTGTTTCGCTCCTTTTTGGATCATAAAACACTTCATCAGCGATTGCATCCCAAGCAAAACGATCGTGTTGGAATAACCCTTCTAAAACAAGCCAGCCAAAATTGCGGTAAGCTTGTTCGGGTGCCCACTTTGCTAAATCGCCTCTGCCTTGCATGATCAGATAGTACTTTAATGCATAAAATCCCATATTGTTGGAAGCTTCTTGCATAGGGGTTTCTTTTGTTGAGGGGTTAGGGATGGTTTGTGTAGTTTGTGGGGATTCTTGTGTGTCTTGTGTATCGGTATTTGTCTTTGTTGTATTTCTCTCTGTTGCTTGGGTGTTTGCCTCTGTGTTATGTGATGCTTGCTTGGCATCTGCCAAATCGTTGGCGATCGATTCTTCTAAATCTTGGAGTGTAACTTTGCCATCAGGGGATTTAGGCTGGGGTTTAGGTTTGTTTTCTGTGATGGCGGTGAACATGGCTTAACAATCGAAAAAACCACATGGATCGCTACGATTGCCAAGAATAACCCCACTTCCACGCACAACCAAATCAGGATATAGTGCATTTTTTCCCCTTGTCGAACCTATCCCATTAAACTAATTTTTTCCAAATATGCCACCACTCTAGCCACTTTCGCCCATTTTTGACTCTCCTTTGCGTAAAAAAAAAGTAACTAGGATAGTTTTTTGCTTAACTTAATTTTAATCCACTGCTAATTTATCCTGCTTGGAGTGTTATCATTGACAGATGAGAAAGGTTATTGTATGAGAACATTTAATATTGGTCCAAAAATCTTATATCTTTTGTTGGTGAATGCCCTAGTCTTTTGCACCATGTTGTTTTTGTTTTGGCAAAGCAATAAAGCACAAATCAAGCACGCCGAGGACATTTTCACGCAGAATTTTATGGAGGGTGTCAAAGAGCGCATCAAATTGCCCACAGATGCGCTGGCGCACACTTTAGGCAATTTGCTAAAGGGGGTAACAGACCCCAAAGAAAAGCAGCAGATCATTAAAACTGCCTTGCAGGGTTTTAGATACGAGGAGGACAAATCGGGCTATTTTATCGTGCATGACAACTATGTTGGGGTGTTCCATATCCATGAAAAATTCATCGGCGTGAACATCAAGAATTTTCAAGACAAAAATGGCAAATACATCGTACAAGACCTCTACAAGGCGGCGATGAGTGGGGGAGGGTTTGCCAACTACCCCTTTGACAAACCCCTTTCCGATGGCCGCTTAGTCAGCATGGAAAAAATCGCCTATGCGCAAGCCATCCCGGGGCAACAAGGCTTGTGGATCGCCACAGGCGTGTATATCGACAATGTTAATGCCAAAACCAAGAAAGTGGTTGATCAAGTTGAAATAGAACTCTCCAAGAAATTTTATTCATACTCCCTGATCTGCATCGCCTTGATTGTCTTTATCATCATTCCCTTGTATTGGATTTTTTATAAAAATATCACCTCCGCCATCCGCTCTCTTCAAGATGGCTTAGGGGGTTTCTTTGCCTTCATCAACCACGAGAGCGCAACCACACCGACCATCAACACCAACACCAAAGACGAACTAGGCCAAATGGCGGCACAAATCAACGCCAATATCCAAAAAGCCAAAGACTTCATACAGCGCGACAAACAAGCCGTCAATGAGCTTACGGCGGTTTCTAAGCAAATTGAAAAAGGCGACTTGCAAGCAAGTGTGGCAAGCGAGCCAGCCAGCCCGCAACTCATTGAGCTAAAAAGTGTGCTCAACACCACGCTTGGCATTTTGCAAAAGAAAATAGGCACAGATTTAAATGTCATTGAAAGGCTTTTATCCTCTTACAAAGCCCTAGACTTTCAAGAAGCCATCCCCCAAGCCACAGGCGATATAGAAACTTCCATCAATGCGGTCGTGGCAGAGATCAAAAAAATGCTCATGTCTTCGCTGGATTTTGCCAATGCACTGGATAAAGAAATGACGGATTTAAACGCCGCCATCGCACACATGCAAAGTTCTTCGGCCAAACAAGGCATTTCACTGCAACAAACAGCAAGCGCGCTAGAAGAGATCACAACCTCCGTGCAAACTGTGAGTGTGAAGACCCAAGAGGTCATTAAACAATCCGCAGACATTAAGAGCGTTACGGGTATCATTAAGGACATCGCCGATCAAATCAATTTATTGGCACTCAACGCCGCCATTGAAGCCGCCAGAGCGGGCGAGCATGGACGGGGCTTTGCTGTGGTGGCAGATGAAGTCCGCAAGTTGGCTGAGAGCACCCAAAAAAGCTTGGGTGAGATTGAAAGCAATACAAATGTCTTAGTGCAGAGCATCAACGATATGGCCAGTTCTATACACGAGCAAACAAAGAGCATCACACAGATCAACCAGACCATGGATTCTCTGGAACAGGCCACAAAAGAAAATGCCAAGATCGCACAAACTTCTTCTTCCATTAGCCAAAATGTGAGCGGCATTGCCCACAGCATTTTAGAAGACGCGCATAAAAAGCAGTTTTAGGGCGTTTGTGCATGGGCTTTCAAATCCTAAGTGCCGGGCTTTTTTAATCCTATTCTCCAAATTTCCCACTTCTCCCCCCTTAAGCCCCCTTAAGCTTAAAATGTGTAATATTGCGTTTTGCTTCTAAGAAAGCTTGCGAAGAAAGAGGTTAAACTTTTTCTCAAAAAAGCGGATTTGGAGCGTGTTGTTTGACTTATTATTGTCAATAGCCTATGTTAAAGGTAAAAACTACAAAGCCAAAAGAATTATACTCAATAAGGCGGTGTGGCTCTTATGCAACGCTCTAGCGGATATGTTAGAGTGGCAAACAAGATATTAAGAGTAGATGGTGGATGCCTTGGCAAAGAGAGGCGATGAAGGACGCACTAGACTGCGATAAGCTGCGTGGAGCTGTCAGAAGCATTGATGCGCAGATTTCCGAATGGGGCAACCCAACTTACAGCAATGTAGGTTACTCTAATTATAGAGAGCGAACCTAGCGAAGTGAAACATCTCAGTAGCTAGAGGAAAAGAAATCAACGAGATTCCCTCAGTAGTGGCGAGCGAAAGGGGAAAAGGGCAAACCGCGTGCTTGCACGCGGGGTTGAGGACGGCAACATTCAAGGGGTTTTTCTAGCAAAGTTGTTTGGAAAGACAAGCCATAGAAGGTGATAGCCCTGTATGCGAAAGGAAAACCCTAGATAGCCGGATCCAGAGTAGGCCAGGACACGTGAAATCCGGGCTGAAGCCGGGGAGACCACTCTCCAACCCTAAATACTACTCTTTGACCGATAGCGCACAAAAGTACGTGAGGGAAAGGTGAAAAGAACCGTGGGTAACGGAGTGAAATAGAACCTGAAACCATCTACTTACAATCATTCAAAGCCCTATGATTTATCAGGGTGATGGACTGCCTTTTGCATAATGATCCTGCGAGTTGTGGTGTCTGGCAAGGTTAAGTGAAAACGAGCCGTAGCGAAAGCGAGTCTGAATAGGGCGCATTAGTCAGACGCTGCAGACCCGAAGCCAAGTGATCTATCCATGGCCAAGTTGAAACGAGTGTAACAGCTTGTGGAGGACTGAACCCGTGCCCATTGAAACGGGCTGGGATGAGCTGTGGATAGGGGTGAAAGGCCAAACAAACTTGGTGATAGCTGGTTCTCTTCGAAATATATTTAGGTATAGCCTCAAGTGATGACAAGAGGGGGTAGAGCTCTGATTGGGCTAGGGCTGCTCGCCGCAGTACCAAACCCTGTCAAACTACGAATACCTCTTGTTGTATCTTGGGAGTCAGGCGGTGGGTGATAAAATCAATCGTCAAGAGGGAAACAACCCAGACTACCAACTAAGGTCCCCAAGTTCTATTCTAAGTGGAAAAAGATGTGTGGTTACTCAAACAACCAGGAGGTTGGCTTAGAAGCAGCCATCCTTTAAAGAAAGCGTAACAGCTCACTGGTCTAGTGATCATGCGCTGAAAATATAACGGGGCTAAGATAGACACCGAAGTTGTAGATTGCCCTTTTAGGGCAGTGGTAGAAGAGCGTTCTGTGCAGCGTTGAAGGCATACCGGCAAGGAGTGCTGGAGCGCACAGAAGTGAGCATGCAGGAATGAGTAGCGATAAGATGCGTAGAATCGCATCCGCCGTAAATCTAAGGTTTCCTACGCGATGTTCGTCATCGTAGGGTTAGTCGGGTCTAAGCCAAGTCCGAAAGGGGTAGGCGATGGGAAATAGGTTAATATTCCTATACCAATTAGGGTGTGCGATGGGAGGACGCATAAAGTTAGGTGAGCCAGCTGATGGATGTGCTGGTCGAAGGGTGTAGATTGGGAGAGAGGCAAATCCGCTCCTGTATTTGAAACCTGACAGGCTCTCTAAGACCTTCGGGTCGAGGGGAGAATCACTGACACTATCGTGCCAAGAAAAGTCTCTAAGTTTAGCCCTAATTGTCCGTACCGCAAACCGACACAGGTAGATGAGATGAGTATTCTAAGGCGCGTGGATGAACTCTCTTTAAGGAACTCTGCAAACTAACACCGTAAGTTCGCGATAAGGTGTGCCTACGCAAGTAGGTCTCAGCAAAGAGTCCCTCCCGACTGTTTACCAAAAACACAGCACTTTGCCAACTCGTAAGAGGAAGTATAAGGTGTGACGCCTGCCCGGTGCTCGAAGGTTAAGAGGATGGGTTAGCCGCAAGGCGAAGCTTTGAATTGAAGCCCGAGTAAACGGCGGCCGTAACTATAACGGTCCTAAGGTAGCGAAATTCCTTGTCGGTTAAATACCGACCTGCATGAATGGCGTAACGAGATGGGAGCTGTCTCAAAGAGAGATCCAGTGAAATTGTAGTGGAGGTGAAAATTCCTCCTACCCGCAGCAAGACGGAAAGACCCCGTGGACCTTTACTATAGCTTAGCACTGCTAATGGGAATGCCATGCGCAGGATAGGTGGGAGGCTTTGAAGCAGACACTTTGGTGTCTGTGGAGCCATCCTTGAGATACCACCCTTGGCGTTTTTGTTAGCTAACTGGCCTAAGTCATCCTTAGGCAGGACAATGCTTGGTGGGTAGTTTGGCTGGGGCGGTCGCCTCCTAAAAAGTAACGGAGGCTTACAAAGGTTAGCTCATGACGGTTGGAAATCGCCAGTTGAGTGTAATGGCACAAGCTAGCTTAACTGCAAGAGAGACAACTCAAGCAGAGACGAAAGTCGGTCATAGTGATCCGGTGGTTCTCGTGTGGAAGAGCCATCGCTCAAAGGATAAAAGGTACCCCGGGGATAACAGGCTGATCTCCCCAAGAGCTCACATCGACGGGGAGGTTTGGCACCTCGATGTCGGCTCATCGCATCCTGGGGCTGGAGCAGGTCCCAAGGGTATGGCTGTTCGCCATTTAAAGCGTACGCGAGCTGGGTTCAGAACGTCGTGAGACAGTTCGGTCCCTATCTGCTGTGGGCGTAGGAAAGCTGAGGAGAGCTGTCCCTAATGAGAGGACCGGGATGGACATGCCACTGTGGTGCACCAGTTGTTCTGCCAAGAGCACCGCTGGGTAGCCACGCATGGTTGTGATAAGAGCTGAAAGCATCTAAGCTCGAAGCCAACTCCAAGATGAGCTTTCCCTGAAGCTCGCATGAAGACAACATATGTTTGATAGGGTGGGTGTGTAAGTGCAGCAATGCACTCAGCTAACCACTACTAATAGAGCGTTTGGCTTGTTTGCTTGCTTTAGAGAGCTTCACTGCCTTATTGAGTGTAATGAGAGCTTTGTAGAAAACCGCACATAGACTATTGATTTAAAGCGTTGCCTTCTTTCACATAAAAATGCTAGAATGGTGTTTTTATGGGGAGCTTTAACAAGCTTTGCAAAAAGCTTCGCTTTTTCCCGTGTCCCTAGTAGAGAGGAAATACCCAGCCCCATCCCGAACCTGGAAGTCAAGCTCTCTTACGCCGATGATACTGCCCTTTGCAAGGGTGGGAAAGTAGGGTGATGCGGGGGATTTTTTTAAAGTATTTTTTTTTTTACGCTACAATTTCTCAATTTCTCAATTTCTCAATTTCTCAATTTCTCAATTTCTCAATTTCTCAATTTCTCAATTTCTCAATTTCTCAATTTCTCAATTTCTCAATTTCTCAATTTCTCAATTTCTCAAGGCGAGAGGTGTGGGCAATTAAGAAGATGGATGGAGGTTGTGGGTTAAAGAAGATGGTAAAAACTAATTCTGTTGGAGGCAAAGATGCAAGTTAGCAATAAAAAAGAGTTGGCTGAAGCGATTGAAAATGGGGAAAATTCCATTGAGATAGTGGGCGATTTTTCGAAAAAGATCGTTAAAATCAAAGCGGCTGGCGATGTAGCGTGGGGCGTTGCTATTGCTGCTATTGCGGCAGCTGTTGCTATTATTATTGCAAGCGGCGGACTTGGAGCACCTGCTAGTCTTTTTACGGCGGCTGGAGCTGTAGGGATTCTTGGAACTGCTCCTACTATTTCTGCAGTTACTATTGCAGTTGCAGCTGGTGGTGTCGATGTGTTGAATAAATTGCGAGGTTATAATCTAGCAAAGATTTCTGACAATCATGTCATTCTTACTAAGGGGTAAGGAGAGGAAAAACCCATGGCTTACTACAAAAACCAACATGGCGCAAGCGCAATACCAAATACCAATCCCAAAAGCAAAACGAGGCTGGGGCCGAAGAGTATTTGGATAGGGAGATGGGATTTTTTTATTATTAATCCTTTATATGTTCATTTTCCAAGACTTATACTTGTTTAGATCGTTACCATTTCTTAGATATTTTTAGTTAAAACACTGCAAAGATGGCATGAGGATTTTTTTATGAAAGAGGAACAACAGCACTTTGAGCACTATAAAGAAATGGGCAAGATCGACTACTGCACTTATTTTATCAAGAATTATTTAGCCCTCAACTTCTATTGTAAAACAAGGTTTGAAACAAGAAACAAGAAAAAAGACAGGGAGATAATAGACGCACTCAAAGATGATAAACAGGTATTGCATAGATTTTCAGAACGCTTGGACGAAAATCCAAAAGATGAAAAACTCAAATTCTTTGGCCTATTAAAGGATTTTGACAAAATCTTAGAAAAATCGGGCGTGAAACACAACACACAGCTGGTGAGTTTTACAAGTGTGCAAGTCCAACCCATGCAACTAGAGCAGTGGAGTGAAAAAAATCGCAAAGTTACCTATGTTTTGAAGATCCATAGCGATCGTGTTTGGGACAACATGTTGAACATTAGTGTCGAGGTGCGAAAAAGCAAGCCATGCTCTATCAAGGGTATCTTTGACATTGAAAGCGATAAGTTTATATCCGCATTGAGAGAGAAACGACTCAGCGACACCCAAATCAAGACAATACAAGATCTATTTCGTAAAAGACTTAAGGGGCGTGTAGAAAATATTGCCAAACTGATCCACAGAAGCGACAAAAACATGCTTGAGGGGGACGATCGCGGGCTTATTTATCGGGGCCTTATGGAAATTCTATACCAGCTCCGCAACGCTTTACTGCACAGCGATGTACAACTTTGGGTTCCACGCATCCAGGAGGTTTATAAACAAGCAACTTTAATTTTGCAAGAAGTGTTGGAATTTTTGCCATTTTAATATTCAATATCTCCATCTACGCAGTATGTGAAACCCATGTTGAATCCAGGTTCTTTTCTCTTGCTCTTAGGCCAAGGCCTTATGGGATCGGTCGTCTTGCTTTTAACTTTTAGTAGTGCCTTGAGCTAGACAATGGCTTTTAAGACACACCACTCTAGCCACTCTGCCTATTTCTGCTACCATTTGTGGGGCGTTTGTGGCAGTGTTGTTTTCGGCTTCAATCTTTAAAAAATGGGAGAAAAAGAGGTTTTAGGTGCTTCTTTGCTTGAGGGTGTGGGTGGAATTTAAGACAATAAAGGCAAGTTCATCGTGCAGACCCTTTGAAGGCCTTTAAAGCTGCAATGGGGGTTCGCCCACCATGGATTCAATAAGCCCCTGCCCGATGGCCAATCAGTATAGAAAAGAGGCCAGCATAGATCGCAGGTTTTGCAGCCTACTTCTAACCCGCCTGCTTTAGCATGCCTATTTTTTGATTTGGTCAATCGCCTTCCTGTATTGCTCTAAGTTGGTGTTTGTAACCCAGTGCACCAACTTTTTCACCACAACGCCATACATTTTGTCGAGAATCTTATGGATCGCATCTTTATGGTTTTTGTCTAGCTCACTGACACCCACTAAGTTTGCGCCTGCAAATCCTCCTGAATTTGTCGTTTGTTGAGAATAAAAATAGACAATGGCTCGCTGTGCGCCCACATTGATGGCAAAGTTATGCGTGGTGCGCCCCGTTTTAGGCTCAAAGAATTTAAAGATGACTGCCCCCGCACTCTGATCCACTGCGCCGTTCATTTTGGTGTCCTCAGGGTTTTCTGTGTTCATGTCCGCATCCTCTAAAATCCCCATCCATCCCCTGATTTTTAAAATGGAGGAGATGTTCATTTTTTGATCGGCTGTTAAATTTTGCGCATCTGCTAGGTGGATGATGTGGTAGCCCTTTTTCTCTAGGATTTCTTGGACTTGTTTCACCAACGCACTTTGGAATTGGTCAATGTAAGGTTGGACATTTTCACCCGCTTGGATGTTGGGGGCTAAAATGGCAATGGTGTGGTTATTGGAGGCCTCTTGCTCAATGTTGACGGGGTAGTTAAAGTCTAGAGGGGTGGTGTTTTTTGCCACAGCGTGTTTTTGGGCTTGGTTAGCTGTGGGCTTTGCTCCCGTGTCCGTGGCACAGCCTGAAAGAGCAAGCGACACGCCCGCTAAGGTTAATAAAATCCCTTTTATCATTTTTCGCATAAACTTCCTTTAAAATCTGAGATGTGGAATACAAATATGAAGGCGCATTATAGAGTTTTTTGGTTAATTTTTGGTTAATTTTTGGTGAAAAATTTGGCTAAAAAGCCATTTTGTGGGGAATGACCTTGAGCGGGAGAACCCCCAGCTCATTTTATGGCTAAAAATTGATCACATAGTTGGCGTAAATGGCGATGTTGCGTCTAAATCTAATGGCGATGGCATCGCCCTTTTTCACGCCTAGCTCAGCGTAGTCTTCTGTCCGCGTGAGGGTTAAATAAGGGTCGTTGATGGTGGGGATGTGCACGCCCAGCTCAAAGCCCTGGTGCTTAGTGAAATTTGCCCGCAAACCTAGATTGATGAGAACCTGCACATGCGTGGGCGTGAATTTGCCCTTAAACCCTTCGGTGTTAAAAAACTGCGCCCTCTCTTGAAAGTAGCTGTTCATGCTGGTGCATTGCCCATTGTCCTTACTCCAAGCGCATTGCCCATCGATAGAGCCCTTACCCATCAGCCAGCTACTCCCCCCGACCATCACGCCCGCAAGCACCCCAAAGGTGGTGTCTTTCTTTTCATAGAAGTTAAAGAGCGCATCGATACCCACACCATAAAAGAGATTTGCGGCTTGTTGTTTGGTGGTCGCCCAAAAAGAGTTGCCATGTTCATCCTCTAGGGCCTGTTTAAATGAAGCCGGACCACCCTGCCCGCTGAAAAAGGCGTAATAACGCAAGCCAAAGCGTTTTTTCTTGCCAAAGAATTGTTTATAACCAAATTGAATATCCGCCCCGAAAAGGTTACCATTTAGCCCGCTTGATTGCCCTAAGACTTGGTACAAGACGGGGTTGCTCGCCTTTTGTGTCCCGCTAAAGTTGGAGTATTGAAAGCCCCCTGCAAAGAACACCCCATCTTTCTCCGCACTTAAGGGGGCAAGAGAACACAGGGCTAAAGAGAGTGCTAGAAGTTTGCTTTTACTTGCCTTGCTGATTGCTGATTGCCTCTCTCACCATATCGTAACTTCCTTTACCAACGAGAAATAAAAACCAAATGCTAGCGAAAACATAAAGGCTTGTCAAGCCCCAAAACTTGCAAACACGCATCATGACTCCTTTTAAATCCATCACTTTTGCAACCCTGTCGTGGGCAGACAGCCACGCCTAAAAGGGGAGGCATGTGTGTTGCCTCAATTTATTTTCTAATTTGATCGATCACCCGCCTGTATCGCTTTAGATTAGAGTGTTGCGCCCAAGAGATCACTTTTTCTAGCACCACTTTATACACCTTGTTGAGGATTCTATGGACGGCATCGTCATGATTTTTATCCACAGGACCACCTAAGTTCACATTGTTTACATTGTTTGCAGTGTCGCCAAGACTAACCGCGTTTGCCCCCGCAAATCCACTCAAGATGACCGATTCTTGAAAGTTGGAGTAAGTGATGGCTTGTTCCGCGCCGATGTTGATGGCGATGTTGTGGGTTGTCCGCCCTGTCTTGGGTTCAATGAATTGTAAAATCACCGCCCCAGCGCTTTGGGCTGCTTGTGTTTGCGTGTTGGGATCTTGCGGGTTTTTGGTGTCAATATTGGTCTCTTCTAGGATGCCTATCCATCCCTTGATGTTTATAAGAGAATAGATGGTATTTTTTTGCGTGGGTGTGAAATCTTTGGCGGATGCAATGCGTATGACAGTGTAGCCCTTTTTTTGGAGAATCTCTTGGACTTGTGCGGCGAGGGCGTTTTGGAATTTTGCGATGTAGGGTTGGACATTTTCATCAGCTTGGATATGCGGGGTTAAAATGGCGGTGATGTGGTCGTTTAGAGGCTCTTGGCCGATGTGGATGGGGTAATTAAATTTGATGGGAGTTACGCTCTTTGCGTGCTGCTGGTTACTTGCAGTTTGCGTTCCCGTGTCTGTCGCACAGCCCGAAAGTGCTAGGGAGATTCCCATGAGTGTTGATAAAATGCCCTTGGTGTGTTTTCGCATAAAATCCCCTTATTTGAAATGTTTAGAAACTAGGTATTGTAAGTTATCAATCAATAATTTGAGTTTAAACAAGAGCTAAAACCCCTTTTTCATGCAAATCTTAAGTGGGCAAACCCCCGCTAGTTTTTAGCCCCCCTACTTGCCAAATACTCCTCATAACTCCCCTTAAAGTCGATCACTTTTGCGCCCTTGTTGGTGGGGACAAGCTCGATGATGCAGTTGGCATAGGCACTGATGAGTTTGCGATCGTGATTGGAACAAAACAAAATCAGTTTGTCAAAACTAGAAATCATGAATGGAATATAGTTCCAATAAAGGGATACATTGTGCCTGAACACTAGGCTTGATTTTCAGGCTCTAGACGGATAGACACGATTTCGCTCTTGGTAAAGATGCGCACAGGTGGCCCCCAAAAGCCACAACCACTACTCACGATCATTTGGCAATCTTTTAAATGATAATGGCCATAGATGTATTTTTGATCCAGCCACACCAAGAGGCTAAAAGGGAATATCTGTCCGGCATGGGTGTGCCCGCACAAGATCAAGTTGGGTTTTTGCTCTAAATGTGTTAGGGATTTGGGTTGGTGGGAGAGTAAAACGCTGGGCAGATTGGGGTTAGCTTTGGCAAAGACAGCCTTAAAATCAGGTTCAAAGTGTTTGAAGTGATACCCCGTCAGATCATTCACCCCCATTAAATTAAGCCCCGCCACTGGGACGCTCTCATTTTGCAATACGCGCACATTATACTTTTTGAACACCTCAATGAGAGCGGCCGCCCCGTGGTAATACTCATGGTTGCCCAATACATAATACACGCCGTATTGCGATCGCAGGTCTTTAAGCGGAGCTAAATCCTCTTGCACCAACTCCGCTTTTAAATCCGCTAGGTCCCCCACAATGACGACTATATCTGGGTGGAGCGCATTAATGCGATCGACAATCTTTTGCAAATAGTCCTTTTTGAGATACTCGCCTATATGTACATCGCTGATCATGGCTAGATTGAGTGCCTGTTTTAAATTCTTGAGTTTGACTTGGCGTTTTGTGATCACAATATTGGTCGCATTGTAAAAACCTTTGGCGATCGAACTAAAGAGCAAAAAAATCATGCCCACATCAAATAGCTTTTTGATGGTTTGGCGTCTATGGGTATCGGTGTTTTTGGGTGTGATTTTGAGTATCAGCATATGTAATAACAAGAACAACGACATTAAAAAGCTAGTGGCAATGCTAATCCCGCCTATGGCATATAAGATAACCCTAAATTCACCAAAGAAATTAGGTATCATCCTTTGTTGTATGAGCAAAAAGAAAATTTCAAAAACACACAAGGTGATGGGTATAAAGCGCAAAGAGGGGTAGGTAAATTTCTTCAAACGCATATAACCAAAGCCATTCATCAACAGAAAGACAACTGAAAAGATCACTGCAAAAAGGACACGCATTCTATCACCGCAGGTAGATGAAATCATGTGATCATACCTAAATTTGATTAATCTATCCGATTGAATATTTTGCGGTGGTATTAAATTTCATCGTTGACACCGATCAATGGGGTCTAATGCCCCTTCAAGTCTTGTCAATCCCCCTTGCTGGCCAAATACTCCTCATAACTCCCCTTAAAGTCGATCACTTTTGCGCCCTTGTTGGTGGGCACAAGCTCGATGATGCGATTTGCATAAGCACTGATGAGCTCGCGATCGTGGCTCACGCAAATCACCGCTCCCTCAAATTTATACAAGGCCTCGCCTAAGGCGATGATCGCCTCTAGGTCTAAATGGTTGGTGGGCTCGTCTAACACCAAAAAATTGCCCTTTTCTAGCATGAGTTTGGAAAGCACCATGCGGTGTTTCTCGCCCCCACTCAGCGCACTCACGCTTTTTTCTTGCTCTGCTCCGCTAAAGAGCATGCGCCCTAAAGCGTTTCTCACCTCGCCGCTTTCAATCTTTTTATTGAAGTTAAAGAGCCATTGATACAGGCTCTCCTCCCCTTGGATGCTCTCGCTCACATCTTGGGGGAAGTAGCCCCTTTGCACAGTCGCGCCCCATTTGACACTCCCACTATCGGGGCGCATTTCCTCCACGAGAATTTTACATAAGGTGCTTTTACCCACGCCATTGGGTCCTATCAAGGCGATTTTATCTTTAGGGGCGATTTTTAGACTGACATTTTTCAGCACCGCTAAATCCCCATACGCCTTAGAAATTTGGCTACACTCTAAAGCCTCGTTGCCGATCGTGCGGCTAGGCTTAAAGAGAATGCTCGGGTCGCGTCTAGACGAAACCTCAATGCTTTGGATGTCTAGCTTTTCTAATTGCTTTTGGCGGCTGGTGGCCTGCCTAGCCTTGCTCGCATTGGCAGAGAAGCGGGCGATGAATCGCTCTAGCTCTTCTTTTTCCTTGAGCTTTTTATTGCGCTCAGCTTCCTTTTGTTTGGCGATGAGTGTGGAGGCGATGTACCAATCATCGTAGTTGCCGCTAAACTCCCTTAGCGTGCCAAAGTCTAAATCCAAAATATGGGTGCAGACGGCGTTTAAAAAGTGGCGGTCGTGGCTGATGATGACCATCGTCCCCTCGTGGCGTTTAAGATTTTCCTCTAGCCACGCAATGGCGTTTAAATCTAGGTTATTTGTGGGCTCGTCTAAGAGCAAAATATCGGGCTTTGGAAAGAGCACTTGGGCTAAGAGAATCTTGAATTTATCGCTGCTAGGCAGGCTTTTCATCAAGTCGTTGTGGCGGTTGGCGGGGATACCTAAATCCTCTAAGATTTTCTCCACGACCACTTCACATTCATACAAGGGGTCTTCTTGCACGCAGATCATCTCTAACTCGGCTAGGCGGGCATTGACCTTGTCATCGCTCAAATCCGCTTCTGTGTAGAGCCTTTCCTTTTCTTTTAGGGCATCGTATAAAACTTTGTTCCCCATCAGCACTGCGTCTTTCAAACTAAATTCTTCAAAGGCGTATTGATCTTGGCCCAGTACGCCCACTTTAAGCCCTGAGTCCACGCTCACATCCCCACTGCTTGCTTCGATCTCTCCGGCTAAAATCTTTAAAAAAGTGCTTTTGCCCGCCCCATTGGCCCCGATGAGTCCGTAGCGTTTGTGCGCATCTAGTTTCAAATTGACATTTTCAAAGAGCTTTTTAGTGGCATAGCGCATGCTAAGCTGGGTCGCTTGTAACATCCATAAATTCCTATGTGTTTTTGCTTTTAAGTATAGCTATTTTTGGTGAAAATAGGCTTTTTTAATCCGCAAATGCAGCAAAGTAAGGGCACTTAAGGCAAATAAAGCAGCGCAAATGCCGTTCATGTCAATGTTAATATAATGTGCCACGAGTCCGCCCGTTAAAGAGGCAAAGGTGATCCCCACATTAAACGAGGCTTCATTGAGCGCGATCGTGCTGCCCGGCGTGTCTGGCGTGAAGGTGCGCGCCAAATGGCCACTCAACATTTTTAGCGGCGCGATGCATGCAAAGCCAAAAAAGCCAAAGGCCATGGCGTTAAACGCCACAAAGGGCTTGGGTAAGTGGTGGCTAAAACTCATCGCGGCTAGGGTTAAAGCTAACATGCTTAGCAAAAAGCGCAGGGCGGCAAACGAGCCCCTTAAGTCCGTGAGCTTGCCTCCAAAAAGATTACCCAGCATCGCCGCCAAGCCGTAGTAAAGGTAGATGTTGGTGATGCTTTGCGCACTAAAGCCGTGCTTTTCTAGCAAGACACGCATGTAGATATAGACCACAAACATGGACCCACACGAAAAGGCGGTAACTAAAAAGCCCTGCCACACGGGTGCAAAACCAAATGCCACGCCTAAATTTTTAAAGTTAGTCTGCTTGCTGGTAAATTTGGGCAAGATGAACAACGCCAAAAAGGCGGCCAAAGAGGCCAAACCAGCGACTAAGAGAAAGGGGGCTAATAGCCCAAAATACCTTGCCACTAAAATCCCCAAAGGCACGCCCGTTACCAGGGCGATGGTGAGCCCGCTAGCCATAAGGCTCATCGCCATGCTGGTTTTGGATTTGGGGGCGGCTTTTAGGCACACAATCGTGGCGATCACAAAAAACAAGCCGTGCATCAGCCCCCCTAGAAAGCGGGCGATGAGCGCGCTTAAAAAGCTGTGGCTTAAAAACATGAAAGCGTTTGAAAGGGCAAAAAGACCTAGTGTGAAAATGAGTTGGTTGCGGTAGTTGAAACGAGAAATCAGCACACTCACGATGGGTGCGCCAATGACCACGCCAAAGGCATAAAGCGTGGCTAAGTTGCCCGCCTCGCTTACAGACACCCCATAATACGCGCCTAACTGAGTTAAAATCCCTGAAACTAAAAACTCCGCCACACCCAAACAAAAGCTAGACAGGGCAAGTAAAGACACAATCCGCAAATAATGCCGCATAGCCACACCGCCAAAATCAAGGATAAAGGCGCATTCTAACATGCTTTTAAAGGCTTTAGGGCACTGTTTGGCCTTCAATCAAGGAGTGTGTTTGCCCACAAAACAGAAGACCGGGGCTGTTTTAACGACATTAATACCCCTAATGCTTTGGTGGTGCAACATCACCACTTTTGGTAAAAACGGGCTTTTTAATGCCATAACGAAGAATCAATAAAGCACACAGCGCAAAAAGTGCGGCACAAATACTATTAAAATTGACATTGAAATAATGCACTATAAGCCCGCCCACAAAAGAGCCAACGGACATTCCTTTAAAAAATGCAGCTTCATTAAGCGCAATGGTGTCGTTTGAGGAGGTGTGGGGCGTGAATACATGGGCTAAGTGGATACAGAGCGTTTTAAACGGCACAACAAGCGCACAACTAAAGAAACCAAAGACGATCACATTGGTGGCTAAAAACGCTTTTGGTAGGTGGTAGCTAAAATGCATCGCACCCAAGACTAAAATTTCCATGGTGAGTAAAAAGCTTAGAGCAGCAAATGAGCCCCTCAAATCCGTGAGTTTGATCGCCAAGAAATGACCGAGTAGGCCGGCGATGCCGTAGTATACATAAATTTCAGCGATGCTCTCCGGGCTGAAGTGGTGTCTTTCCAATAAGACTCGCAAGTAGATATAAACCACAGACATAGATCCGCACGCAAAGGCAGTGACTAAAAAACTTTGCCACACGGGCGTGAAGTGAAACACCACGCCTAAATTTTTAAAATTGGCCGGCTGACTTGAAAATTTGGGCATGGTCAATAGAGCCACAAAAGCGGCTAAAAAGACCATGCATGCGATCAAGAGAAAGGGCGTTAAAAGTCCAAAATGCTTAGACACCCAAATGGTCAAGGGCACACCCATGGCTAAGGCGATGAGAAACCCGCTGATGAGTAAACCCAAAGCCATGCTCTTTTTTGCCTTGGGAGCGACTTTTAGGCAAATGACTGTGGCGATCACAAAAAACAAGCCGTGCATCAGCCCCCCTAGAAAGCGGGCGATGAGCGCGCTTAAAAAGCTGTGGCTAAAAAACATGAACAGATGAGAAAGAGCAAAGAGCGTGAGAGCAAAGACAAGCTGGTTACGGTAGTTAAAGCGCGAAAAGAGCACGCTTATAATAGGCACGCCCACCATCACCCCTAAAGTGTAGAGGGTAACCAAGTTGCCCACCTGGCTATCTGAAACGCCGTAGAATAGGCTCAAATAGGTTAGAATTCCAGGGACAAGGAACTCCGCCACACCGAAGCAAAAATTGGCAAGAGCAAGTATAGACACAATCCGCAAATAATGCCGCATAGCGCACCGCTAAAAGTAAATGCTGTACTCTAACATGTTCTAGGCAATCTTCAAGAAACACCACAAATTATTTAAACGCCCTTAAATTAAATTTGCTACCATGCGAGGAATCACTCCGACAAGGATTTTTTGACCATGGACTTGCAAAACTCCGCAAAAGGGGCGGATAAAACCCAATTTTTCCGCCAGTCTTTCCGCTTAAAACGCTATATAGTGGCGATCGCCATCACTATTTTTGCAATCGGTGTACCCTTCATACACATGGGCGAAGGGCAAGTGTTTTTAATCTCTTTTGAACATAGACAGATCCACATCTTTGGCAAAATTTACAGTGCGCAAGAAATGTATCTCATGCCCTTTTTGGTGATTTTTCTTTTTATTTTTATCTTTTTCATCACCTCCATGCTCGGACGGGTGTGGTGCGGGTGGGGCTGTCCGCAAACGATTTTTAGAACAATCCACAGAGATTTGATTGAAACCAAGATTCTAGGCTTGCACGCCAAGATCAGCAACAAACAACGCCCCACGCCAAAGACTGCAAGCAATCAACTGAAAAAAATTGTAGGGCTTTTCCTCTTTGCCCCCGTGCCTATCGTGGCGATGGCGGTGCTTTTGTTCTACTTTGTCCCCCCACATGAGTTTTTTAGCCACCTAGCCCATCCTAGCGACAATGCCCTGCTCATTGGCATTTGGGCAGTGTTGAGTGCGGTGGTGTTCTTTGATATCGTGGTGGTTAAAGAGCGTTTTTGCATTTATTTATGCCCCTATGCACGGGTGCAAAGCGTGCTGTTTGACGACAACACTTTAAACCCCATTTACGACAGCGCAAGGGGAGGAGCGATTTACGATGAAAACAATGTAAAAATCCCTAGTTTGCCCCAAAAACGCAACAAAACCAACGAATGCGTGAGTTGCAACCATTGCGTGCTGGTCTGCCCCACACACATAGACATTAGAAAGGGAATGCAATTAGAGTGCATCAACTGCCTAGAATGTGTAGATGCTTGCACGGTGACTATGGGTAAATTAAACAAACCTAGTCTAATCCAATGGTCATCCACAAACGCCACAAACACGCACAACAAGGTGAAATTATGGCGGGCGAAAACCATCGCCTATGTGGGCGTGTTGCTCGTAGTGGTGGGGGCTTTAATCATCGGCTCGCTTAAGAAGGCTTCGATGATTTTAGACATCACGCATGGAGGGCAACTTTATGCCATCCACAACGATTTCGTGGACAATAGCTATGTTTTTTTGTTCCAAAACACAAGCAATAGAGCGCATGCCTACACCTTTAATGTAGACGATCCAAACATCAGCATCGTACGCCCCAAAGACACCCTCAGCATTGATCCACAGGGCAAACTCAAGGTCGTGGTGGTTTTACGCATGCCCTTAAAAATTGCCAAAGAAGCCTACAAGAAACACGATGTAACGCATGCCAAAAAAGAGATTTTACCCATTGTGGTGAAAGCTTACAGCGTGGATAACCCCAAAATCTCTGTGCAACAAGAGAGCATTTTTATTGTCCCCAGTGCGCTAAAACCCACCAAGCCTAAAACCCACTAAGGGGTTAGGCTAAAACCCTTTTGACACACTCCCCATAACTAAAGTCAGGGGAATTAAATTAGTCCAGAATCGTGGCTTCAAGCAGGAGCACTCTTTTAGGAATCTTGTGTTTGCTCTTGACAAGGTTGATGCCTAAAGCCCCAAGGGCATTACCCCCTGATGAATCGGCAAACTGAAGCTAGGGACTTTACAGCGCAAGGGGTCAGCTCTGCGGGGTGGCGTTCTAAGATTTATCCTCTTTTGCGCCTTCTTCTAGGCCGTCTTTTAAAGATTCTTTGGTGTCCCAAGGTAAGCTGGTGTTCTCAAATTGCTCCTGGTAGCCTAAAATCAAATTACGCTGGCTTTGGATGTGGTAGTTTTGCGCCTTGATGGTCTGCTCTAAGTGGGCGATGCGCTCTTGCAATTCCAAGAGATTAGGGGCGTTGGTTTCCTCAACTTCTGCGCCCTCGCCCTCTAGCCCTGCTTGTTTTAAACGGGCTTTGAGTCTATCTATACACCTTTGCTGGTTCTCTATGGCGGCTTTTAAGCCCGCCACTTTGGGGCTCTCGCTTCTTTGTTTTTCGTTGTTTTGCTGTTGTTTGAGTTGCCCCAGCTCGGTTTTCACCGCTTTTAATTTAGTCGTGGTGTCAAAGAGAGCCTTCTGCTGGTTAGCAATTTTTTTATCTTTCTCTTGCAGCCTCGTGGCAAATTGCTTTTCAATTTGGAGCTTCTCTTTTTCAAGTAAAGCGTTGAAATGGGCTTCAAAGCTGGAGGCTAGAACCTCTTTAATGTCGCCTAAAGCCTTTTCTAAGATCGCTTGCAGTCGCTGTGTTTCTGGCATTTCACCCCTTTGTCATTTTAGGGGTATTCTAGCATTAAAAGTTGTAGCGGTAACCCACATACAAGCTGTATTGGCGGCGGTAGGTGAAAGATAAGCCTTTTTTATTGAAGTAGTAGTCGTTGATGGTGGGGATCTTGATCCCAAAGTCAAATTCCTGGTGTTTGCCAATGGTGGTGCGCATCCCTAAATTAAAGAGAAACTGAAACATGGCGGGATCGATGGTGTTTTCGGCTGTGGCGGGGTAGTTGATTGTAATGAGCGGCCCGCCTGTGGTGTTGCCCCAAGAGTTACCGGCAATCGCCGCACCCAAGAAAAACCCAAAGGTCACATCTTGTTTATTGATGACATCATAAAGGGTGTCGATGCCCACACCATAGGTGAACATGTCTGTCAAGTTAGCAAAAGTGCCCTTGCCGGGAACCAATTCATTTGCCCCAAAGACGGCGTGCCCATAGTCCATAAAGCCGTAGTAGCGCAACCCAAACCATTTCTTTTTGCCAAAGAATTGTTTATACCCCACACTGATCCCCAAGCCCTGCATTACGGCCAGATTGCTGTAGCTGCCTGCAGGCAGTCTACTAAATTGGTAGCTACCGCCCGTTACGGGGTTGATGGCAGCTTGATCGGGAGAGGGGTTTCTCACAGCCTGCCCCACTTGCCCCACTTCATAACTCGCACCCACATACCACGCGTTCCTCTCAGCCTGCAACCCTGTTGCACCAAAAGCCAAGGCACTCGATAAAAAGGCATAAAATTTTCTATTCATTGTAATCCTCTTCTTTAAGTTAAATGGTTTGCGCTATTCTAGCATAATTTTTTTAACATGTGTTGTTATAAAAAAATAAAGCTACCTCTCACGCAAGCTTTTGTCTAAAAGTTCTAAGGGGTGTAAGAATTGCACGGGGGCATCAATTTGCGCTAGGGCGTTGTTTAACTGCACTCGACACGCCGAGCACTCCGCACTCACCACCTGTGCCTTGGTGCCGACAATGTCTAGGGCTTTGGGCGCGCCTGCCTTTAAACTGAGCTGGTAATGCTCGCTTTGCATGGTAACCCCCCCAAAGCCACAGCAACGGTCGCTCTCTTGCATTTCGATGATTTGGTGGTTGATTTGTAGCAAACTTCTAGGCTCTTTGTAGATGCCAAGCACCTTTTTAGCATGGCATGGGTCGTGGTAGGTTACACTGATGGGGCTTTGCGCTTTGGTCTCTAGATGCTTGCTTAAGGGCGTTTGTGTGGCTAAAAAATGCGATGCCATTTGCAATTTAGCTTGGATACTCTTAAATTTTTCAGCCCAAAGGGCGCGCTCTTGGTTATCCTTTAGGCTTTCGATCAAATGCTGGTAGTCCTTTTTAAGCATGCTGATACAAGTGGCTTCGGGAACTAAAATCGCTTCCACTTCTTGGGCTAGATTAGCTAGGCTTTCGATATTTTGCTTGGCTAAAAACCAAGCGGTTTCAAAATCCCCCGTGAAATACGCCGGTGCCCCGCAACAAACCTGTTTAGGGATCGCCACGCTAAAATTGAGCTTGTCTAGCAAAGATAACAGACTCTCACCTACCTGTGGATAATTGTAATTGCCCAAACAACCGATAAAAAGCCCGACTTTTCTTAAAGGCTCTTTGGGCTCTAGGGGGGCTTTAGGCGCAATAATGCCCTTGTGGGTTTGTAAAAAGCTCTTAGCCACAAAGGGAAAAAATGCGCGCTTTTGCCACGAAAAAGAACCCTTAAAACGCCATTTCAACTTGTCCCCCTCTTGTTTAAAAGCGCAAGGCGATAGGGCGTAGCAAAGCCTAAAGACAAGATCCATTAATTTAGGGTGTCTTAGCAAGTAAAAATAGGCTTTCTTGTGCCAAGTGATCCCATACTTGCGTGCGCTTGTCAAGCGGATTTTTTCAATCATGGCATCAATGGGTAAGTGGAAAGGGCAAACTTGCACACAAGTGGTGCATAAAAAACAGCTCTCAAAGATTTTTTTAAGGCTTGTGTCTAGCTCTAGGCTCTCTTGTTTGACCTGCGCTATGAGTTCTAAAAAACCTCTAGGCGAAGTGCTTTCGTCTTTGTGTATCCGATAAATGGTGCAACTAGGTACGCACTTAGCGCACTTCACGCATTTTTGCGTAACCTCTTGCAAAGAAGCGTTTATGTCAAAAGGACTAGAGTGTTTGGCTAAACCGCTGCGCGCCACTTTGCGCTCCCAAATACGCGTCAAACACCATCGCCAAATTACGCACGAGCATCGCCCCCGTGGGGCTGGTTGTGAGTCCCCCCTCATTGATCACCACCAAACCCTCTTGCTCGTAGGGTTTTAGGGCGTTTAACGCATCTTTAAAATGCGTTTTAAAGTCAATGTCAAAAGCTTTTTCAATGCTGCTAAAATCCAGCTCCAAATTGTTCATCAGGTGCATGATGACTTCTTTTCTTAGGCGGTCTTCTGTGCTCAGCCTAATCCCCCGCTCTACGGGCAAATGCCCACTATCTAGGGCCTGCTCGTAGCGTTTCAGGTCCTTAAAGTTTTGCGTGTAGTAGTCTTGCCCCTCGCCGATGCTGGTAACGCCCACACCAATGGTTTGGGAGAATTTTTTCGTGGTGTAGCCTTGAAAGTTGCGCCTAAGTTGCTTGTTTTGTAAGGCCAAATACAGCTCGTTGTCCTTTTTGGCAAAGTGGTCCATCCCGATCATTTCATAACCATGCCCTTTTAAAAAGCCGATCAAAAATTGCAAAAGCGCAAGTTTTTCTTGGGGGCTTGGCAGGGTTTTGGGGTCAATTTTCATGGTGTGTTTGACCCAGGGGACATGGGCATAATTAAAGACCGCCAAGCGATCGGGGTTGAGTTTCAAAACTTCTAGCAAGGTCTTTTCAAAACTTTTAATGGTTTGCAAGGGCAAGCCATAGATCAAGTCAAAATTAATGGAGTTGATCCCAAAATCCCGGGCGATTTGCACCTTTTCGTGCACTAAATCCACGCTTTGTAAACGGTTGATCGCCACTTGCACTTGTGGGTCAAAGTCTTGCACCCCAAAGCTTAGGCGGTTAAAGCCGTGTTTTTTGAGCACTTGCATTTGCTCTAGGCTAAAGTGCCTTGGGTCGATCTCACAGCTCAGTTCCGCTTCTTTAGAAAAATTGTGGAAAGTTTCTTTGATTTTTTGGATGATGCGTTCTAATTGTGCGGCGTTGTAAAAAGTGGGCGTACCCCCACCAAAGTGCAATTGTACAACACTTCTTTGCGTGTCTAAATGGGATTTTAACAGCTCCAACTCTTTAGCCAAATACCCAATGTAGCGTTCCTTCTTGCTTTGGCTATTTGTGTAAATTACACTGCAGGCGCAAAAATAGCACGCACTCTTGCAAAAGGGCAAATGGAAGTACAAGGAAAGGGGGATATTTTGATCCGCCCGCTTAAACGCCTCTAGCAGGTCGGCTTCTTGAAAGCTCGGGTTGAATTCCACGGCGGTGGGGTAGCTCGTGTAGCGCGGACCGGGCTTAGAGTAAGAAGCGTATTTATTAAAGTCTAACTCTTGCACGGCTAAAAGGGCAGAGCCGAAATGTCAAGGTCTAGCTCCTGGCGCTTGCTCTCTAAAAACTCAGGCAGATTGAAAAACAAATTTGGGTGTTGCTTTTTAATTTGTTTGACAAAGTCCAGCGAGCTGATTTTTGGCAGACTTCCATCCTTACCCCTTAAACCCTCTAACTTCTTAAACACCACCGCCATTGCATCCGCAAAGTCAATAGGGGTTAAGCTCGCCATATCCCGCTCCAACTCCACCATGACCTTGTCTTCATACGCCCTTTGGATGACCCGCACAATGTGCTGCAACAGCACTTCGGGGATCACCACAAACTTTTGGTCCTGCTCGTCTTTGACAAACCACGCCTCTTGGGCATTGAAACTCCCCTCTTCCAACTCTAAAAGCACTTGCTGGGCAGAAATTTGCTTGGCTTGGATTTTATTCTGTCCGGATTCTAAACTTCTATAAATGTCTTGCATGCCCGCCTCAGCGGTTTTTTTGCTTCTTGCTCTTGCCATGCGCACCTCTCTTTTTCGGGCTATTCTAGCATAAAATCACATTTGCCGATAGAAAGCCCGCACACTAGAAAGCTTGATTGGCATGTTTAAAAGCGCAAAATCCGCCACGACCAACGCCAACAAGCTCTCGCAAACCACACTCCCCCTAATGGCGATGCATGGGTCATGCCGCCCCTTTAATTCTAGGGTAATGGGTTCGTTAGCGGTGCTGATGGTGCTTTGGGCTTTAGCGATGCTGGCCGTGGGCTTAAAATGCACCCACACAGCTAAATCCTCCCCGCTGCCTATCCCGCCTAGCACCCCCCCGGCATGGTTGCTCTTAAACCCCTTGGGGCTTAAAGGGTCGTTGTAGACACTCCCGCTTAAACGAGCCACGCTAGGATCGCCAATAAACACCCCCTTCACCCCATTTAAGCCCATAAACACGCTACCAAGCCGCGCATCCAATTTGTCATAAAGCGGTTCGCCAAGCCCTAGCAAATGCGCCCCGCTGGCTTGCACCAAGACCACGCCCCCCACGCTATCGCCCTCTGCTTTCGCCTTTAAAATCGCCTCTTGTTGCGCTGGCTCTGTGTCCTTATCTAGACTAAAAATGGGGCTTGTTTTGGCGTGGTTAAAATCTACGCTTTGCGCCTCAATGCCTGCCACGCTAAAAACCCCACTAAAGACTTGTATGCCTAGCTCTTTTAACAACATTTTAGCGATCGCCCCTGCTGCCACCCGTGCCACGCTCTCTCTGGCTGAAGTGCGCCCCCCGCCCCTGTAATCGCGCACGCCATACTTTGCCCAAGTGGTGAAATCGGCGTGTCCGGGTCTAAAGGCATCCTTGATATTGTGGTAATCCTTACTTTTGACATTGCGGTTATAAATGAGTAAGCCGATGGGCGCGCCCGTGCTGACCCCCTCAAAGACTCCGCTCACCACTTCCACCACATCCTCCTCTTTACGAGGCGTGGTGTAGGCGTTGATGCTTTTGCGCCTATTTGCCTCAGCCTGCAAATAATCTAGATCGATCTTTAGCCCTGCGGGCACGCCCTCTAAAACGCCCCCAATCAGCACCCCGTGCGACTCGCCAAAGGTGCTTAAACGCAAGCACCGCCCCAAAGTGTTCATAGCCCCCCCTGTGTGAGTTGTTTTAGTGCCTCTTTGGCGCAGAGTTGTTGTGCCTCTTTCTTGCTCTTAGCTGTGCAGGTAGCGTACAACTTGCTTGAAATAAAAACTTGCATTTCAAATTGTTTGGCATGGTCTGGCCCGCTCTCGCTCTTTAGCACATAGGTGGGGATGGTTTTAAAGCGCTCTTGAGTGAGTTCCTGCAACGCGCTTTTGTAGTCGGTAAACAAGGCTTGCAGGGACAAATCGTGATAGGCTAAATCTAATAAATCCTGCATTAAAGCGCGCACCACCTCTAGCCCGCTCTCTAGGTAAACAACGCCCATCAACGCCTCAAAAGCGCTAGACAAAATGGACGGCTTGCTTTGCCCGTGGTTGTGCGCCTCAGCGGGGGAGACCACAATGTGCTTTTGCAAGTCCAAGAGCAGAGCCAGCTTATAAAACGCCTTTTCGTTGACTAAAGACGCGCGCATTTTAGACAAATCCCCCTCTTGCAAGTCATTAAAGCGCTCAAAAAGAATTTCTGCGACCGCTAAATCCAAGACAGCATCGCCCAGAAATTCTAGCCTCTCGTTGTTTGTGGGCGATTGCGTGCTCCTGTGTGTCAGGGCTTGTTGCAACAACCCTTCGTCCTTGAAGTGGTAGTTTAGATTGGCAAACTTCAGCACGCTTTTGCCCTTTGTTTGTAGTTTAGGGCTTGTTCTTTGGCGAGCTTGTCGCATCGTTCGTTTTCAGCGTGCCCATCATGCCCTTTGACCCAATGTGTGGTGATGGCGTGTGCGCCTTTGAGCGTTAAGAACTCTTGCCATAGGTCTACATTTTTCACCTTGGCAAACTTCTTAGCTACCCACATTTTCAGCCACTCGCTGATGCCCTTACACACATAGATAGAGTCGCTGTAAAGGTGGATATTGCACGGCTCTTTTAAGACTTTGAGTGCCTCTATGACCGCCCTTAACTCCATGCGGTTGTTTGTGGTGTAAATCTCCCCGCCTTGGATGATTTTTTCCACGCCCTTGTAGCGTAAAATGGAGCAATACCCTCCATAGCCCGGATTGCCTAAAGCCGACCCATCGCAAAAAATCTCGATGCTTTTCATGAAACCTCCTAGTTTAAATTGCTCGCCTTGTGGTCGCTGGTGTGCTTGTCTAGACTTAAGACCACCTCTTTGGGTCCAATTTTAGCGCACACCAAACAGCGGTAACTCTCAAAGGGCGACACACTCTTGCATGCCCCACATTGATAGCTAAAGTTTAAATCCAGGCCATAATCGGCGTGCAAAGTGCGATACACTTCTAACTCCAAAGTTTCACACCGCCCCCTAGAATAGCCCTTTGCGATAAACACCTCTAGCACGCTTGGGCGCAACTCGGCTAAGTAGGGGGCGATTTCGCTCTCCTCAATGTCCCAAAGCAAATCCACTAAAGCCCTGCCCTCTGTTGCCTGTGCAATCTCTTGCAAAAACAAGCCCCTATGGTGGGTTTTTAAATGCTTTAAAGCACCCCTATACAGTTTATTTTGCTCCTTGCCCAGCTTCAAAATCGCCCTGCTTTGATCTTTCAAACCTAAATCCTCTTGCATGAGGATTTGCATTTGCAAGTAGTGGTAATTGTCTAACAGCCCGCTCTCACCCAAAGCATCCAGGCATTCCAAAGTTTCTAGGGCTTTTTGCGGTTCGCACATGGTTTCATACACCTGCACCATTGTATGCAAGGCGTGGGTGTTTCTAGGGTCGATGCGCAACACTTCGGTTAAAATGTCGCGTGCCTTTTGCACATAGCCTAGGTCAATATACGCCTTTGCCAAGCTCTCAAGCAAAGCGATGCGCTCGTTTTGGTATTTAGGCAATAAGGCTAGATAAATTTTGATCGCCTGCTCGCTATTGCCGTGCTTGGCGTAGTGTTTGGCTAAAAACACCCATGTTTGAAAGCCCAGCACCTCTAGGGGGTTTTCCTGTTCTTTTTGCAAGAGTTGTTGCACCTCAAAGGCCAACTCCACTTGGGCGTAAGAGTGGGACAGGGCATTTAGGGCTTTTAAATTGCGTCTGTGGGCGAGGGTGGAGCGGAAATAGTCGATCAAAATCACCCCCCCGATGATGAACGCCAAAATGGCGACACTGAAGAGCGAGTCCTTATAGATGAAGGCTAGTTGCTCCACAGCCTATAAGCCCTAGCGCAAAAATTTAATCTTGGCTTTGACGCGTAATTTTTCGTAGTATTCGGCAAGGATTTTGTCCTGTTGTTCCTCAATCAACTTGTTGGCGATAAAACTGCGGGCTTGGCTGAAAGACACTTCCTCTTTACCGAGCTTTTGCTGGATGTAAAAGGACACATAATTGCCCCCCCCAGCGTTCAAGATAGGCGTAAAGGTGTGTTCTTTGGTGGATAAAAACATTTGGGCGATTTGGGGGTTTAGGGATTTTAAATTGATCTTTTCTTCGCCCTTAGACACCCCGGGGATCTCAATGTCTTTATTCTCTAGGGCTTGGGTGAGGGTCTTGGTGTCTTTAGCGGTGTAGCGGGTGACTAAAACCTCGCTAGGCACGCTAAATTCCTCTCTATGGGCATTGTAGTACTCGCGCATTTTGGTTTCGCTGTTCGTGTTGACATTAAACAGCAAGATGTTGCGCAAAAGCTCCCTTGTTTCTAGCTGTTTTTTAAGCTGTTTTCTATAGTGCATCGGGTCGATCCCCTCGTTGGCTAGAGTGCGCATAAAATCGTTCACGCCCATGCCATTGTGTTTGGCGATCTCCTCGATTTGCGCATCGATCTTGTCGTCCTCAATGTCGATTTTCAAGCGTTTGATCTCTTGGGCTTGGATGCGCTGGATGATTAAAGAGTTGATCGCCTGTTGCCGACTGATGTGCTTCTCTTTTTCTAGGGTTTCTATTTGGTAGAGCGTGATCGGGTCGTTATTCACCGTTACGGCGATCCCACCCACAATCCCATCTTTGCGCTCCTCCACTAAATCTTCTGGAGGGAGTTTTTTTAAGGGTTGGGGCTTGGAGGACCCTTCTTTTATCTCTTCTTTTTTTTGCTCCTCTATCTTAGGAGCAACTTGTGTGGCTTGGCCGGGCTTTTTGAGTGCTTTTTTGATCTGTTCATCCAGACTCTTGGCGTTGTGTTTTGCGCCACCGACTCCCTTGCCCGTAACCGACTCCACATTAGAGCCCGAGTCTGCGTGCAAGCTTAAAAAAACAAGGCATAGGCAAACGAAAGCCCGCTTTAAAACCCCCAAGGTGCATTTATTGTGCAAAAGGACCAAACCTTTCTCTTTATTTTTTGTGATGGGAGCAAGTATAATGCAGTGGGGCTAAGAGCAAGATTAAGTTTTGGGCGCAAAATTACACAAGGGCGTTATAATAGCTGCGTTTTATACATAAAGAAAAGGATAACCATGCCCTCTAGCGTTTTTGAAAAACTTACAAACCACTTAAAAGAGAGCCTAGATCAGGCCCTCTCTTTGGCGTTGCACGCCAAAAACCCCGAGATCGAGCCGATCCATTTGTTTTGGGCATTACTCGCAAACACGCACTCCCTTTTGAGCCAAGCCCTTTTAAAAATGGGCGTGGAAAAGTCCCCCCTAGAGTTAGAAGCCAGAAGTTTAGCCGACAAATTGCCCAAAAGCTCCAGCGTGAGCGCACAGGGTTTAGGTTTAAGCAAGTCTTTACTAGACGCTTTGCATGCAGGTCTTGGGCTTGCGGTGCAAAAGGGGGACAGCTATGTGGCGATCGACACTTTCATTGAGGCGAATCGAGAACTGTTTAAAAGCTACTTTGGCAAGTTTGTGGATGTGCGTGAACTTATAAAAACCTTTGAGAGTTTGCGCAAAGGGGCCAAGATCGAGCAGCCGGGCGATGACGCGACCCTAGAAGCCCTTGAGACCTATGGGATTGATTTAACCGCTAAGGCCCTAGACAACGCCCTTGACCCCGTGATCGGGCGTGATGAAGAGATTTTACGCATGATGCAGATTCTGATTAGAAAGAGCAAGAACAACCCCATTTTGCTCGGTGAGCCGGGCGTGGGCAAAACCGCAGTGGTGGAAGGGCTAGCGCAGCGGATTGCTAAAAAAGAAGTCCCCCTATCTTTGCAACACAAACGGGTGGTGGTTTTGGACATGGGTATGTTGATCGCCGGGGCAAAGTATCGGGGGGAGTTTGAAGAACGCTTAAAAAAAGTGGTCGAAGAAGTCAAAAAAGCAGGCAATGTGATCTTATTCATCGATGAGATTCACACCATCGTGGGTGCGGGGGCTGGCGAGGGGAGCATGGACGCGGCAAATATCTTAAAGCCGGCTCTGGCTAGAGGGGAGTTGCACACCATCGGAGCGACCACGCTCAAAGAATATAGAAAATACTTTGAAAAGGACAGCGCGCTCACAAGGCGTTTTCAGCCCATCCCCCTAAATGAGCCCAGCATCAACGAAACCTTGCAAATTCTAAGAGGGATCAAGGAAACTTTAGAGGCACACCACAATGTGAGCATCGCCGATAGCGCTTTGGTGGCGAGCGCCAAACTCTCTAGCCGTTACATCCCCGATCGCTTTTTACCCGATAAGGCGATCGACTTGATCGATGAGGCGGCGGCGGCGTTAAAAATGCAAATCGAATCCGAACCCTACGCCCTAGCCCACACAAAAAGATTGATCCAGCAATTAGAGGTGGAAAAACAAGCCCTTTTAATGGAGGAGAGCAGTGCAAACGCAGAGAGGCTCAAGGTGGTTGAAAAGGAATTGCAAAACGCCCTAGAGGAAAAGCAACGCCTAGAGGTGCAATTTAGCAACGAACAGAAAGTTTTTAAAGACATCGCCGCCAGCAAGAACAGCATTGAAAACTTAAAACGAGAATCGCTCTTTGCCAAACAACAGGCGGATTTTAGAAAAGCCGCCGAGATCGACCACGACAAAATCCCCACCTTAGAAAAAGAAGTGGCTAGCCTAGAGCAGAAATTGGCCCAAATGCAAGCGCAGGGCAGCCTGTTAGAGTCGGCGGTGACCAAAGAGGGCATCGCCAGAATTGTGAGCCAATGGACACAAATCCCCGTGTCTAAAATGTTGCAAGAGGAAAAGGAAAGAATCTTGCATATTGAAGACGAATTGTCTAAAAGCGTGGTGGGGCAAAAAGACGCGATCAAAGCCATCGCCCGGGCGATCAAACGCAACAAAGCCGGGCTTAGCGACCCGAATAAACCCATCGGCAGTTTTTTATTCTTAGGGCCTACGGGGGTGGGCAAGACCGAGAGCGCCAAGACTTTGGCGAAGTTTCTCTTTGACAGCCAAAAGAATTTGATCCGCCTAGACATGAGCGAATATATGGAGAAACACGCCGCCAGCCGTTTAGTGGGCGCGCCCCCCGGGTATGTGGGCTATGAGGAGGGGGGGCAGCTCACTGAAGCCGTGCGCCGTAGCCCTTATAGCGTGTTGCTTTTTGATGAGATCGAAAAGGCACACCCGGAAGTGTTTAACATGCTCTTGCAGGTCTTAGATGAGGGGCGGCTCACGGACAATAAGGGCGTGGTGGTGGATTTTAAAAACACCATCATCATTCTAACAAGCAACATTGCCAGCGATAAAATCTTAGAGCAACAGAGTGCACACGCCAAAATGAAAGAACAACAAGAGACACTGAAGGCTAATGGCATTGAAAGTGAGGACATTTTAGAGATTGGCGAGGCCTACGACTTGCAAAAAGTCGTACAAGAGGTGCTTAAAGGCTATTTTAAGCCCGAGTTTTTAAACCGTTTGGACGATATCGTGATCTTTAACCCTCTAGAAATGGCAAGCATTGTCAAAATCGTGGATTTGCTCTTTGCCCAAATTGCCGAGCGGCTCAAGGAGAAAGAGATCAGCATTAGTCTAAGCCCCGAGGCAAAAGAGTACATCGCTAAAAGCGGATTTGACCCCATTTATGGAGCACGGCCGCTTAAAAGGGCGTTGTATGAGGAGGTGGAGGACAGATTAGCGGCGTTTCTTTTAGAAACAGACACCTTGCATTTAACGGGCAAAAGTCTAGCGTTTGTCGTGAAAAATGGTACAATCATTGTTGAGGAAAGTTGATGCGCTCGTTTTCTTTAGGTAGACAAATTGTTGCGCTGTGGTTGTTGACGATCACCCTAATAGTGGTGACCTTGCTTTTATTTGCCAAAAGCAACCACGAATCGGTTGAGCGAGTCAGCGCTTTGGTGAGTGAGGATCTAAAAAGCTTTTTAGGTGAAAAGATCAAACTCGCCACAAATGTAACGGCGTATAATCTAGCTAGAGCCATTGAAGGCGCGAAAGACGATGCCACTAGACGCGCCATCGTCGCTCACATGCTGGGTAACTTCCGCTACGAAAAAGACCGCTCTGGTTATTTCTTCGTTTATCAAAAATACATCCCTTTTTATAGTCCAAACGATAAAGGAGGCTCAGGGGGTTCTGATGAGTACCTCAAGGATGAAAATGGGGTTTATTATATGCAAGAATTACGCAAGGCAGCCATGAATGGCGGGGGCTTTGTGAGTTATATTTATCCAAAGCCCCTGCCCGATGGGAGAACAAAAGACATGCATAAAATCTCTTATGCGCAAAAAATCGATGGGGCTAAAGATTTGTGGATCAGCACAGGGCTGTATATAGATAATGTGATCGAACACACCCAAGCCATTAGCCATGAGATCGAAACAGGCATCAAGCGCTCTTTCCATGTCTACGCCTTGATTGTGTCCTTGTTTATGTTTCTAATCGTTGTGCCTCTTTATTATCTCTTTTACCGCAAAATCACGGGCAATATTGAAGCCTTAAATGGTGGCTTACAAGATTTCTTTGCTTTTGTTAACTACGAGAGCCAAAAAGTGCCCAAAGTGGTGGTACTTAACTCCAGAGACGAGTTAGGGGAGATGTCGCAGGCCTTAGACACTAATGTGCAAAAGGTGTGCGATCACTTGCAGGTGGATCAAAACTTTTCTAAAAACGCCCTAGAGGTTTTAGAGAGTGTGCGCACGGGCGACTTCACGCAAAACATCCAAGCCACCGCATCCAACCCTCAGCTACAACACTTGGGAGGCAATCTCAACGCCTTCTTTGGCTTTTTGGACGAAATTTTCCGCCAAATTTGCCAAACCATCCAAACCTACTCCAGAAATGACTTCACAAAGGGCATGGACACTGCACATTTGCAGGGCAGCTTTTTGCAGCTGGTGTGCGACATCAACACTTTACAACAAAGCACTGTGGGCTCGCTCAAGCACTCTTTAGAGATCGCCCACGCCTTGAGTACAGAAACGCAAAACTTGAACGACACTGCCCACAAATTGCAAGATGCCTCTAAACAACAAACCCAATCGTTAGAGCAGACCAACCGCACTTTGGAAAACATCAGCGATTCTATGCAAAGCGTGAACTCCAAGAGCCACGAGGTGATCGAACAATCCAACGGCATTAAAAACATTGTGATTACCATCAACGAGATCGCCGATCAAATCGGTTTGCTCGCCCTAAATGCCGCCATTGAAGCCGCCCGGGCGGGTGAGCATGGGCGTGGCTTTGCGGTGGTGGCCGATGAAGTGAGAAAACTCGCTGAGCGCACGCAAAAATCTTTGAGCGAGATAGAGGCAAACACGCAATCGCTCACACAAGCGATCAACGATGCGGCCAGTGCCATTGACGAGCAAACCAAGGGCATTGCGCAAATCAATGAGACCATGCAAACCTTGGAGGCAACGATGGCCCAAAACACCCAAATTGCGACCACTTCTTTAGAAATTAGTAAAAATGTCAAAAGCATCGCACAAAACATTTTAGATGAAGCAAACAGTAAGAAATTTTAAGAAAGGTTTGTATGCGATCATTTTCTTTAGGCAAGCAGATTGTGGCGTTGTGGTTGCTCACCATTGCAGTGGTTGTGGTCACCGTGTTGTTGTTTATGCATGGCAACAACCAATCGGTTAAACGGACAAATGAGTTAGTGGGCAAGGATTTGAGAGCCTTGCTGGGCGAACAACTGAAGTTAGCAACCAATGCGATGGCGCACAGCCTCGCCAAAGCGATCAAAGACACCGAGGGAGATGAAGCGAAAAAGGTGATCGTTGCCCACATGCTCGATGGTTTCCGTTTTGATGATGACAAGTCGGGCTATTTCTTTGTCTATGAGGAACATAAAGCTTTTTACAACCCCAATGTAAAGGGGGAGATTGGGGGCGATAAGAAACATTTAAAAGATAAAAACGGAGTGTATTATGTGCAAGAGTTGCGCAAGGCTGCGATGAACGGTGGGGGCTTTGTCAATTATGTTTACCCCAAACCCCTAGGCAATGGCGAGGTCAAAGACATGGACAAAATCGCCTATGCCCAAAAGATCGAGGGGACGAAGGATTGGTGGATCGGCACGGGGTTATACATGGACAATGTCAACCAGAGAACCGCCACCATCGCTCAAGACATCGATAGAAGCATGAAGCGCAATTCCTACGCTTATGCCGGCATTGTGGCTTTGTTTTTACTGCTCGTGGTGATCCCCCTCTACTACATTTTTTACAGCAAAATCACCCGCAACATCGGTACGCTCAACAAGGGTTTAAACGACTTCTTTGCTTTTGTCAATTACAAAGATAAAAATGTCCCACAAGTGGTGGTGCTACATGCAAAGGATGAATTGGGGCAAATGGCTAAAGCCCTAAAAAATAATGTAGACGAAGCGGTGGATCACTTCCAATCCGATCAGGTTTTTTCTAAAGATGTGCTCAAAATTCTAGAGGGGATGCACACGGGGGACTTTAAACAGAGCATCCAAGCCAACGCCGCCAACCCTGAACTGCAATATGTGGGCAAGAACCTCAATGACTTTGTGCAATTTGTGGATAAAATTTTCCAACAGATCAGCACAGCGATCCAAACTTATTCTAAAAACGATTTTAAAATGGGGGTGGACACAACGGGTTTACAAGGCGGCTTTTTACAGCTGGCTAAAGACATCAACACTTTGCAACACAGCATTGTGGATTCACTCAAGCACTCTTTAGAGATCGCCCACGCCCTAGACAAAGAGACAAACACCCTTAATGACACCACACACCGCCTTAAAGACGCGTCTAAGCAACAAATGGAGTCGATTGAGCAAACCGCCAACGCCCTAGAGCAAATCAGCGATTCGATGCAAAATGTCAATGCCAAAAGCCAAGAAGTTACCGAACAATCCGAGAGCATCCAAAAAATTGTCGTCATCATCAACGAGATCGCCGATCAAATTGGCTTACTTGCCCTAAACGCCGCCATTGAAGCCGCCAGAGCGGGCGAGCATGGGCGGGGTTTTGCGGTGGTGGCCGATGAAGTGAGACAACTGGCTGAACGCACACAAAAGAGCCTAGGTGAGATTGAGAGCAGTACGCAAGCTTTGAGTCAATCGATCAACGAAGCGGCAAGTGCCATTGAGGAGCAGACCAAGAGCATTTCTAAAATCAGCAGTGCCGTGGAGAACTTAGAGCAAACGATGGCAGACAATGCGGAGATCGCCACGACTTCGCTAGAAATCAGCAAAAATGTCAAAGAGATCGCCCAAAACATTTTAGATGAGGCGAACAACAAACAATTTTAAGCGTAATCTAATAAATCTTGAGTGGTGTACACGGAGGCGGGCAAACAGTGCAAACACACCTCAAACACCCGTAAAGAGCCGAGTGCATCGGCAGCAGCGCGGTGTGCTATGGGGATATTGATCCCTAGAAAAGTGTTTAAAAACCCCAGCCCGTGTTTGGGGCTTAATATGCTTTTGCGGCTCAGGCTCAAGGTGCAAAGTTTGGGATTTAAGAGCCCTGCACCTAAATGGTGGGCGCAACATGCGCTCAAATAAGGGAAGTCAAAGTCCGCATTGTGCGCCACAAACACGCTGTCGCCCAAAAACTCCTTAAACTTCTTAAGTACTTGTTTAAAGGGGGGGGCGTGGCGTAGGTGTTGCGCGCTGAGCCCCGTGAGCTCAACAATTTTAGGGGGGACATGTTCGCAATGAATCAAGCTCGAAAAAGTTTTAACGATCGTGCCCGCGCTAAAGGGGTCAAGGGCGGGCTTATAGAGCAAGGCGGCGATCTCTATCATTTGGGAGGTTTTGGGATCAGGCCCGTTTGTTTCGATGTCGATGAAGCAGTAAAGGGATTGCTGGTAGGGGATTTTCGTGCTCAATTCTAGCTGTGTAGTGTAGGCGATGGGAAAGCCACACGCTTTAAGATACTCGTAAGAAAGCAGGGGGTCTTCGCAAAAGGGTAAATGCAAAGCCTCTAGAGGTAGAGGGGCTTGTTTTAAAGAGTTGTAGAGGTCTTCGGGGCTCATGCCTTTTTCAATTCTTGCAGGGCTAAAGCGGGGTTTTCATGGCTAAAAAGGTAACTGCCCACCACCAATAAATTTGCCCCCACAGAGGCAAGCAAGGGGGCGTTCTTAGCATTGATGCCCCCATCCACTTGGATTTTACCGCTGTAGGTGGGGAATTTTTGTTTAAAGTGCGTGATTTTATCCAACACTAAGGGCAGGAATTTTTGTCCCCCAAAGCCCGGATTCACGCTCATAAACAGCACCAAATCCAAATCGGCGATGATGTACTCCAGCCCATTTAAAGGCGTGGCAGGGTTCAAGCTCACCCCCGCCTTAAAGCCCAAGTTTTTGATGTGGTGGATGAGCTTATGCAGGTGGGGGGTGCTCTCTAGGTGGATGGTCATGTAGGCGGGGTTTAGGTCTTTGTAAAGCTCAACACCAAAAAGAGGGTTATCCACCATCAAATGGATGTCTAGGGGGGCGTCTGTATGTTTGCCTAGATTTTGCAACACGCAAGGCCCAAAGGTGAGATTAGGTACAAAATGCCCGTCCATCACATCAATGTGTAAAAAATCCACGCCGACCACTTGTGCGAGGCTGTGCTTTAAATCCATGAAATCCGCGCTTAAGATACTTGCTGCTACTTCCATAGGGGGATTATACTAAAAAGTGGTGGATTCTGTAGGGCTCGAACCTACGACCAATCGGTTATGAGCCGAATGCTCTGACCAACTGAGCTAAGAATCCGCCTCTGCGAGAGGGCCGATTATAACCAAATCCAAACTTAAATGCAAGTAAGTTTTCAAACACCGCAAACAGGATGATGAAGGTGATGAAGCTGCTCCCCCCATAGCTAAAAAGGGGCAAGGGCAAGCCCACAACGGGGGCAAGTCCCAAGGTCATAGCGACATTCACGCTTGTATACACAAAGAGTAAAATCGCAATGCCCCCTGTGATGGTCTGTAAAAAGCGGTCATGTGGGTCGCTGTTAAAATAAGAGAGAAAATGCAAAATAAAACCCATGTAAAACGCCAAAAGCCCTAATGCCCCCAAAAAGCCAAAGCGCTCCACAAAGTAAGCAAAGATGAAGTCGCTCGTGGCAATGGGCAAAAATTTTAATTTCGCTTGTGTGGACTCTTCTTTAGATTTGCCTAAGAGCCCCCCAGAACCGATCGCAATGATGGATTGGCGGACATGGTAGTTGGGCTTTTCTGCGATGAAGTCGTGCAGGCGTTTTTTTTGGTAATCGTGCAAAGAGCTGTAAATGAGCGGGGAGGCGATCGCAAAAAGTAAACCGATGGTGATCCAAATTTTAGGATGCACCCCGACTAAAAACAGCACCCCAAAGCCCATGATGAGTACCACCAAGGCCGTGCCCAAATCGGGTTGTTTTAAAATCAACCCGGCGGGGATGATGATGTATAAACTGAGTTTGCCAAAGGTTTTCCAGCCATAGCCCCCCGGGGGGATGGGATGTGTGCTGATTAAATGGGCTAAGAGCAGTAAAATGGCGATTTTAACCGGCTCGCTGGGCTGCAAAGAAAAAGAGGTGCCGGGGATGGTGAGCCAACGCTTTGCCCCTAGCTTTACAGAGCCAAAGAAAATCACCAACACCAACAAAAACACGCAAAACCAATAGAAAAAGTGGAAAATGCGATCGAGTTGCCTAAAAGGAATGAAAAATATCATCCAAAACACCACAAACGCCACACTAAAATACAGGGCTTGTTTTAAGCTCAAAGCCGTGTTGGCCTCGTAAATTAAAAAAAAGGATAAGCCCATCAGGGGGATAATAAAAAAAAGCAATAAAAAATCAAAATGTGTTAGAATCTTCCTATTGACCATGTGCTCGCTTTTTTTGTGGTGGGTTATTTTAGCACAAACTTAAAGGGTCGGAGATGGGTTTTGCCATGCATGCGTTGTTTTTATTGCTCGGGGTTTTACGGGGGTTTTGTCTGGGTTTTTGGCATAGGGGGATGGTGATTGTGCCTGCCATGCTTTTGACAGGTTATGGGTATGACAGCGCAGTCGGCATTTCCATTTTGCAAATGGCTTGCTCGTCTGTGGTGGGGAGTGTGGCGAATTTCAAAAAAGGGCTTTTGGACTTGCATGTGGGTTTTTGGGTGGGGCTGGGCGGTCTTGTGGGGGCAAGTTTTAGCGGAGCGATTTTAACCTACACCTCCCATAAAGTCTTACTCGGTGTTTTTATTTTGGTAACTTTATACGCCCTTTTGCGCTTCGTCTTTGTGTCTAAAAAGGCACAAGAGCAAGAGAGCAAGAAGTTAAACCCCGCCACAAAAGACAAGGCGATTTTAGTGGCGATTGGGGCGATTACGGGGATTTTTGCGATTTCTTTAGGGATTGGGGGAGGGGTGCTGATGGTACCGCTCTTGTCCTACTACTTAGGTTTAAGCCCTAAACAGAGCGTGCCTTTGAGCTTGTTCTTTGTGGTGTTCTCATCCATTAGTGGGGTGGCATCGCTGTATCAAAGCCATATTTTGCAGTGGCAGTATTTGCAATGGGGGCTGTTGGTGGGCATGGGGAGCGTGCTGGGTGTGCTTGTGGGCGTTAGGCTCATTCCCAAAGTGAGCGCATCATTACACCGCTACTTGCTCATCAGTGTCTATACCCTATCCCTAGTTGTTTCCATTTACAAGTGGTTTTAGCTTGAAGCTGTGGCGGTGTTCTTTGGTGTAGCCGTGCTTTTTTAAAGCCAGAATGTGCGCTGGCGTGCCATAACCGCAATTTTTAGCAAAGCCGTATTCCGAGTAGATCTTGTCTAGCTCTAGCATTTCTCTATCCTTATGCGCCTTAGCTAGAATAGAAGCCATGGCAATTTGTGGGATTTTATCATCGCCTTTTACCACCGCCTGAAAGCTTTTTAAATGGGGGAAATGCAGGTTAAACAGCGTGTTGCCGTCTATGCAAACGCTCAAAATCTCGGGCAACTTTAAGATGATCTGGCTCATGGCTTCTTGCATGCATAAACTTAAGCCCTTGCTGTCTATCTCTTGTGCGCTCTTAGCCACCACGAGGCTTTGTATCTCCTTGTGGGCTTGGATCTGTTGTGCCCACGCAAAACGCCGCGCACGGCTTAGTTCCTTGCTCTCTTTCAAGCCCTTTTTGCAAAATTCATTTGCCAAATCATCAGCGCAGGCCACGCCAGCCACAAACAACGCCCCAGCCAAACACCCCCGTCCCGCCTCATCAATGCCTAGCAACATAGCAAACCCTTTTTAAACATGCTATCATAGCACTTTATGACAAAAAGGACAGCCATGCAAAAACCCTTTAGAAAGATTTCGGATTATGCCATTGTGGGCGGGCTTAGTGCGCTCGTGGTGGTGACCCTTGTCGGGTGCAAGGGGGCGGACAACAACCAAGAGCAAAAGCCCCAAAGCAACAGCAACACGCCCATTAAAAAAGGGGCGTTTGTGATCTTACAAGAGCAGGCGGACAAGAGTTATAAGGTCGCTGAAGAATACCCCAGCGACAAGACTCGGGTTGTGGTACGGGATTTGCAAGGCAAAGAACGGATGCTGAGCGATGAAGAGATTCAAAAGCTCATCAAAGATGAGGAAGTGAAAATTGACAAGGGCACCAGCCAGCTCACTAAACCCCCGGCTGAGGGGGGCGGTTCTGGACTTGGCATCGGCGCGGCGATTTTAGGCAGTGCGGCTGGAGCGATTTTAGGCAGTTACATCGGCAACAAGCTTTTTAACAACCCCAACTACAACCAAAACGCCCAAAGGAACTACACTTCTCCGCAGGCCTACCAAAGGAGTCAAAACAGCTTTAGATCGCCTCCTAGCGCTAGTCCTACGCACAGCGGCTTTTTTAGCCCTCAACAGGGCGCACAAAATGCGCCTTCCTCTCAAACCACCAGCCCAGCCAACACCACTAGGCCTCAAGCCACGCACACACCCCCCAGTGCCCCCACGCAAGCCACAACACATGGGCAAAGTGGCTTTTTTGGCTCCCATCGTGGCTCTAACATCTCTTAAAGGACATCCATGCAAATCAAAACCTTAAACCCCCTAAGTAAACATGCCCTAGAGGAAATCGGACTAGAGTGGCACACAGACCAAGACAACACCGACTACATCAGCACAGATTTAATCACCATCAACCAAGCCCAAGCGGACGCTTATTACGCCGCATGCAACGAACTTTACGACATGTGCGTGGAAACGGCACAAATGGTGATCGATCAAGAACGCTTTTTTGAGCTTGACATCCCTAACAGCATTGTACCCATGATTAAGCAAAGCTGGGAGAACGACATACACTGGCACATTTACGGGCGTTTTGATTTAGCCGGCGGGTTAGATGGACAGCCCATAAAGCTCTTAGAGTTCAACGCCGACACCCCTACCATGCTTTATGAGAGTGCCTTAGTGCAATGGGCGTTGCTCAAGCACAATGGCTACAACGCCGAGTTGCAATTTAACAATATCTTTGAGGCTTTGGGGGAGAACTTTAAGCGGCTTGTAACCTTGCAAGAGGACACGAGTGCATTCGCCCAAGAATACGAGGGTTGGAAAATCCTATTCTCTTGCGTGCAGGGCAGCAGTGAGGAGGAGCGCACCACGCGGTTTTTACAAGAGTGCGCCAAGAGTGCGGGCTTTGACACGCATTTCGCCTACATTGATAAAGTGGAATTCAACGCCGAAACGGGGGTGTTTTACGAGGGCATCAATTACGAGTTTCTCTTTAAGTTAATCCCTTGGGAGAACATCGCCATTGATGAGCCTGAACTAGCGATGCTCATGCAGGGCATGATGGAAAACCAAAACACGATTTTTTTAAACCCCGCCTACACCTTGATTTTCCAAAGCAAGCGGTTTTTAAAATTGCTTTGGGAACACTACCCCAACCACCCCCTATTATTAGAAACAAGCTACGAACCTTTGCGCAATAAAAAACAAGTACGCAAGGTCGCCTTTGGCAGAGAGGGGGCAAACACACAGATTTTAAACCCCGATTTAAGCGTGATCCACGAAACAGGGGGCATTTATGGCAACCACAAACCCATTTATCAGGAGTTTGCCCCTTTAAACAAGGTTGGGGAGTTTTACTACCAACCCAATGTCTTTTACGCCTACGAAGCTTGCGGGCTGGGCTTTAGAAAGGGCGGATTAGTGATGGATAATTTTTCTAAATTTGTGAGCCACATTATCCAATGATGTGTATCCAAAGCGTTTATAAATTCCACGCCTTGACGAGTGTGTTTTTCTTGCCCTTTGCCTTGTTGTTTGCCCTGAGTGGGGTGGCTTTTCTTTTGGATTTCAATCCCAATAGTGGAGCGCAGATCACCAGCTGGAGCGTCCCCCTTGTGGCCAAAGACAAAGAGTTAGGGTTTTTATTGGATTTTTTAAAACAAAAACACCTAGCTCTGCCATCTAAAATTAAACCTAGAAAGCACAGAGAGGCTTTGATCATCGGCACTGCCAGTTATGAGGTTAGCCTAAGTGCTAAGGGAAATCAGAGCGTGATCACTGTAATCCACCGCAGTTTTCTAGGCATACTCATGCAGGTACACAAAGGCAAAGCGGGCAAGTTATTGGAGATTTTTGGGATTGTTTTTGGGGTCTTTCTGTGTCTATTTTATATCAGCGGATTGCTCATGGGCTTTAAGCGCAAAAACACGGTTTCTATCCTAAGCGCATTTTTGCTAGGCACAGTAGTCTTGGGCGTGCTCTTAGCCCTAGCCCTTTAGAGCCAGCCCTTCTTTTTAAAGTAAAGAATGGGCAAGATCGTAGAAACGATCATCGCCATAACCGCCATTGGATAACCAAACTCCCATCGAAGCTCGGGCATCACTTCAAAGTTCATGCCATAGATTGTACCGATGAGCGTGGGGGGCATCATCGCCATGGTTGCCACGGTGAAAAGCTTGATGATTTTATTCTGCTCCACATTGACTTGAGAAGTGAAGAGGTTTTGGATATTGTCTAGAGCGTTGAGGTTTGCGGTGCTAAATTCCACGAGCGAATTAAAATCTTTGATGATGATGTTGAAGTCTTTCTTGGTTTCATTATCCACTTTATTACTTTTAAGCAACGCCGTGATGATGCGCCGTTTGTCAAAAAGGGAGTCTCTGAGCTCCATGTTGAACTCTTGCAAGAAAGAAAGAGAGATTAAAGTTTCTTCGTGGGTACACGCCTCCAAGTCAAAGACAATTTGTTTTCTTAGCACACTGGTTTCTCTATTGACCTCCTCCAAACAATCCGCCCCCTTTTCAAAGTAAAGCTCTAGGATTTTTGCCAAAATGTCAAAGCCGTCATGGAATTTTTTAGGGCTAGCCAAAACCCGCCTTTGCACATCTTTAAAAATGGGGAAATCCCCGTGATAAAGTGTGAAAAGGATATTGTTTGCGATGAAGTAAGTTACGGCTTCTGTGTGGAAGGCTAGGGGGGTGTCTTTGTAGATAAAATAGGTGTTGATGGTGATGGAGGTGCTGTTCTCCCAATACTTCACCACCGCACTTTTTTCAGGGTCTTCATAAAGATTTAGATCGTAGTTTTGGGCAATGCAATAGAGCTCGGCAAAAGTGGGGTTGACGATCTCAAACCATAGGATATTTTTCTCTTCAAAGGGGAAGCTGGCAAAATCCCTAAAAGCAAAGACCTCAACTAGTTCAGCGTTTTTTGTAAAGACATTGATCATGCCCACTCCTACCACATGATGGGCATGGCGCGCTTGTTGTCATGGGTGGCGGTCCAAGACTTCAAAGGCGACTAGAATTTTGCCCTCCAAAAGTTCTAGGCTCGCCCCCCCACCCGTAGAAATGAAGCTGACGCTGTCTTTATAGCCCGCCCTTGTTAAGACATCGATGGTGTCCCCTCCGCCGATCAAAGAAAACGCATAGGTGTTGGAAATGCTGTGTGCAACTTGGCTAGAGCCCCGACTAAACAAGGGCACTTCATACACCCCGAGTGGCCCATTCCAAATGATCGTTTGGCTGCTTTGGATCACCAAGGAAAAAAGCTTAGAAGTGGCGGGGCCGATGTCCACTGCCATGTGGTTTAGGGGGATGTCTTGGGCGGGGGTGATTTGCACCTGATCGGTGTGCTCTAAATGCGGGCTGCTCACCACATCCACAGGCAGGTAGACATGCACACCCCTTTGTTTGGCTTTGTTGAGAATATCTAGGGCATCTTGGATCAGGTCCTCTTCCACCAAAGAGGCTTGCATATTGTAGCCCAAAGCCTTTAAAAAGGTGTTGCTCATCGCTCCGCCGATGATGACTTTATCCACCCGCTCTAAGATATTGTGTAAGAGTGTGAGTTTGGAGCTGACTTTTGAGCCGCCCACGACCAGCAACACGGGACGCAAGGGATTTGCCAAAGCCTTAGCAAAAGAGTTGATCTCTTTTTTCAGCAAAAAGCCGGCGACTTTCACGGGGACATAGGCGGCGATCCCATAGGTGCTGGCGTGCTTTCTGTGGCTTGTGCCAAAAGCGTCATTGACATAGACATCGCACAGATCAGCAAGGCATTTGGCAAACTCAGGGGTGTTGTCCTTTTCGCCCTTGTAAAAGCGCAAATTCTCTACTAGAATAATGGGATTTTTTTGGCTCTCTTGCAAATCCTTAGCCATTTGTGGGGAGCTGGCAAACAACACTTCTTTGTTTAAGAGTCTTTCTAACCTTTTTAACAAATGCCTAAAAGAGTATTTCTCTTCTCTCTGCCCTTCTATTTGGGGCTGGGGCCGCCCTAAATGCCCCACCAAGACCACAGACTGCGCCCCATTATCGATGCAATGATTGATCGTAGAGATGCTCTCACGCATACGAGTGTCCTCGGTGATGTTAAAATCCTTATCTAAGGGAACATTAAAATCCACCCGTATCAACACCCGTTTATTTGTAACGCTGATGTCTTGTATCCCCAAGACCTCTTGCATGCGCTTGATCCCTGCTAGCATGTTAATCCTTTTGGCAAATGTAAACAGCCATATCCACCAAGCGATGGCTATAGCCCATCTCGTTGTCATACCACGCTAAAATCTTGGCGTGGTGCTGGTCTAAAACCAAAGTTTGGTCTTCGATGTAGATGGCGCTAAAGGGCGATCCGATAAAATCGCTAGACACCCGCTTTTCTGTGTCTATGCCTAAAATCCCCTTCAACTCTTTTTGGCTGGCTTGCTGAAAACTTGCGTGTAAGACCTCTAGGCTTAGCGGCTTTTTAGTGTCAAAGCTCAAATCCACTAAACTCACATCGGGGGTCGGCACTCTTAAAGCAAGGCCGCTCACTTTACCCGCCAGATGGGGCAACACTAGAGCGATCGCTTTATTCACCCCTGTGCTTGTGGGGATCACATTGAGCGCGGCAGCTCTAGCGCGGCGCAAGTCTTTGTGTTTGGAGTCTAGAAGGTTTTGGTCGTTGGTGTAGCTGTGAATCGTTGTCATCAAGGCGTGCTGCACACCAAAGTTAGAATCCAGCACCTTTAAAAGGGGGGCTAGGGCGTTGGTGGTGCAAGAAGCGTTAGAGATCACCGCCTCGCTCTTGTAGTGGGTGTGGTTGACCCCGTAGACAAAAGTCGGCGTGTTTTTGGCAGGCGCAGAGATCACCACTTTTTGCACACTCCCCTTAAGGTGCGCTTTGGCCAAATTCGCCTCGTTGAACTTGCCCGTGCACTCTAAGACCACCTGGGCGGGACTCAAATCCAATTTGTGCGGATCACGCTCGCCAAGCACCCTCACTTTTTGGCTATGTCCGATGCGCAAATGCGCGCTGTCTAAAATCTCGATGGGTAGATCGTGCTTATGCAAAGAGTCGTGGCGTAAGAGGTGCGCTAGAGTCTCTATCCCATAAGTGGCGTTGATCGCCACTAACTCTAAATCTTTTCTTGCCCCCACAACACGGCACGCACACAGCCCAATCCGCCCAGCTCCATTGACAGCAACACGCAACATGAACCCCTTACTTTCATCAATAAGCCCCTATCATACAAATAGCTAGCTTGAATCGCTCTTAAGGGGGCGCAAAATAGAGGGTTTTAAGAGCGTAAACGCAAGATAGGGCGCAGATTGCAATTTTTGTAGTATAATGACCGCCTCATGCGCCACATTTGGAGCAAAATTTGAAAGGGTGCCTATGAAAAAAGCGGAGTTTGTCGAATTGATGAAGGAAGAGGGGGGCTTTGAGAGCCGTAAAGATGCGGAATTTGCCCTAGATGGCTTTGTGAAGGCCGTGCAAAAAGCCTTGGGTAGACACGAAAGTGTGGAGCTTGTGGGCTTTGGCAAATTTGAAGTGGCGTTGCAGAAGGGCAAGAGTGGCAAAGTCCCCGGCAGCGATAAAACCTACGCAACAGAGGATAAAATGGTGCCTAAGTTTAAACCCGGCAAGGTTTTAAAAGACATGGTGGTGAAAGAAAAAGGCAAGATCGGCAAAGCCGCTAAATCTAGCAAGAAAAAGTAGCTCAAGTTCTTTTTGCTTTGAGTTGTGCTTCACAACTCAAACCTTCTGGATTTTAGTTTTTCAGTGTCCTTGTAGCTCAGTTGGATAGAGCGCATGATTCCTAATCGTGAGGCCGTGGGTTCAAATCCCGCCAAGGACACCACGCTTTCTTAAGCTTTTGGAGTTCAACATGTTTTTATCAAAAAGGAAACAACTTTTTTTAGGTAGTTTATCGATTTTTTTTAGTTTTAGTTTGCAAGCTTTAGAGCTCACGGAATACACCCCAGCCGCTACAGATGATGATTTTAGTTTGAGTTTAAAACGGCTCGAACGGCTAGAAGACAAGGGGGAGACCACACAAGGACACGCCCTCGGACTAGCAGATTTAATTAGAAACGCCGACAATAACTATTCCTTACAGGCCGCCCGTTTGCAAGTGGCGCAAGCCCTTAAAAACCACAGCATCGCTAAGGCAAAGTTCTTGCCCTCCATGACAAGCACTTACACCTTTAACCGCCGAGATAGGGACACGCCTTTTTACCCTAACTACAACATGCAAATGCTCAACACGAATTTAACACTCAATCTCTTCAACGGCTTTAGCGACATCAACAATGTACGGCAAATGGCGGCCAGCTACCGCTCTAGCAGTGCCAATATGGAGTACACCAAGCAGAGCATTTATTTGCAAGTGGTGCAACAATATTATCAGTACTTCAACAACATGGCGCAGTTGGTCGCCTTGCAAAAGAAGCTGGCCGAATTGCGCTCCAACATCAAGCGCATCCGCGACCTCTACAACGAAGGCTTAACCACCATTGACGATCTGGAGAGCGCAAAAGCGCAGGGGGCTTTGAGCGAAAACGACATCACGGACATGCAATTTTCCATCGAGCAAAACCGCTTGACTTTAGAGTATTTAACCAATTCTAAAATCCCCTCTTTGCGCCGTACAACCATTTCGCCCCCCACCCTGTCTTTAAAAGAGCGCGCGGATATTCGGGCGTTAAGAGAGCAAATCACAGCCATCCATTACCAAAATAAAGAGCTCAACTACTACCCCACGGTGGACATCAACGATGATTGGCAATACTACATCCAAAAACCGGCCTATGCGATGGGTAAGGATAACCGCTTTGGCAACCTCTATCCCGACCAACAAAACACTGTGGGTGTCGTAGTGACCTTAAACATCTTAAACGACATAGGCATTAATTTACAAAAGCAGTACTTGCGTTTAAACCAACTCTCTCAAGAGAAAAGCTTGATGTACAAAAGGATGGAGCAGGCAAAAGACGAGCAACTTTACCGCAAGTCTTTAGACATGGCATTGGCAAAAATTAGAAGTTCGGAGGCGAGCCTCAAATCGGCGACCATCTCTTATGAGAGCATTAAGAAAAAGTACGCCGCTAACTTGGTGGATTTCACCACCTACCTAAGGGCACTGCGTACCCGCTTTGATGCCGAAGTGGTCTATAACCAATCGCTCAACAATTACGAAATGCAAAAAGCCAATTACATTTTTTACAGCGGACACCATATCCAAGACTATGTACGCTAAAGGACGATGATGAAATATTTTTTATGCGCCCTGCTCTTTGTGGCGGGGCTAGGAGCCAAAGAAGTTTACGCCATTTTTAATGTCAGGGCTTTGCAAGACGCAAATTTAACTTTAGACTCCGCCGGGATTGTGGACGCGATCTATGTGGATGTGGGCAGTAAGGTGAAAAAAGGGGAAGTCCTTTTGACCCTTTACAATAAGGATAAAAAGTCGCAGGTGGACTCCATCATCCAACAATACGACTTCATGCGCAAGCAGTACGAGCGCTACAGCAAAATCGGACGGGCGATCGATAGAAACACCCTAGACAAATACTACTCGGACTACAGAAAGCTCGAATATGACCGCAATTACTCGCAGGCGGTGGTGGATAAAACCATTTTGCGCGCCCCCTTTGATGGCATCATCGCCAGCAAGAACATTGAGCTGGGCGATGGGATGAATGCCAACAACACAGTGTTGTTTCGACTCGTGAGCAAGGGGGTGAAAATGGTGATCGAGTTCGACTCCAAATACTTGCCTGTCGTCAAAGTGGGGGACACCTTCATTTACAGCATCGATGGTAAATCCAAAAAACAAGAAGTGAAAATCACCAAAATTTACCCCACCATTGATGAGAGTACCCGCAAAGTGAGCGCGGAGGCTCTTTTGCCCGCAAACAGCCCTTTAGTCCCCGGTGTCTTTGGGGACGGTTTTATCCAGTAGGGAGCTTTTGTGTATAAGTTTGCAATCCAAAGACCCATCACGACTTTAATGTTTGCGTGCATGATTGTCTTTTTTGGGACAATGGCTTTAAAGAAAATCAGCGTGGCACTCTTTCCTAACATTGACTTCCCCATCATTGTGGTGAAAACCAGCTACCCGGGGGCGAGTGCGGACATTGTAGAGAGTAAAGTAACCGACAAGATCGAAGAAGCCGTGATGAGCGTGGATGGGATCAAAAAAGTAACCTCTAACAGTGCGCGTAATATTAGCATCGTAACCATCGAGTTTGTGCTTGAAAAGCCCATCATGACCGCTTTAAACGACATCATCAATAAAGTGTCTTCGGTGAGCTTTAACGACCCCAACATCCGCCGCCCCTCCATCGATAAAGTGGACACCAGCGGGCAGGCGATTCTCTCTATTTTCTTAACCAGCAAGACCAAGACCCCAGCTGAGCTCAACGACCACGCCAAAAATATTATTAAGCCCATGCTACAAAAGGTCGAGGGCGTGGGCAATGTCCAATTGCAGGGCTTTGAAGAAAAGCAAGTGCGTATTTACGCCGACCCAAGTCTGATGAATAAATACGGCCTGACCTACAACGATCTTTACAACACCCTAAAGACGCAAAACCTTGAAATGGACGGGGGCAAGATCATCAGTCCCAAGAAAAACTACACCATTTTAGTGGACGGCAACAGCTACACGCTCCAAGAGCTGGGCGACATCCAAATCGGTAGCCATGTCCGCCTAAGAGACATCGCCACCATTGAAAAGGGCATTGATCCGGACATCACCTATGCCAGCTATGGGCATGATCAAGGTGTTGTGCTAGAAGTGCAAAAAATCGCAGGGGCTAATGAGATCAAAATCGTGGATGCAATCTATAAGGAATTAGATGCCATGCGCGCGGTGAGCCCTGGTTATGAGTTGCGCCCCTTCTTAGACACCACAGACTACACCCGCCACTCGATTAAAGATGTCAAGTTTGACTTGATCTTGGGAGGGATTTTGGCGGTTTCTGTGGTCTTTGTGTTTTTGCGTAGTCTGTCCATCACCTTTGTTTCGGCAATGAGTATCCCTATCTCCATCATGGGGACTTTTGCGCTCATCCAGTGGATCGGCTTTTCTTTAAACATGATGACGATGGTCGCGCTCACCCTCTCCATTGGGATCATCATTGACGATGCGATCGTGGTGATCGAGAACATCCACAAAAAGCTAGAAGCCGGGATGGACAAAAGAACCGCCAGCTATGAGGGTGTGCATGAAATTGCCTTTGCCATCATCGCCATCTCTGCCATGCTCTTGTCTGTGTTCATCCCTGTGGCCAACATGAGCGGGGTGGTGGGGCGGTGGTTTCAAAGCTTTGGGATCACCGTTGCCCTAGCCATCACGATCTCCTATTTTGTGGTCGTTACGGTGGTTCCTATGCTCAGTTCGCTCATTGTGTCCTCTGAGCAATCCGCCCTTTATAAGCGCACAGAACCCTTTTTCACTAAAATGGAGAAAGCCTATGCCCGTTTGCTTGGTTGGCTTTTAAACCATAAACTCCTTGTAAGCTTGGTGGTGGTGGGCATTTTTGCCGCCTCTTTGCATGTTGCCGGCAAGTTGGGCATGGAGTTTTTGCTCAAAGAAGATCGGGGCAAGTTTTATGTCTATGTCAAGGCACAGACAGACATCAGCCTAAAAGCCATGCTGGCCAAAATGAAGGCCTTGCAGGCAGTGATTGAAAAAGACCCAGATGTGGAGTTTGACTCCATGCAAGTGGGTTATGGCAATATCCAAAGCACTTTTAAGGGCAAATTCTATGTCAAACTAAAGAAGAATCACAAAAAGAATCAATTTGTGATTATGGAGGAGATGCGCCACAAACTAAGAGCCATCCCCGAGGCTAAGGACTTGCAATCCATCAACTTAGCCGAAGTACCCCTCATTGGCGGGGGGGACAACTCGGCGTTTCAGGTGTTTGTCTATGCCCCCACACAAAAGCTCGTGGATGAGAGCGTGGCAAAGTTGCAACACTTCTTGCTAGAAAGCCCTGAGATGAAAGGCAAAGTGGCGGGTTATCACACCAACACCTCCGACTACCAAACCCAATACCAACTGCGCGTTTTAAGGGCAACCACGACCAAGTATGGCGTAACCGCACAAGACATTGCGAGTGTGGTGAGCAATGCCTTTTCGGGGGAGAATCGGGTGAGCTATTTTAAGGAAAATGGCAAGGAATACGACATCATCATTAGAGTCCCGGCAGATAAAAAAACAAACATAGATGATATCAAACGACTGCAGATTAAAAATAAAGACGGCAAGTTGATGTTTTTAGACGGGCTGATTGAAGTGATTGAACGCAAAGTGGCTTCCAACATCACCCGCTACAACCGTCAAAGGAGTGTAACGGTCTTGGCACGCCCGGCTAGGGGTGCAAATTTGGGCGAGCTGTTGAGCCAAGTGGAAAAACACAAAGATCAATGGTTGGTTAAGGGGGCGGCTTTCCGCTTCACGGGCGAGTCAGACCGCCTTAAGGAGAGCAACGATGCCTTTGGCGTGGCGATCGCGACCGCCTTTATCCTCATCTATATGATTTTAGCCGCCCTTTACGAATCGCTCTTAGAGCCTTTGATCATCATGGTTACGATGCCCTTAAGCTTCTCGGGGGCATTCTTTGCTTTGGGGATGGTGCACCAATCCATGAGCTTGTTCTCTTTAATGGGGCTGATTTTGCTCATTGGCATGGTGGGCAAAAACGCCACCCTCATCATCGACATTGCCAACGACCGCCGTAAAGAAGGGCACAGCATTGAAGAAGCGATCGTGTTGGCGGGCGAATCGCGCCTAAGGCCTATTTTGATGACCACCATCGCAATGGTCTTTGGGATGTTGCCCTTAGCCATCGCCGTGGGGCAGGGTTCAGCGATGAAATCGCCCATCGGTATTGCTATGAGTGGGGGGCTTTTGGTGTCTATGATGCTTAGCTTGCTGGTGGTACCTATCTTTTATCGCCTACTAGCCCCTCTAGATGACAAGCTCAAAAAATTCTATCGGGGCGATAAGTGAATAAATGGGCTTTAGGGGTCTTAGGGCTGGTGGGCGTGGCGTTGGCACAACAGCAAGTCCTGCCAAAGAATCAGGTGTTTATCGGGGTTACAACGGGTTTTTCGACCTACAATGTTGCCAAACAACCCTACAATAATTCCTTTTTATGGGGGCTTAAGGCGGGCTACCAGTTCAATCCCAGCCGTTATGTGTCTTTGCGTGCGCAAATAGATTACATCCAAACCTTAAAACCCACCGCCTTTAACACCGATGTGTATTCATTCATGGATGTCCACTTAGACATGGTGAACGACTTTTACCACAGCAAGAAATTTAGTTTCGGCACTTTTGTGGGCGTGGGCTTTGGTTATTTCCAAGGGGCCATGACTTTGCATAGTTCTGTCGATCACCTCTCTTTCATGGGCTATAACGGGGTGGTGAATTTTGGCGTGGGCAGCACCATCGCACAAAAACAACGCGTGGAGTTAGGGGTGAAAATCCCTTTTGGCAAGGTGCAATCCATCCGTCAAAAGAACTTGGCGATGGATTTTTACTATTGGCTCGTGTCCTACGCTTATTTGTTCTAGCTTTGTATAAACTCTAAGCTTTGTTGCAACAACTGCGCCCCCTTGAGCGTTAAAATGCTCTCGGGGTGGAACTGATAAGCTAGGGCTTTGTCTTTAGCGTGGTAAATCCCCATCACAATCTCGCCACAATGGGCGATGACTTGCAAACAAGGGGGTAAATTGGCCGCCATTAAAGAGTGGTAACGCCCCACTTGTAAAGAATCCCCCAAACCCCTAAAGGCTTCAAAGGGCTCTAGGGTGATTGTGGAGCTTTTGCCATGCACAATGCTAGGGCTTTTGACAATGCGCGCTCCATAGCTTTGCGCCAAAGCTTGCAAACCCAAACACACCCCCAAAATGGGGTATTTGCCCTTTATGGCATCAATCATGGCTAAAAGTTGCCCCGAGTGCGTGGGATTGCCCGGACCCGGGGAGATAAACAACAAGGGTTTTTCTTTTTCTACCTGCATATACTCTAAAAGCAGGGGGGCTGGGGTGGTGTTGCGTAAGACTAAAACAGAGTGCCCCAGCCCCTCTAAGTCATAGACAAGGTTATAGGTGAAAGAGTCGAAATTATCAATGAAGTAAATTTTCATGCGTGTGTCTTTAAAATGGCAGAGATCACGGATTTGGATTTGGCCTTGGTTTCGGCAATCTCTGCCTCCACTAGGCTGTCTAGCACAATCCCCGCCCCCGTTTGCACCACAGCCCGCCCGTTTTGCACGAACGCTGAACGGATGATGATACAGCTATCCATCGACCCATCGGCGCATAAATAGCCCATAGACCCTCCATAAGAGCCCCGTCTCTTGCCCTCTAGTGTGGCGATGAGCTTTAAAGCGGCGATTTTGGGCGCGCCGCTTAAAGTCCCGGCGTTCATAAAACTTTGGTAGGCGTGCAGTGCGTCTAAGCCCTCTTTTAGCGCGCCCTGCACGGCAGAAGTTAAATGCATCACATGGGAGAATTTCTCCACTTTTAAGAGTTTTGACACCACACGGCTGAAGGGTTTTGCCACGCGGGCAATGTCGTTGCGGGCTAAATCCACGAGCATGATATGCTCTGCCCGCTCTTTGGGGTCGTTTTGCAAGTCTAATTCTAGGCGGTTGTCCAAGTCTAGGTTAAGGCTGCCATCGGGGTTTTTGCCCCGTGGGCGGGTGCCGGCAATGGGGTAAATTTGGACTAAATTGGTGCTGGCGTCATACTTTAGGGCACTTTCAGGGCTTGCCCCAAAGAGGGTAAAATCCTCTGTCTGCATGTAAAACATGTAGGGGCTGGGGTTTTGCTCTTTTAGGTGGTGGTAGGCACTTAAGGGCTCTTTGCACTCTAAATAAAAGCTTCGTGAGGGCACGGCTTGGAAGATCTCGCCCTGCTTGATTTGCTCTTGCAGGGCTAGGACCATCTTAGCAAAGTCTGCATCTGTGCCATTGGTGCTTAGGTTGCTCTCTTGGGGGCTTGTCTTGGGGCTAAAGGGGGCGGGATTTAGGCGAGCTAGATGGTCTATTTCGGCTTGGATTTGCTCTTTAAAAGTGGGGGCAAAGCAAGAACCAAAGATTTGGGTGCTCTTAGCTTGGTGGTCGATTAAAATTAAATTTTGTGCCACGAAAAAGATAAAATCGGGGGCGGTGTTGTCTGTTGCCTCTAGGCGGGGCAAGTCCTCAAACGCCCCGATGAACTCAAAGCCAAAATACCCCCCACAAAACAGCCCAAAGGGGGGGGTTGTAGAAGTGTCTACGCTTTTAAACACCGCCCTTAAGCAATCAAGTGGGCTAGCACTTTTAAGCTTGCTAAACTCATCGCTTAGGGTGGTGTCTTTGGCATAGGTCTTTTCTAACGCTCTTTGTTTGGGCTCTAGCTCTAGCACTTTTGCCATTTTGTCTAGCAAGGCTTGCCCGTTGGCATTTAAAGCCTCTAGGCACACCTTCGCATCTTGGCACACAAGTTTTAAACACGCCTTCGCCAAAATGATCGATTTAGTGTGTTTTTTATTTTCTACTTGTGCGCTCTCTAACAAGAGCGTGTTCGCCCCCTGCAAGTGGGCGTAAAGGGCTAGGGGGTGGGGGGTGTAGGGGGCTTTCTGTTGTAGGCTTAACATGCCTTGCTGTTGTAGTTGGCTAGGGCTTTTTTAAAGATTTCTTCGGCTTGTGCCTTGTCGCCAAAGTCCTTGATTTTCACCCATTTTTCGGGCTCTAAATCTTTGTAGGTTTCAAAGAAGTGTTTGATTTTTTGCAACACAATAGGGGGCAAGTCGTGTAGGTCTTTAATGTTGTCATATCTTGGGTCAATTTTGCTTAAAGGCACGGCTAAGAGTTTCTCATCAAGCCCGCTTTCATCTTCCATGACGAGCACCCCGATTAAACGGCATTTAATGACACTGCCGGGCATTAGGGGGTCTTCGTTCAACACCAAAATGTCCGCAGGGTCGCCATCAAGGCTCAAAGTGTGGGGCACAAAGCCGTAATTAGCCGGGTACACCATAGAAGGGTACATGACGCGATCGACCAACACCGCTCCGCTGTCCTTATCCACCTCGTATTTGACCTTAGATTGGTAGGGGATTTCAATCACGGCGTTCAGGGCGTTTGCCTCGCCCGCTTTAATTTTTGACAAGTCCATTTTTATCCTTTATGTGGGTTTTAATGTAGGCTTCAATGTCGGCGACAATGGCTTCAATGCTTCTTTCGCCATTGATTTGCTGGTGCACCTCTAGGGCTTTGTAAAACTCTACAATGCTCTCTAGGGGCTTTAAATACACCTGCATGCGGTTGTTAAACACCTCGACATTGTCGTCATCGCCCCTTGAGCGCCCTAAAACCCTCTCTCTTGCCACCGCTTCGCCCACGCTCACCTCGATCACGCCTTTTAACTTCACCTCTTCTTGGGCTTTTAGCACTCTGTCTAAAGCGTGCATTTGCTCTAAAGAGCGGGGGTAGCCGTCAATGATGATCACCTCTTTAGGGGCGTTTTTAATGGCGGTGATGATGGTGTCGATGACGATTTCTAGGGGGACTAACTCGCCCTTATTCGTGAAGCTGGCAATGTGCCTGCCCCGCTCGCTTTGGCTGGCAATCTCAGCTCTTAGTAAATCCCCTGTGGAGTAATGCACCATAGTGTCGCTGTTGCGCTCGGCTATGAGTTGCGCATCCGTGGTCTTGCCACTGCCCGGCGCGCCGATGATTAAAAATAACGCTTTCATGTCTATGTCATCCTTTAATGGTTTGGTTAATGTTTGGGGTTTCTCAAGCGGATATGCAACTCCCTTAACTGCTCTTCACTAGCAGGGCTGGGGGCCTTGCTTAACAAACAAGTCGCCTTTTGGGTTTTAGGAAAGGCAATGACTTCGCGAATGCTGGGGGCTTTGGCTAAGAGCATGATGAGCCGATCAAAGCCGATGGCAAAGCCTCCATGGGGGGGCGCGCCATAACGCAAAGCCTCTAGCAAAAAGCCAAATTTTTCCTGCGCCTCCTGCTCACTAATGCCAAGCAGGGCAAAGACCTTTTTCTGCAACGCCTCTTGGTGCATACGCAAACTCCCCCCCCCTAGCTCCACGCCATTGAGCACAATGTCATAAGCGATGGATTGCATGTCCTCTAAGTCGGTGTTGTCAATGTCTTTGGGCATGGTAAAAGGGTGGTGCATGGCACTGAGCTTGCCCTCCACCCTTTCAAACATGGGAAAATCCACCACCCACAAGAAGTTAAATTCGTCAGGATCGATCAAGTTTAAATCTTGCCCGAGTTTCAAACGCAAACGCCCCATGTAATCTAAAACGACCGCCTTTGCGCCCGCCCCAAAAAAGAGCAAATCCCCCTCTTTAGCTTCTGTCCGCTCTAAGAGCTCATTTAAGGCTTGGGGTTCTAAGAATTTCACTAAGGGTCCCTTGGGCCCCTCCGCCTTCATTTGGATGTAAGCCAGCCCCTTTGCCCCAAATTGGCGCACAAAGTCCTCGAGCTGGGCTAAATCTTTACGGCTTAAAAGCGTGTCGCCTTTTTCAACTTTTAGAGCTTTAAAGCGGTTGTGTTTAGGGTCGCTGGCGATCGTTTTAAAAATCTCATTGTTGGAGCTTACGAACAAATCCCCCACCTCCACAAGGGGCATGCCAAAACGCAAGTCTGGCTTGTCGCTGCCATAGCTCTCTGTTGCCTCTTTGTAGGTCATGTGCTTAAAGGGGGGGTTAATGTCAATGCCGGCCACTTTAAAGACAGCTTTTAGCAAGGTTTCGGCAACTTGCATGATGTCTTCTTGCGTGCAAAAGCTCATCTCCACATCGATTTGGGTAAATTCGGGCTGTCTGTCTGCGCGCAAGTCCTCATCTCTAAAGCATTTGACAATTTGGTAATAGCGGTCCATCCCTGCCACCATCAAGATTTGTTTAAAGAGTTGAGGGCTTTGGGGCAAAGCGAAAAACTGCCCGTCATGGACACGGCTGGGGATCAAAAAGTCGCGTGCCCCTTCAGGCGTGGTTTTAGAGAGCATGGGGGTTTCAATTTCTAAGAAGTCTAGGCCATCTAGGCAATCTCGCACCGCCTTAGCCACCTTGCTGCGCATTTTAAAAATGCCATAGGCTTTAGGCGAGCGCAAATCCAAAAAGCGGTATTGCAAGCGCAAGTCCTCATTGACGCTAGGATCGCCGATGGCAATGGGCGGGGTTAGGCTTTTGTTTTCAAGGCACAAGTCCTCAAGCACGACTTCAATGGCCCCTGTGGCAAGCTTGGGGTTTTCTAAGCCCTCTCCTCTTGGGCGCACCACACCCTCCACAATCAACACATCTTCGTGCCTCACAAGGCTAGCTTGTGTGTAAGCCTTAGAAGTGGGGTCGCACACAAGCTGGACTAACCCGCTTTTATCGCGCAAATCAATGAAAATCACGCCTCCGTGGTCGCGGTAGTTGTGGCACCACCCACAGAGTTTCACTCTCTTTTGTGTATCACACAGCCCGACCTCAGCACATAATTGTGTCCTTAACATGTTTGCCCTTAGTGTTTTAAGTATTCTTGGAGTAATTCCTGGATTTCATTAGGGTGTGATTTAATCACAAACCCATCGGCGTGCAAAGAGTCTGCTAATTGCTTGTTCGACTCGCTGCTCATGGACGAGTTGACGATCACGGGTAAATGCTTGGTCCTTGCATCGGCTTTAATGCGCTTTAACACTTCAAAGCCAGACACCATGGGCATTTCCAAATCCGTGATCACGGCCCCGACTTTATCGATCATGTTTGCAGCAAACAAGCGTTTCAACAATGCATCCCCATTGGGGAAGGCCTCGTATTTGAGCTTTAATCCATCGATGATGCGCTCTAAATTATGCATCGCCACCTGCGAATCTTCGGCGATGAAAATCAGTTTATCGCTTTTAATGGCTTCTACAAACTGCTCTTTGAGCTGATCGAGCTCTTGCATGGTGGGGAAAGTGTCTGCCAACATTTTCTCCACATCTAAGATTTGGATCACCCGATCTTGTTCGAATCTCGTGATTGCGTTGACCTTACCCGCTGCACTAAGGCCCTGTTTACCCCCCACGCTGATCTCCCCCCAATGTTTATGCACGATCCGTTTAATGGAGAAAATCTTAAGTCCCACGACACAGCTAGAAAACTCGCACACAATGACTAAATTTTGATCGCTCTTGACAGAGACTTGGCTCAAATCCCTATTGGGGTCATTATGGTCGAAGTACAGCCATCGGTTCACATCGATCAGGGGCACAGACTCACCTCTTATGGTGAGAAAGCCCAGCATCATGCTGTCATTGCCCCCCACGGTTTCAGTCACATCGCCTTCGTAATGGATGATCTCGCGGATTTTAAAAATATTGATGCCATACAACTCGGCATCGTTGTTCTCATCGCTGCTCAAGGTGAAGCACAAAAATTGCGCCTCGTTGTTGAGGTGTAAGGAAATGGTGCTGTCAATGTCGCTAATCAATCACGCCCCTTATCTTAAGCTCTTTTAATCTAAAATCCGCACAAAACCCCATTATAGCAAAGACTGGCTAATGATCCAAACTTTACAAGACTACCACAACCTAGTAGAAAATCTTTGCCTTTACGCCCACCATTACTATGTGTTGGCAAAACCCTTAGTCAGCGATGAGATTTACGACCAACTCTACCACCAAGCCCTCGCCTACGAGCAAGCGCACCCAGAGGACATTTTGCCCCACTCCCCCACACAAAGAGTGGGGGGCGAAGTGATGCCTTTCTTGCCCAAACAAGAACATAAAGCGCGTATGTGGAGCTTAGACAATGTCTTTAGCTTCAAAGAATTACAAGAGTGGCTCAAACGCTTAAGCGACTTTGCCAAAGCCCCCCTAGAGTCCTTCATCTGCTCGCCTAAACTAGACGGGGCATCGCTCAATCTCTACTATGAAGACGGGCATTTGGTGAGCGCGAGCATGCGGGGCAATGGCGTGGTGGGTGAACTTGTTACCCACAACGTCAAGACCATCCGCTCCATCCCCCTTAAAATCCCCTACACCAAACCCATTGAAATTAGAGGCGAAGTGCTGTTGCTTAAAAAAGACTTTAACGCCCTGAATGCCGACAGATTGGCGCAAGGTTTAGCCCCCTTTGCCAATGCCAGAAACGCCAGCGTGGGCAGTTTGCGCCAACTAAACTCAGGCATAACCGCCCAAAGAAAGCTCACCTTTTACCCATGGGGGCTAGGGTTTTGCGCTCAAGAGTTTACAAGTTTCAAACAAGCCATGCAAGAAGTACAAGAGTGGGGCTTTTTGGGCTTAGACTTTGTGGCGTGCGAGAGTGCTCAACAGATACAAGAAGCCTTTAGCGCCTTTAGCGCCAAACGCCCCAATTTGCCCTATGAAGCCGATGGCATGGTCGCCATTCTGGATAATTTAGAATTGCAACGCTCTTTGGGTTTCACCATCAAAGCCCCCCGCTTTGCCATTGCCTACAAATTCCCCACCGCTGAAAAATGCACCAAACTTTTAAAAGTGCTCAACCAAGTAGGGCGTAGCGGGGCGATCACCCCTGTGGGCGTTTTAGAGCCCGTGTTCGTGCAAGGGGCGTTGGTGTCGCGCGCAACCCTAGACAATTACACCCAAATTGAGCAACAAGATTTACAAATCAACGACATCGTGGTCGTGGTGCGTAGTGGTGAGGTGATCCCTAAAATCTTACGCCCCCTAAAAGAGCTAAGAGATCACACCCAAGCAAAAATCACCCCCCACCCACTGCCCCAGCTGTAACACCGCCTTGCAAGCCCAAGCTTTAAATGTCTGCCCCGCCTGCAACAACGCCCTACTGCTGAAAAACAAGCCCAATTTCTGCCCCAAGTGTGTGCGATTTTTTAAAAAGCCCACCCACTGCCCCGTCTGCCACACCCCCTTAGGCCCCCAACAGCAAAAATGCCCCAAGTGTGCCCACAAAGTCGGCATGCCAAGTCTGTGCTTAGAGTGTGGGGAGGATTTGGTCTATAAAGAATATTGCACCCGCTGTGATTTGGACTTGAGGAATCGGGCTAGGGGGCTTGTTTGCCCCAATGTTAAATGCCCTGCAAGGGTGCAAGAGAGCATCGTCTACTTTGCGTCTAAACAAGGGCTAGAGATCAAGGGGCTGGGCGATAAAGTCGCGCGGCAACTCTTACAAGCGGGGCTCATTGGAGGTGTGGCGGATTTATACACCTTAAAAAAGCAAGACTTATTGGCCTTAGAGGGCTGGCAAGAAAAAAGGGCAGACAATCTCATTAAAGCGATCAATAACACCAAGCACGCCCCGCTGTGGCGGTTTCTCTGCGCTCTAGGCATTGAGCATGTCGGCAAGGGGGCGAGCCAAGTTCTAGCCAACGCCTTTGGCTTAGAGGTCTTTAACGCCACCACCGCGCAAATCACGAAGCTCAAGGGCTTTGAGGAAAAAATCGCCCGCTCTTTTGTGGCGTGGGTGCAAGAAAACAAAGCCTTGATTGCAACGCTTTTAAGCCACATTGTGCCCACAGCCCACACCCCCACCAAGCCACAAGAGAGCGGATTTTTTGCGGGTAAAAATGTGGTGCTCACAGGCACACTTAGCCAGCCTAGAGCTGCGATTTGCCAACAACTCGAACAACAAGGCGCACACATCCAAACAAGCGTGAATCGGCAAACAGATTACCTCATCTGTGGCGACAACCCCGGTTCAAAGTTAGCAAAGGCGCAAAGTCTAGGGGTGCGCATTTTAGATGAAAAGGCGTTTTTCGCACATTTAGTCTAGTTTTTTTCTAGTTTTAAAGAGGTTCTGGTGGTGCGCCCTATGTAAGCATTGTGCGATTTTTAGTTTTGTTTAGTACAGCTAGAGGTTTTGACTTGATTTTGGCGTGGCTAGGGTTTTTAGTAGAGGGGGTGTTGGTGTGCTTAGACTCTTTTTAGTTTGGCTGGGCTGGGTGTGGCTAAGTTTTTAGAGGCTTGTGATTTGGCTAGGGTTTGAGTTGGGCTGTGGCTAGGGGGTTTTCGTGTGGATATAAGGAGCACGCCCAGCGGGATAGGCGTTTTAAAGGCGGCTGGAGGGTTTGGCTAGGCCATGGAGTTGCCTAGTTCAATGCCTTAGTGGGAGCAACCGCACCCGCCACCGCAACATTGTTTGGCGGGGGCTTGGCTCTTCAACACTTCTTGCTCTGTGGCTTCTCTTAGCCCTAAGAGTGTGAATTGAAAACTGAGCTCCTTGCCCGCTAGGGGGTGGTTATAATCGAGCATCACCATTCGATCGCTAAAGTCCTTCACGCTCACTTGCACGCTCTCGTTGTTTTCGCCCTGTCCGAACAAGGTCATGCCTCTTTTAAGTTCAATGCCCTCAAATTGATCCCTAGGCACCTCTTGGAGGTAATCGGTGCGGTATGCGCCGTAGGCATCGTGGGGAGGGATGACAATATTTAGGGTTTGCCCCACCTCTGCTTGTTGCACCGCCTTTTCAAGCCCCACAATCACCTGCCCTGCCCCCACCAAAAACTCTAGGGGTTTCTTGCCAATGTTTGAATCGAGCACTTCCTGTGTAGTGTGATCTCTCACTTCGTATTCAATGATCGCAACCTGGTTTTGCATGCGTGTCCTTTCTTTTTAGCTGGGGGGTTATTTTAGCGTTTTTTTGGGCTTTTGTTCCAAAAGATTTTTAGCTTTCTTACCCTGTTCGCTCTCAGGGTAGAGCCTAGAAAGAGTCTGTAAGAATTTTTTATAATTGGCGTGGTTTTTTATGTGCTTGAAAGCTAGGGCGGTGTGGTAGAGCAAGGTGGGCATGTAACTTGTCTTGTCATCGAGCATGGCGCTCTTTTTAAAAAAATTAATGGCACTCTGGTAGGACTTGGCAAAGTAAGCCGACTCGCCTGCCATGTAATTCATGTAAGCGCTCTTGTAGGGTAGGCTTGCTAGCCACGCAAACCGCTCTTGCGCCCCTTGATAGCGTTTGGTTTCAAAAAGAGCGTGCGCCTCTTTATCTATGGCTTCTTTTTGTGCGGGGTCTTTGTTAAAATCTTGCTCTTTCTTGGATCGCAACATTTGGCTTTGCAACGCAACAAGCTCTTTAAGTTTTTGGTTGTTCGCATTGGCTTGGCTGTCTATGGATTTTTGCAACTTTTGTAACTTCGTGGCAAAGTCAGCACGCATGTCCTCTAGGAGTTTTTGGGTTTCTTGATTCTTTTTTTCAAAGTTGGCTAGGGTTTCTTGGTTGGTTTGGATTTGGGCTTTTAAGGTGTTGATGAGGTCGGCTTGTTGTTTGATGAGATCGGCTTGGGTTTCTTGGGTACTTTTTAAGGCTCTTAGTTTGTCGCTGTGGACACTTAGGGCATCTATGGCTTTTTTAAGCCTGATTCCCTGCCCCTCCACTAAGCTTCTTAGGCCCTCCTGCCCCTGCAACAGACCATCGGTCTGTCCTTTGAGTGTGGTCAAGATGTCGCCCAGATTTTTATTGCTGTTTTTTAGGGTGTTTAACTCTTGTTTGGTCGCTCCGCTTTGCAGCTCAAAGGCGGAAGGCTCGGCGCATAAAATCCCCCCCACCAACAAGCCTAAAAACCGCACTTAGTCCACAACTTTGATGTCAACACGGCGGTTTTTGTGGTAGCACTCTTTAGTTTTTTCTTGGCAAATGGGTTTGGTTTCCCCAAAGCTCACCACTTTAATGTTGTCCGCACTAATGCCCTTAACAGTTAAAACATCTTTCACACTAAGGCCTCTTTTGTTGCCCAGCGCAAAGTTGTATTCGCCTGTGCCAAATTCATCGGTATTGCCCTCTAAGAGCACTTTCATGCCATATTCTTGGACTTTTTTCACGGCTTCATCGATCGCGCTTTGCATGTCCTCGCGCACATTGTACTTGTCAAAGTCAAAGTACACTTGCCCGACAATCGTACCGCTCTCTACATGGGGTTTGGGTTTTTCTACGGGTTTGGTTTGCACCTCTTCTTTTAGCGGTGTGTTCCTCTGGCTTAGGTTGGGGGGCGGGGGCGGGGGCAGCTTCTTGGGCCTTTGGTGGGGTTTGGGGTGTCGCCTCAGCCTCGTGATCGCCCACACATCCTGTCATCAACACACACGCCGCCACAACCGCACCGGCTAAAAACCACTTCTTCATAACACTCCTTCAGTTTTTAATCAACAAAACAAAGCTCAATTATACACCCCACTCTTTTAACAAGACTTAAAGCGACTACCAGTCAAAGGACTGGACATTGAGATTTTCTAGGGGAAACAAGTAACTTTGGTTGGTTTCAAGCAAAATCACGCCCAACGCGTTTTGCGCCGCTGCCTTCTTTAAGAACATCACCACTTTGCCATCCTTAGAAAATCTAGGCATTTGATTCACCCCGCTAGCCGTCAAGCGGCGTACATAATCGCCCTTTAGGCTGATTAAATGCAAGTTAAAGGGGCTTTGGCCGTTGGCATCCCCCTCTTCTCGGCTCACATACACCACATAATCCCCAAAAGACGCGACCGAGTCGTTGTTTTTGGAATAAAAGACCACTTGCTCTACAGGGGCGTTTAGGCTCAGTTTTTTTAGGTAGACATTAGGATAACCCGAGCGGTCCGACACAAACACCATCGCCTTTTCATTCTCCACAAAATTACCCATCACATCGATCCCGCTGTAAGAAGTGAGTCGTTGCAATTCTTTATCCTTTGTGTCGTAAAGGTAGATGTCTGTCTGCCCTTTGGGTGCAAGGGAGAGCAACAACTTACGCCCATTGGCACTCACGCTAGACACGGCTGCCATGCCCTGACTTTGGGTGATCACTTCACTCTCGCCTGTGCGGACATTGTATTTAATGATCGTGGGCTGGCGCAAATACTGGGTGTAGTAAATTGCGCTCTGATCGGCATTCGCCCATTTGGGGAACACATTTAAAAGGTTATTTTTAATGATTTCTTGCTGGTAAGTGAGCGTGTAATCGGCAACCACAATGCTTGTAACCCCGGGGCGCAAGAATTTAGAGAACACCACCATGCGCGCCATCCAATCGATGGGGGCAGCGTTGGCAATGCCATTGGCATCTATGGCGATTTTATGGGCGATGAAGGGATAAAGCTCTTTGGTGTTGAATTGGTAATCCTTATTGCTTTGGACTTCCTTAGTGGTGGCGTTGTAGAGTTTGGCATTAATGACATTGGGTTGGCTGGCCTGCAGCTGCACCACCAACTGCGCCCCCTGTGCCTCATTGGCCGCCACATTAGCCCCCAAAGCGTTGAAATGTCCGCTCACCTTCAAATCCGCCACAAGCAAATTTGCAATCTTTTTTAAGTAGGGGTCGTTGCCTATTGTGCTTACAAGGACTTTAGGCAATTTTTCAATGGTTTTGACAATGTCTAGGGTCGCATCCGCTGCACTCAAAAACCCTAAACTCAAGGCTATAAAAAGCCACATGATCCGCATCATTTGTCCTTTGTTTTGAAGTTGACTTTTAAAGTGATCGCCCGCCCTTGCGGGTAGGGGGGAAAGTTCTGCCCTTGCAAATGGGTCAATAATTTTTCTATTTGCTGGTTATACTCCCTAAAGGGCGAAAAATCCACAAGACTAAAGCGCATCTGTCCGCTGGGATAAATGGTGATGAGCGCCCCCACAGAAGTTTTTTGATCAAAGCTTGACTTCCACTGGGAGTACAAAATTTGATAAATGGCGGCAAACCATGCCTGGTCCTCTTTGAGGGCGCTCTCTTCCTCTTTGGGGACTTGCACCTCCATTTTTTTGGCCTGCAAGTCTTTGATGTCCTCTAATTGCGCCAAACTCTCTTGCAGGTCCTTAAAGGTGCTTGTGTCTAGCTTGTCAAATTGGATGTTTCTTAGCAAGTCTTGGGCTTTTTGCACGGCCTTGGCTTCTTGGGGGTCATTTTCAGGGGCTTGTTTGTCTGGGATGGCGCTAAACATGTCCCTCACCCCCAGACCGATCTCTTGTGGGGTGGGGCTAGGAGGGGGCGGATTGTCGATCAAATCCACCTCTATGGGGGGATGGCCAAGGGGGGATGCTTTCAGCGGGTTTAAAGAGCAACAAGCCCAAAAGCAAGGCATAACACAACAGGGCTAACAAGCCACAGCCCACAAATAGACCCGCACGCATCAGGCACTTGTAACTAGAGAAACCTTGTAAAACCCCGCTTCTCTAAGGCTCTTGAGAAGATAAATGATTTTGTCGTAAGTGAGGCGTTTGTCCGCCCGTACATGCACGGCCATGCTCTTGTCCAGCTGTTTTGCCCACAGTTGGAACGAGTCGGCAAAATTGGCGAGTGAGTAGGTGCGCTCATTGACATAAATCTTGCCCGCTAAGTCCATACGCACCTCTAAAAATTGGGTTTTGGACGCACGGGCGTTTTTAGAGCCGTGTGGAAGCTGGATGTTTTCTTTATAGGTGATCGTGGGCGTGGTGACCATCAAGATTGCTAAAAGTACCAACATGATATCCACCAAAGGGGTGATGTTGAGTTCGGGTTTGTCATTATCCCAAACTTCAAAATCCATCATGCTCTTTTGCCATTAAAAAATCGATTTGCATTTGGGCATACACAGAGAGATCGTAGACTTTGCGCTTTAAAATCAAAAAGAAAGAGTAAGCCGGGATGGCGGTCAAAATCCCTGCTGCGGTGGCGACTAAGGCTTTAGAGATCACGGGGGCGATCACATCAAAGGACACTTGTCCACCCAAACGGCTAAAGGTTTCTAAAATCTCCACAACAGTGCCAAACAACCCCACAAAGGGGGCGGTGCTGGCGATGATGCTAAGGACCACTAACCCCGTGGTGTTCTCCTTTAAAAGCTGGTTTTTCCACACCGCCAACCACTCTTTCGTGGGCTTTTCAGGAGCACTGCTAAAGAGTGCGCTTTTTAAGCGCAAGTCCTTGCGCGCTCCCGCCATGAGCGCCTCCAAAGAGAGTTGCTCCTTAGAAACATTGCCTTTGATCGAGACATATTTATAAAAAAACACCCAAAGGGTTAGGATCAAGTAGAAAGAAAGCCAACCGAGCACAAAAATGGGGACAAACCCGCTCGTCGCCAAGAAGTTTTGGATCGCCGCCACGGCTACCTCAAACCGTGCGCTTCAATGCGGGCGATCACGCTAGAGATTGCAAGGCGATCTGAACTAGCATCTTCTAAGAGTTTCTTTGCCTCATACACGGCATCATCGCCCTTGATGAACACTGCGCCATCGGCGAGGATATCCACGCTGTCGCTACGCACTTCTACATAGCCCCAACTGATGGCGATCAAGCTCACTTGCCCCTCTCTAATGATCTCAATCACCCCACTTTTGAGTAAGGACACTAGGTTGCTGTGCCCCTTTAAAACCCCAAACTCACCCTGAGCTCCGGGCAGTGTTACCCGATCCACTTGTCCAGAAAAGATCAAACCTTGCGGGACAACAATACTCACCGCTAATTCCATCTGCAATCCTTAAGAAGCGTTCTTTTTGCCCTCTGTTTTCATTTTCTCGTATTTCTCCACGACCTCTTGGATATTGCCGACCATGTAAAAGGCGTTTTCGGGGATGTCATCGTATTTGCCCTCTAAAATCCCCCCAAAGCCCTCTAAGGTTTCTTTGAGCGTAACATACTTGCCCGGGCTGCCGGTGAAGACCTCTGCCACAAAGAAGGGCTGGGATAAGAATTTTTCTACCTTACGGGCGCGTTCCACAATCTTTTTATCCTCTTCAGAGAGTTCGTCCATCCCCAAAATGGCGATGATGTCCTGCAAGTCTTTATATTTTTGCAAGATTTGTTGGGTTCCCGTAGCCACTCTGTAATGCTCATCGCCGATCACCTGCGGGTCTAAAATGCGCGAAGTGGAGTCGAGCGGATCGACTGCAGGGTAAATCCCCTTTTCGGCAATTTTGCGGTTAAGCACGGTGGTCGCATCCAAGTGGGCGAACACCGAGGCGGGGGCGGGGTCGGTCAAGTCATCGGCGGGCACATACACGGCTTGCACAGAAGTGATCGAGCCGTTTTTGGTGGAGGTGATGCGCTCTTGGAGTTTGCCCATTTCACTGGCCAAAGTGGGCTGATAACCCACCGCAGAGGGGATACGCCCTAAAAGCGCGGACATTTCCGCCCCCGATTGGGCGTATCTAAAGATGTTGTCAATGAACATCAAAATATCCAAGCCCTTTTCATCCCTAAAATACTCCGCCATCGTTAGCCCTGTGAAGGCGATGCGATTCCTTGCCCCCGGGGGCTCGTTCATTTGCCCGTAGCACAGGGCAACTTTATCCAACACCCCGCCCTCTTTCATTTCGTGATAAAGGTCGTTGCCCTCTCTGGTACGCTCACCCACACCGGCAAAGACAGAGTAACCGCTGTGCTTGTAGGCGACATTGTGGATGAGCTCCATGATGATCACGGTCTTGCCCACGCCCGCGCCCCCAAAAAGCCCCACCTTGCCGCCCTTAGAATAAGGGGCTAACAAATCCACAACTTTGATCCCCGTTTCAAACATTTCGGTTTTAGTGCTTTGTTGATCGAAAGCGGGTGCGTGGCGGTGGATGGGCCATTTTAAGGTATTCTTCTCTAGGGGGGGCTGGTTGTCAATGGGCTCGCCGATCACATTGAAAATGCGCCCCAAAACCCCCTCGCCCACGGGCACTTCAATCATGCTGCCCCGCGCCACGACTTTTTGCCCTCTGGTTAAGCCCTCTGTCATGTCCATCGCAATGGTGCGCACACGATTGTCGCCCAAGTGGGCGGCGACTTCCAACACCAAGTGCTTTTCCTCGCCGTCAAAGTCGTAGTGTATGTCTAAAGCTTCGTAAATGGCGGGCAAGTAGTCTTTGAAATCCACATCCACCACAGGCCCCATGACCTGAATAATTTTACCTTCCATAATTCTCCTTTATTTGATCGCTTCCACACCGGCGTTGATCTCCACAAGCTCTGTGGTGATCGCCTCTTGGCGGGCTTTGTTATAAGAAATGGTGAGCGTGCGGACCAAATCCGCGGCGTTGTTTGTCGCCGTGTCCATCGCTTGCATGCGTGCGCTGTGCTCAGCGGCTAGAGAGTCTAGCAAGGCGTAATACATGTTGAAGTGGATGAATTTGCGCGCAAGCGAGTCTAAAATCACGCCCTCATCATTGTCTGGCTCAATCACGATCCCCTCGCTTTCGCTCTTGGCCTCTTCAATTTGGGTGCTAAAATCTAATGGCAAGATCGTTTGCACCTTCATTTCTTGAGAGATCATGTTTTTAAAGCCATTGTGCACGATGATGACACTGTCAGTCAGCCCATTTAAGTAGTCTTGTACGGCGTTGTCAACAAAGGCCGCCGCTCTGTCGGCATCGGGCGATGAGCTCAAATCCGTGGCTCTGTCTAAAAGATCGATCCCGTTGTAGGTGAAGTAGGCGATCCCCTTTTTGCCAATCCCCCTTAGGCGCACCTTGACATTTTGGGTTGTGTAGTGGCTGATCAAGCGCACCACTTCCTTGATTGTGGCGGCGTTAAAGCCCCCACAAAGCCCCTTGTCCGCCGTAACAAAAATGATGTCGATCTTTTTCACTTCGGACTGTTCGAGCTTTAGGAAATATTGACTCTCAATGCTCTTAAGCCCCCGCGTTTTGATCTTGGCGCAAATGTCGGCAAAGACTTCGTTTAATTTATTGGCAAAGACTTTGGAGCGGCGCGCCACTTCTTCGGTCTTTTTGAGCTTAGAAGTGGAGACGAGCTTCATGGCCCTGGTGGTTTTTTGCGTGTTCTTGACGCTGGCGATTTTCTTTCTAATGTCCTTTAAATTGCCGCCCATAGCACCCCCCTAGAGAGAAAAGCCCAGCTTAAATTCTTCAATGGCCGTTTTCAACATGGCTTCTAAATCCTTGTCAAGGGCTTTTTTCATGCGGATGTCCTCTAGGATATTGGGGTATTTGGACTCCAAGAAGGGATAAAGGCTGGATTCAAAGTCCACAACCTTTTTGGCGGGGACATCGTCTAAAAAGCCCTTAACGCCTGTGTAGATCATCACAATTTGTTTTTCAATGGGTAAAGGTGAATAAGGGGGTTGTTTCAACACTTCCACCATGCGCTGCCCTCTTTCTAGCTGTTTGCGGCTGGCCTCATCTAAGTCGCTGGCAAATTGCGAGAAGGCTTGCAACTCTCTATATTGTGCCAAGTCTAGGCGCAAAGTGCCGGCGACTTGCTTCGTGCCTTTAATTTGTGCCGCCCCACCCACACGCGACACCGACAAGCCGACATTGATCGCGGGGCGGATACCGGAGTAGAAAAGGTCGGTTTCTAAGAAAATCTGCCCGTCTGTGATGGAGATCACATTGGTGGGGATGTAGGCGGACACATCGCCAGCTTGGGTTTCAATGATGGGCAATGCGGTGAGCGATCCCGCTCCTTTGTCATCGCTCATTTTGGCGGCGCGCTCTAAGAGTCTGGAGTGGATGTAAAAGACATCGCCGGGGAAGGCTTCACGCCCGGGGGGGCGACGCAAAATCAAGGAGATTTCGCGGTAAGCCACAGCGTGCTTGCTCAAGTCATCATAAATGATCAAAGCGTGCCGGCCTTGATCTCTAAAATATTCCCCAATGGTAACCCCGGCATAAGGGGCGAGGTATTGCATAGCCGGCGAGTCGGAGGCGGGGGCATTGACCACCACGCTGTACTCCATCGCGCCGTATTCCTCTAATTTACGCACCACTTGGGCGACGGTGGATTCTTTTTGTCCGATCGCCACATAGATGCAGATCACATTCTGGTCTTTTTGGTTGATGATTGTGTCGATCGCCACGGTCGTTTTGCCGGTTTGTTTGTCCCCGATGATGAGCTCCCTTTGCCCCCGTCCGATGGGCACGAGAGCATCGATGGCTTTGATGCCCGTTTGCAAGGGCTCATGCACGGATTTTCTATCCATAATGCCCGGGGCTTTTTGCTCCACGAATCTAAAGGTGTCGGCTTCAATCGCCCCCCGCCCGTCAATGGGTTCGCCCAAAGTGTTGATGACCCGCCCCACGACCGCATCGCCCACAGGGACTTTCATGAGTTGTTTGGTGCGTTTAACCGAGGTGCCTTCTTTGATGTGCTTGCCCCCGCCCAGCACAATCACCCCAATGCAGCCCTCCTCAAGGTTGGACGCGAGCCCTCGATCGCCCGTGTCAAATTCCACAACTTCGTAAGACATCACATCTTTGAGCCCATAGACTTTTGCCACACCATCGGCGTAGGCGATGACCCGCCCCACTTGGGTGATGTTGATGTCGGGAGTGAAGTTTTCAATGCGCTCTTTAATGATTGCGCTGATTTCTTCGGCTTTTAGTTTTAACAATCTGTCTCCTTTTTTTAAAGTTTACACCGCTTGCATGATGTGCTGTCTAAGCTGGTTGAAGTAATTCTCTTTGTAAAAAGCGATCTCCACTTCCAAATCCGGGATCACCAAACGAACGCCCTCTTTGTCTTGGTGCAGAGCTTTGAGCTTGAGTGAGATGTTAAAATGCGCCGACACTCGCCCGGCAAGCTGTTGCACCTGCTCTAAAGACAGCTCTTTGTCGCTGTAAAGATAGCCTTGATAGATGTTTTCCTCCCTTTGGGCTTGGGCTTTTAGGGCATTGTAAATCAAGGGCAGCAAATTTAGGCGTTTATGCAAGACCAACAGGCAGATCAAATGATGCAATTTGCCCTCTTTCTCCTCCAAAAAATGTTCTAAAATCTCTTGTTTTAGGCTGTCGGGATAGTTGGGGGAGTTGATGAGATCTGCAAAATCGGGATAACTATAAAGAGCGCATAGAGATTCCAACGCTTCCATTGCTTGGGTGAGCTCTTGCGGACTTAGGGCTTGGCGTAGGGCTTGGGTGTATTTGGCGGCGATCAGCTCTATCATTGGGCTACTTTGTTGTGGATTAGGTGCATGTAAGTGGGGGTGTTAAACTCGGCCTTAGCTCCCTCAAAGAGATCGTTCAGCACTTCGGCAATCGCCTCGGCCTGCATGCGCTCGCTCTCTTTTTCTTGCATGGCCTGGTGTGCTTTAATCAGCTTTTCAATCGTGGCTTTAGATTGCTGGTCATACTTTTGGGCGAGTAAATACGCTTCTTGTTTGGCATTAGAAACGATTTGAGTCGCTTGCGCCTTCGCCTCCTCTAGGGCTTTTAATGCCTTTTCTTTCTCTTCTTTGGCGGCTTGGCGTTCCTCTTGGAGCTGTTCTAGGCTTTTGGAGATTTTTGCCCGCCTTGTGGCTAAAATGTTCTTAAAGGCGTTGCCCGTGAGATACCACAAAATCCCCATGAACAAAATGAAGTTGAGTATCCGCATCACAATGTCTGTATGCCCTAGAGGGGCAGCACTCGCCGCGCCTCCAAAAACCAAAAATCCAAACAACATGCGCTGTAACAAAATCAACCTTAAATTTGAGATATTTTCAGTTTCAATAACGCCTCTAAAGCGGGCAAATCACGGGCTAATTGTAATTTCAAGTTACTTTTACTTTCCTTTAATCCCAGGCTAACTTGCTCGGCTTGTTTTTCTAGTTCCTTTTCCTTTTGCGCCACAATCGATTCGTAATCCGCCCTCGCGTTGTGGAGCGCATCTTGCAAGATTTTATCCGCTTGCACCCGCGCCTCTTTTAGGATGTTTTGGGCTTCTTTGTGGTGTATGGCTGCCTCGCTGTGGAGCTGGTCTATGTTGCGTTTGTCCTTTGCCATGGATTCTTGACGCTCATCCATATATGCCAACAAGGGCTGATACACCCACGAATTAAGCAACACCAACAAGGCAAGAAAGGTGACAAACACCACCGCCATTAGATAGACATTGATCGAAATGCTCATGCGTCAAATCCTTTGGTTATGAAAACCCCCATTCTAGCACGCTTAAGCTTGTAGCTGGCTTTAGCGCAGGGCGTGATAGACTTGTCCGGCGATCTCTAGCCCACCATCGGGGTGCATTTTGGCTGTGGATAGGGAGATCAATCCGCTTTCGTGTTTAAAAAATTGCCCAGAGTGGGTGCGCTCAAAGTCTTGTTTATAAGCCTTAAAAACCTCTGCCCACTTGGGGGCAGTTTCTATGCGCTCTAAAAACGCTTGCAGGGCCTCTTTAGCGCACACAGCTAAGGCGGCGTGTTGATCCGCACAAATGTTCAATCCAATCCCACAAATGACCATGTCCTTGTAAATTTGGCTCATCACCCCGCCCACTTTCGCCTCTCCAACATACAAATCATTAGGCCACTTGAGCCACACCTCTTGATGCCCCAACGCGTGTAGGGTCTGTTTAAAGAGATAACCAAAATACAAACTTAAACTCTGTTTAGGGGTGTTGGTGTCCATCACACAAGCAAAGGAGAAGGTGAGAGCCTCATTGACGCTCTCCCACACCTGCCCCCGACTGCCGATGCCCGCACTTTGCTTTTTGGCCCACACACAAATGGGGGGCTTTAAATGTCCACTCTTGATCTGCGTGGCGAGATAAATCTGCGTAGAAGGCAGGCTGTCAAATTCTAAAATCTGCATTAGCTTAGAATGTCGCCTATTTTTAGGCGTTTGCCACTAAGATAACTCTTAGCCGCGACTTTTTGTTTCCCCGGGGCTTGTAATTGGGCGATTTTGAGCACCCCCTTAGCGCACCCCACCAACACCCCCTCTCCATCTAAAGTTAAAATCTTGCCCTCGGGGTGTTCTTGGGCTACGCTTAAAAGCTCTAGCCCAAAAAGTTTCAAACCACTTGGCAAAAACACCCCGGGCCACGGGTAGTAGGCGAGGTATTTTAAATAGACTTGCCTCGCCTCGCTAAAATCCACAAGCCCATCGACTTTGCTGATTTTCTTGCAATAAGTGGCTTGGCTGTGCTCTTGGGGAGTGGGGGTGATGTCCTCGTAATTTCTCAGTACGCTTGCCATGAGCTCTGCCCCCAAGAGGGCGAGCCTTGCGCCCAAATCTTGTAGGTTATAATCCTTGTCCTTTTCAAACGAAGCCACGCCCAAGATGTCGCCCGTGTCCATTTGTGCGTCCATTAAAATCACGCTCACGCCAAATTGGGGCAAATCGTGCAAAATCATTTCTTGCATGGGGCTTGCCCCCCGAAATTGGGGCAAAATCGAGCCGTGCAAGTTTAAACAAGGGGCCATGTCTAGCAAGGCCTGGGGCAAAATCTTGCCATAGGCCACAACCACGATTTTATCGGGCTTAAGTGCGGCGATGGCTTGCAGGGCTTTGGCATCAATTTTATGGGGTTCCAAAATGGGGATATTTGGGTGGTTTTCTAAGATAAAGGCCTTGGTTGCGCTGTCTTTGGGGGTGTGATGCCTGCCAAAGGGTTTGCTAGGCTGGGTTACAAGCCCGACAATGTCAAAGCCCTCTAAAACGAGTTGTTGCAACACCACACGGGCAAATTGGGGAGTCCCCATGAATAAAACACGCATTCCATAAAACTTCGATGTGGTTTAAAAAGCCCCTTCTCAGATGGCTAAGGCACACAAGACTTTTAGTTGCTCTGCTGTGTTCCCACCCTGAAGCGTTGTCTAAAAACCCCATTGCATAGGTCTAAGAAAAGGCAAACTAAATTATCTTATATGTTTGCTTACATTTTGATAAAATGGCAAAAAGGCTCTTTAAAGGGGTGTGGCGATGAAAAAACTTTATGCGTGGGTGCTTGCCATTGTTGCGCTGGGCTTTTTGGCGGGTTGCACGGGCAATCGAGAGCAGTTACAACGCTTTAACCAAATCTATTACAGTGGAGAGCAGTTTAACCAAGCCTACGCTTTTTCTAAAAAAATGGCGCATAAGGACCACAGCAATGCTTTGTTGTGGGACTTGCAACAAGGCATCAGTGCTTTAATGGCAGATCGATACCGGCAATCCATCAGGGCTTTAGACCTCGCTGAGTTACGCTATGACCACCACCACAACCTCTTTAGCCGCTCTTTAGGCACTGTGGGGGCGGTTCTGGTGAACGACAATGTCAGGGCGTACACGGGCAATGTGTACGAGGGTGTGCTCCTCAACTACTACAAAGCAATAGACTATCTTTTAATGCGCGATCCCAAGGACGCACGGGTGGAGTTTAACAGGGCGAACGACCGCCAAAGACGGGCGAAAGAGTTTTACAATAAAGAGATTCGCAAGGCGGTTGAGAAAATGCAGCAACAAGGCTCAAACCGCCTAAGCGCCGAGCAATCCAATAGCCAAGTGCAAGAAATTTTAGACAATGAATACTCTAATTTAAACGACTTCTACGCCTACAACGATTTGATCAACCCCGTGGTATCCTACCTTTCGGGGCTATTTTTTGTGGAGAACAGCGACCTGAGCAAGGGGCTAGACTACCTCAAAGAGGCCTATGGGATCAGCCACTCCACCACCATAGGCGAGGATTTATTGTTCTTCCAATACCCCTCCAAGCAACGATTCACTTGGATTTTCATCGAAGATGGTGAGCAGGCAACCAAGAAGGAATTCAAGATCAATGTCCCTTTGCCCCTGCCTAATGGGATTTACGATGCGAGTCTGGCTCTCCCACAGCTTAAAGATGGTGTAGACTTTAGAAGTTCGTTTAGCGTGCAAGTGGGTCAAAGGCACAAAAAATTTGAAAATTTATTGCTCTTAGACGCGCTCATCGCCAGCGAGTTTAAAAAGCAACTGCCCTACATCCTCACCCGCGCCATCACTTCCACCGCTCTTAAAGTGGGGTTGGAGGCGGTGTCTAACCAATATTTGGGCGTGTTGGGCGGGTTGTTTTCCTCCATTTATGCGGCGGCGAGCACCTCTGCAGACATCCGCTCCCCCGCCCTCTTTCCCCACAAGTTTTATATTTTGCGCATCAATAACAACTACAAACAGGCCGTCCACATTTTCGCCGATGGGCAAGAAATTTTTAATTTTAGGTTCGTGTCTTGTAAGGCCAGCACCCCCCCACCAGAGTCCCAAAGCTTTTGCGCCCATCAAGACCACCTTTTATACATCCGTAGTTTTGAAAACTCGGGACGGGTGTGGAGATTGTGGTAAATTGTGTTAGAATAGGCACTCTTCACTCAAAGGAGTTTTGATGCGTTTGAAAAGATCGTGGATTTTACTCAGCTTACCTTTGTGCTTGCAAGCCGTGCCCCATTGGTATGCGCACACCCCCGATAAGCCCCAGTTTTTCTATGGCAGTGGGGCAGGCGGCGACAAAGAATCCGCCAAAGAGAAGGCGTTGAACGATTTAGCCAGCAACATCTCGGTGCGTGTGTCCTCGCTGACCACCAGCACCACCACTAGAGACAACAGCAAGCTAGACAAAAAAGCCAGCCAACAGATTAAATTAGTGGTCGATTCGATCAAATTCGTCCATGTCAACACCGACAAACAAGAGTGTCATAGAGACAAGTGTTATGTGCGGGTGCGCATGGACAAGAACATGTTTTTAAACTTGCTCTCTAAACGCTATGCCAACCTTTACAACACTTTAAGCCCCCTTAAACCAACTCGGGGGTGCCACGGGATTTTCATTAAAGAAAAACGGCAAATCCAAAGCCTCTTAGATAAAATGACCCCCCTGCAAGAGATTTTAAGTGCCTATGGGCGTGCTTCTGCCCCTCTCACTTCTTATGAAGAGCTCATCAAAGCCAACAGCCCCAAACCCAAAGCGCAGATCGTCTTTGCCAGTGGGGCGGATGCTGAGGTGGTCGATGCGCTCACCGGGCAATACGCGCGTTTTGTCAACCAAACCACCGCCCCGGGCTTTTACACCATCAATAATAAGATTTTCACCAGCGAGGGCAATGGGCAGTTTCACATTGGGTTAGACATCAACATTAAAAACTGCCAAGGAGACATCATTTACTCCAAGCACCTAAACGCCGACCAGGGCACCCGTGGGGATGCGATCGAGCGCATCAAGGCGCAAGCGTTCAAACAAATGCGCAATTACCAAAACGGCGTGGGGGCAGGCACGGCCGATGTCAATTCGGACAATATAGACTTTTAGAGGGGTCTTTCCAGCGGATTCTTTGCGCTTTGAGCGTTTGTAAATAGAGGGTGTGGTTTTCGGGCAATAGGTCGCGAGTGTTTTCTTGGTGGTGCAAGTGGTAGACTAGGGCACAGAATTTGAGGGGTTTTAGCACGCCATGGTTAAAGAGAAAGCGGGCGACAAATTCGCTGTCCTCACGCCCCCAGCCCACAAAGTTTTCATTAAACCCCTCAATGGCTAAACAATCCTCTCTGCTAAAACTCATATTGCAACTACGCACCCCCACCACCATAGTGTGCTTTTGGAAAATTTTCTGTGTAACTCGGCGGTGCTTATAGATGAATTTAGCCAGACTTAAAATGCGGCGGTTTTTGAAGGATTTTTTAGCATAGGCTAGGGAAAAATCTTGCTGTCTTAAAATCTTTGCACTCTCCTTAGGTGTTAAAAGAATCCGCCCTCCTTGTAACAAGACTTTAGGGCGGGCAAAATATAAATGGTCATAGATGAACATGGGGGATAAAATAATATCCGTGTCTATGGTGATGATGTACTCACCGGTGGCTTCTTGAATGGCGTTGTTGCGGTTTTTGGCGGCTCTAAAACCTAAATCTTCCTGCCACACATGCTTTAGGGGCAAATTTTTTTGGGCAAAAAGGGGCTTGTAGCGCGCCATGAGGGCTTGAGTCCCCCCCCCCCGTCATCCGCGACCAGCACTTCGCTGGGCGAACACGCCAAATTCAGTACCGAATCGAGCACCATTTGCAAGTGCTGCTCTTGGTTGTAAGTGGTGATGATGAGGGACACGCTTTTAAAGTAAGTGTTTCTAAAGGTGCAAGTACGGCTCTTCATGTTCACTTTTTCGCCAATTATAAGGGAATTAAAGCTATAATTATAGCTAATTTTGTTGTAAAAAGGGTTTTGTTATGAATAAGGAGTTAGAGTCTCTAGGCAGTCACAGCGAGTCCAAAGAGTTCCAAGACTATATGCAAGAGTATATGCAAATCGAGGAGGTGGAACAAAAAGGTGCGCTTAGGGAGGGTGTGGTCGTTTCGATCAACGAACAAGAGGGCTACGCGATGGTGAGCGTGGGGGGCAAGACGGAGGGGCGTTTGCCCTTGAGTGAAATTAGGGATGCTCAAGGGAGGTTGCTTTTTGGCGTGAACGACACGATTCAAGTTTATGTGTCTTTAAAGGGGGAGCGCCCTAGCGTGTCCTACAAAAGGGCTTTGGCCTTTGTCAAAAACCAAGAGAAAATCCAAGCTCTGGGGGCAGATTTTAAAGATAAGGTCGTGGAGGGCAAGGTCGCTAGAGAGAACAAAGGCGGTTATATTGTGGTGGACAATGAGGGTGTGGAGTATTTTCTCTCCAAGGCGCAATCGTCCTTAAAAAGAGATGCCAAGCACACAGGCAAGCACATCAAAGCTTGCATCAGTGCCATCGACCCTGAAAACGCTTCGATCTCCATCTCCCGCAAACGCTTTTTTGATGTTTACAGCAAATACCAACACGAGCAATCCCAAAAACTTGTCGAATCGGGCGCAATCTACACAGGCGTGGTGAAAAGCGTTACAAGTTTTGGCGTGTTTGTGGAAGTGGAGGGGGTTGAGGGGTTGGTGCATTACACCGAGATCACCCATCGAGGCTCCACAAATCCGGCCAAGCACTTCAAAGAGGGCGATTTGGTGCAGGTGAAAGCCCTGTCTTACGATGAAAAGAAAAAACGCCTCTTGCTCTCCATTAAAGCCACGATGGAAGACCCTTGGGAAGAGATCCAAGCCAAATTAAAAGTGGGCTATGCCATTAAAGTCGTGGTGAACAACATTGAGAACTACGGCGTGTTTGTGGATATTGGCAACGACATTGAGGGCTTTTTACACATCTCAGAGATTTCGTGGAACAAAGATGTCAAACACCCCAGCGATTATTTAGAGTTGAACCAAGAAATCGATGTCAAAATCATAGAGATCGACAGCAAAAACCGTCGCCTGAGGGTGTCTTTAAAACAACTCTCAGATAAGCCCTTTAACGAGTTTGTGTCTAAACACCGCGTAGGCGATGTGATTGAGGGCAAGGTCGCCACGCTCACAGATTTTGGGGCGTTCATCAATTTGGGGGGTGTGGATGGCTTGCTCCACAACAAAGACGCGTTTTGGGAGTCCGATCAAAAGTGTAAAGAACATTTTAAAGTCGGGGATGTGGTGAAAACTAAAATCCTAAAAATCGACAAAGACAATGAAAAAATCTCTTTGGAGATGAAGTATTCTCAACCCTCCCCCACGGAAACCTTTAGCCAAAAACATAGAGTCGGGGATGTGATCGAGGGCAAGATCGTGGGCATGAAGGATTTTGGGATTTTTGTGAGTGTGGAGGGCATCGATGTCCTCATCAAAACCGAGGATCTCTACCCCTTGAAAAAAGAAGAGTTGAAAATGGGGGATGTGGTTACAAGCGTGGTTGTGGCGATTGAAAAGACAAACAACCGCGTGAGAGCGAGCGTGCGCCGCCTAGAGCGCAAGAGAGAGCAAGACCAGCTCCACGCTTTCAACGCTGGCGACACAAAAATGACGCTAGGGGACAAACTCAGCGGGAAGTTCTAACTTGATCGATGAAGATCGCCAAGTTTCGTGCCTTTGTACTGTGGTTTGTCGTGGCGGTGGCTCTGTGTGTGGCTGGATTTTTGGGCTATAAGATGTATCTGTCCAAAAAACACCACAAGCCCCACACCGCCTATGAGGAACACAGCATCCACACACCCAAAGAGAACACACACCTAGAGGCTCACCCCAAGCAGGAGCAAGGACTAAAGGAGGTGTTTATCCAGTCCTTACACGAAACACAGCCCCACATGGCCACAGATCAAGATCACCCCTTTCTCTACCCCTCTTTGGAGAAGAAAGTCGGGATTGAGTTCTTAGAAAACACCCCGACTCGCAAAATCCTCGTCAAAAACTTAGACAACTATAAACTCTTTTGTTTGCAAGAAATCCTTAAAACCGAACGCATCGATTTTGCCATGGACAGAAAGAAAACGGGGACGACTTTAATCATTTATTTACCCAACGCCACAGAGCAATTTTTAGAAGACTTGAAGTACTACCAAATCCCCTATCAACTTGACTAAAGGATAAATCATGCCAAAAATTGCCATTTGCGATCCCATCCACGAGAGAGGGTTAAGCCTTTTACACGAGCAAGCGGATTTAAAAGTTTTAGACTTTTCCACCCTTGAAAAGGCCGCCCTGCCTGAAGCAATTAAAGAGGTAGACGCGCTCATCACAAGAAGCATGACCCCCATAAACGCCAAACTTTTAGAAAAAGCCACAAAACTTAAAGCCATTGTGCGGGCGGGTGTGGGCGTGGATAATGTCGACATCGATTTATGCTCGCAAAGGGGCGTGGTGGTGATGAATGTCCCTACAGCCAACACCATTGCGGCGGTGGAACTCACCATGGCCCATATGCTCAATGCCATACGCCGTTTCCCCGGAGCAAACACACAGCTTAAGCACGATCGCCTGTGGAAAAGGGAGGATTGGTATGGCACGGAGCTTTATGGTAAGAAACTAGGGATCATCGGCTTTGGCAACATCGGCTCGAGAGTAGGTGTGCGCGCACTTGCCTTTGGCATGGAGGTCATCACCTATGACCCTTATATCCACAAATCCAAAGCCACAGATTTAGGCGTGCTCTACACCAAAGATTTTAAAGACATTTTAGGTTGCGACATCATCACCATCCACACCCCCAAGAACAAGGAAACGATCAACATCATTGATAAAGAGCAAATCGCCCAAATGAAGGAGGGTGTGATCTTAATCAACTGCGCTAGGGGGGGGCTTTACAATGAAGAAGCCCTGTATGCGGGCTTGAAGTCTAAAAAAGTGCGCTGGCTAGGCATGGATGTCTTTAGCAAAGAGCCGGGCACAAATAACCCACTTTTAGAACTAGACAATGTCTATGTTACGCCACACATCGGGGCAAACACCTATGAATCGCAAGAGCAAATCGCCAAAGAAGCCGCTCAAGCGGCGATGGAAGCTTTAAGGGGGAGCTCTTATCCTAATGCCCTAAACATCCCCATCCAAGACGACATCGCTCCCTACGCCAAACCTTATTTACAGCTCGCCCAAAAGCTCGGTTTCTTTTGCGCCCAGGTGCATAAAGGGGCGTGGAGTGCTTTAGAGCTGACTTTGGCCGGCTCGATTTGTGAATACAGCAATTCCTTGCTCACCTTTGCTTTAATGGGGCTGTTAAAACCTAGTTTGGGCGATAAGATCAACTATGTCAATGCCCCTTTCATCGCTAAGGAGCGTCAAATCCACTTGACCACCAAGACTCTAGAGGATGCGACCCCTTACACAAACTGCATCACTTTACAATTGAGCGCACCCAACTACAGCACCCAAATCAGCGCCACCGCCTTTAGCGATGATATTTTAAAAATCATAAACATAGATGGCTTTGAAATGGACATCCAGCCACAGGGCACGATGATTTTATTCAAAAACACCGACAAACCCGGAGTGATCGGCAATGTGGGGCACACTTTAGCCAAGCACGGCATCAACATTGCCGATTTCAGGCTGGGGCGCAACGCCAAAGCCCAAGCTCTAGCTGTCATTTTAGTGGACACGCCCATCAGCTCCACCATTTTACACGACCTACAAGAAGTCCCCCACTGCCTAGGCGTGTCTTTGGTTTCTATCTAATTGCAAGAACTCATCAGCAAGCTTAAAAGTCGGGGGGATTTGCGGGTGCTCGACACGCCCCTCGATGTCTGCTTAGAAATCCCCCACATCGCCTACATTGAAGCCAAGAAGCCCAAGGGCGGGCAAGCCTTATTGTTCACCAAGCCCAAAAGGGGCGATGTGCCCTTAGACATCCCCGTTTTAATGAATGTCTTTGGTGCGAAAGAGCGGCTAGAGTTTATCATCAACCGCTCCATTGAAAACTGCCAAGCGCAATTAGAAAGCCTACTAAATTTACAAAAGCCAAGGAGCTTTAAAGACTTCTTAGGGCTAGCCAAAAACCTTTACAACCTGCGCTTTAGTTTGCCTAAAATCTCTAAAACCCCTCCCCAAAGACAGGTGTTTCAAGGCGAGCAGGTGGATTTAGACAAATTGCCCATCCTCACCACTTGGCAAGAAGACGCCGCTCCTTTCATCACGATGGGGCAGATTTACACCAAGAGCCTTGATGGCAAACACCACAACTTAGGGCTTTACCGCTTGCAAGTGCAGGGCAAGAACCGCCTAGGTTTGCACTGGCAAATCCACAAAGACGCAAACCACTTTTTGCCTGCCTACAAAAAAGCGGGGGCGAAAATGCCCGTGAGCGTGGCGATCGGCGGGGACGCGCTTTACACATGGTGCGGGCAAGCCCCCCTACCCTACGGGGTGTTTGAGCTTGCCCTGTATGGCTTGATTCGGGGCAAATGCGCCCATTTAACGCTCTGTCTTACAAACCCCCTTGCTGTGCCTATGGACGCGGACATTGTGCTTGAGGGGTGGGTGGACCCTAACCACTTAGAGCCAGAGGGTCCCTTTGGCGATCACACGGGTTTTTACACACCTAAAGAACCCTACCCCGTTTTAGAAGTGCACGCCATGCATTTGAAAGACAATCCTGTTTATTTAGCCAGCGTGGTCGGCAAGCCCCCCCTAGAGGACAAATACATGGGCTACTTCACCGAAAGGCTGTTTTTGCCCCTGCTGCAAAAAAGCGCGCATGGGCTGATTGATTATCACATGCCCGAAAATGGGGTGTTTCATAATTTAATCCTCGCCCAAATTGCACCCAGCTACCCCGGACACGCCCACCAAATCATGCACCACTTTTGGGGCACGGGGCAAATGAGCTTTGTCAAGCATGCGATCTTTGTCGGGCCCAATGCACCCAAACTCACCGATTACCCCGCCCTTTTTCGCCACATTTTAGACCACCTAGATTTAAACCAAAGCCTATTTTCTCAAGGCGTGTGCGATGCGCTCGATCACGCCAGCCCCACCTACGCCTTTGGGGGCAAGTTAGGCCTAGTTGCCCTAGAGCCCAGCCCACACCCCAAGACCCCTCTAAAAGACCTCGAGCTTTTAAAACGCCTACAAGCCTTAATCCCCCAAGTACAGGATTTAAGGCAATACGGATTAGAGAGCAAAAACCCCATTGCCCTTGTGGGGGTGGCAAAAACCACCCCCCTAGTGCCCCTGTTTAAAGATTTAGAGAGCCTAGCCCCTCTTGTGAGCGCCTTGATTTTTGTAGATAGCCACAAGAACGACCTAGACAACCCCTACATGCTTCTTTGGCGTGTCGTCAATAATATAGATGCACAACGCGACATTTGGCTAACCCCCCCCTTAATTTGCATAGACGCGACCGACAAGGGCATATTAGAAGGGCATATGAGAGAGTGGCCTAAGGAAACGGATTGTTCTTTAAGCGTGCTAGAAAGCCTTGCCAAAAAGGGGCTCATCCCCCCTTTAAGCGACCACTTGTACCACAAATACCACATTTACAACTCCCCAAAGGGCGCACATGGAGCTTAAAAAACGCTTAGACCATCTCTTAGAGCGCATAGAAAAGGCACGTCTTGCCTACAGCCGCCACCACATTGTGCGCCTAGTGGCGGTGTCTAAATACGCCAGCCTAGAGCAGGTGCAAGAGCTTTATGCGTGCGGACAAAGAGCCTTTGGGGAGAATTACATACAAGAGTTTGGGCGTAAAGCCACAAGTTTGCAAGATTTGCCCCTAGAGTGGCACATGCTAGGGCCTTTGCAACACAATAAAATCAACAAGCTTTTAGAGCTAAAACCCGCCCTACTCCATAGCTTGCACTCTTTAGAGCTGGCACAAGCCATAGACACTAGGGCTAAAGAGCCAATAAATGCCTTGTTGCAAGTGAATGTCTCGGGCGAAGCGCAAAAAAACGGCGTGGCTTTAGAGCACGCCCTTGAAACTTACGCTAAAATCAGCCAAACATGCCCTAAAATCCATTTGCAAGGTTTAATGGCGATGGGGCCCCTTGGGGGCGATGAAGCCCAAAGCGAGCGGGTTTTTAGTGCCGCTAGGGACTTGTTTGACAAACTCCCCAAGGCCAAAACCCTCTCTATGGGCATGAGCGGGGATTTTGAGCTTGCCATCGCCTATGGGGCAAATTTAGTGCGTGTGGGTAACGCACTTTTTCACTAAGGTTTATCAAGGATTTAAAAGGAAGTTTTTATGTTAAGTTACGATTCAGCTCTTACAACCCTAGCCCACTACATTTTAGACGGCGAGATTTCCAAACACGCCACCCAAAGCGCCACACTCAGCCTCATAGACTCCATTGCCTGCGCTTTAATGGCGCTCAAAGACCCTGAGTGCACGAAGTTACTAGGCCCTAGTGTGCCGGGGGCAGATTTTAGACCGCTAGGGGCGAAAGTGCTTGGCACGGCTTACCAGCTTGAACCTGTGGGCGCGGCGTTTAATGTGTCATGCATGGTGCGCTGGATGGACTTTAACGATACATGGCTAGCCAAAGAGTGGTGCCACCCTAGCGACAATTTGGGGGCGATTTGGGCGTTGGGCGATTATGTGAGCCGCCTGCGTCTATCCAAACAAGAACAGCCCCTCAAAGTGAGAGATATTTTGCACGCCATGGTGCAGGCCTATGAGATTCAAGGCGTGCTGGCGATGGACAATTCCTTTTACGATGAAGGCCTGGATCACACTTTATTAGTGCGTTTGGCAAGTGCGGGCGTGGGGGCAAAAATTTTAGGGGGGCAAAGAAGAAATTTTAAGCGCGCTTTCACACGCCTTTGTAGATGGGGGGTGCTTCGAGTGTTTCGCCACGCCCCTTTTAGCGCCACGAGGCAGGCTTGGGCGGGGGCGGATGCCACAAGTCGGTGGGTGCAACTTGCGCTAAGGGCGATGAGCGGTGAAATGGGCTGCATGAAGGCTTTGAGTGCGCCTAAGTGGGGCTTTGAAGCCGTGTGTATGCCCCAAACTAAGGGCGGTTTAGCACTAAACGAGTTAGGCGCACATGTGATCGAAAATGTCTTGTATAAAATCTCTTACCCTGTGCTTTTCCCTATCCAAACCGCTGTGGAGTGCGCCTTGATCTTGCATAAACAAGTTGCCCCCAGACTAGATGAGATCGCTAAAATTGTGCTCACCACTCAAGAGGGCGTGGAGAAAATCATGGCAGGCGGGGGGCAGGCTTACCAACGCCTCGATCGCGAGTATAGCCTCGCCTACCCCATTGCCTACGCCCTGTTAAGGGGGCATTTATGCACAGACTCTTACAGCGACATGAACGCCAAGAACTCCTTTTTACAGCAACTCATGGGCTTGGTGGAAGTGCAGGTGAGCCCCACTTACACCAAGGAAGCCAAAGAACCGCACAAAAGGGCGATTCCTAACGCCCTGCAAGTCTTTTTTAAAAACGGCACAAGCACGCAAAAAATTGAAGTGAAATACCCTCTAGGGCACCGCTTTAGACGCGAAGAAGGCTTGAGTGCCTTGCAACAAAAATGCCAAAACGCCCTAAAAAAGGTCTATCCACTCAAAAAAGTTGCCCAAATTGAAACCCTTTTGGGCAATCAAGACCGCTTAGAAAACCTAGACTTTAATCTCTTTTGTGATTTATTAGCCTTTGTGTAGAGCAATGGGCTATCTCTTTGAAAAGATGTTCATAGAAAGACGAGCCTATCAAGGGGAGGTGGAACACAGCGACTCGCACGGCTTAGCATGCCAAGCCATCAACCCAGAGCAAATCCCCATAGCCACTCTAAAAAAAAGCCAAGTGCGCGTGATTGCAGGTGCGTTTAATGGGCTTAAGGGTGTGGCGCAAACCCTTAGCCCTGTCAATGTGTGGGGCATAGAGCTTAGGGGGTTCTTGTCTTTGCCCATTCCAGAAGAGCATAATGTCTGGATTTTAGTGCGTGAGGGGCTGGTATCTGTAGAGAAACAAAAGGCCAGCACACAGGAGCTCATCACCTTTCAAAAGGGTGGAGATTTGGTGCACCTTGAAGCCCTAGAGCCTTCCAGCGTGCTGGTTTTAACGGGCTTGCCTCTAAACGAGCCGATCGTAGGGCATGGCCCCTTTGTGATGACCAACAAAGAGGAGGTCGCACAAGCCCAAGTCGACTTGCAAGCGGGCAAATTTGGCACACTTCGAGCGGGGCATGGCAAATAACAACGACCTCCTAAAAGACGAGATTATCGCCGAGTTGTGGGCGAAACTGCAGGCAGAGCAGGCCAAGTTTGAAAAAGACATGGCAAGCAAGATCGAAAGCTTGGCGGTGCAGAACTTGGACTTAAACAGCGTTTTTAGAATTGAAAGGCGCAACACCACCATCGCCTACCGCTTAGTGGTACTGCTAAGCTTCATCAGTTTGGCGTTGGTTGTGGCATTGATGATTCTCTTGCCCCTAAAGAAAACCGAACACCACTTCATAGACTTTGCCAACCAAGACAAGCACTACGCCATCATCCAAAAGGCAGATGGCAATTTGGCAAGCAACGAAGCCTTAGTGCGTTCTTTAGTGGGGCAGTATGTGCTCGATAGAGAGTCGATTAACCGCATAGACGATAAGGAGCGCTATGAAGTCGTGCGTTTGCAAAGCGAGGCGCAGGTGTGGCAGGTTTTTGAAAACTTGGTGGCCTCCAAAAACAGCATTTACACTGCCCAACAGCTCACAAGGGACATCCACATCATCAACATCTCTTTACTCAAGCAAAGCAAGGAGCAAAACATCGCCCAAGTGCAGATCGTGGCAAAGCTCTTTAGGGCGGGCAGTCTCTTGACAGAGAAACGCTATAATATTGTGTTGAGCTTTGCCTTCAAGCCCCTGCCCGCCTTTGACACCGCCATGATGCCCAAAAACCCCACGGGCTTTGAAGTGATCCGCTACAGCGTAACCGAAATGCAAAACCTCAAAAACCTAAAACCCTAGTTTACTTGCTTAATTCTTGTTTGAGTAGGCTGTTGACCATTCCCGGGTTGGCGTTTTTGAGTTTTTTGAGCACCTGTCCTACAAAGAAGCCAAAGAGTTTGTCTTTACCGCTTTTGTACTCAGCGACTTTGTCGGCATTGCTCTCTAACACCTCAGCAATCGCCTTTAAAAGCGTGCCCTCATCGCCCACTTGCGCTAACCCGAGTCGATCTATGAGTGTGTCTATGTCTTTAGGACTTGCACTCTCTTGTTTCATCAATGTGTCTAAAATTTCCTTGCCCGCCTTGCCTGAAATGCGTTGACTTTCAATGTCCAGCACGATTTTCGCCAAAGTGTCCGGCTTAATGGGGCATTCTTGCAAAGTCTGCTCGCCTTCCAAACGCCCCAACAGCTCTACGCATAGCCACGAACAGGCCCCCTTCGCGCTTGCGCCCAGCTCTAGCATTTTCTCAAAGTAGGTGGCCAACTCCAAACTCCCCACTAGAGTGTTCGCCTCTTCAGTCTTTAGCCCCAAACTCTCTATGTAACGCGTCTTTTTGGCTTCGGGCAACTCTTTAATCTTGCGCCCCTCTTGTAGTAGGCTCTCGGGGATGTGCACGGGGCGCAAGTCTGGATCAGGGAAGTAGCGGTAATCGGCAGACTCTTCTTTGTTGCGCATGGACTGCGTGATCCCCCTAGCCGTGTCAAACAAACGGGTTTCTTGCACAACCTCGCTTGCATAAGTACCCCTTTCAAACGCCTCAATCTGTCTTTCCACCTCATACTCAATCGCCTTTTGGATAAACTTAAAGCTATTTAGGTTTTTAATTTCCACCCTTGTAAGGAGCTTAGTTTCGCCTCTGGGGCGGATAGACACATTGGCATCGCACCTAAAATTGCCCTCTTGCATGTTGCCATCGCAAATGTCCAAAAAGCACACAATGGCGTGCAATTTCTTTAAATAGCTGATGGCTTGCTCGCTGCTACGCATGTCCGGGCAACTCACAATCTCTAAAAGGGGCGTGCCGGCCCTGTTTAAATCCACCTGCGAGTGGTGGCTGGCGTGTATGTTCTTGCCCGCGTCCTCTTCAAGGTGTGCCCTTTCAATGTTAATGCGTTTTATGCCCTCGGGCGTTTCTATGTCTAAATACCCATGAGCGACTATGGGGCGCTCAAATTGTGAGATTTGATAGGCTTTAGGCAAGTCGGGGTAAAAGTAATTCTTGCGGGCAAAGACGCTCTCTTGTGTGATGGTGGCGTTGATCGCCGTGCCAAAGGCGATGGCTTTTTTCACCGCTTCAGCGTTTAGCACGGGCAAAGCCCCCGGTAGCCCTAAGCACACGGGGCAGGTGTTGGTGTTGGGCGTGTCTTTAAAACTCGTGGGGCAGGCGCAAAAAATCTTGGTCTGGGTGTTGAGTTGGGCATGCACTTCTAAGCCGATGATGGTTTCAAACATGTGTAATCCTTTGTTTGGCATGAGCCAACATTTTACCATGCAAAAATGACAAATCATGGCATAATAGGAGCTTATGTCGATTTCAGAGCCTAAAGAAGCCGTTGTCCTTTTGAATATGGGTGGTCCGAACAACCTTTACGAAGTGGAAGTGTTTTTAACAAACATGTTCAACGACCCCTATATTCTGGCCATCAAAAGCCCCTTTTGGCGCAAACTCTTAGCCTCCTTTATCGTAAAAATGCGTAAAGAAAAATCCAAAGCCATTTACCAAAAAATCGGACACAAGTCCCCCATAAATGCCTTGAGCGCAAGGCTCACACACCGCCTAAACGCCTTAGATCCCACCCGCCATTACACCTACGCCATGCGCTACACCCCCCCTTTTGCGCCCATGGTTTTTGCCGAGCTGAAGGTGCAGGGCTTTGAGTCATGTTTGCTCTTTTCTATGTATCCGCAATACTCCACAACAACCACGCTATCCTCCCTTGAAGACGCTCTAAAAGCCTTAAGGGCACTAAATTTCTCTCCTAAGTTGAGTTGCATTGACCGCTTTTACACGCATGAGTCCTACAATCAAGCCATTGTTGAGAGCATTGCAAATACAATAAAGGGACACAACCCTAGGGAGTTTGTGCTGATTTTTAGCGTGCATGGGCTGCCTGAAAGCGTGGTACAACAAGGCGACCCCTACCAAGCCGAGTGTTTGCACCATGTGAGCCTGCTCAAACAACAACTTTTGCCCATGCACTTTAAAAAAATCACCTTGAGCTATCAATCTAAGGTTGGTCCCATGAAATGGCTTGAGCCTAGCACCCAAGAAGCCCTAGAAACGCACCGCAAAGATAAAATCATCATCTACCCCCTAGCCTTTAGCATCGACAACTCGGAGACCGTTTACGAGTTGCAAATACAATACCGCCTAGAAGCCATGCGTCTTGCTGTGCCGCAGTTTCTCGTTTGCCCTTGTTTAAACGATGATTTAGGTTTTATACGGGCGATTGTAGATTTGGTCCACAACGCCCCTAGAAAGCCCCTAAGCCCATGATTTATGTAAAAAAGCTACAATGCCCCATTTTCTTAAAAAGGTTTTTGATGCGTCCATTTTTTTTACTCCCCCTCTTAGCTCTCTTTTGTCATTGTGCCCTAGCCGATGACAAGGTGGATGAGAGCATGCTAAGCTCAGGGGCAACCTCCCCCCAAAGCGTTTTTAAAGAGAGCAATAACTTCGATAAACAAAGCTATGCCGGCCTAGAAGACATTTTCCAAGACACGCAGGACATCCGCACAAAGGGCAAGTATATGCTGCTTGTCTTTGGCAAAAATGGCTGCTCGTATTGCGAAATGCTAAAGCAGGACTTAAAGCACTACGCCAATTTACGCACCTACATTAAAGACCACTTCAGCGCCTACTACATCAACATCAGCTACTCCAAAATGCACCATTTTGTCATCGGACCTGCTGAAAAGCCCAAAGAAACGATGTTAAGCACCCAGGACCTCTCTTCCATCTATGATGTCAATTCCACGCCCACGCTCGTGCTCGCCGACCCCACGGGCAAGACCATTTACGAATTGCCCGGTTACATGCCCCATGTGCAACTTTTGGCGGTGCTGGAGTTTGTTGGCAAGGGGCTGTATAAGGATTTAAACGACAAACAATTCATTGAGAAATTGCGGGCGTATATCCTTAAAAAAACACAAGAAGCTAGACATGCAGGTTAAAAGAATCTTTGGTTTTTTCTTTGGCTCTTTTTGGGTGGCAATCCCCCTGTTGATGGTGTATGCAACCGCTTGTGCGTTGGCGACCTTCATTGAAAACGATTATGGCACACCGGCAAGCCGTGCTGTGGTGTATAACACATGGTGGTTTAGTGCCCTGCATGTGTATTTGCTCTTGGTGATCGTGGGGACCTTAATCGCTTCTAAAGCGTGGCAGCGGCAACGCTACGCCAGCTTGTTTTTCCACAGTTCTTTGGTGTTTATCATTTTGGGGGCGGGGGTAACAAGGTTTTTTGGCTTTGAAGCCACCATGCATCTACGCACCAACCAAACCAGCGACAAAATCACCACCGCCGACAGCTATTTAAATTTAACGATCAGCAAAGACCAACAACCCCCTTTGCATTTTTCCTTAAAAACCACACTCTCGCCCTTCTCCCGTTACCTACCCACTGAAGAGGTGATGGCGTATGGCAAGCCCCTACGCCTGGAGCCCATCAGTGTGCATAAAATGTCGCCCGAAAAAAGGGACAACAAGGCGTTGTTAGAAATCAAACTAAGCTATGGTGGGGCAAGCCACACCTTGCATATTTTGGGCGGACAAGGTGAGGTGAGCCAAGATGAAAAAACCACACTAGAGGGCGTACAAATCGCCTTAAATTGGGGGGTTACAGAGCGTGTATTGCCCTTTAAACTGCATTTAACCCGTTTTGAGCTAGAGCGCTACCCCGGCTCGATGAGCCCCTCCTCTTACGCTTCGCAAGTAGAAGTGTTGGACAGCAAGGGGCAATTAATCATGCCCTTTCGCATTTTTATGAACCATGTCCTAGATTATGGGGGGTATCGCTTTTTCCAATCCTCTTACGACACAGACGAGCAGGGCACGATTTTATCGGTCAATCGCGATCCGGGCAAGAATTTAACTTATTTGGGTTATGGCTTGCTCATGGCAGGGGCGTTGTTCTTGCTCTTTAGCCGGCAGGGGCGTTTCCAAAGGCTTTCTCGTTTTTTAAAAGCCCAACACATTGTAGCTCTCTTGTGTGCCCTCTCTCTTGGCGCAATGGCGCACGCCGATGAGGGCAAAATCGACATGCACGGGGGCAAAACCCCCCACGCCCCAACCCCCCTAGATAAAATGGCCAAGATACACCCAAGCACCGCCCAGATTCATGCCAAAATCTTGCAACGCTTTAAGGATTTGAGGGCGCACTCAAAAGAGCAACTCACCCCCTTTGCCCGTTTGCAGGTGCAGGGCTTTGAGGGGCGGATCAAACCTTTAGACACCCTAAGCATTGAGCTCATCCACAAAATCACCAAAGAAGACGGCTTTAAGGGCATGGATGCCTTACAAGTGATGCTGGGCATGATGCTTTATCCCGATGATTATAAAAGCATTAAAATGATTTACACCTCCACACCCAAACTTAGAGCCTTGCTAGGCACACCCACGAACCAGCGGCGCATCGCATTTTTGGATGTCTTCGGGCCGCATGGCTACAAACTCCAAAACTTCGTGGAGGAAGTGAACCAAAAAGCCCCCAAAGATAGGGATGAATTTGATAAGGACATTTTAAAGCTGGATGAGCGGGTCAACCTTGTCTACATGATCTTTAGTGGGAGCATTTTAAAGATTTTCCCCGATCAAAGCGGCAACACATGGCTAAGTCCTGCCGATGCGATCAAAAACGAGAACATTAAAATCTCTACAGAAGCCACGCATTTTTTAAGGGACTTGTTTAAGGGCTTTGACTTGGGCGTGGATCAAAACCAATGGGGCAGCGTGCATAAAACCCTAAACGACTTGCTCGCCTACCAACGCGCGCACAGCAAGCTCGCCCTAAGCCCGGGGCGTGTGGACTCGGAGATACTCTTAAACCACAGCAATTTTTTCCACACGCTCATGCTCCCCTACTTGCTCTTAGGCGTGGTGCTCTTAGGCGTGGTGCTTGTGGCGATCTTTAAAAATAGACCCGTGCCCAAGTGGCTGCATTTTAGTTTTTATGGCCTTTTGTTGCTCTGTTGGTTGGCGCACAGCGTTGGGTTGGTGTTGCGCTGGTATGTGAGTGGGCATGCCCCCTGGAGCAACGCCTACGAGTCCATGCTCTACATTTCGTGGGCGGCGATGCTCTCAGGGCTCATTTTGCGCTCCAACTTAGCGTTGTGCGCATCTAGCTTTTTGGCGGGCATTGCGCTGTTTGTGGCGCATTTGGGCTTTATGGACCCACAGATCAGCAATTTAGTCCCCGTTTTGAAATCCTATTGGCTCAATATCCATGTGTCCATCATCACCGCAAGCTATGGCTTCTTGGGGCTATGCTTCATACTAGGGCTACTCACCCTGCTGTTGTTCCTCTTAAGGAGCGAGAGACGCCCCCACATTGATACGAGCATTTTAGCCCTAAGCGCGCTCAATGAAATGGGGATGATCATGGGGCTGTTGTTGCTCGCGGTGGGCAACTTCCTTGGCGGGGTGTGGGCCAATGAGTCTTGGGGGCGTTACTGGGGTTGGGACCCTAAAGAAACATGGGCACTCATCTCTATCGCTGTCTATGCGATCATTTTACACCTACGCTTTTTGCGTTTTGAGTTCATGCCCTATGTCTTTGCGGCTGCGAGCGTGATCGGCTTTTACTCCATTTTAATGACCTACTTTGGGGTGAATTACTACTTATCTGGCATGCACAGCTACGCGGCGGGCGACCCACTGCCCATCCCTACATTTCTCTACCCTTTAGTGGCTTCTACTTTTCTTTTGGTCTTTGTGGCGGGCCTGAAGCGCAAATTGCCAATGGCAAAGGTTTAAAGCCTTGACTTTTAGAGAGTTTTACACTAAAATCTGGGTTTTATTCCTCTTTTTTTGTGTTTAGCTTCCCTAAAATGAGGCTTCTAATTGTTATACCCACATAAGGATTGATATGGCCGACCACCATAAACAAAAGACCCACACCCCTGTGAGTGGATACCGCATTGAAGAATTGCGCGCTCACCCCACAGAACGGCTTTTAGAGATCGCCAATGAACTAAAAGTCGAAAACCCCCAAGAGTTTAAACGCCAAGATTTGATGTTTGAAATCCTAAAAAATCAGGTTTCTCAAGGTGGCTATATTCTTTTTACGGGGATTTTAGAAACCGCCGGGGATGGGTATGGGTTTTTGCGTGGTTTGGATGGGAGTTTTTCAGATAACCAAAACGACACCTATGTGAGCCATTCACAGATCAAACGCTTTGCCTTGCGCAATGGCGACATTGTTACCGGGCAGGTGCGCGCCCCTAAAGATCAAGAAAAATACTACGCCCTGCTAAAGATCGAGGCGGTCAATTACCTGCCCCTAGATGAAATCCGCCACCGCCCACTCTTTGACAACCTAACCCCTCTATTTCCCACCGAACAGCTTAAATTAGAGTATGAGCCCACCAAGGTTACAGGACGCATGCTAGACTTGTTTAGCCCCATGGGCAAGGGCCAAAGGGCACTCATTGTCGCCCCACCGCGCACAGGTAAAACCGAATTGATGAAAGAGCTCGCGCATGGGATCACCTACAACCACCCCGAAGTGGAGTTGATCATTTTATTGGTGGACGAACGCCCCGAAGAAGTGACAGACATGCAAAGAAGTGTGCGCGGGCAAGTCTTTAGCTCTACTTTTGACCTGCCCTCCACCAACCACATACGCATTGCCGAGCTCGTGCTCGAGCGGGCAAAGAGGCGGGTGGAAATGGGTAAAGATGTGGTGATTTTGCTAGATTCGATCACCCGCCTAGCGCGGGCTTACAACGCGATCACACCCTCAAGCGGGAAGGTGCTAAGCGGGGGCGTGGATGCCAACGCTTTGCATAAACCCAAACGCTTTTTTGGCGCAGCCCGCAACATTGAAGAGGGGGGGAGCTTAACGATCATCGCCACCGCCTTGATTGAAACCGGCTCACGCATGGATGAGGTGATTTTTGAAGAGTTTAAAGGCACGGGCAATAGCGAAATTGTGCTGGCTAGAAGCATCTCGGATCGGCGCATTTACCCCGCCTTTGATGTGCTAAAATCGGGCACCCGTAAAGACAATATCCTGCTAGGCAAGGACACGCTAACTAAGGTGTGGGTGTTAAGAAATGTGATGCAACAAATGGACGATGTGGAAGCGCTGAACTTCATTTACTCCAAAATGCAGACCACAAAGGACAACCAAGAGTTCTTAAAACTCATGCAAGAGGGTTCTTGAAGGTCGGAGTATTTGACAGTGGGGTGGGGGGTTTAAGCGTTTTAGAGAGCCTGCTAAAGGCCCGCTTGTTCGAGCACATCATCTATTATGGCGACACCGCCCGCGTGCCCTATGGCCCTAAAGACCCCGCCACCATCGCCAAGTTCTCCCTAGAGGCGTTGGATTTTTTTCAGCCTTTTAGCATTGACATGTTGGTCGTGGCGTGCAACAGTGTGAGCGCGTGGGCTCTGCCCGCCATGCGTGCGCACGCCAAAATCCCCATTGTGGGCGTGATTGAGGCGGGGGTTTTAGCGATCACGCAAAGCACGCCCAAAAACGCCCCTATTTTGGTGCTAGGCACTAAGGCGACCATCAGCTCAGGGCGTTATGCAAGGGAGCTCAAAGAGCAGGGCTATGGCTTCGTGGATAGTTTGGCTACAGGCTTGTTTGTCCCTTTGATTGAAGAGGGGGTTTTAGAGGGCGCGCTCTTAGAGGCGTGTATGGCGCACTACTTTGCCCCCCTAAAGAGCGCCCCCTCTGTTTTGGTCTTAGGTTGCACCCATTTTCCTTGGATCGCTAAACCCCTACAATCCTACTTTACCAACCGCTTCAAATCCCCCGTGCACTTAGTCCACTCAGGCGAGGCGATTGTGGCACGCTTAAGGCAAGTTTACAACTTGCACCCCCACACAAGCACAAAATTAGAACTCTTTGCCAGCGGGGATCAAACCCTTTTGGAGCAACTCGCCAAACCCCTAAAAGCCCTTTAATGTTCTCGAGTTTTGTAAACCCACAGCAAACCCCGATCTTGTCATCTTAGCAAGCACGGCAAAGCCTTGATCGTGCGCTTAGATTAAATAACTTCTCCCCACAAAAGCAACACTTACACAGCTAGACGCAACATGAAAAACAACAACCCATAAAAAAGATTTTTGGGTCAAGAAATTTTTAAAGCACTTGGTGTGTATAAAACCCTCTATGACATGAGCATTACCGTGGATTTAAGACCCTTGAAGAGACCTTTAACAAGCCTCTAAGTTGCTGGATTTAGCGCAACAACCAGCCTCCATCCATAAAGGGTTATAGTGCCTTTTTTAGAGGCCATCGACTCTTTAGTGGTGTTTTAGGCCCACACTCATTGCCGATGGAGTGCAATTTAAGTTTAACGAGTACCTAATGCGTATTTAAGAGTCTTTAATACGCCCAAAAAGCCCTTTTGTCAATTTGGGTGCGCATGGCATCGATTTTTAGAGCATTGCTGTCGCTAAAGTATAAGCGCCCTTCCCCACCGCCTAAAGCGTAGTGTTGGTAGATTTTGCCCGCTAGTGGGGGCAAGTTATTGAGCGCATCGATGAGAGTTTGTGCCCGCTTGAGGGGTTTGGTGTTTTCAATGTAGTGTTTGGCAAGTACGAAACTATAAAACTCTTTATCGTTGCTCAACACCTGTTTGGCATGGTTTTTAAACAACCGCCCCACCGCTGCCGTGCCTGAGAAAAGGTCGGCAAAGATGCAATCGGCTAGCAAGCTTGCGGACACGCCCCCAACTCAAGTCATTGCCCAGCACAAGACCTTTATAATGCCCTTCAAATGCGCTTAGAATCCCTAAAAGGCACAACGCCCTATTTTTAATAAAACAAGCTAAAATGAGAGAAAAGGAAGGTTGCATGCTAAGCATAGCGCACAGCCCCGATGCGGACGATATTTTTATGTTTTACGCCCTTGCCTTTGGGTGGGTCAATTTCCCTAAGCCTTTCACGCACCACGCCCTAGACATAGAGAGCCTAAACCAAGAAGCCCTTAAGGGCACGCATGCCATTAGCGCCATTAGTTTTGGGCTCTACCCCCTCATTAAAGACCATTACGCCTTGTTGCAACCAGCGACAAGTTTTGGGCAGGGCTATGGGCCTAAGCTGGTGCGCCTTCAAAACAAGCCCCTTAAAAAGAATTTCAAAGTGGCTTTAAGCGGGCAGTACACCACCAATGCCCTTTTGTTCAGGCTCTATTACCCACAGGCACGGGTGGTGTATAAAAATTTCTTAGAGATCGAAGGAGCTGTTTTAAAGGGTGAAGTGGACGCGGGAGTGCTGATCCACGAGAGCATTTTAGACTTTCACCCCGATTTGATTGTGGAAAAAGAGATTTGGGAGGTGTGGTGTGAGCTCTCTAACAGCGAGTTGCCCCTGCCTTTAGGGGGCATGGCTCTTAGGCGTTCCATCCCTTTAACGCAAGCCATACGCATGCAAAAGGCTTTAAACAAGGCGATTGTGCTTGCTCTAAAGCACCAAGATTTGCTAGCGGACATGCTCTTAGAGCGGAGCTTAGTGAGAGTCCATAAGGCACATTTAGACACTTATTTAAGCATGTATGCCAATGAAAACTCTTGCGCTTTGAGTGGGGAGCAAAGGGCAGGCATTGATGCGCTCTTTGCTTTGGGTTTTAAACACGGGCTTTACCCCGAGCTTGTGGCTTGTCAAGATTATTTAATCCCCGACTCTTATGAAAATTTGCGCTTTTCTTAAAGGATGACTAGGTGGCTAAGAACGAACGCATCAACAGCGATAACCCCCCTTATTTAGAACTTTATTTTGACCGCTATGAGCCCACTCAGTCTAAGGGGGTGGTGGTGCAGATTGCCACGGGCATGGTGGAGCATAAAGAGCATTATAAATGGCTGGCAGCAGAGCTTTGTAATCGGGGGTATGTGGTCTTTGTCGCCGATCACAGGGGGCATGGACTGAGTGTTTTGGAGCATCAAGGTGAGATTTTTTGGGGGGAGATGGGCGATGATGGCTTTGAGTGGGCAGTCAAGGACATGGCCAAACTTGCCAAACACATCAAAGCCCTTTACCCCACGCATAAACTCGTGCTTTTAGGCCATAGCATGGGGTCTTTGCTGGCTAGACGGCTGGTGCAACACGACTACACTCCCCTAGACGCTTTGGTTTTAACAGGCACGCCCGCCCCTTTCTTTGGCTTAAGGTTTTGCGCCTTCTTGCTAAAGGTGTTGGGCCGTTTGGATATCCACTTTAAGGGGGGGGTCAACACGCTCTTTAGTTTGCACCCTAAGGTGCGGATGTACCAGGGTAATTGGGTGTGTAAAAACACGGGGGCGTTGAAACTTCTACGCATGGACCCGGCCTCGCGCTTTGTCTTCAGCACCAAGAGTTTTGCGCTTTTGACTGAAGGGGCTTTTAAGGTGTTTCACACCCACGCCTATGGGCGCAAGGATTTACCCATTTTGTTTTTAAGTGGGCTAGACGATGTGTGTGGCAACTTTGGCGTGGGCGTGGTAAAAGCGCACCACTGCCTAGAAAAACAAGGCTTTAAGGACATTGAACTGCGCCTGTTTTCTAAAGACCGCCACAAAATCTTTGATGAGAGCGACAAGCAAGCCGTGCTTGCGTGCCTCTTAAAGTGGCTGGAGAGCAAGGGGCTTTAGCGGTTCTTCATTTGCTGGATGTGCGCCACTTGGGCAAATACAATCGCCACCGCCTCAAAGAGCACTTTAGGGATCACCTCATCAATGTCCACATCTTGGTAGAGCTGTCTAGCGAGTTTAGGGTTTTCTATGATTTCGATTTCGTGTTCTCTTGCCACACCTTTAATGCGGATGGCTAAGTGGTCTATGCCCTTAGCCACAACCACAGGGGCGGGGTCGTTTTCTTCAAACCTCAACGCCACAGCGTAGTGTGTTGGGTTAGTAACGACCACATTTGCGCTGGGGATGGCCGCCATCATTTTACTCATGGAGTTTTTCAGCATGAGTTGCTTGATTTTGGCTTTGATCTCGGGGTTGCCCTCTTGTTGTTTGTATTCATCCTTGACTTCTTGTTTTGTCATTTTTAAGGACTCTATGTATTGCCGCCGTTTGAGCATAAAATCTAACAAAGAAGCCACGAGAAACAAGAACAACAAACCCGCAATGACCTCTAAAGACTTGCCTTTAAACCACAAGAGCTGGTCTTTGTAATTAAATTGCGCCACACCCGTGAGTTCATCCACAAATGAATACACCAAGACAAAGCCCAAAATGAAAGCGATCAACACCTTTGTGGTGATCAACAGCCCATCTAAGAGCCGTTTGAGGCTGAATAGATTTTTAAAGCCTGTGATGGGGTTGATTTTGCTCCATTTAGGCTCAATGGCTTTGGGGCTGAATAAAAAGCCAAATTGCAAGACATTTGCCAAAAACGCCACAAGCCCCACTAAAAAGAGAAAAGGCAACAGCACCCATAGAATGTCTTTCAGCAGTTGCAAGGACAGTACATACAAATTATGGGGGGTGAAGTCTAACTTCACCCAGCGCAAGGACTGCCTAAACATGCTCTCAAAACTCTCGAGCCAAAATTGAAAAAACACAAAAATCCCCCCAAAACTGCCCAGCAAGCCTAAAAACCCTAAGACCTCCAAACTCTTGGCGACATTGCCCTCTTCTCTTGCTTTTTCAATCTTTTTTGCCGAGGGGAGCTCGGTTTTTTCTTCTTCAGCCATTTAACGCCTCTGTGTAGTCGTTGTAGGTGTTTAAATTGCAAAACTCTTTACTCTCGATCACTTCTACCCCAAAGCCTATTTTGGCAAACACTGCCCCCACTTTTTCTTGCCCCCCATCTAGAGCCTCTTGCAGGAGGTCTAGGGCACTCGGCTGGCATAAACTCGGCAAGTAAAAGGTCTTGGGGCTTTTTAGATAAATTAGAGGAGCTTTAAAGCGGTTGTCATAGAGTTTTAAAAGGCTTTCTTGCGTGATAAAAGGCATATCCACGGGGATAAAGATTAGGGGGGTTTGTAATGCGCTTAACGCATGTGCCATCCCCACTAAGGGGTTAAAGTGGCTTGTTGCTTCGATCAAATGCCGCGCCTTGAAAGGGTAGGGCTGTTTGCAGGAGAGATAGACCTCTTGAAACCATTGTTTGAGTTTGGCGTGCTGAAACTCTAAAAGCGTGGTGTCTTTAAAGGGCAAAAGGGCCTTGTCAAACTGCTTGCCCCCCACTTGCATACGGCTGCTTTTCCCCCCACACAACAACACACAATTTAAGTTTTGCACTAGGCGATCCACTTAGAAATTTTTTTAGACAGCTCGCCAAAACGCAGATCCAAATCCTGCTTGCGCTTGGTGGCTAGCTCGATAAACTCTAACTCTCTTTCAATCCCCACGAAGTTGCGCCCGAGTAAATTCGCCGCAATGCCCGTAGAGCCCGAGCCGCTGAAAGGGTCGCAAACCAAGCTCTCTTCTGTGCTTGCCATGAGAATCAAGCGGGCTAAAAGGCTCAGGGGTTTTTGTGTGGGGTGCTTGCCTAGGCTTTTCTCCCACGGGGCGATGGCGGGTAAGGTCCATACATCGCGCATTTGCTTACCCCCATTGAGCGCCTTCATGCACTGGTAGTTGAAAATGTGGGCGTGTTTGGGGCTTTTGCGTGCCCATAAGATTTGCTCGCTGGCATGCACCAAAGTACGGCAAGAAAAATTAGGCGGGGGGTTGCTCTTATGCCATGTGATGATGTTTAAGAGTTTAAAGCCTAGAGATTGCAAGGCGAGCCCCAAAGAAAAGAGATTGTGGTAAGTGGCGCTGATGAATAGCGAACCTGTGGGCTTTAGGGCATCTTTAGCAAGGCTGAGCCACTCCACATTAAAGGCGTGCATGTGCTCTAGCCCTTGGCTTTTGTCCCACTCCCCTTATTGACGCTCACGATCTGTCCGTTTTGGATACTAAGCCCTCCATTGGAGAGAAAATAAGGCGGATCGGCAAAGATCAAATCCACGCTCTCTTTAAAATGGGGCAAGACCTCCTTGCAATCGGCGTGGTAGAGTTTAAATTTTTGATCAGAGCTGGCGAAGGCTAAATTAGGCATGGCTTAGCTCATTTAAGAGAGTGCCTAGCTGGCTTAGGTTATAAACCCGCACACTTTTATAGGCTTCTTGGAGTTTATTTTTAGCCTCAAGCCACCCTTGCCCATCTGTGATCCAAATAAATTCTTTATGGGGGTGCTTGGCAAAACGGGGGGCAAGCTCTTGATACGCCCTTGCGACTTCGTTCAATTTGCTCCCCCCGCTGCTGTAAAAATTGCGTTCAATGAAGTAGGTCGTTTGGTTGCCATAGATCACAAAATCAAACTTCTTAATGTCGTTGCCAAAGCTACCGTGCAAGTCCTTAAACTCTGTAACGCTCACCTGTGCTTTAAAATGAAGCTTGGCTTGTTGAAAGGCGTTTTCTAGGTGTTGCTCCATCAACGCCCCGCTGCGGTTTTTACGCGCGTTACTGTCTAAGCCCACCTCAATCCCAAAGATCACATCGTTTAGGTCTGTGATTTGGCGTGCGCTAAAGATTTCTAAAAGTCCGCTCTCTTGTAGGAGTGTGCAAATGCCCTTTGGGCTTTGTAAATAGTCTTGCAAAACCCCCCCTTTGACAAGTTCTTTGGGGTTTCTAATGGCAAGTAGTGAGGGCAAAAGGCTAAAGGCTTCTTGGTGGTCTTGAAAAATTTGCGCCACTTTGGTGGGCAAGTCTGGCGCGCTGACTCCTAAAAGGGTGTTTAGGTGTTTGGCATAAAGGCGGATTTTTTGGCGGTTGTTCAAGACTTTTTGCCAATCCACGAAAAAGCCAAGCGTGCGGTTGGTCTTTTGTAGAGTGGCTAAAAAATCCGTAAAAGACATGGGGTTTGTCATCAATGTCCTTAAAGGGTTTTAAATGGCGGCATTTCAGCCCAAATTGTCAATGGATTTGCTATTTTACCCATTTAGCCTAAAAAGTCTAAGAAGTTTGGGGGGCATTAATGGCACAGGGCGATAAACCGACTTTAGAAGCGTTAAAGACTTTATGCACTTGTGTAAATGGGGTGTAGTTTCAAAGCGTGAGGCGGCGTATATCAAGGCTTTAGGTGTCTTGTATGCGTTAAAAAATCAAAACGATCAGCCCTTCACGATCCATGAAATCCAACAACAACCCACCTTACAAGAATTTTCTTTTACGGGTAAAAACGACTTTATCTATATCTGCCAACTCAAAGCCGAGCCTATGACAATCATAGGCAATCGGCGCACAAATGAGAAAATCAAGGCAATCAATTTTACGAGCGATGAAGCCCAAAGGATTTTTAACCAATCTAGCGGGGTCGCTTATTTAATCACTTGCCCCCTTGAAGACAAAGAGCATATCATTAAAATAGGGCAGACAAGAAAGACTTTTAAGGAAAGGTTGGGCTCTTATAATTGTGGCACCGTTTATAATTGGCGCACCGCAAGCACCACAAATATTAAAATCACACAATCGATGGTCGCCACCCGTTTGCCCTTTAAACTCTACCTTTGCGATTGTAGCGATGATCCCTACACAATTGTATGGCATGGGGTCGAGTCAGCCCCCTTTCCTTCGCCTAAATCCTTAGCCATTGAAGACATTATGGTTAAAAAATTCATAGAACAATTCAACCATAAACCCCTCGCCAATATCCAAGTGGATGCCAACAATTAGTATTTGATGTGTTGGCAAAGGGTGTGGATGGTTTCAAGCTCTGCTCGTGTGAAGTCCATTTGTTTGGCAAAGCTCAGGTGTTTTAAGACCTTGATGTTGTTGAAGTTGCCATACCTTGTGAGGTGGATTAAAAGTTTGATGTGGGGTTGTTTTAAAAACGCCATGTAATTTTGCGCTTCTGCTTGGCTCTCAAAGGCGATGTAGCCCACGGATTGCGTGGTGTTGGCGTGGTGCTTGATGTAGGGTAAAAAATAGGTGGATAGGGGGATGATGATGATCCACTTGTCGTAAATGTCTTGCTTGATGGTGGCGTAACGGGTTTTTTTGGGGGTGTGGATCGTTTCGTATTGGAAAATCGCATCGGGGGTGTCGCTCAATTTGTCCTTTTGGGTGAAGTTATGCAGATCGCACCTATAGGCAAAGGCGTTGTTTTCCTCTGTGCTTAGGCACTTTTGAACTAGGCTGATGATCTCATTTGAAAGGTACAGGGGCAAAAAGGGCAAGTCTGTAGGGATTTGCACTCTTTGGCTGTCTTTTTGTAAAAAGGCATTTTTCACCAAAGTTTCTTTGCCAAACACCCCCTTTTGCCACACAAACACCACAAAGGACGAGCCGATGCCCTTGAAATGCTTTTTCACATCGTTGTCGAGCACTAAAAAGCTCCCACAGCTAAGGAGTTTCTTGAGTGTCATGTTGTTATTGTTGTAGCTCATCCAATTAGTCGGCGTTACAAAACACAAGAAACCTTGATCTTTCAATAAATCGATCGCATGTTCTATAAACCGATTAGAGAGGCTACGGTTTTTATTGCCCCCACCTGAGTAAGGGGGGTTTGCCATGATGAGGTCGTAGGTGTGGGGGGTGTTGATGTCAAAAAAGTTTTGATTGGTGATGTGCTTGGGGTTTAAGATGTCTATACAATTCAAAAACCTTTGTTTGGAAAGTTCGTTGCAATGGATATTGTCTAGGCTGGTTTTACACTGAGCGTAGGCGGCAAAATTCCCATTGCCCACGCAAGGATCGAGGATTTTAAGCCCCTTTCTCTCCCAAAGCTCTTGGGGCAAGTAATCTAGCATGCGCTCCACACACGCCATGGGGGTACAAATGTCGTCCCTTGAGCTGGCATGGGATAAATCTCTGTTGATCACCTCGTAATGCGCTTTTAACTTTGCATAGCCACTTGCCACATTTTTAAGAAAAGAAAGCTCCACGCCCATATCTGCCTTTAAACCCACCATGTCTTGTGTCGTTAAATGTCTTTGTTTCAGCCCAAATTGTCAATAGATTTGCTATTTTACTCATCTAGCCTAAAAAGTGGAGAAGTTCATGCTTGTGGATACCTTTGCGCGCCAAATTGACTACTTGCGGGTGTCTGTAACCAAGCAGTGCAATTTTCGCTGTCAGTATTGCATGCCCACCACACCGATGGACTTTGTGGGGAGCGAAGAGGTTTTGCCCCTTGATAAAATGCTCGAGTTTATTAAGATTGCCATTGATGAGGGGGTGAGTAAAATCAGAATCACGGGTGGAGAGCCCTTGATTTGCAAGGATTTAGCCCCCTTTATCGCTAAAATCCACGCCTACGCCCCGCATGTGAAGTTGGCTTTAACCACGAATGGGTTTTTGCTAAAGGCACAGGCAGCGCAACTAAAAGAGGCGGGCCTAGAGCGGGTCAATGTATCGCTAGATTCGCTCAAACCTGAGAGGGTCGCCAAAATCTCGCAAAAGGACGGCTTGGGGGCGGTTTTAGAGGGGATTAATGCGGCGTTGAAAGTGGGTTTGGGGCTGAAGTTTAATATGGTCGTGCTTAAAGGCATCAATGAGGATGAAATTTTAGAGTTGTTGGAGTTTGCACGGGGTAAAAACGCCCAAATCCGCTTCATCGAGTTCATGGAGAACACGCACGCCAACAGCCAACTAAAAGGACTTAGCGAGGCGCAGATTTTAGAGGTGGTGCGCCAAAAATACCCCAATCTATGCCTCAAAAGCGAGGGGGTGAGCCCGTCTAAAATTTACGCCCTAGAGGATGGCTATGAGTTTGGGATCATCGCCCCGCACAACGACGACTTTTGCAAGCACTGCAATAAAATCCGCCTGAGCGCCGATGGCACAATTTTCCCCTGCCTGTATTATCAAGACAGCGTGAGTGCCAAGAGCGCGATTTTACAAGCTAACCCCACCTTAATGCGCCAAGCCCTGCACCAAAGCGTGCACAACAAGCCCGAAAAGAATTTATGGCAACCGGGCACGCAAAACCAAGTGTCCGAGCGGGCTTTTTACAAAACGGGGGGATAACCCAAAATAGAGGATTAAAACGATGGATTTATTAGAACAAGCCCTAAGTGGGCAGTGCCATGAGGCGAGTGCGTTAGCCAAGCTTTACGATTACGATTTATTTGTGTTAGCCAAAGAGGCGCATGCGATTCGCACGCAAATGCACCAAGATAAAGTCTTTTTCAACACCAACCGCCACATCAACCCAAGCAATATTTGCACGGATAGTTGTAAGTTTTGCGCCTTTTCAGCCAGCCGCAAGAACCCCAACCCCTACGAAATGACCCAAGCGCAGATTTTAGAGCAAATTTCTGACTCTTATGCACGGGGCATTAAAGAGGTGCATGTGGTGAGTGCGCACAACCCACATTACAGCTATGCGTGGTATTTTGAGCTGTTTAAGGCGATCAAGGCAGAATTTAAGGATTTGCACTTAAAGGCGATGACAGCGGCGGAGGTGCATTTTTTAAGCACGAAATTTAACAAGCCCTACCAAGAGGTATTAGAGGACATGCTAGATGCCGGGGTAGATAGCATGCCCGGGGGGGGAGCGGAGATTTTTGATGAAAAGGTGAGAAAGCACATTTGTGCGGGCAAGGTCAGCTCGACTCGGTGGCTTGAGATCCACCAATATTGGCACTCTTTGGGCAAGATGAGCAATGCGACCATGCTCTTTGGGCATGTGGAGAGCAGAGAAAACCGCCTAGATCACATGCTACGCTTAAAGCACGCCCAAAGCCCACAAGATAAAGTGGAGGCCAAAGCGGGGGGCTTTAACGCTTTTATCCCCTTGCTCTATCAAAAAGACAACAACTTTTTAAAGGTGGAAAAAAGCCCGAGCGCGGTGGAGATTTTAAAGACCATTGCCATTGCCCGTATAGTCCTTCCAAACATCCCCCACATCAAAGCTTACTGGGCGACTTTGGGGCTAAACTTAGCCCTAGTAGCGCAAGAGTTTGGAGCGGACGATTTGGACGGCACGATCGAGGTGGAGATGATCCAATCTGCCGGGGGGGCCAAGAGCAAAAAAGGGGTGGGCAAAGAGGATTTGATTTACCAAATCAAGGACGCGCGTTTTCAAGCCATTGAAAGGGATAGTTTGTATAACCAAATCCAAGCTTGGTGAAAAATGTGGATTTTTATTAATTTTTTGTTTACTAAATATTATTTTTGGGTATAATGTGCGGGTTGTAAAGGCCAAGTGCAAGGATTCCACATTAAAAAGTTTTTCACAGTTTGCCTAGTTTGGCTCGGTCAATTTTTTTTACCCTTAGATGCCGCTGAGGAGAGGATCACTCGCATCGAGTATAAAAACCTGTCTTATATGTCGGATATGCTCGCTAACGAGATTGTTAAGATTAGAGTCAACGATGTTTTGGACATCAAAGCGGTGGACGATGCCATCTTGGCTCTCTACAATCAGGGTTACTTTGAAGATGTTTATGCCACTTTTAAAAAGGGCAAATTAGTCTTCCACTTCAAAGAAAAGCCCCGCATTGCTGGCATTGAGATTAAAGGCTATGGGACCGAAAAAGAGAAGGAAAATCTTTATAACCAGATGGGGATTAAAAAGGGCGACACCTACGATGAAACCAAGCTAGACAACGCCAAGTACATTTTAAAAACCGCCCTAGAGCAACAGGGTTACTACGGAAGCGTGGTGGAAGCCCGCACAGAGAACCTAGCCGGCGAGGGGGCATATCGGATCATCTTTGATGTGAACCGTGGGAACAATATCTACATCACAAAGTCCGTCTATGAGGGGCGTAAACAACTCAAACCGCGCCTAGTCGAATCCTTGAGTGCGAATAAACAGCGCGACTTCATGGGGTGGATGTGGGGCTTGAACTCGGGTAAATTACACTTGAACGAATTGGAGTACGACTCCATGCGCATCCAAGATGTCTACTTGCGCAATGGGTTTTTGGATGTCAATGTGTCCGCCCCTTTCTTGAATACGAACTTTGGCACACACAAAGCCAAGTTGTACTATAAAGTCAAAGAGGGGATTCAATACCGCATTTCAGGCATTGACATTAAAATCAATAAACAAGTTGTGCCCATGGCCAAACTTTTAAAATCCATCAAAATCCACAAAGGGGATGTGTTTAACATTGAACACATGCGTGCGGATGCCCAAATTTTAAAAAGAGAGATTGCCGACCAGGGTTATGCCTTTGCAGTGGTCAAGCCCGACCTAGACAAGGATGAAAAACACGGCAAAGTGAAGGTGATCTACCACATTGAAACGGGGGATATGGTCTACATCAACGACATCATCATCTCGGGCAACCAGCGCACCAGTGACCGGGTGATCCGCCGTGAGGTGTGGCTCAGCCCCAAAGAGCGCTACAGCCTCACTAAAGTCGCCAGCTCTGAAAGTGCGTTGCGCCGCTTGGGCTTCTTTTCTAAGGTAAAAATCGAAGAACGCCGGGTCAATAGCCAGCTGATGGACTTGTTGGTGAATGTCGAGGAGGGGCGCACGGGGCAGTTGCAATTTGGGCTAGGTTATGGCAGCTATGGGGGGCTCATGCTCAATGGCAGCGTGAGCGAGAAAAACCTCTTTGGCACAGGCCAGAGCATGAGCTTATACGCCAACATCTCCACAGGGGGAGGCAATCGAAACTATGGCATTCGTGGCAGTGGCCGGATGTTCTCGGGCAACCTCACCTTAAGAAACCCCCGTATTTTTGACAGCAAATACAGCTCGTCTATCAGCGTTTTTGCCGAATACATCATTAACTATAACTACATCCAACAAGGTGGAGGCTTTAGCATCAGCGCAGGGCGCATGCTCACCAACACCTTTAGCATGAACTTAGGCTACAACTACAGCATCAATAAAATCCTCGGTTTCTCTAGCCCCTTGTATGAAATGTTTTACAGCAGTCAAAACACCGTGATCACCTTTGATGGCGTGCCCTTTAAAGGGCCTGATGGCCAGGTCTTGCACGGCTTGTGGGACCGCAATTACAACACTCCCAGCACGAGCTCGTTCACGCTCAGCACGCGTTTTGACAACACAGACGACTATTACTTTCCCAGAAATGGCTTCACTTTCAGCAACTACACCACCATGTCTGGCTTGCCCTCAGACCACCCCCTCAATTCGTGGAACGGGCTGGGCGGGAATGTCCGCAACACCAAAATTTATGGCAAATTTGCCGCCTATAAGGATCTTAAAAAGTACTTGCTTGTAGACTTGATCGCCCGCTTTAAAACACAGGGGGGTTACATCTTCCGCTACAACACGGAGGATTATTTGCCCCTCAACTCTGTGTTCTATATGGGGGGTGTAACCACCATTAGAGGCTTTAGAAACAGCTCGATCACGCCCAAAACCAACTTAGGGATGTGGGTGGGGGGCGATGGGCTCTACACGGGCTCGGTGGAGCTTAGTTATGGGCTTTTAAAGGCGGCCAAAATGCGCTTGGCGTGGTTCTTCGACTGGGGCTTTTTGACATTTAAAACCCCCACCAAAGCCGGAGGTTTTTGGCAACAAACCTATGCGACCAATGTGGATTTTAAAGATTATGGCGTGCCCGGCGCGGGCTTTGAGCACGGCACTTGGCGGGCTTCTACGGGCTTACAAATTGAGTGGGTTTCACCCATGGGTCCTTTGGTGTTGATTTTCCCCATCGCTTTCTTTAACGAGTGGAGCGACAAAAAGGGTTTGTGGTTTAACCCCAATTTGCACGACTACACCCAACGCTTTGCCTTCTCAATGGGCACGCGTTTTTAGGAGAACACATGCGTTTAAGTAGGGTAGAATTACTAGATTACATGGCAAACAAGCCCTTAAAAGAGCTGGGGCAAATGGCACTGGCCAAAAAGCAAGAACTGCACCCAGAAAACACCACGACTTTCATCGTGGATCGTAACATCAATTACACGAACATTTGCTTTGTGGATTGTAAGTTTTGTGCCTTCAAGCGCACCCTCAAGGATAAAGATGCCTATGTCTTGGACTTTGAAACGATCGATCGCAAAATTGAGGAGTTGATCGCCATTGGGGGGACGCAAATTTTGTTTCAAGGTGGGGTGCACCCCCAGCTTAAAATTGACTATTATGAAAACCTCGTCAGCCACATTGCCCAAAAGTTCCCCACCATCACCATACACGGCTTTTCAGCGGTGGAAATCGACTACATCGCTAAGGTTTCTAGGCTGTCTTTACAAGAAGTGTTGGAGCGTTTAAAGGCGGCGGGCTTAAGTTCTATCCCGGGGGCGGGGGCAGAGATTTTAAGCGACCGGGTCAGGGCGAAGATCGCCCCTAAGAAACTCAGCGCCGATCGCTGGATTGAAGTGCATCAAGAGGCGCATAAGCTAGGGATTAAAAGCACGGCGACCATGATGTTTGGCACAACAGACACCGATGAGGACATCGCCGAACATTTAGAGCGGGTGCGCAATTTACAAGATGAAACGGGGGGCTTTCGGGCGTTCATTTTATGGAGTTTTCAACCCGATTTCACCCCCCTGCAGCAAGAAATGCCCCACATCAAGAAGGCAAGTTCTAACCGGTATTTGCGTTTGTTAGCCTGCAGTCGGTTATTTTTAGATAATGTTAGAAATATCCAAAGTTCTTGGGTAACACAGGGGGCGTTTATCGGGCAGTTAGCCCTGCTCTTTGGGGCTAATGATTTAGGGAGTGTGATGATGGAGGAAAATGTCGTCAAAGCGGCGGGTACGAGCTTTTGCTTAAACGAGCAAGAGATGGTGCACTTGATCGAGGACATCGGCAGCAAGGCGGCCAAGCGCAACACCGCTTATGAAATTTTAAAACGCTACCATGTCTAGCAAAGTCCGCAGTGTACGCTATGTTTTGCTCTTAGCCCTAGTGGCTTTGCTCCTCATGGTATTTGGAACTTATAAGGGAGAGAACATGCCAACAAAAATAAAAACACATGAAAAATCCGCACAAGTGATCAAACGGGATCAAGTCGGTGAGGGGATGCGTTATTTTGAAGTCAAGGGGGTGAAAATCCCCGTGATCTACGAGGACAACCGCATTTTGCCCATGGGGACCATCAAGCTCATGTTCATGGGCGGGGGTAATATCATGGACAAGGACAAATACGGCCTCTCAAAGCTCAGCGCCGGCATTTTAAACGAGGGGACCAAGGAGCTGGGCTCTGTCGCCTTTGCCGAGCAGCTGGAGCAATTAGCGATCACTTTGGACGCAGACATCCGTCTAGAATCCTTGCACCTTGATTTGAGCTTTTTGAAGGAATACGAGAGCAAGGCCATCGGTTACTTGCACGATCTTTTGCTCTCGCCCAACCTCACGCCAAACACTCTAGCCAAGGTCCAACAGCGCATGGTTGCGGCGGCCTTGAATAAAGAGAGCAATTTTGACTATGTGGCACAGCTGGGCTTGAATGAAATTTTATTTGCCGGCACACCGCTGGCGCATCCGGCCACCGGCACGCCCAAAAGCATTAAGTCGATCTCCCTAGAGGATGTCAAAAAACGCCTAGAGGATGCCCTGGACATTGAGCGGCTCATCATTGTGATGGGGGGGGATTTGGATGTGGACAAAACCCTAGAATCCTTAAAGCCCACTTTGGAGGCTCTACCCTCCAACAAGCCCTTTTTCACCCCTTACTTTGACACCGCCAAAGAGCCCGAAACGAAGATCATTTATAAAGACAGCCAACAAGCCTACATCTACTTTGGCTCACCCTTCCACATGAAGGACCTAGAAAAAGACCTGCCCTTAGCTAAAGTGATGGGCTTTGTGCTGGGCTCTAGTGGGTTTGGTTCGCGCCTTATGGACATCATTCGCGTGAAAGAGGGCTTGGCTTACAGTGCCTACATGCGTATCCAACTCTCGCGCATCATCAACTGTACCACGGGCTATTTGCAAACCAAGCTAGAAAATCAAGACAAAAGCATTGCTTTAGTCAAAAAGGTGATTAAAGAGTTCGTGGAAAAAGGGATCACACAAGAGGAATTGGATGGGGCGAAAAAGTTCTTGCTAGGCTCTGAGCCCCTGGCCAATGAAACCATCAGCAAACGGCTTACCAGCAAATTCCACAATTTCTATTTAGGGTTGCCCCTAGATTACGACATCACCATGCTCGAGCGCATTAGAAAAATGACCCTGAAAGAGATCAACGACTACATCCAGTCCCACACAGAGATCAACGACATAAGCTTTAGCATCGTGACCATGGACCCTAAAAATCCCAAGTACAACAAGCTTGTGGGTAAAGAGGATGAAAAAAAGGCTAATTGAGGTATTTATGATACGCTGCACAAGCCCCCTCAGAGCTCACCATACACGCCCCCACCGGGTGGCTAGGCGTGCAGGCCTTGTTAAACAAGGTGCAATCTAGGGGTTTTGCCCGCCCCTTTAAAATCTCCCCACACAGGCAGTTTTTAGGCTCTAAGCCGCCTGCCTTTGGCAAGAACTTGGCAAACACCACTTCAGCATCAAACTCTCTAAACTCGGAGCGCATTTGCATGGCAGAAAAGGGGATCATCCCCAGCCCCCGCCACTCAAAACTTTGGCGCACTTGCATGGTTTGGGCGATCAAGCTTTGTGCCTTTAAATTGCCCTCAAAACTCACCACACGGCGGTATTGAATCTCTAGTAGAGCTTGCTCTCTTGTGGCTTGGCGCACAATGCGTAAAATCCCATCGAGTACATCCACCGGCTCAAAGCCCGCCACCACAATGGGGATGTTAAAGTGCTCTAACAAGGGCTGGTAAATCTTAGCCCCCGTGATCACACTCACATGCGAGGGGGCGATCAGGGCATCGATTTGAGAGTTTTCAAGCACGGCTTGCACGCTGGGGGGGACGAGCACATGGTTATTGTGGACAAAAAGGTTTTTTAAACCTTTTTCTTGGGCTTGCAACAATAAACTAGCCGTCATGGGCGTGGTGGTTTCAAACCCGATCGCCACAAACACGACCTTTTTATCGGGGTTTTCTTTAGCGATCTCTAAAGCTTGCAGGGGGGCGTAGGCAAAACGCACATCAGCTCCCTTTGCCCTCAACGCTTGCAAACTGCCGCTACTGCCGGGCACACGCATTAAATCCGCGAGGGTGATTAAAATCGTGTCTGGCATTTTAGCGAGGGCAATGGCTTCATCTATGCGTAATTTGGGCATCACACACACGGGGCAGCCGGGGCCATGCACGAAGTCTAGGGGCGTGTCTTGCAAGAGATTTAGCAAGCCATAGCGCATGAGAGAATGCGTGTGTCCGCCACAGACCTCCATGATTTTAAAGGGGGCTTTTAAACCTACACTCTCTTTTTTAATCTGCCCCACGAGGGCTAAAATAATGTCCTTGTCCCTAAAAGAGCCGATTAAATCAGGCATCTTGCTCCATCTTAGCGACCATTTCAGCGTAAAGTTTGAGAGATTCTAAAGCTTCGCTGGTGTCGATCTTGCCCACCACAAAGCCCACATGCAAGAGCACAAAATCGCCCACTTCTAAAGGCTCGTCCATCAAGTCTAAACTCGCCTCCCTTTGCACGCCCATCGTTTCTAACACCGCTACATTGCCCTTGAGGGCAACGACCTTAGAGGGGATCGCGAGGCACATTAAAAGGCGTGGGTGGATTGGTAATTTTGGGCCCGCCTTGTGGCGATAAAGTCTTTAAAGGCTTCTAGGCTGGCGCGGTCTTTAGAGCTTAGGGTAAAAATGGGGGTGCCCGGTTTGAGCTTATCCATGTCCTCTTGCACTTGAGAAATCCGAAAGCCAAAGACATCCATTAAATCCGCCTTGCTCACCACCACCGCATCGGCACATAAGAACATGCTGGGGTATTTGAGCACTTTATCATCGCCTTCAGGTGTGGAGAGCAAGACAATATTCATCGCCGCACCCAAATTGTAGCTCGAGGGGCAAACCAAATTGCCGACATTCTCGATCACCAAGTAATCGCTGCTAGCGATCGCCCCCTTGTCTTTTAAAATGTCATAAGCCCCCTCTAGCATCGCCGCCTCCAAGTGGCACGCCTCCCCTGTGGTGATTTGCTGGGCGGCGACATTTTTCTTAATCAGGCGGTCAGCGTCCCTATTGGTCTGTAAATCCCCCTCAATCACACAGAATTTAAAATCCTCAAAGCTGGCTAAATTCTCTAAAAGCGTGGTTTTGCCACTCCCGGGTGAGCTCATGAAGTTCAACACATACAGCCCGTCCGCCGTGTAGCGTTCTTTCATCTCAAGGGCTTTTAAATCGTTCTTGCTTAAGATTTTCTCCACAACCTTGACATCTTTTTTACTCAAATTGGGGTTGTTGTTAAGGCTTTGTTCTCTTTGCGTGGTTTCTATCATGCATCACTCCTAAATTTAAAAACTCCCCATATTAACACAAAAGTTTTAATAATCTCTTTGCAAGCCAAATTGGCTACAATGCGGGGGTGTTACCTTTAATTTTTTTTAGCAACAACGCCCATAAAGCCGCCGAAGTGCAAGCCATTTTAGGGCAGGAAGTTTTAGCCTACACGCGCCTTTTAGGGCGTGTGGAAGTGATAGAGAATGGGGACAGCTTTGAGGAAAACGCCCATTTAAAAGCCCAAGCCCTCTATCCACTTTTAGCCGACAAAATGCAAGATTTTTGCGTGTTGGCAGAAGATAGCGGGCTATGTGTTGAGGCTCTAAATGGATATCCGGGCATTTATAGTGCCCGTTTTGCAAGTATCCAAGCAGACGCTAAGGCCATCATGGCGGGCAACTTCACACCCCCCACCCTCTCAGCCAGCGACACCGAGAACAACCACAAACTCTTGGCATGTTTGGATGCCTTAACTTTAAGCGAAAGCGTGGCGTGCTTTGTGTGTGTCGTGGCGTTGTGTGGGCGTGTTAGGGGGCGCACATTCCAGCAAAGCTTTAGGGGGGAGTGTTTGGGTAAAATCATCAAAGCCCCCTTAAAGCCCAACACCTTTGGCTACGACCCCTTGTTTATCCCACAAGGCTACAGCCAAACCATAGACACTCTAAAAGAGAAAAACCAAATCTCGCATCGCTTTTTAGCTTTGCAGCAAGCACAAGAATTTTTAAAAACCTTCAAGGGGCAAGAGAGAATGGATTAAATCATCGCTCATAAGGGGTTTATGCAGGGCTTGCTCTATGAGTTTCACTTTATCGGGGTGTCTTTGTTTAAAAGTGTCGGTAACGAAAACCATAAAAGGGATTTCTACGCCATAGGCAGAGCATTTATGCCCGTAGGTGTTGCCACTTTGGAAAATGTCTTGGGCGTGATCGGAGAGATAAAAAATAATGGTGTCCTTGCCCTGAAAGAGTTTAAAAATCTCACCTAGCACATGGTCGGTGTAATGAATAGAATTGACATAATCCGCCACGATTTGCTTATCTTTATCGTTTTTGACTTTGAGATTTTTATCGTCAATGTCTTTGGGGGTGAATTTGGCATAAGATTTGGGGAAACGGTTTTTGTAACCCCCATGACTTCCAAAGAGATGAAAAAGAAAGAAATTTTTAGCACTCATTTTCTCCCGGACATTTTGGCGAAAAAGAGAGAGTAACCAAAGGTCATGGTGGGCTAAAACGCTAGTCCAATTTTCATCAGTGCAAAACCTATAGTCAAAACCATAGACAAAGGCATTAAAGGCATTGTAGAAGGCATTTGTATATAGATTTTCTTGGTTGTCTAGCCAAAAGGTTTGATAACCCGCTGCCTTAAAGACACTGCCTAAACTCTTTTGTTGGTGCCAGGGGATGTTGGCGTTTTCTCTATCGCTGTAATTTAAGAGCAAACACAAGACTCTTGGCGGAGTGCTCCGGTTTGAAGCCACGATTTTTGGCTAAAGTTAATCCTCTAATCTTGGTTATAGGGAGGGTGTTAATGAGATTTAATGCGCCACTCTAGGGGCATGAAATGGGGGATGATGAGCTGTCCGTTTAAAATAGAGTTTGGCAAGTTAGGCGGTTTTCTCTCTAGGGTGATGCTCTTTTGAGGCAAATCTTTGAGTCCATAAATGCGCATGGCGTTGGTGCTGACAAAATTCTGTAAATGCTCTAGGGCATTGTGCTTGTCAAAGAGGGTGCATAATCCACTAAGAAGTAGGGGGGCACTAAACACCCCAGCCGCACAACTGCAAGCGTGCTTGCTGCCGACTAAGTGGGGCGCGCTGTCCGAGCCAAAGGACACCTTAGCGTGGGCTTTTAGGGCAAGCTCTAGTAGGGCTTGCTGGTCTTTAGGGGTTTTTAAAAGGGGCTTACAAAATAAATGTGGGGCGAGTGTGCCCCCGGCCAAAGCGTCTAAATTTAGGGCCAAATGGTGCAGAGTCAGGGTGGCATACAAATTAGGGTATTGCTCTAGTAAAGCAATGCTGCGCTTATCGCTCATGTGCTCTAAGATAATTTTAAGATTCTTGAAGGTCTTGGCCAAGGTGTGGATGGTGGGGTGAAACTCAAATTCGCGCTCAAGCACAAAGCCCGCACTTTCGGCATGCACACAGAGGATAAAGCCTAAATTTTCAGCAATTTCTAAAATCTCTAACATTCTAGGGCTTAAAATGTCGCGTACACCTTGAGCGGAGTTGGTCGTGGCGTTCTTGGGGTAGAGTTTGAGTAAAAAGAGCCCCTTGTCTTTGGCTTCTTGTAGGCTAGCCTTGTTTAGCTGGTCGTTTAAATACAGAGCCACTAAAGGTTTAAAGTGGGGGGCTAGGGCGGCAATTTGCTCTTGGTACTCTAGGGCTAGGGCGGGGGTGCTTAGGGGGGTGTTTAAATTGGGCATCACCACCGCTGCGCTAAAGGGGGTGGCGCTAAAGGGCAGGACGGCTTTTAGCAGGTCGCCCTCGCGTAGGTGGAGGTGCATGTCCAAAGGGTTGTTTAAAGTGATTTGCATGGCTTGGCCTTAGCGGTAGATGAAGTAGCGCACACGGATGCGGATTAAAGTTGTGGTGGTGGGACGGGGGTAGTCTTTGTAGGCGATGGTGATGGTTTTTAGGGTGTTGTTGTCTAGGAGTTTGTAACCGGAGGCTTCAATGATTTTTAAGCCCGTGATGTCGCCATTGGGGTGCAGGTAAAACTCCACAGCATCCACGCCGTCTTGGCCTAAATAGCCGGCAGCGCTGGGGTATTCTAGGTATTTTTGCGTGATGCGCCCGATTTCGCTTAAGTTGCTCTTAATGAAGTCCTTTTCGGCTGTGCCTAAGTCCCCAAACTCTTCACCATAGAGTTCATCGATGTCCTTGCGGGTTTGGCTGTCCATGCCCTTGTCGTTTTCATAACTCTTGTCGCTACGGGGTCTTGGTGGAGGCGTGCTGTTTTCCTCAGAGGGTAAGAAAGAAAGGTTATTAGGATTGAAGGTGTCGGTTTGCTCTTTTTTAGTTGGTTTTTTCTCTTCTCTCTCTTCTTGAAACAGGGCTTTGTGCTTGCTCTCGTGGCGCGCCACTTCAGTGCGCTTGCGTCTATGGGCGTGGCGCTCTTGGGGGTGGCGTGTGGTGCGCTTAGGCTTGGATTGGGGCTTGGGCTTGACCTGTGGTGTGGGCGGAGTGGGGGGCTTGGGGGTTCTGGGGGCGTGTCTGGGCGACAGGAGGTTGCGGCGTGGTTTTGGGAGCGGCTCTTGTGGGTCTTAGCGCACCCTGGGTGTGCTTGGTGGGGTCAAGCGATCGCCCCCGTTTTAGGACTAAGAGATTGCTCGGATTGATTTTGACTAATTTGGGTCTGTGGAAAAACTTATGGCTGTACTCCACAAGCCACCAAATGAATAAGTGCAACAAGCACGACAGGATCAAAGAAATGTAGAAGTTGCGGTCCGAGCGTCTGTCTTCTAGCTCTTTATCAAGTACCCGTGTCCTAGACATACGAGCTCTTGAGTTTTGATTGTCGTAGGTGTTTTTTAGTTTCTTCAACGAGGGCTTCTTTTTGGCGCATGGATGGGTCTTTTTTGGGGAAATCTAGAGTAATTTTGTCTAAAACGAGGCTTTGGTGGGAGTTTAGCAAAATCAAATACAGCTGGTTGCGCACTTCAATGGTGATGAGTTTATGCGTGGAGTCCAGGGGCTTGACATAGGTCACGCTGGGCTCTAGCCCCACTTTAGGGAACAAAAATTTTTGTGCACCCTTGCGTCTTAAAAGCCACAAGATTAAGAGCAAGCCCACAATCACCACGCCCACTTTCCATAGATACTCCCACTCAAAGTCGGGGAGTTTTTTGACAAGGGGGGCGGGCTGTGCTTGGGCTTGCGCCTGTAGCTGTGTTTGCGGCTGTGTGGCAAGGGGGGCGGGGGTTAAGTCGGCAAATAAAGGCACAAACTCTAGGCGCAAAAAGCGTTTGTCTTGTGAGAGCTTGGCATCGACTTTAAAGAGGGCGTTGCTCTTGGGTACGATGTAAAGGGTGTTGTCTTGGTTGTGGATGTCTAATTGGTTTAAAATGGCGGTGCTGAAACGCTCTAAGCGGGGGTCAAAGGGCAAAATGCCTTGCAAGGTGATGGTCTGCGTGGGCGAGATTTTGGGCACTTGGGCTAGGGCTTTGCTAAAGAGCAACTCCAAAAGTACGCCCTTGTGATCAGGCGTGGGCGTAACTTGTATGTGGGTGAGTTGGTTAAGCGAAGCCCCCCACAAAATGCCAAAAATAAAGAAAACGCATGCAATGGCTCTCAAGCTTACATATCCTTTGCGATGTAATAGACAATGGCATTAGAGTCCAGCACTTCGTTTAAGCGGATAGCTAGGTTTTTTTCATACACCATCACCTCGCCCTTGCCAATCACCCGCCCATTCACAAAGGTGTCCACGCTCTCGCCAGCGGGTTTTTGTAAATCGATCACAGAGCCACGCTCAAAGCGTAAAACCTCTCTTAGGGGGATTGAAGTCGAGCCCAACTCCGCCATAAAAGTAACCTCCATGTCTAGCAAACCCTTGTAGTCGTTGATGAGCTCTTCTAAGTAGGTGGTCAGCTCTAACTCCCTAGGGTTTAGGGTGGGTTGCTTTTTGAGCTTGGGGTTGACAGAGGGCAGGTTAGCTAGGGTGGGGTTGGATTGGATATTGACCCCGTTGTTTCCCTCTTTATTTGTGTTTGTGTTGTTAGTTTGGTTATCCATCAAAATCTCGCTTCCTCACGCTCAACTTAAAACCCACAAAAGAAAATATGACATTATACTAGATTTACATTAGCGCGGTTTGAAATTTGCCCGACTTACACAAAATTCTTGTAAAAAACAAAGGGAGCATTTGGGCTTTAATGCCGTGCAAATGCGCCGTCCAAACAAAATCAAAGCGTGGTGCAAGGGGCATAAATCGCTCACAAAAAGTGCACTCAGTTCGGCTTCTGTCTGTGCAGCACTCTTGGCTGTTGAGAGCCCTAAGCGGTGCGCCACCCTAAAGACATGCGTATCCACGGCTAAGAGATTTGCCCCAAAGGCGACAGAGAGTACCACATTTGCGCTCTTTTGTCCGATGCCCGCTAGGCTTTTTAGCTCGGCTTGGGTTTGTGGGATTTGCCCTTGAAAGTTCTCTACGACTTGCCTAGCCATTGTGATTAAATGCTTGGCTTTGGCATTAGGGTAGGAAATGCTTTTGATGCACTCTTGCACCTCTTGTAGGTTAGCTTTGGCTAGGATTGCAATGCTCGGGTATTTGGCAAAAAAGGCTGGGGTGGTGGCGTTCACCCGCTTGTCTGTGCATTGCGCCGACAAGAGCACCGCCACCAATAACTCATAGGGGTTTTGGTAGGTGAGCTCAGTGGTGGGGTTTTCAAAGTGGGCTAAAAGCCTTGCTTTAATGGTGCTGGCACTCATAGAGGGCGCACCAGAATGTGTTTGGCTTCGCCCGAGCGCAAGGCGATTTGGGCGCGTTCAATGGCGATGCTAAAAGTAGCTTTCTTTAAAGAGTGTTGCAACAACTCAAACTCCACGCCCACGCTAATGCCAAAGGACATTAAACGGTCTTTCAACTCTAAATCGGGTGTGGTGATGTCAAGGATTGTGTAACGATGGTTTTTTTGGCACTCGAATAGGCTCATCTTTCATTCCTTTTCTAATTTCATCAATGATGATTTCAATAGGTGTAAAAATCCGCTTAAAAATCCTAAAGGGGGCTTGGAAAATGTCTTTAGCTAAAGTTACATTGACCTTTGGGTTGTCTAAACTCCCACTTAAACTCACATGCGTGGAGATTTTGCCATCCCCGCCCAAAATCAGGTAATTGACAATGGGGATTTTATTGATCACATTGGCAAAGCCCTTAATGGTGGCGATGTTTAAGGACATGTCAATTTTGCGCTTGGCTAGCTCAATGATTCCATTGCCATCCACATCTAAGGTCGTGCCGGTGAGCTGGATATGCTCTAATCCTAAGTAGTCGGTGTTGATCCCAAAAAGCACTTTGCCCCTAGAAATCTCATATCCATTTGCCCCTAACCGTGGGTTTCTAAACACAATGAGCGATGGGATCGTGTTGATTAAATTGATCATATTCTGCAAGAGTTTAAAGTTTTTAATCGTGGTGTTTTGTAACTTCAACTCCCCACTAAAAACATTGTCCTTATAACCGCCTATCAAGGTGTAAAGCCCCCCTTGTATGAGGTTTTGCGTGGTGACAGATTGCAGCACCATGTTTAAATAATCCCCGCTAAAGTTGTTTGCCTTAAGGGTGAGTTGCCCATGTGCCATGTCAAAGGCAAGCGAGGCATGGTGGTAGCTCGCATCCGCTCTAAAGCGCCCATCGCGCATGGTGGCTAAAATATTGTCCAGCGCAAAGGGAAAGCCCTTAAAGGTGATGACGGCATTTTGGGCTTGTATGATGAGGCGGTTTGGGGGGATTTTATGTTGTTTTTCATAGAGCTGTTTTGCCCGAATAAAAATGTTTTCATCTTTAATTTGCTCTTTTGTGGGGTATCTGCCACCGGTGTTTAACAGCTCTTTAATGGCGGGCATTTTTGCCTTTAAAAACTCATCTACATTAAAATTAATGTCGTTGATGAACAAGATTTTCTCTCCGCCCCTAATGCGCCCCATGACCGCCTTATCTGGGGTGAAAAACTCCAAACCCCGATCTCCAAAAGTACCCAAGAGTGAAAACGAACTAAAACGCAGTCCATCGTTGCGGTACAAGGGCAATTCAATGTCTAAATTTGTCCCAAAGAACTTAAAGCTTTTTAAGTCCTTTGTGGTGATTTTGAGCGCACCCCTTTTAATGGCAAAGTAGTGCGCCAAAGGTGAAATGGGGACAAGTTTAGCGATGTTTTTTAAATTCAGGCTATAGCCCCGAGAAATCGCCCCCTCGATCTCTAATTCCCTGATTTTAAAAGTGGTGTGTTCATCTTTGGAAAAGTCTACATCAAAGTTTAAGCGTGGCAAATTATCCTGTGTGGCATAGATGATGTCTTGGCTAAAGACAGCGGCGTTTTGGGCTTGGATGATTTGACGCAGTTTGTTTTTAAAGGCTAAAGTGTCCACACCCTTAGCGATCAAATTAGGCAAGGTGCTTAGGCGCAAGGTGGGGGCAGTTTTGGGTAGAGCGGTGCGCTGTAAGCTAAAGGGGTTATTGTTGATGGCGGGGTTGGTGTTGACTTGGATTTTATAGATGGTGGCTTGGCTTGTTAGGGTCTTGTGGGTGAAGTCTAGAGTGATGCGGTTGTCCGTGTCTGCCATGTTTTGGTAACGGGTGTGTGTGGTGTTGATGTAGACAATCTTGCTTGTGGGGCGGATGTCTAAAAACACCTGTGCGCTTTGGGTGTATAAAGGTACGCCATAGAGCGCAAAGCCCCCCGCGGATATGTCTACACTGCCTTGCACGAACAAAAGGGGCGTGGCGTGGGGAACAAATTGCATGGTGAGTAAAATATCCGCCCCGATGGCCGGCTTGAACTGGCTTAGGGGTAGGGCGATGTTGTAGGCTTTTAAAATCTCTTTAATGGGGGTGAAGGCAAAACTTTGGGCGTTTTTAATGCTGGCGACTAGCCTTGAGGCAGGGCCAAAGTGGTCCATAACCACCTGAGAGCCCTCTAAGCGCATGTATTGGTAGTTGATGTGCTTAGGCATGATGGTGAGCTGCCCGTTCTTGTATTCTAAATCCACTTCCTTGGCCATAATGGGGGGGAGTTTAGGGTTGTAAATCACATGGGCATTTTGCACCACTGCTTGCACACTCAAGTCGTTTTGCAGAGTCTTTAAGATGCGCTTGTCCTTGAAGTTTAGGGCGAGTTTCGCATCCTTGATTTGAAAACCGCTAAAGGCGATGTTTCCAAACAGCCATTTTTGCAAGGCTTGGTGCTTGTCTGGTTTGAAGTAGGGTTTTAAAAAGTCTATGTGTTTGATGGTGTTGGAATTTAATTTGAGGGCGATGGACTTAAAGTCGGTCAAGCCTTGCACGGCAATTTTTAACTTAGAAGGCCTAGTGTTTGGGGCTGGTGTGGGGGAGATTTCTAGGTTAAAATTTAATTGTTGTGTGCTTTTATGGTAAGTGGCTTGCCCCACAATCTTTGCATAGTAAGGCTCAATGTTGAGGTGATCAATGTTTAAATGCAAGTCTTGGCGTTCTTGGAGGTAAAATTGCCCCTTGAGCAGATTAGGGAGCGTAAATTCGTAGCGGTGTCCGTCAAAGAAAACATGGGCTTTGATATTGGGTTTGATGTCGATCTCTTGGATAGTGATTTTTTCAAAGTAATCCATGCTCCACATGCCGTATTGGATGTAGCGCGCAATGGCGGCGATGGTGGGGGGCTTTTTATTTGGTTTGTGCTTAACCAACTCGATGATGTCTAATTGCCCCACTCTTAGCAAGAATTTGTTATTCAGTTTTAGATAGAATCGCTCTATTTTTAGTCCGCCAAAGTGCATGGAGGAGATATAGATTCCGTTTTTCAACACGATGAATAAAATGGCAAAAAGAACGCCCACAAGCCCGACAGAAAAAAGAGGGCGTAGTATCCTTTTAGAAATGGCTTTGATCATGGCGCTTTCATTGCTGTTTTACTTAAGTATACCCATAAAATCTTACGCGATTGTTTACATACCCAAAGGATCGCTTAAAACTGCCTTAAGCCACATGCACGCCCTAGAAAGCCCCACGCCTCCGACAAACACCCTAGATTTGTGGATTTTAAGGCTGATGTCGGCTTTGCATCTGTGGCACACGCCCAAAAGGGGGTATATTGCAATCCCCACTAGTCCCAAGAACACTATAACCAAAGGGGACTTTTTGCACGCCTTGAGCTTATCTAAGGCAGTTTATAAAAATGCAACCTTGATCCCCGGCGAAACTTTGTATTTTTTCTTGCAGCGCTTGGCTAAGGTGTTTTATTTGAAGGTGGAGGATTTGCAGCAAGCCTACGATAAGAAAGCCCTTTGGGCAGATGGAGCGATTGTCCCCGACACTTATCGCTTTACTTTAGGCATTTCGGCGCAAAATCTCATGGCCTACCTCTTAAAATACAGCCAAGAGCGCTACCAAAAATTAAGCGAGCAATTACTAGGCAGTTACGACCCCAAAAAGTGGCAACAAACTTTAATCATCGCATCCATCATCCAAAAAGAGGCGGCAAATGTAGCCGAGATGCCCATCATTGCCGGGGTGATTTACAACCGCTTGAAAAGGCACATGCCCTTGCAAATGGACGGGGCCTTAAATTATGGTAAATACTCCCACACTAAAGTAACCCACGAGCGAATCGCAACAGACAACAGCCCCTACAACACCTACAAACATGGGGGGCTGCCTAAAGAGCCTGTGGGCAGTGTAGGGTTAGAGGCGATCAAAGCCGCTTTATTCCCCGCCAAAACGCCCTTTTTATACTTTGTCAAAACCAAAGAGGGGAGGCATAAATTCAGCGCTAATTACAAAGAGCATGTCCGCTCCATCCCAAAGTTTTAGCCTTAGCTTAGTTTCGCTTTAGATATTTAATGCTAGTATCGTGGGCGGATTTTACTAAGGGTTTAAGGAGATTGAATGGCGAAAATGCAAGCCCCAGAGGGCGTGCCGGTTTGGGTCAATGAAGCCCGTTGTAAGGGTTGCGATTTGTGTGTGTCGGTGTGCCCGGCGGGGGTTTTGGGCATGGGTTTTAAGCCCACGCACATTTTGGGCAAGGTCGCCAAAGTGGCTTACCCTGAAAGCTGTATCGGGTGTTGCAAATGTGAGCTGGGTTGCCCCGATTTTGCCATTTATGTGGCAGAAAAGAAGGAGTTTAAATTTGCGAAGGTTTCTAAAGAAGCTGAGGAAAGGGGGGCTAGAGTGCGGGCGAACAGCTACATGCTCTTAGAAGAAAGTGTGCAAGAGGGGAGAGGCAAATGAGAGAGGTGATTTCAGATGGCAATGAGTTGGTCGCCAGGGCGGCGATCGAGGCAGGTTGCCGCTTTTTTGGGGGCTATCCCATCACGCCTAGCTCGGATATCATGCACGCCATGAGCGGGTTGCTGCCAGCCCATGGAGGGCATTTTATCCAAATGGAGGATGAGATCGGGGGCATTTGTGTGTCTCTGGGCGCGAGCATGAGTGGGGTGAAGGCGATGACGGCCAGCTCGGGTCCGGGAATCTCTTTAAAAGTGGAGCAAATGGGCTATGCGTTCATGACAGAAACCCCCCTTGTCATTGTCGATGTGATGCGCTCAGGGCCTTCTACGGGGATGCCTACAAGGGTTGCTCAGGGCGATGTCAATTTTTTAAAACACCCCACGCATGGGGATTTCAAGGCGGTGGCTCTGGCTCCGGGGAGCTTAGAGGAAACCTACACAGAGACAATTCGGGCATTTAATTTGGCAGAAAAACTAATGACCCCCGTTTTCTTGTTGCTGGATGAAACCGTGGGGCACATGTATGGCAAGGTGTCCCTACCCGATTTACAAGACATTAAAATTATCAATCGGCGGGTGTTTAGCGGCGATCCTAAAGACTATCAACCTTATGGCGTGCCTAGCGATGAGCCCGCCATTTTAAACCCCTTTTTTAAGGGCTACCGCTACCACATCACGGGTTTGCACCACGGACCTATTGGTTTTCCTAGCGAAGACCCTAAAATCGGCGGGGTTCTGATCGATCGCCTTTTTAACAAGATCGATTCACAAAGCGCAGAAGTGTGTTTAAATGAGGAGATTGGCATTGAGGGGGCAGATCTTTTAGTGGTGGCCTACGGCTCAAGCGCACTGGCGATTAAAGAGGTTTTAAGGGAGCTTAAAGCTGAAAACCACCCCAAGAAAGTGGGCTTTTTTAGGCCACTCACGCTGTGGCCCAGCCCCAAAAAACGCCTAGAGGAGCTAGGAAAACAATTTAAGGATATCTTGGTGGTTGAACTCAACAAAGGGCAGTATTTACAAGAAGTTGAGCACATTTTAGGGCGCAAGGTCTCGGCTTTATTGCAGGCAAATGGGCGGCCCTTTTCCCCCAAACAAATCATGGCTAAAATCAAGGAGTTTTAATGGCGTTTGATTACGACACATATTTACGCGTGGATAAAACCCCCACTCTATGGTGTTGGGGCTGTGGGGATGGCGTGATCTTAAAATCCATCATCCGTGCCATTGACGCTTTGGGCTGGGACATGGACGATGTGTGCTTTGTGAGCGGGATCGGGTGCAGTGGGCGCATGAGCTCTTATGTCAATTGCAACACCGTGCACACCACACATGGGCGGGCTTTAGCTTACGCCACAGGCATTAAAATGGCTAACCCAAGCAAGCATGTCATCGTGGTGTCCGGCGATGGCGACAGCTTTGCCATCGGAGGCAACCATACCATCCACGCTTGCAGGCGTAACATTGATTTAAATTTAGTTTTGGTGAATAACTTCATTTACGGCTTGACAAATTCGCAGACTTCCCCCACAACCCCTAATGGCATGTGGACGGTGACAGCCCAAACAGGCAACATCGACAATAGCTTTGACCCTTGTGAGATCGCAATGGCAGCGGGGGCGAGCTTTGTCGCCCGTGAGAGCGTGCTTGAACCCAAAAAACTAGAGCGCATCCTCGCCGATGGCTTTAGCCACAAGGGTTTTAGCTTCGTGGATGTGCATAGCAACTGCCACATTAATTTAGGGCGCAAAAATAAAATGGGCGAAGCGGCGCAAACTTTAAAATGGATCGAGTCGCGTCTTGTGAGTCGCCGTAAATACGAGGAAATGACCCCTGAAGAGCGCGTGGGCAAATTCCCCACAGGTGTGCTCAGGCAGGACACTTCTAAAGTGGAGTATTGCCAAGCTTACCAAGGCGTGATCGATGCTGCCCTAGCCAAGAAAAAAGCATAAGGAAAATCATGGAAACACAATTGCGTTTTACGGGCGTGGGTGGGCAGGGCGTGCTTTTGGCGGGCGAAATTTTAGCCGAAGCCAAGATTGCCGCCGGGGGCTTTGGCACTAAAACCTCCACTTACACAAGCCAGGTTAGAGGTGGTCCCACGAAGGTGGATATTATTTTAAGCCCCAATGAAATCATCTACCCTTATGCCAAAGAGGGCGAGGTTGATTTTATGCTCTCCGTGGCGCAGAGCAGCTACCAACTCTTTAAAAACGATGTCAAAGAGGGGGGGATTATGGTGGTTGATCCTAATTTAGTCCAACCCACACCCGAAGACGAAGCGAAGTTTCAGCTCTATAAACTCCCCATCATCGCCATTGCCAAAGAAGAGGTCGGCAATATCATCACGCAATCGGTGGTGGCGTTGGCGATCACAGTCGTTTTAACGGGCTGTGTGGACAAGGAACAAGTCTTAAAAACAATGATCGCCAAAGTCCCCGCTAAGGTCGTGGAGCTGAATAAAAAAGCCTTTGAAATCGGGGAAGCCCACGCCCTAAAAGCGCTTGCGGCAAGAAAAATCTCTTAGTGTTAGACCCCACACAAATCACCGCTCTGGCGGACAAAACCCCCTTTTATCTTTACGATTTGGAGGGTGTGCAAAACGCCTTTTTGGAGTTTAAAGAAGTCTTTAAGGGGCGTAAATCGCTCATTTGCTATGCCCTAAAGGCCAATTCTAATTTAGCCCTCTTGGAGGTTTTAGCCAAAGCAGGGGCTGGGGCAGATTGCGTGTCTATCTATGAGGTCCATCGCGCGCTCTTGGCAGGCATCGCGCCCTATAAAATCATCTTTAGCGGGGTGGGTAAATTAGAGAGCGAAATTGTCGAAGCCCTAGAAAAGGGGATTTTATTTTTAAATGTGGAGTCCTTTGAAGAGCTGCGCCTCATCGAGCGAATCGCCAAAGAAAAGCACACCAAAGCCCGCATTAGTGTTAGAGTGAACCCCAACATTGACCCCGCCACCCACCCCTATATCTCTACGGGGCTGTGGGAGAATAAATTTGGCGTGGAGGAAAAAGAGGCGATGCAAATGTTCATGTTTGCCAAACAATCCGCCTTTTTAGAGCCCATCGCTTTGCATTTTCACATCGGTTCGCAACTCTTGCAACTAGCCCCCCTAGAGCAGGCCTTTGAGAAAATGGCGGCTTTAGCCCGCTTTTTGCTGGCCAGTGGGGTGGAGCTTAAATTCTTTGACATTGGAGGGGGGCTTGGCGTGGCTTACAACGAAACACAAGAGCCCATCCCCCTACAGAGTTATGCCACCTCCTTGTTTCAAGCCACAAAGGGGCTAGATTTAACGATCATTTGCGAGCCGGGGCGGCGTATTGTGGCAGATCATGGGGTCTTGATCACTAAGGTGCAATACACCAAGTCTAACGCGCGCAAACACTTTGCCATTGTGGATTTAGGCATGAACGATTTTATGCGCCCCGCCCTCTACCAAGCCACCCACCCCGTGCGCCCCCTTATCCCCACCACAGCCCGTAAAGTGGTTTATGACTTAGTGGGTCCCATTTGTGAAAGTGCGGATTGCTTTGTCAAGGGTGTCGAGTTGCCCGAGCTGAAACGGGGGGACTTATTGGTCTTTGAAAAAGTGGGGGCCTATGGGGCGAGCATGGCAAGCCACTACAACAGCCGTCCTAATCTTTTAGAGCTAGGACTTGAGGGCGGTATGATCCGCACACTCAAAGAGCGCGAAGACTTTTTTGACTTGGTTAGACACGAAATGGGGCATTTAAAGAGAGAGGGTATTGTGTCTAAACGGGCGCAAATTGATCAAATTGATGCAAGCTTAATCAAGCTCTTAAACGAGCGCTTTAGCTTAAGTGCACAAATTGCCAAGGACAAACACCAAACGGGGGTGAGTGTCTACAACCCCATTAGGGAAGCCGAGATTTTTGCCAAAGTAGGGAGGCGACTAGAGAGCGTTTACACGGAGATTTTAAGCGTGTCTAGGGGGCTTGTTTTCCCCGAGCAAGTGGGGGTGAGCGCACGCACCAACATTGCAAGGCGGATTTTGGGACAACAGGTGAAGTTGCAGCTTTACACCCCTAAGCGACTCTTTAGTGCCCTACTGCTTAAGGGTGTGGATTATGGACTTTTGGAAATCAAGCGCACCTGTGCCTACGCTGAGGGGCTAAAAGCATTGGCGGTCTATGTAGGCAGACAGGATTTAGAAATCGCCCACAGCTTTAAGGTCGGGGGGGCGTGGTGTCTACTCATCGGACGGTTTGGCTTTTTGGCGCAAACAAACCCCACACGCAAAGCCCTATGGTTTGAGCCAACACAGACCCAAGAAGTGCAAGCCTTGCTAAAGACTTACGCCAACCCCTACTTTAGTGCTACAAAATTTGGGGGCTTGTTGGAGATAGACCTTGATTTAGACTTGCCCCCCCATTTAAATCCCCTGATTTTAGGCACTTATTCTAATACACGGAGAGCATGTGGAGTTTAACCCTCTAAATTTGGCGCAAAGAAACACCCTAGATTCTGCCCTGAAGGCGGATAATTTCATCGTGGGCGATGTTAACTTTACAAATTTATATCTGTGGCAAAACGCTAGAGAGATTCGCCTAGCCTTTGCGGGGGGCTGTGTGGTGATCAAAACCACTTACCCCAACCAAGCTCCCTTTTATTTTTACCCCATAGGCGGAGGGGATAAAAGGGCGGTGTTAGAGCAACTCATCAACCACGCAAAGGCGCAAAGGGAAGTTTTGGAGTTTAGAGCCTTGCAAAGCGAGCACAAAAACGAGCTGGAGCGGCTTTTCCCCAACGCCTTTAGCTATGAAGCCCAAAGGGATCGCTTTGACTATGTCTACAGCGTAGCCGAGCTCATCAATTTGCAGGGCAAGAAGTTTCATAAAAAGAAAAACCACCTAAATGCTTTTTTAAAGCTTTACCCCAATTACAGCTATGAGCCCATCAGCCTCTTAAATATTCCCGAGCTAAAACTTGCCCTACAAGAATGGCACAAGCTAGACGACCCGCAAGACTTGGGGCTAAAACACGAGCATGGCGGGATTTTGAGCGTGCTTGCAATTTATGAGAGCTTGCCCTTGTTAGGGGGGGTGATTAAGATTGATGGGCGCATTGTGGCGATGAGCTTTGGGGAGAAGTTGAACCCTACAATGGCACTCATCCACATTGAAAAGGCAGACCCGAGCGTGCGGGGGGGCTACCAAATGATTAACCAACAGCTCCTAAAACACGCCTTCACTGATTGCGTGCATGTGAATAGAGAGGAAGACCTAGGCATTGAAGGCTTAAGGCAGGCGAAAATGGGCTACAACCCCGTGTTTTTAGTGGAGAAACACCATGCCCGCTTGGTCTAAAACTTTAGACCTAAATTACCATTGATTAGTTTTAGTGTCCTAAAATGAGGCATTACATTAGAAGGAGTCTCTTATGGATTTACTGATACGGCAACTGAAACACGAAGACCTGCAAGAGTTCCAGCAACTTGTGGCAAAATTCGGGGCGAGTGTAACGATCTTGCCCGACATTAAAAACGCCCCCCAACCTTCTTTGTTGCAAAGACTCTCTGACGAGCCTGTTGAAATCAACATGCCCCTTGTCGAAGGGGCGTTTGTGGCGACTTTAAACCGAGAGAAAAAAGAAGTCTACAAAGCTTGCTATGCTAGGCGTTGCCATGATGCCCTAAACACACAACGACACCGCCACGACCACCACAAGCTCGGCTGTGGGCGCACGCACCACGCCGACAAATTCGCCGAACGCCCCCTACACCACAGCGACAGAGACTCCGACTCTGGGTTTGGGATGGATATTTAGAGCCATTGCTCCAAGTCTTGCATGGCTTGGGTGTGCTTGCCATCGGGCGCGCCGTCTTCTTCGTAGGTTTGGTAGTTTTTAATCGCCTCTGTGTAGAGCCCTTTGGCTTTTTCAATGTCTTGCGCCACACCCTGCCCCAGCTCGTACATTTTGCCTAAAGCGTAAAACTCGTAGCCAAAGTCGTTCTCTTTTCTAGCGATTTTGCAAAAGTACTCAAACGCCTTCAAATATTCTTGCACCATGTGGGGCGTGCCGCACACATCGCCATTGTATTGGTTAAACAAATCGAGCAAAGCGTCATCGCTCAAATGCAAAGACAAATGGGATAAATCCTCTAGCATGGGCATCCTTATTTTGGGGTTAAAAAGAGAGCCTTCTTTTCGCTCTAGGGTTGGGTTTTTTGAGATAAAGACGCAAATAGGACTTGGTAACTTCTAATTTCGCCTCGCTCAACTTGCTTTGGTAGTGCAGAGCCTTTTGAGAGTCTTGCTCTACGCCATCGCCCATTTCATACGCCGCAATGAGCTTAGTCAAGGCGTGGATATAAATCCACTGCGTTTTTACCCCCACTTGCACCACACCCTGATAGCACGACAAGGCTTTCTGCATGTCTTTAGCCACGCCCTGCCCCTTCTCATACATTTGCGCTAGGCGGTGAAAAACCTGCCCATTGCGGCAATGCCCTAGCACAATCTGTTTATACAGACTAAACGCCCTTAAGTAGTCTTGCACGCTGTGGGGGCAAAAGCGCACGCGCGCAAGCCCCGCTGCCTGCCTCTTACCACACCCATTGTAGGCATTAAACATCTCTAACAAAGCGGTATCCGTCAAATTTAAACCCATTTCAGCGGACATGCAACTCCTTTTGCAGGCGGTGATTTTAGCATGCTATGTTAAATCCAGCACCATACTATACAGCCTTTTGCGTTCTGTGGAGCTGGCAATGTTTAAGAGTTTGCGGTATTTGGTGATCGTGCGGCGCACCATTTTAAGCCCAAATTGCTGCTCCACCAGCTCCAAAATCTTTAAATCACTCATGGGATGCTGGCGGTCTTCTTTGCTAATCAGCTCTAACAAAAACTCTTTAATGGCGGCGTTAGACACATCACCCTCTAAGGCGGTGGCAAAAAAGCTTTTAATGGCAAACACCCCCCGGTTGCACGCCAAATACTTATTAGAAATCGCCCGTGAAATGGTGCTGGCAGCATAGCCAAACTCTTCGGCAATATCCACCAAGCGCATGGGCTTGATCGCTCCACCCTTGAAGAAATCGTATTGATACTCTACGAGCATCAACCCGATTTTTTGGATGGTCTGATGGCGCATCTGCAAAGCATCCACCAAATCCCTAGCCTCTTTGAGTTTCTCTTTTAAATACCCATTGTTTGCGGTGATTTTATGTTGTTCTAGCACCACTTTAGGGTAATAGCCCTCATTGAGCTGTACGCTAATGTCCCCGTCTTCTTCAAGCACCAAAATGTCGGGGATGATGGGGGGCAAACTCTCGGCAAAATCTAGGGCGGGGGGTTTTTAAAGGAAGTGATGACCTGCATGGCTTTGGGGTATAGGGGTTGTTGCGGTGCTGTTGGTGCTGCTTTAAATCTTTTAAAATTTTGGCGCAAAGCTCATAAGTGGGCGTGTCCAGCTCCTCGTGCTGGGCAAGCTGGAAATTAAAACTCTCTAGCAAATCGCACGCCCCGATGCCCGGGGGGTCTAAATAGGCAAATCTTTGGCGCACCTTTTCATAGTCGCTTGTTGCCACACCCAAGCTCAAGGCTTGCGCCTGTATATCGCCCTCAAAATACCCTTCGGGACTTAGGTTGTCTATGATGTCGGCAGCGATGATTAGAGACATTTCCGTGGGGAATAGGGGGGGTAAGAGTTGCTCGCTTAGGGTGTCGTGTAGGCTCTTTTGACACACACTTAGGCGTTCGATTTGCTCGCCCAAAGCGTTTTTAGGGGGCTTGTAAAACTTGTGGCTACTAAAGTCTGTGCGCATGCCACTTTGCACCCGCACAAAGGGGTTGTCTTTGGCACAATTTAGCAAGGTTTCTTCAATTTCTAGCGGATCGCTTTGTAAAATGGGCAACCAGCTTTTGAGGGTAGCGGAGAGTTTGTTTTTGAGATTGGGGCGGGCGCGTAACATTAAGCCTTAAAGTTCTCCCCTAAGTAGTGTTTACGCACTAAGGGGTTGTCGTAAATTTGCGCCGCGCTCCCGCTAGCAAGCAAAGTACCGCTTTTAATCACATACGCCCTATGGCACACACTTAGGGTTTCGCGCACATTGTGGTCGGTGATCAACACCCCGATATTCATCTCTACTAGGTGTTCTATGATTTTTTGTATGTCTAACACCGCAATGGGGTCAACCCCCGCAAAGGGCTCGTCCAATAAAATAAATTTGGGGTTTTTCACCAACGCCCTAGCGATCTCCACCCTTCTGCGCTCCCCCCCACTTAAAGACATCCCTCTGCGCTCCCTGATGGCCTGGATGTTGAAGGCGTTTAGCATTTCTTCAATGCGCTCCAACGCTTCCTTATTGCTCTTAAAAGTCGTTTGGGCGGCGAGCATTAAATTATCCTGTACGCTCAAATCCTTAAAAATACTCGACTCTTGGGGCAGGTAGCCGATTCCCATGTTGGAGCGTTGGTGTAGGGGGTAGCTAGACAAATCGATGTCGTTTAAATACACCTTGCCCCCGCTGGGCTGCAAGAGCCCGCAAATCATATAAAAAGTCGTGGTTTTGCCCGCCCCATTAGGCCCAAGCAAGCCCACCACCTGCCCGCTTTCTACTTCTAGCGACACATCGTGTACGATCTTGGTCTTTTTGATCTGTTTGCTTAGATTTTCGGCTTTGAGTTTATCCATGGGTTAACTTATAGTGGCAGGTTTCATCGCCCCTCTTAAGACTTAAAACTAGGGGGCTAAAGCCACAGGATTTGAGCCAAGAAAGCAAATGAAAATCCCCCCACTCAATGAAATGCACCCCGCCCTGCTCTAGGTTCTCCAACACCCCTAAAGCGTGCAGTTCTTCAAAACCCTTTAAATAGAAGTCGTAATGGTAAATACAAAGTTTAGGGGTCTTGTAAATGTGCAATAGATTGAAAGTGGGCGAAGTGGCTAAAGGGGCTTGGTGCGCCCTGCAAAAATGTTGCACGAAAGTGGTTTTACCGCTGCCTAAATCCCCTTGTAAAAATATGAGCGCATGTGTGGTCAAATGTGCTTGCAGGGCTTGCACCACTTGGGGGATTTGTGCTAGGCTGGCGTGCATGTCTAGCATTTAGAAGTCCTCTACCTTGCCATCGGTCGTGCCGAGTTTGTCTTGCATGGCTTGCATTAAAGAGGGGTTGTTCTCTTTAAACTGCTCTAGGGGTCTTGGCTTGGATTTATCGGTTTCAATGCGCGCACTTGGGCCAAAGACTTCTTTTAAGCAGGGCACAATCAAGGTCTTGTAATGCTGGCGCAAGAGCAAATTTGCGCCCTCATCAGCACTAGAGTGTAGGAACAAAACTCCATTGCCGAAGGACTGAAACACTAAAAACTCCCTAAACACCCTACCTAACTCGGCATTTGTGCTCTCAATTTTGGCAATGAATTGTTGGAACAACTCTTTTGGTCCGGCTTGTGGGGCTGTGGGGGGCGTGGGGGCTTGAGCGGGGAGCTGTGCTTGCGTGGTGGGGGCAGGTTTTGGTGTGGCGGTTTGGGGGGTCTGTTGTAGGCTGGCCTGCATTTTAAGCGTATTTAAGGCGAGCACAAAATCCCCATCCGCCCCATAATTTAGCAGAGGTTGCGCCTGCGCCACTGCGCTCATGAAAGGCTCTAGCACTCCCAAAGACCACTTTTGGCTAAACATGGCTTCTTTTAAAAAGCGTGCCATTTCTTCAAGCACCATCGCCGTGTCATGTTCGGCTAAAGTCCGTAAAAGGCTCTCTACACTCGTCCCGGCGATTAAAGCGTTGAAAAACTCTTCTAAAATTTTACTATCCACAAGCCCTAACATTTGGCTTGTGGCAAGCGCACTCACGCTCTGATCGCCATAGCTGATGGCTTGCTCGGCTAAAGTCAAGGTGTCGCGCAAACTCCCCCCCCCACTCCTAGCAAGCATTTCTAAGGCCGGCTCTTCAAAGTCCACATCTTCTTTCTCAAAAATAAATTTCAAATGCGCCACAACCGCCTTAAGGGGGATTTTCTTAAAGTGGAATTGTTGCGTGCGGCTCAAGATCGTGGCGGGGAGTTTAAAGGGGTCGGTGGTGGCTAAAATGAATTTGACATGGGCTGGGGGCTCCTCTAAGGTCTTCAACAAGGCGTTGAAGGCTTCCTTAGTGAGCATATGCACCTCATCGATGATGAAGATTTTAAAACGCCCCAAAGAGGGTTTGTACCTGCTTTGCTCAATGATGCCGCGCACATCTTCAATCCGCCGATGGGACGCGCCGTCCATCTCTATGGTGTCTAAATGCGTGCCTTGCAAACTCTCTACACAAGAGGAGCAAGCATCGCAAGGCGTGGCACTAATGCCCTTTGCACATTGCAAAGCCCTAGCAAAAATGCGTGCACTGCTCGTCTTGCCGCTCCCCCTAAGTCCGCTAAACAAATAGGCGTGCGCTAACAGCCCCTTTTCCAGGGCAAGGCCCAAAGTTTTGGCGACACTCTCCTGCCCCACCAGCTCGCTAAAATGTTTGGGGCGGTATTTCAGTGCAAGACTCAAACAGCATCCTTTAAAGTGGATACAACATTATAGCCTAATTTGTATGAGGGCTTGGCTCAAGTAATTCATGCTAGAATGCCAGCTTTATTGAACTTTTGGAGGCAAATATGCGTGTATTGATGCGTTTATGCGCAATCGCTGTCGTCAATGTGGGTTTAGTCTTTGGAGCATCTTATCCCCCCATTAAGGGACGGGCATTAGCCTTAACAAGCCATGCCCTCGCCGATCAAGTCGGACAAAAGATTTTGGACGAGGGGGGCAATGCCATCGATGCAGCGGTGGCGATCGGTTACGCTTTGGCGGTGGTGCACCCGTCTTCTGGCAACCTAGGCGGAGGGGGGTTTGCTGTGGTGCATTTGGCTAATGGAGAAAATGTAACTTTAGACTTTAGGGAAAAAGCTCCCCTCAAAGCCACAAAAAACATGTATTTAGACAAACACGGCAATGTGATCCCTAACTTGAGCACCGATGGCTATTTGGCAGCAGGCGTGCCCGGCACCGTGGCGGGTTTAGAGGCGTTGCGTAAAAAATACGGTACGCGCAAGCTTGCCACCCTCATCCAACCCGCCATTGACCTAGCCCAAAAAGGCTTTAGACTCACCGAAAGACAAGGGCAGACCATGCTCGATGCCAAGCCCCGTTTTGCCAAATATGCCAGCAGCCGTAAATATTTTTTGAAAAAGGGCATGGTGTCTTATCAAGAGGGGGATTTATTCGTGCAAAAGGACCTGGCTAAGACCCTAACACTCATTAGGGACCAAGGGGCGAGTGCCTTTTACAAGGGCAAAATTGCGAATTTAATCGTGGAGGACATGCGCAAAAATGACGGCATCATCACCAAAAAGGACCTCGCCACTTACAATGTTGTGTGGCGCAAACCCGTGGTCGGTACTTACCGAGGTTATAAAATCATCTCTATGGGACCTCCCAGCTCAGGCGGCGCGCATGTGATCGAGATTTTAAACACCATAGAGAACGCTAACCTGCACAAACTCGGCTTTGGCTCTAGCAAGACCATCCACATCATGGCAGAGGCAATGCGCCAGGCTTACGCCGACCGCTCCGTGTTTATGGGCGATCCTGACTTCATCACCATCCCCCTAGAAAAGCTTACCAGCAAGGAATATGCCAAAGAGATTTATAAACACATCCAGCCCGACAAAGCCACTCCCAGCGGCCAAATCAACCCTGGGCTAGGACAACTGCATGAGGGCAAAAACACCACGCATTACTCTGTCGCCGACAAATGGGGCAATGCTGTGAGCATCACCTACACCATCAACAACTACTACGGCAGTGCCGCAGCGGTCAATGGGGCAGGCTTCTTGCTCAACGATGAAATGGACGACTTCTCCATCAAACCGGGCACCCCTAACCTTTACGGGCTTGTGGGCGGAGAGGCCAACGCCATCGAGCCTAACAAACGCCCCTTAAGCTCCATGTCCCCCACCATCGTGCTTAAAAATAATAAAATCTTCATGGTGGTGGGCAGCCCCGGGGGCGCAAGAATCATCACCACTGTGCTTCAGGTCATCAGCAATGTCATTGACCATAAAATGGACATCTCCCAAGCCGTGAGTGCACCCCGTTTCCACATGCAATGGCTGCCCGATGAAATCCGCACCGAACCCTATGGCATGGTTAAAGATGTGCAAGAGAACCTAGAAAAAATGGGTTACCACATTGTGGTCAAACCCGTGATGGGCGATGTGAATGCGATTATGATCAACTCCAAGAGCCATATGATGTATGGCGCGCACGACCCCCGTAAGGAATTTTAATGTTTGCATTTGATCCAATAAAAACCCTAGAAGGCAAGGGCTGTAAAGCCACTCTTTACAATTCCCAAATGGGGCAAACCGCCCACATCACAGGGAAACAGGGGGGGCTGCTCTTGCAAGAGTACCCCTACTTAGAGGCCGAGCTTTTAGCCCACATCGCCGCTTGCACACACCCAAACCCAAAAGAAGCCTTGATTTTAGGGGGCTTTAACACAGAAATCGCCTTTGAGCTGTTGCGCCACGAACGCTTAAAAGTGGATTTCGTGCAAGAAGAGGGGCAGGTTTTAGAGGGCTTGAAAGGCTTTTTGCCCCACCTAGACGCGCTAAAAGCCAACCTCAACTTCAAGCAATACTCCAAAATCCTAGATTTAGAGGTGAAAAAATACGACTTGATTTTTGCTCTAAACACCCCCACAGCCCACCAAATTGATGGCTTGCAGCGCATGCTGGGTGTAGAGGGGATTTTAATTGTAAGCGCACCCAGCCCGCTTTTAGAGCCACAAGCCTTTAAACAGAGTGTGCAAGAGCTTGCCCCCCACTTTAGCGTGTTGATGCCCTTTTCTAGCCCCTACGCACCCTTGAGCACCCATTATCTCTTTGCTTCTAAGGCAGCCCACCCTCTAGCGGATTTGATTTTACAACGAGTGGACATGCTCGAGGGCTTGAGCCACTACAACGAGGACATCCACACCGCCGCTTTTGCCCAGCCCCAACGCTTACACCAAGACCATTTAGGGCTGTTTAAGAATTGAGCCTAAAACATGCCTTTGTGCTCACCGGGGGCATTGGTACGGGCAAAAGCACGGCAGCCAGCCTACTTGCCCTGCATGGCTACGCCATTGTAGATGCCGATAAAAGTACACATGCCCTATTAGAAAAACACGCTGCAGAGTTGATTAACATTTTTGGCGAGGGTGTCAGCGAAAAAGGGCAAATCTCACGCCCCAAACTAGGTGCGCTTGTCTTTGGCGACCCAGCTAAAAGGGCAACCCTTGAGGCGTTTTTACACCCCAAGATTCGCCTAGATTTATTGCAACAAGCCCACGCCCTTGAAACCGCTAAGAAGCCCTATTTCTTAGACATTCCGCTGTATTTTGAGATCGAGGGGCAACAGAGTTATGGCATTTCTCAAATCATCTTGGTTTATGCCCCTAGAGAAGTGCAAATGCAAAGAGTCGCTCAAAGGGACAACTTGAGCCGAGCGCAAATCTTAGAGCGCCTAAACGCCCAAATGGACATTGAGCTTAAGCGCACCCTAAGCCCCTACATCTTAGACAACTCCAAGGATTTAAAGCACCTACAAACACAGGTTGAAGCCTTTTTAAACAGCCTATGAGCCTTTATTTCAGCCACAAGAATATCTCTTTACACCACGCCAATGCCCTAGACCCCAAAGCCCTAGAAAAAGAGAGCCTCGATTGCACCATCACCTCCCCACCCTACAATGTCGGCATCGCCTACAACGCCAATGAGGATGGCCAAAGCTATTTAGAATATTTAGACTTCAGCACCGCATGGCTACAAAACGCCTATTTGTGGGCTAAGGATAGTGGCCGGCTGTGCTTGAATATCCCCTTAGATAAAAACAAGGGCGGGCAACAGAGCGTGGGGGCGGATTTGGTCACTTTGGCTAAAAAAGTGGGCTGGCTTTATCACAGCACCATCATTTGGAACTAGGGCAACATCTCTAGGCGTACGGCGTGGGGCAGCTGGCTTAGTGCGTCCGCTCCCTATGTCATCGCCCCCGTGGAGCTCATTGTCATTTTGTATAAGCGCACATGGCGCAAGACACACAGGGGGGAGAGCGACATTTCTAAAGAGGAATTTATGGCTTGGACGAATGGGCTTTGGCAGTTTAATGGGGAGTCTAAAAAGCGCATAGGACACCCCGCCCCCTTCCCCAGAGAATTGCCCCGCCGTTGCCTCAAACTCTTTTCCTTTGTGGGCGATGTCATTTGCGATCCCTTTAGTGGGAGCGGGACAACCATGCTCGAAGCTTACCTATACAAACGCGCCTTTGTGGGTTTAGAGCTGGATCAAAGCTATTGCGCCCTAGCCAAAGAGCGGTTTTTAAAGGAAGTGGCTAAAGAGAGGGGTTTATGGGACAATTAGATTTGATCATGGAGTTTTTTAAGGCAAATCCCAATCGGGACATCGCCCATCCGGAGGTGGTGGATTGGGTGGTCAAGACCTACAAAGAACGCACGGGCAAGGTGTTTAGGGATCCGGATAGGGGGATTTGCTCATTACACCAACAGGGCAAACTCATCAAAGTTTCTAAGGGTGTGTATCGTTACGACCCTAATTTTGTGCTACATCTAAATTTAGAGGATTTTAGCCCAGCTTTAAAAAAGCAAATCCTAAAACGAGATGGCTATCAATGCGTGATCTGTGGAGCTGGAGAAAAAGAGGGCGTGGAGTTGCATGTCGATCACATCAAGCCCAAAGACTTAGGGGGCAAAGCCACTTTAGAAAACGGGCAGACTTTATGCGCTAAACATGATTTCTTAAAAAAGAATTTTAATCAAACTTCAAACGGGCAAAAAGATGTTCTTACGCCTTTTAGAAAGCGCACAAGAGGCGGGGGAGGTGGAGCTCATCGCCTTTTTGGAGGAGGTGCTAGGCGTGTATGAAAAGCACGGCATTAATGGGCATGTGGTGTGGGGAAGGCCAAGCAAAGACTAGCTTGACTAGTGCTCTTGATGGCTAGCTTGCCTTCAAAAGCGTGCTGTGTGATAAAATAGCTTTAATCCCGCTTAAATTCAGTAAAATATAAGCTTTTTTCGCTAGAATAGGCGTTTTTGATATTTTACAAGGAACACGGGATGCAACTCACTAAGTCCATGAAAAATACAGACATCAAGCGCGAATGGGTCGTGCTGGATGCGAAGGATCAGGTTTTTGGGCGTTTAGTTACACGGGCAGCGGCTTTGCTCAGGGGCAAACACCGCCCCCACTTCACCCCTAATGTAGATTGTGGGGATTTTGTGGTGATCGTCAATGCGAGCCATGTGAAGTTCTCTAGCTTGAATAAGCTTAAAGACAAAGAATACTTCACCCACTCGGGCTATTTTGGCAGCACCAAGAGCAAAACCTTAGAAGAAATGCTAGAGAAAACCCCCGAAAAGCTCTTTTATCTCGCGGTGCGGGGCATGTTGCCTAAGACCAAACTCGGGCGGGCGATGATTAAAAAGCTCAAAGTCTATAAAGATGAAAAACACCCCCACACAGCTCAAGTGGGCAAAAAGGATTAAGTAGATGACAAAAATTTACGCCACAGGGAAAAGAAAGAGCGCGATCGCTAAGGTTTGGCTCACGCATGGGGACGGGCAATTAGACATCAATGGCATGGACTTAAACACATGGCTAGGCGGGCATGAGTCCATTAAAATGAAAGTGATGCAACCCTTAGTACTCACCAAACAAGAAGGCTTAGTGAGTGTGAAGGCGGTGGTCTTTGGGGGCGGTTACAGCGCACAAGCCGAAGCGCTAAGGCATGGCATTTCTAAGGCATTAAATCTCTATGACAGTGCCTTTAGGGCAATTTTAAAACCCAAAGGGCTTTTGACAAGGGATTCTCGTGTGGTGGAGCGGAAAAAATATGGCAAACGCAAGGCACGCCGCAGCCCACAATTCTCTAAACGCTAGGGAGTGCACAAGGGGGGGCGTGTGTCCGTTGATTTAAAAACCACGCCGATCCCTAGGCTTTTTTTCTATTATTTTATCCCTCTTGCCTTTTCTATGATCTCGCTCTCCACTTACTCCATGATTGATGGCATGTTTGTGGGCAATAAGCTAGGCAAGGACGCTCTCGCCGCGGTTGGGGTGTGTTGGCCCATTTTCCCTACTTTGATCGCCTTTGAGTTGCTTTTTGGTTTGGGAGCAGCCTCGATCGCCTCGTATTTTTTGGGTAAAAACCAAGCCAAACGCGCCCGTTTAGTCTTCAGCTCTGTCTTTTATTTTGTCGCCATCAGCATTGTCTTGATCAGCTGGTCGCTCGTGCCTTTTGGCGACAAAATCGCCAAAATGCTAGGCAGCTCGGACTTGCTCTTGCCGATGGTGTCTGTTTACCTCAAAGTGATTTTGATGGGGGCAATTTTTATGGTCTTGCACCCCCTAGCCGATGTCTTTGTAGTGAATGACAAACGCCCCATTTTGGCGATGGTTGCCATGCTGATCGGATCACTCACAAATATACTCTTTAATTACCTCTTACTCTATGTTTTTGAAGTCGGCATACATGGAAGTGCGATCGCCACGGTACTCGGGCATGCGGTGGGATTCTTTATCTTGCTCTCGCATTTTCTCTTAAAAAAGGGGCAGTTGCACTTTGTGTGGCGTTTCAACTGGGCAAGCGTGATCTCTTCGGCTAAAAGTGGCGTGCCCCAAAGCGTGTCCGAGCTGAGTGCCGCCATAGTCATGCTGCTCTTTAATTGGACAATCATGCACACGGTGGGGGAGCGGGGGGTGTCTATTTACGCCATCATCATGTACAATGGGATCATTTTTTGGACGACTTTGCTTTCTATCGGGCAGGGCATACAGCCCATTGCGAGTTTTAGCTATGGGGCAGGGCGTTTGGACCGGGTGCGTACCGCCTTTGGCTTTGGGCTTAAAGTGGCTCTGTGTGTGGGCGCGGTACTTTACATTGTCTTTTATTTCTTTGACAACCACTTGATTAAACTCTATGTGGATCGCAAACGCCTTTTAGAAGACCCCACTTTTTTGGTTGATAGCAAAAATGCCATGAATATTTATTATTTCGGGCATATTTTCTTGGGGATCAATCTCTTTTGTGCGGTCTTTTTTCAGTCCATACAACGCACCAAAAGCTCGTTTCTCATCACCATTTGCGAAACGATTGTGTTTATTGCGCTCTTGTTGCCGATTTTAAGCCATTTTTATGGGCTCAAGGGGATTTGGGTCGCCTATCCGCTTTCGCAATTTTTGGCCTTGATTGTAGCGGTGTTTGTGGTGCGTTGTGAATACAAACGAGGGACATTCCACAAAAACAACCCTGAAAAAAACATGTTATAATACGCCATGCAAATCAAAACGAAATTAGCAAAAACCCTCCCAGCTCCTCAAAAAAACCCCCTTACCAATCAGTTCATTGAAGTGTGTCTAGATCCCTCTTTGTATGCTAAAACGACCATTTACATTAAAAAACACTTCCCCGAGCATGTCAAATTCAAGCACACCTTGATTTTGCTCGAAAAAATGAGCCTCAAAAAAGCCTACTTATTAAACCGCTTGCTTTACGCCAAATACGCCCTACACCCTTTTAACTCCCCCGACATGTTTGACCTCTTATTGGAGAAAATCCTAAGCAACGCCCACTTGCCCGTGGTGTTTAAAGAGAGCTACACCCCAAAAATCAAGACTAAACCCCTCTTGGCCCTTGTACCAAAGGTGGAGATTCAGGCCATTTACATGCACTCCAGATTGGTATTTTACTACACGCATTTTTTGGCTCGGGAGTTCTTGCATAGCTTGTTTGCCCCCTTTATTTTGCTGGAAACCCCCTTTAAGGATAAAAGCAATAAAAGGGATTTTTTGCATGAAACCCACGCCCATTTGGATGCGTTGCAGGTGTTGATGGCGTTGAAAAATCCGCATTTCAAGTACGCCTATATACAATTCATCTACCCCACACAGAAGCTTTTTTTGACAAAACAAGAAGAATTGATTTTAAAAGCCTTGCGTACGCTAGGCTTAGGGGTGATGCACTCCAAAGAAGAGATCAAGCACCGCTACTTGGAGCTGGCAAAACTCTACCACCCAGACACCGCCTCCTCCACAAAGCCCCCCCACCGCAACATCCGCAAGCAACGGTTTTTGGAAGTGATGGAAGCTTATAAAATCCTCAAAAACTTGTAGCTAGTTTGCACCCTTGTGCTCTTGAATCATGCGGTAGATTTCATCTTTTAAGTGCAACTTTTTCTTTTTGAGAGCAACAACTTTGAGCTCATCGGTGTTGTGCGCCTCTAAAGTGGTGATCTCATCATCTAGAGCGTTGTGTTCCTCAAAAATTTTGTGGAAATGGGGGTTTTTATTGCTGAGTTCTTTGATTTCCTCCCGGTATTCGTGGAACATCCTTTTCTCCTTTCTAAATAAGGTCAATCATTATAGTATAATGTGCCTTTTATCGGCTTAAAGGATCGCCATGTTCTCCCTTAAATCCCGCATTTTTTGGCTTTTTTGTGCTCTCTTATGTGTCGGCTTGCATGCCTCCAAGCTCGCCCAGCATTTGCGCTATAATTTGGGCTTTAATTTATTCATCATGGACCACGAAGGTTACACAACCTATTGGCCTAACACCAACACCACGCTCAACACCCGCCTCACCCCCGAATTTGGCTTTGCCTTCAATACAAGGAGCGTGGAGCAAAAACTCATGGTGGGAGCATTCTTTTTCCAAAATATCCACACCTACCAAATGAATTTCCCCTCCAAGTGGGGACCCACCCTCTACTACCAAGCAAGAGGACCCGCTTTTAACTTCTATGGGGGGATTTTCCCTAGAAAATACCTCAACGGACACTACCCCTTAAATGTCTTTGCGCCTTATTACTGGTTCATTGACCCTAATGCGCGGGGCTTTTTACTCCAATACCGCCCACCCAAAAACCCCTATAAATCCACCCACCTAGAAGCCGAGTTTATGCTCGATTGGTTTGGAGGCAACTGCTACACTTGTAAATTCGGGCAAAACGCCTTGGGCAACGGCATGGACCGCTTTAGTTTTATGGGCTATAGCGAGTTGAAAACCCTAAAAGGGTTTTTGATCTTAGGGGGCAATGCCGAGTATTTCCATGTTGAAGATCAATTCTTGCTCAACTGGCCCAACACTTCGGGCAACATTTCCCACGGTGAGCATTACTTACTCGATCGCCTCTACTACCAAGCCTATGCTAAGAGCGATCTCTTATACGCTGCCCCTTTCATGGATAAACTAGACTTTTCTTTGGGGGTGCTTGCGAGTTTGGAACGGTTGCGCAAAATGGGGATGAGTAGCAATTTTAGGGTGAGTAATGGCTTTTTTGCCCAAGCAAACATGCAATTCAAAGGCTTTGGGATCAGCGACCTCTTTTTTGCAAGTAAACATGGACAAAACGCCTACGAGCGCATTTACAACAGCGCCTACATAGACAACATTTGCATGTCTTCTAAAAATTATTGCCCCACGCCCATTTACCGCGGAGTTGCCTTTTTCCAAGCTCCGCTGTATAACCGCCTTGACATTTACTACGAGTTTAGGAGCAGCTTTGCGAGCATCAAAACCCAGTTTGTCTACAACACCATGAGCGACTACCACACCACGCAATCCTCTTACCAAGTCTACTTCACCGTGTCTTTAGACAGCTACGATTTACTCAATTTCATCTTACGTAAAGTCCACCGCTAGAGCAAACTGCCGATATAAGGCTAGGCTTTAGCCAAAGGAGTTTGCATGCCTGTATCCATTCCCGGCAACCTAACCTACATCAACCAAAACGCTCCCTACAGCTCCATTGTCAACCAAAATGCTCTGCCTAAAATCTCCCAAATTGATCAGCAAGTCTTTTTGGAACGCTTGCAAAAGGTAGAAGCCACCCGCGCCCTTGAAGAGAACAAGGCCATCAACCCCGACAAGGAAAACTCTCCCCACCAACCCCCAAATCCAGGACAACAAGAGCCGCAAGAGCAAAGCCCCCCCAAAGAGAGTGCCGACACCCGTTGCAAAAATGGCAGAGACAAAGAACACTGCTACCACGGGCACTACTACAGCGATAGTGAGCTAGAGCGGGCGGTGGAGAACACCGAAGAACTCGGGCAATTTGTAGAGCCCCATGTGCTAGATATTACAATTTAGAAGTTTTTAACAATATAGAAGCAAAGCAGACAAAAGCCTAGCGGTTGTAACAAGCATGCTAGCATTGCAGAAACGAAGGAGCTTTGATGCAATTTGCATATGATTTGGTTGTGATCGGGTTTGGCAAGGGGGGCAAGACTCTAGCCGCTGCTGCCACCAAGCTAGGCAAAAGGGTTGCCCTCATTGAAAAGAGCAAGGAAATGTATGGGGGCACTTGCATCAATGTCGGTTGCATCCCCTCTAAAACCCTCTTGCACTTAGCGACTCATAAAAAGGGGGCGAGTGGCTACAAAGAAGCCATAGAAGCCAAAAATAAAATGGTCGCCTTTTTACGCCAAAAGAATTACGAAGCCCTGCTAGATGCAAAGGTGCAGGTGATTGACGGCACAGCAAGCTTTAAAGACAGCCACACCTTGATGCTTTACCACAACGACAGCTGCCAAGAAATCAGTGCGCACCACATTGTTATCAATACAGGCTCAATCCCCACCACCCCCAAAGTACCAATCCACTCAAATAAAGTCTATGACAGCACCTCTTTAATGCAATTAACAACCTTGCCCACGCATTTGGTCGTGATAGGCGGAGGGTACATCGGCTTAGAATTTGCTAGCATGTTTAATTTATTCGGGCGCACTTCTAACAAACACACCACCAAAGTGAGCGTGCTTGTGCGTGGCCATCAATTCTTGCCCAAAGAAGACCCCATTTTTAGCCAAAGCATCCATCAATCCTTGAGCCAAAAGGGGGTGCAAATCCTAAATAATGCCACTTTAAACGCCATTGAAGACGATTGCGTGCATTACACCCAAGACAAACAAGCCAAAACCCTCAAGGCCGATGCGATCTTGCTCGCCACGGGGCGTGTGCCCAACACCGCCTCCTTGCAACTTGAACGCGCGGGCATCCAACTAGGTGCACAACAAGAAGTCTTGACAAATGAGTTTTTAGTGGCAAACCCCCATAATGAAGGCAATATTTACGCCATCGGCGATGCCAAAGGGGGGGCGATGCTCACCACTTACGCCAGCTTGGACGATTACCGCATTGTTTACGACCACCTTTTTGGCGCAAAAAAACGCACCATACACAACCGCAATGTCTTCCCCGAAGTGCTTTACATTGAAACCCCTTACAGCCATGTAGGCTTGAGGGCGCACGAGGTCAAAGACAGGGCTTACTGCACCCATAACCTCAAAACGGCGGCAATCCCCGGGGCAATGGTTCTAGAAGACACCACAGGACTATTGCAAGTCTTGGTTGAAGAACACACAGAGTGCATTTTGGGGGCGAGTTTGCACTGCCCTCTCTCTTACGAGTACATCAACCTCTTTAGCCTTGCCATGAATCAAAATTTAAGCTTTTCTACCCTCAAGGACATGGTCTACACCCACCCCTCCATGATGGAGAGCCTAAACACTCTCTAGCCACACACATAAAACGCCATATCCACAAGGCGTTTGGCATACGCCCACTCATTATCATACCACGCCATGATTTTGGCGTGCTTGCCTAAGCTAAAAAGCATGTCTTCCACCACCACACAGCTTGCCGCATTGCCGACAATGTCGCTGCTCACTTTATGGTGGCCATCCACCTCCAAAATGCCTTTTAGCTCCGTTTGGCTTGCCTCTTTAAAAAGGGCGATCAACTCCCCCGTGCTTGCGGCCTTTTCTAATTGCACGCTCAAATCCACCATAGACACATCCATGGTCGGCACCCGCACACTCCGTCCATGCATTTTGCCCTCCAAATTCGGCAAGACAAGATAAAGAGCCTTGGCCGCTCTTGTGGTCGTGGGAACAATGTTGTGGGCAGCACGGCTGCGGCGTTTATCGCTACTTAGCGCACCATCCACGAGAGCCTGCCCCTTGGTATAACTGTGTATGGTTGTGAGCAATGCGCTTTCAATGCCAAAACACCTGTCTAAAAGCATGCAAATGGGGGCTAGGGCGTTTGTGGTGCAAGAAGCGTTAGAAAGGATGGGTTCATTTGCATAGTTTTTATGATTCACCCCCCAAACAAAAGTTGCCTTGCTGGCTAAGGGGGCGGTGTGTGGCTCAAAGGGCGCGCCTAAAATGACCTTTTTCGCCCCCCTCTCTTTAAACACCTCCAATGCCTTTGGGGCGCAAAAATGCCCCGAAGTTTCTAAGAGTACATCCACCCCCGATAAATCCAAATCTTGGGGGTCTTTACACGCCCTAAAGAGGATTTTTTGATGGTCTACAATAAGCTGCCCCTTGTGATTTTGCACCTCTTTTGAGTAAAGCCCATGCACGCTGTCGTGTTGGAAGAGATAGGACAGAGTTTCTAAATTTGCGGGGTCGTTAATGAGCGCCAAAACCCCGGGGTACTCAGCACATAAAATGCGTGCCACACACCGTCCGATCCGCCCAAACCCATTGATCGCAACCACCAAGCAAACCCCTTTAGCAAGTCAAAGTCAAAAAACGGCCCCCATTTTAGCATTTTTAAAGCATTTTTAAGAAAGCCACTTAGAAACCCTCTAGAGTTTGGCGTAGTCCATTCAAACCCACAAGCAGCATTTAAGCAAGGTATTAAGGGGATTTAGCTAGAATCTCGCCACTTTTTTACCAAAGGAGAGTTACATGGCTTTGTATGACAGACAGATGCACGAGAGCGTGTCTTCGTCCTATGCCGAACAGAACGAAACCGCTTTAGTCAATTTTGTCAAAACCACTTATAAATTTTTCGCCGCTAGCCTACTTTTAGCCACCATCGGTGCGCTGATTGGCATGATGCACTTTCAGGTGGTTGTCCAGTATAAATGGGCGTTTTTCATCGGCGAAATCGCCGCTTTCTTTGGGCTCATGTTCACCCGCAAAATGCCCACGGTGAACTTGCTCATGCTCTTTGCCTTTGCCTTTTTGTCGGGCATCACCCTCGTGCCTTTGCTAGGCTTTGTGATCGCCCGCTCAGGGGCGAATGCCATTTGGCAAGCCCTTGGCATGACCACCATCGTTTTTGGTGTGATGAGCATTTACGCCATTAAAACCAAGAACGATCTCGCCAACATGGGCAAGATGCTTTTCATCGCCGTGATTGTAGTGATGGTTGCCTCTTTGATCAACATTTTCTTAGGTTCGCCCATGATGCAAGTAGCGATTGCGGGCGTGTGTGTGGTGCTCTTCAGCCTCTTTGTGGCTTACGACACCCAAAACATCATCAGGGGGCTTTATGAGAGTCCCGTAGAGGCGGCTGTGGCGTTGTATGTGGACTTCTTAAACATCTTTGTGTCCCTCTTGCAAATCATGGGCATCATGGGGGGGCGCAACGACTGAGCCTGTCGGCCGTCTCTTAGACGCAAACTTAAACCGCTTCAAGGAGGGGGTGCGGGTGGCAGAGGATGCCATGCGCTACCTTTGCAACCACCGAGATTTAGCCCTCCGTTTGAAACAGATCCGCCACCAAGCCACCGAGATTTTCATCCAAAATGGTGTTGATTTTTTATGGCTCTACACCCAGCGAGACAGTCAAAACGACATTTTAAAGCCCCACGACAATCCCCCCAAAGAACCCTCAAGCCTAAGCATGTTGCAAGCCAACTTCAAAAGAGCGCAAGAAAGCGCGCGGGTGTTAGAAGAGTGCTTTAAATACCTAAATCCTGCAAACCCTAACGCCCCAAACTTTAAAACTTTGCGCTATGCCCTCTACACCCTTGAAAAAGAGTGTGTGGCTTTGTTAAACGATTTACCAAAGAGTGGCTTTTCTAGCGTAGAATGAGCTTGCCTAGAGCGATCTAGAGTAATTTTGTTTGGAGGATTTCATGTCAGAGGAATGCTGTCACGACCACGAAGGGCACGGCGAACACCACCACCATCACCATCACCACCATTATTATGGCGGGCATCACCACCACCATCACCACCACCACGGAGATGGCGAACACCACCACCATCACCACCACGGGGACAATCACCAAGAATAACCCTCACCCCCGGCAAGTGCCGGGGACATAAACCCAAAGTCGGTTGTTACTCTGCCTAAGGTGGGTGTTGTTCTGTTTCCCCACCCGATCCCCCCTTTTTGCTAGAACCCCTATCTCAGTTTTAACCCCTTAAAAGGCGTTCTGTGTTTAAACTTCTTTCTGTGTTCGGGTTAGTGGTGTTGCCCCTTATGGCAGAAAACCGTGGCATGTATGGCGGAGTGGGTTTTCAACACTCTAAAGACCTGCACCACTAAAAGCCCCACACCAATGGACAAAGACAAACAACCCGTTCATCTCGGGTGTATCCACTAAAGCGGTCGATGTCAAAAACTTCTTGTCCAAACGGCAACAATAACAAAATTTAACCCCAAGGGTTTTCATGAAAACCCGCAAACACATTTTTAGTTTCGCCCTTGTAACTAGTCTCAGTCTTTATAATTTTGCTCTTGCCGATAGTGCCAATGGCTACCTAGTGCCGATGATAAGACTAGCACCCCTAAACCAAGCACGGACTTAAGCCCCGAGATTAAAGAACTCATTGATAACAGCCCTGCTAAAGGGCGGGATATGGCATTACTAGGGCGTGAGAATTTTACCCCCGCTGTGGTGGATTATCTCTTGCAATTTAAAGGGGCAGTAAGAAAATCGCCATTGAGCTTTTGGAGGAAAGCAAGGCGCAAGAATGGGGCTTTAAACACCCTACAGATGTAAAACGCACCATTGACAAGAGCGAGATTGTACATGTCTTAGAGCGGCATGGGGTCAATGGCACAAGACGCATGCCCGCCAACAACCCCCCGTTACGCAAGCAGACATCGCCCAATACCCCCAATACACCGATGAAGCCGATGTAAAAGTCTTGGGGCAAAACGATGCCGGGGAGGTGGTGATCAGCGGCAAACAGATCAATGGGCATTATGTGGTGGTGGAGCAAATCCGCAAGGGGCAGAATGAATTAGCCTTTAAAACCATGCATTTTGAGCGAGGGGACTTATACAATGACCCGACCTTTACCCTAGCAATGCAAAAGCATCCCAAGCACCCTAGTTATGAGCTAGGACTTGGGCAAGTGTCCGATACAAAGGCGGTTAGCGACTCTACCACACCCCCCCCCTGCAAACAGACTTAACAGACCAAGAGATGAAACAAGCCGTAGAGAAGTGGGATTTAGCCAATCCTAAAGACACGGATGTTTTAGACTTTGCGCTGGTGAAAGACCCCGAGCTTGCAGAGCTCAAAGAACACTTTAGTGCCGACAAACTCACGCGCCAGCTTAGAGCCATAGAGGTTAAAGAGAGCCTAGACAAGGGCTTTAGCCTTGAAGAAGTGCTAAATTACCCCCGCCACTTACCCACTTCTACTAGAACAATCTTTGGTGTAAAATCCCTTTTAAAACGAATTTTGCTACATAGCTCATGTGGGTGTCGGGGGAGAAAAACGCCGCCACCACAAACGCCCCCCATGCGAGCAAAAAACGGCTATCTAGGCGCATAAACACCCTTTAAGGTTTAAGCAAACGCCCCAAGGGACATGAGTTTTTCATAGCGTAGGGTGAGAAAGTCGCTCTGCTGGATCAAGGGGAGTTGTTGCAAGAAGTAGTCTTTAATGGATTGGCTGGCCTGCAGCTTGTCGCGGTGCGCGCCCCTTTCAGGCTCCACAATGATGTCGTCTATGAGGTTAGCTTTTTTGAGGTCAAGGGGGGTGATTTTCATGGCCTTGACCGCCACTTCAATTTTGCTCGGGTCGTTCCATAGGATCGCCGCGCAACCTTCGGGAGAGATCACGCTAAAAATGGCGTACTCAAGCATGGCCAATTTGTCCGCTACGGCGATGGCTAACGCCCCTCCACTGCCCCCCTCGCCGATGATGATGGAGATGGTGGGGACTTTCAAGGCGGCAAATTCTTGCAAGTTCTTGGCGATCGCCTCGCTCTGTCCTCTCTCCTCTGCCCCAAGCCCCGGGTAAGCCCCCGCCGTATCCACGAGCATTAAAATAGGCAGATTGAATTTTTCGGCAAATTTTGCGCTTTTTAGGGCCTTGCGGTAACCTTCAGGGTTGGGCATGCCAAAGTTACGCATGAGCTTGTTCTTAGTCCCCCTCCCCTTTTCCTCTGCAATCACCACCACCGGCACGCCCTCGATTTTGCCCACAAAGCACACAATGGCTCTATCGTCCCTAAAGTGGCGGTCGCCAAACAGTTCGTACCTGTCGGTTAAAATCAGCTCAATGTAGTCCATGGCATAGGGGCGGTCGGGGTGGCGGGCAAGTTGCAGGCGCTGGTAGTCGGTGAGGTTGGAGTAAATGGAGTTGGTTTCTTTAGCTAGGCGTTTTTCTAGAATCTCTTTTGCGTCCAGATCCCCCCGAATAGCCGCCATCTCGATGTCCTCTTGCAACCCCTTAATGCGGTTTTCAAAATCTAAATAGACAGCCACTACAGTCTCTAAACTACAAGGCTTTAAAAATCACCACGCCATTGGTCCCCCCAAACCCAAAGGAATTGCTCATCACTGCTTCTAATTTGGCACTTCTAGCTTCATTGGGGATGTAGTCTAGGTCGCAATTGGGGTCTGGGGTTTCTTGGTTGATCGTGGGGGGCAGTACGCCCTCTTGCATCGCCATGATGGAAATCACGGCCTCGATCGCCCCCGCTGCACCCAAGCAATGCCCAATCTGCCCCTTTGTGGAGCTAGTGGGGGGGACATTTTCTTTGCCGCCAAAAACATTTTTCAACGCGATGGTTTCGTAAAGGTCATTGTAGCCGGTACTGGTGCCATGCGCATTGACATAGCCCACCTTTGCCCCCACTTTGCTTGCCATGTGCAGGGCTTGTTTCATGGCGCGGTAAGCCCCCTCACCATCTGGGGCCGGGGCGGTGATGTGGCAGGCATCCCCACTTTCACCATAGCCGGCAAGTTCGGCATAAATGGGCGCACCGCGACTCTTGGCACTCTCATACTCTTCTAAAACTAAAGCCCCTGCGCCCTCGCCCATCACAAAGCCATTGCGTTCTTTGTCAAAGGGTCTAGACGCTTTTAAAGGCGCATCGTTGCGGTTAGAGAGCGCACGGATGGAGGCAAATCCCCCGATGCCCACAGGGCAAATGGTGGACTCTGCCCCCACCACAAGCATGCGCTCAGCCCCCTCTAGCACGATGGTTTTATACGCTTCGATGATGGCGTGCGTGCCGGCGGCGCAAGCCGTAACACTGGAGAGATTAGGCCCTTTGAAGCCATACTCGATCGACACAAAGCCCCCGATCATGTTCACCAAAGCCGAAGTGATGAAAAACGGATTGACCTTGCGCGGGCCTTTGTCGAAACAATAAATGGAGTTTGCCTCAATGTTGCCAAGCCCCCCGATCCCCGAAGCCGAGCTGACACCCATGCGCTCCGCCCACTCAGGCGGGCATTTGCCCTCTTGTAAAATTTGGCTCTCCAAAACCGCCTCTTTGGCTGCCAAAAGGGCAAGCTGTATGAAACGCCCCGCCTTTTTGACATCTTTCAAATTCATCACCAAAGCGGGGTCAAAATCGGTGATCTCGGCAGCAATCTGCACGGGAAAGCCGGTGGTGTCAAAGCTGGTGATCTTTTTCACCCCACACTTGCCCCCCACAATGGCACTGAAGGCATCTTTCTTATTCAGTCCTAGGGCATTGACCATCCCCATGCCCGTTACCACAACCCTACGCAAAAGAACTCCTCGCCTACAAAGGATAAAGGACTAAGCAGGTTTAATGTCTTGAATGAAGCGGATCGCATCACCCACGGTTTTGATCTTTTCAGCTTGTTCATCGGGGATTTCAATCCCAAATTTTTCTTCAAGAGCCATGATGAGCTCCACCACATCAAGCGAGTCTGCATTCAAATCCTTGATAAAATCCGCCTCTTCGGTAACTTGCGAAGCACTCACATTTAACTGTTCCACAATCACTGCCTGCACATCTTCAAACAAAGCCATAAAATCTCCTAATTTAGATTTAATTTAATTTGAAATTTTCAAAACAATCCCGACATTCTAACTGCAAAACGCTTTAAGAACCTTAAACAAAAGCCTATTTACGCTCCAAAATGTCGGCGATTCTGTATAAAAAATAGACAATCAACAACAACAAAACGATCACAAAAAAGTGCATCTCTCTTCCTTTAACTGAAATTTGCGCCCCTACATATACAAGCCGCCATTGACTTTCAAGACCTCGCCTGTGATGTAGCTGGATAGGTCGCTGAGTAAAAACGCCACAGCCCCGGCGACTTCTTCAGGTTGCCCTAGTCTGGCTAAGGGGATGTTCTTCAAATATGCATCTTTCACACTCTCTTCTAAGCGAGTCATGTCCGTGTCAATGAAACCGGGGGTGATGGCGTTAAAACGGATGCCCCGCAGTGCCCCCTCATAAGCAAAAGACTTGGTCATGGATAAAATCCCCCCTTTGCTGGCAGCGTAATTGGCTTGCCCCATATTGCCTCTTTCAGCAATCACAGACGAGAGATTCACCACACTCCCAAAGCGCTGTTTGCCCATCACCTTTAAGGCTTCTCGGCACCCGATGAAGACAGATTTTAAATTGGTGTCTAAAACTTGCATAAACTCTTCGGTTTTCATGCGTAAGGCCAACTTATCCAGCACAATGCCGGCGTTGTTAACCAGATAACTTAAAGAGCCATCGGCATCCACGATTGTGCCAATCCCCTCAACAAACGCCTTTTCATCGGTAACATCGAACTTCACCAAAGCGGCCCTGCCACCCATGCCCTCAATTTCAGCTTTTAAGCTGTCGGCACTTTCGGGGCTAGAGCGGTAGTTGATCCACACTTTCAAGCGTCCCCCCTCTTTGTGGCTGTAATTTGCCAGCAACAGCGCAATGGCACGCCCGATCCCCCGAGTTGCCCCCGTGATCAAGACATTTTGTCCACTAAACTGCATGGAAAACCTTACAGCTTAGACTCGTAGCGTCTTAGCATATACAGCCGTTTAAGGATTTTCTTTTTAGCGTTGATTTTTTGTTTCTTGCGTTTCTCGGTTTTGGATTCAAAAAAGCGCCTTGCACGGCACTCAGTCACCACTAAATTGCGGTCTGTTTGTTTCTTAAAACGCCGATAAGCCTCATCAAAACTATCTGTTTCGCGCACCTTAATCCCGGGCATGCCATCACCTACTTTCTTGTGTAATATCCGCACATATTAACAAATTTTTGTAAATTTAACCTAAAATCACGAAAACTTTGCTATAATAAAGCTTTTTGGGTGCTCATAGCTCAGCTGAATAGAGCAACAGGTTGCGGTCCTGTAGGTCGGGGGTTTGAATCCCTCTGAGCACACCACTTTTAACCCCCTTAAACCTTTCAATACCCTTGATCGATCATCGCTTGGGCAACGCGTCTAAAACCGGCAATGTTTGCGCCTAAAACCAAATTCGTGGGGTCTTTAAACTCAGCGGCGGTCTGGGAGCTGTTGGCAAAAATGTCTCGCATGATTGTGCGCAATTTTTGATCCACCATTTCAAAGCTCCACGGGTGCAAACTAGCGTTTTGCGCCATTTCCAGCCCACTCACCGCCACGCCACCCGCATTTGCCGCCTTGCTGGGTCCATAGCAGATTTTTGCTTTCAAAAACGCCTGCATCGCTCCAGGACTTGAGGGCATGTTCGCCCCCTCAGCCACACATTTACAGCCATTTTGTAGCAAAATTTTTGCATCTAAGACACTCAACTCATTTTGCGTGGCACAGGGGAAGGCTGCAAAACAGGGCACACTCCACACTGCATTGGTGCCCTCTTTGTAATCCTTAACAGAGGTGTAGACCGCACTTTTTTTGTTCTTGGCGTAGTCTTCAATACGCCCACCCCGCACCTCTTTAATCTCCTTCAACAGCTCTAAGTTGATCCCCTCTTTGTCGTAAACACAACCCCCAGAGTCGCTGATCGTTACAGGAATCGCCCCCACTTGCCATAATTTTTCAATGGTGTAGATCGCCACATTGCCACTGCCAGAAACAGTGCAAATCTTGCCCTCTAGCCCCTCTTTGCGCGCCTCTAACATTTCTTGGGCGAAGTACACCGCCCCATAGCCAGTCGCCTCTTTACGCACCAAACTCCCCCCCCAATCTAGGTTTTTACCCGTAAACACCCCTTCAAAGCTATCCACGAGCTTTTTATACCGCCCAAAGAGATAGCCGATCTCCCTAGCCCCCACGCCGATGTCGCCAGCCGGTACATCTTTTAACGCTCCGATATGGCGGTAAAGCTCATCCATATATGCCTGACAAAAGCGCATGACCTCCGCGTCGCTCTTGCCCTTAGGGTCAAAGTCGCTCCCCCCCTTGGCCCCACCCATATTTAGGGTGGTGAGTGCATTTTTAAAGATTTGTTCAAAACCTAAAAACTTCACAATGCTCGCATTCACGCTGGGGTGAAACCTTAAGCCCCCCTTGTAAGGACCTAGGGCATTGTTAAACTGAATCCGCCACCCCCGATTGACTTGCACCTTGCCCTTGTCATCCGCCCACACAATCTTAAAAAAAACCTGCCTATTTGGCTCCACTAATCTCTCCAAAATGGCGTTTTTTTCATACTTGGGCTCTTTTTTGAGTAGGGGGGTTAAAGCGTGCAATATCTCTGCAACTGCTTGTCTAAACTCCACCTGTTGGGGGTAGGCACTCTCCACATGTTTTAAAATCCGATCCGCATACATGACAAACACTCCTTCTCTTGTGTAAACCAACAACTTTACAAAGCTAAACGCCCATTGTATAATATCTGCACACAATTAACTTATGGAAATACAATGGACGCTTACCAATACAGCGAATTGCTGAAAGAGTTGCAGGGCAAATGCCACAACATCGCCCAAATCATCAAACCACAAGAGTTGCAAGCGCGATTAGACAGTCTTGTTAAAGAGCAAGCCCACCCTGACTTTTGGCAAGACAAAGCCGCAGCCACACACACGAACAAAGAAAAAATGCGTGTAGAGAGATTGTTGCAAGCCTACCAAAAGACCAAGGAATTTTTAGATGAGGCGTGTGAACTCTTTGATCTCACCCAAGAAGACACGCACGCCCTAGAGCAGCTTTTTGAAGAAGCCCCCAAATTAGCGGCGTGTATCCAAAGCATGGAAGTCGAAGTCATGCTAAGCGACCCAAATGATGGTCTAGATGCTTTGGTGAGCATCCAGCCGGGGGCGGGGGGGACAGAGAGTCAAGATTGGGCAAGCATGCTTTATCGCATGTATTTGCGTTGGGCGGAGCGCAAGGGTTTTAAAGTGGAGCTGTTGGACTATCAAGAGGGCGAAGAGGCGGGCATTAAGGGGGTTGCTTTTAGCATTAAGGGGGTGAATGTTTATGGCTATATGAAAAACGAAAACGGCATCCACCGCTTGGTGCGTATCTCACCCTTCAACGCTAATGGCAAGCGGCACACAAGCTTTGCAAGTGTGCAAGTGAGCCCTGAAGTGGACGATGAGATCAACATTGTTATTGAAGAGAAAGACTACAACATGGACACCTACCGTGCGAGCGGGGCGGGCGGACAGCATGTCAATAAAACCGAGTCGGCGGTGCGACTCACCCACTACGCTACAGGGATTGTGGTGCAATGCCAGAATGACCGTAGCCAGCACAAAAACAAGGCCATGGCGTTAAAGATGCTCAAGTCTAAACTCTACGAGCTAGAGTTGCGCAAACAACAAGAGCAGAACAATCAAGAGGAAAAAAGCGAGATTGGCTGGGGACACCAAATTAGGAGTTATGTTTTGGCCCCCTACCAACAAATTAAGGACGCTAGAAGTGAGGTCGCCTATAGCCAAGTGGTGGCGATTTTAGATGGGGACTTGGACCAAGTCATGCAAGATGTTTTGGTACATAAGGCGCAAACGCCTTAAACTGCGCCCAACTTAGACCTTTGGGGTTTTGTTTATGTGGGTTTTGCAGGCTGGGTTTGACTGTTTGCGCAAAGTTTAAAAACACACCCCCACCACCCCCAAACCCCTTAAAGCAATCTACAAACTAAAATAAATTATAATCAGCGGACGATCTAAGGAGAATAGATGACCCAGGAAGAATTGGATGCCTTGATAAGTGGGGGCGGTTTGGAAGTCGCCGCCCTTGAAGAGCTAGAAAAGAGCGAAGGAGCAGAGGAGGTTAAAGGGAGTCGCGAGGACAAAAAAGAGGACACAGAAGAAAACCACTACATGAAGGTGGATAGAAAACTCGCCGAAAAGTATGGCAAAGTCGATTCTGAAGAGTGGCCACCCCCACCCCCCACTGAGGAACACAAAGTCGTGCACCAGCTAGATGATGTAACGCGCGACTCGGAAGTGAAAGCCACCCAAATTTTTGACCAGCTTGACTACATCAACATGAGCGCAGATGGGATCTTAAAAGTTCTGAGAAAAATCAAAACTCCCCTACAAAAGCATTTAGAAATCTTTGAGGTGTTGGCCGAGAACTTTCCTCTTATCCAAACTTTCCAAACTTCCTTAGACGAAACAAACGAAATTTTACAGGGCATCAACTCCATTCAAGAAAAGGCAGAGGGTTGTTTAGACAGCTCCATGCAGGCGATGGACATCATGCAATTTCAAGACATCCACCGCCAAAAAATCGAGCGGGTCATCAATGTCATGCGGGCCTTAACGCAGTACATGAACTCTCTTTTTGAGGGCAACATTGAAGACTCCAAGCGGGTCAGCTCCGCTTCCTACATCATCGGGGATGACAACGAGAACGCGGCGAGTGAAAGCGACATTGAGGCTTTGATCGCCGCCTTTGGTAAAAAGTAATTTGGCAGAATTACTAGCCCCAGCGGGCAATCTCACCAAGCTTAAAATCGCCCTAGACTATGGGGCGGATGCGGTTTACGCAGGCTTGGGGCAGTTTTCTTTAAGAAACCGCGCATCTAAAGCCTTTGATCTAGAGAGTTTTAAAGAGGGAGTGGCTTACACCCACAGCAAAGGCAAGAAATTTTACGCCACCTTAAACGGATTCCCTTTTAACTCCCAAATCAAGCTCTTAGAAGAGCAGCTCTTAAGGCTTGCCGATTGTAGGGTGGACGCGCTCATCATCACCACCCCGGGGGTGCTGAGACTTGCCCAAAAACTCACCCCCCATATCCCCATCCACCTATCCACCCAAGCCAATGTGATGAATGTTTTAGACGCTTCGGCTTATCACGAGATGGGCGTGAAGCGCATCGTGGCGGCAAGAGAAATGAGCCTGAGCGATGCGGTTGAGATCAAAAAACACCTACCCGACCTAGAAATTGAAATTTTCGTGCATGGCAGCATGTGTTTTGCCTTTTCGGGGCGCTGTCTCATCTCTGCCTTGCAACACGGGCGCGTGCCCAATCGGGGTTCTTGCGCCAACGATTGCCGCTTTGACTACGAGTACTACATCAGAAACCCCGACACGGGTGTTTTAATGCGCCTTGAAGAAGAAGAGGGCGTGGGCACGCACATTTTAAACGCCAAAGATTTAAATTTGGCCAACCACATCGCCATGATTTTAGACACCAAAGCCATCGATGCCTTTAAGATTGAGGGACGCACAAAATCCAGCTACTACGCTGCCATCACCACCAAGACCTACCGCACGGCCATAGACGACTATTACAAGAACCAGCACCGCCCCGCCCTTTACCAAGCCGAGCTGGCGACTTTAAAAAACCGCGGCTTTACCGAGGGATATTTAGTCAAACGCCCCCACCAACGCCTAGACACACAGAATTTTAAGACGGCGATCAGTGAGGGCGATTATCAGGTCAATGGCGAGGTCTTGGAGGATGGCTGGCATTTCTTATGCAAGTTCACCACCCGCCCAAACGAGTCTTACGAAGTGGTCTTGCCCTATGGGGCACACTTGGAGCCAGTGGCAAATGAGTTGGGCAAACTTTATAGTTTTGAGGGCAAACACTACCTCTGTTTGTATAAAATCGCCCTAGAAAACGGGCAAGAGTTGGAGAGCATCCACAGCGGCAACGCCAACCCCGTAAAACTCCCTGCCAAACTCCCTGCCCGTACATTCTTGCGCACGAAGGTGGCATAGGCTTTTAACATAAGCAGATTTTAGCCGATTGTGCTTGTTGTTTTAAGGAGACCTGATGCGCCCTAGGCATGCCTTTTTGTCTTTGCTGGTGTGTGTGCCCTTGGGTGCGCACCCCACCGCTCACTACCTCAATGGCCCCTTTTTCGCCTTTGGCATGGGTGTGGGGGAGGGGCGTTTGGCCAACCGCATTTTAGACACGACACACAATTTTTCGTCTAACTCTGTATTTTTGGGCATGCAAACCAAATGGGGGGAGCAAAATTACTTCACCCCCTTTATTGGTGTGGGCTATTACGGTTACTTCTCTTACCGCTATTTATACATGGACCAATGGGCGAAAACCACGAGCGAGGCCAACAACATCGACCGCTACCAAGTGGGCTTTGGGGCGAATTTATTGCTTAACTTTTACAGCAAGATTGTCAAAACAAAGAGCAAACACGCTAAAATCCGGACTTTTGGGATGTTTGGCGGGCTTTTGGCGGTGGCTAACATTTGGACTTTATACTTCAACAACAACACCCCCTATATCCGCAACAACGCCAACATCGATGCGGTTTTTGGCCTGCACATGCGCTTTAACCGCATCAAAATCAGCCTAGGAGTACACATGCCTATTGCCAACGAAACAAAGTACATCAAGTTGCCCGCGGGCAACCAGCAGTTTAGCATGTTTGAAATTGTCAACAACTACAAGAGTTCCGAACTCTTTTTAAACTTCACCCATCTGTTTTAGCGTGCTGAGAATTTGGCTCTTTTTTCTGTGCTTTGTGGGTTTAAGTGCCCACCCTTTTGCCTCCTATTTAGACGGGCCTTTTGTGTCCTTTGGCATGGATATGGGCGGGGGCAGCATCGCGCACGAATACTTTTACGACCCCCCCATCAACGCCGTGAAACAACAAGCCTACCAAACCAAACTCAAAGCCTATCAAGAAGCCATCGCCAAAATTAAAGCCAACCAAACCCAAACCATCAACACCCTGAAGACCATCGCTGGGCAATTAGCCAACTTGACCCCCACTTCCACCCAAGCCACCACCCTACTTGCCAAGCTCAACGCCCTCAATACAGACAACCAAACCCCCGCCGCGATTCAAAAAAGCGTGGAACAATACCTCGCCTATTTGCAAAAAATCGTGGCAGAGTATGGGGACAACAACCAAGAGCGCATCAATGAGGCCCAAAACGCCCTCAACCAATACAGCGCGTCGATCAACAAGTATAAAGATGCCACCAATGGTCAACCCAACAGTCAAGATTTACAAATTTTGCAAAACGCGATCAACACTCTTGAGAGTTACAACACACAAATCAGCGATGTCGCCCATAAAATCAACCAATCAAGAGCTTCAAAAGGCCTAGCTCCCATCACCTTCACCCCCCTGCCTCTGCCCACCCCGCTAAACGCCAATGGGAGCAATATAGGCAGTCTAAGCCAAGCACAAATCAAAATGGCCTTAAATGGCCTTAGCAACGAATTAGGGGCGGTGATCTCTAGTGTGGGCACGAACATCGAAAGCTTGCAAGCGGGCAACCAAGAAATCGCCGTGGAAAATGCCGCCAAACTTTCACAACTGCAGGCCGAAAAAAACGCCGCCACAAACCAAGCCCTCAAACAGATCATTGGGATTTCTCAGATGGTGGGGCGGGCGTTCCACAATGTGTGGGTGAACTACGCTGATGGGCAAGTCTTTGGGGTCAACAACGCCGATGTCAACGGGCATGCCACGGTCAATGGTAGGCAATTAAACATTAACATCAGCGATGGCAAATACACCTACAATGGCAAGCAATACGACTACATCAACAACGCCTATAACTGCGTGTTTGTCCCCATTTTACGCTCCAATGGGCAATATGGTGGCTATGTTTCTAATAATTGCAGTGCTAATCAAATCACCGTCCCTAAGCAACTTCAAGATTTGGGCTTAAGTGCTTACAACATTTGGAATACCCTTTTTGATGTGTCTTATTTGCAAAAAGAAATCCCGGCTTTGCTCAACTCCAATTGTGCGGGGGGTCAACACAGTCTTGGGGGTTGCGCCTCTAATGGCAAGTCTACGATCAGCACACAGACAGCCCAACAAGACATGAACACCTTTTTTAATGTGCTGAACAATTATTTGGGCAATGGGGAGCGCAAAGCTCAAGTTACGGGCATAGACGGCAAACAGACAGAACAAACCATCTCGGCTTACAGCTTTGATGGCAATTTTGAGAACTCTAAAATTTACGAGCTTTTGCAGGCGGACTTAAACAACCCCAACACAACAGAAGGCATCGCAGCCGCTTTAAGCCTAATGCAGGGCTACCAGCAAGGCGTTAAAAATATGTTGAGTGCCTTCCAGCAAGACCCCGTGTGGATCATGAGCACCCTACAAAATGGGGACACCCAAAACAATGGCAGTGCAGCCCCTAATGTCCAGTATTGCTGGCAAGCTGCGGGGGGCAATGCGGGTTTGAGCTTCCCCTTTAACAACGGGGTTTACAACAGAATGTGTGGGGCCAACACCGGTTGGTCAAATGCGATTTTTGTGGGCTTTTTTGGTTTCACCCCAAGCTCCCAAAAGAGCGCAGAAAACCAAATCGACAGCTCTACACAAGCCTACGAAACCGCCATTTCAGACCTACAGCAAGCCAATAAAAACCTAGCGGATTTTAAACCCACCCAAACTTTCCCCATCCCCCCTTCACCTCGCCCCCACCCGTACCCTAAAAACCCAAGCCCACCGCCCCCTACCTTTGCGCCCCATCATCAGCACCAGCCCCGCCCCCATGCCCACCATCAGTGTCCCCAATAAGCCCGTTTTGACCTTTGCATCTGGCAACCTGCGGGCAAATTCCCTACAACTAGGCATGCAGACTGAAGGGGGGTATCAAAAGTACTTCACGCCCTTTTTTGGGGTGTCTACTTATGGCTACCTAGCCTACCGCTACCTGTATATGGGGCGTGCGATGAGCGAGCAGACAAACCTAAACGGGCTGAATCGCTACAGCTTAGGCTTTGGGGCAAATCTTTTGACCAACTTCTACAGCAAGATTAGAAAATCTAAAATCGGGCGTGTGAAAATCCAAACTTATGGCTTCTTTGCCGGACTTTTGGCTCTAGGCAATATGTGGAACGCCTACATTTTACAAGCTCCCATGCAAACCCGCTTTAACTTAAATGTCGATGGGGTCTTTGGCCTCAGTGTGCGGATCAACCGCTTTAAATGGAGCTTGGGTGTACATGTGCCTTTGGTGGGGCAAACCCAAACGATCAAAGCCGTGAGCAAAGAGGGCCTGCGCGAAGAACTGCAACTCATCGACAACTACAAAAGCTCCCAACTCTTTTTAAACTTCACACAAATTTTTTAACCCCCTCTCCACCTCCTTTTGCGATTTTCAATAGAATAGAATAGATATAAGGCGTACTTTATGTTGCTAATGGTAGCATGGGGCGTGTGTTTCCCTTTGTTTTTTATGATGGTTTTCTAAAGTATTCAGCATTTGGAGAGTCCGATGACAAAGAGAGTTGTGGTGTGGCTGTTGCTCTCTCTTGTGCCAGCGCAAGCCCACCCCTACGCCTCCTACTTAGACGGCGTGTTTCTCTCCTTTGGCATGGGTTTGGGCGGGGGCAGTGTCTTAGAAACAGGTTGCGATGTACCTGAAACCGATGCTGGAAAAATGCAAGCCTACAATGCCAAGATGGCTGCTTATAACGATCTCAAAACTGCGTTGCAACAAAACCAAGTCCAAACGGTGGCTAAACTCAAAAGTCTGATGAACGCCCTCTCAAGTCTTGAACCCAGTTCCCAAGCGTTAAAGCTGTTGGCCAATGATCCAGCAAGCGGGAGTGTGAGCACCTACCAACAATATCTAAACCAAATCCTTGAAAACTACGAAAACGCCAACCAACAGATCATCAACAATGCCCAAAATAGCGTTACCGGTTACAAAAGCGCCCTGGACACCACCACCACACAAAACCAACAAAGCTTAACCGAGGCCATCAATATTTTCAATAATGTGAACACCCAAATCGCTAAGACCGATCAGAGTCTAAAAATCCCCTACACCCCAATGACTCTGCCCTCTCCTCTCACCCCTAACACCAATGTCTCTAGCATGACCCCTACACAAGTGTATAGTGCCTTGCAGGCCTTAAAACAAACAATAGACCAAGCCTTTGCCACCGTCAATCAACAAATCCAAACTTTAAACCCTAAAATTCCATCTCTGACCCCCCCCAGCATTTCTATTGCCACTCTCCCCACAGCCCCCCAAATCAGCTCCAATGCGGCCGCTTTGCCTAGTGTCGCCGCTCCCCAAAAACCCCTAATGGCCATCACCAATACGGGCCTGCAATCTAAATCTTTACAACTAGGTGTCCAAACGCAAGTGGGGTATCAAAAATACTTCAACTCCTTTTTTGGTGTTGCCTATTACGGCTATTTAGGCTACCGCTACCTCTACATGAGCTCCTTTATCAAAGACTCGAGTGGAGTCGATAATGTGGATCGCTACCAGGTGGGCTTTGGGGCCAACATGCTCTTTAATCTCTACAGCAAAATCAAAAAGACAAGGGCTAAGCGCCCTAAAATCCAAGCTTATGGGCTTTTTGGAGGGCTCTTGGGCATGGTCGACATTTGGAGTGCGAGCTTTTCCGGAAGCAACACGGCTTACATCCGCAACAATGTCAACATCAATGCTGTCTTTGGTTTGAGCCTGCGCGTGGATCAATTCAAATGGAGCATAGGCATCCACATGCCCTTGATCAACCAAATGCGCAATGTGAGCGCACCTATCGATACAGGAGGGTTTGAATCGTTAAAAATTGTGGACAATTACAAAAGTTCTGCGCTTTTCATGGACTTTACGGAGATATTTTAGGATTCAAATAGTGTTCTTCAAGAAGATAAAAATATGAAGCGACTCAGGCTGATCTATTTTCTCTGCTCCCTCATCGCCCATGCACATCCTTATTCTTCCTATTTAGACGGGGCGTTTTTCTCCTTTGGCATGGATGCAGGCGGGGGCAATGTTTTAGAGAGCAGCCACACCCAACCCAGCAGCGACATCCAAAAAATCAACGCTTACCACGAAGAGCTCAAAGACTACCAAAATGCCATGAACACTTTGCAGGCCAACAAGACTCAAACCATGCAGACCTTGCAAACCCTGCTGCAAGATTTACAAAATCTCAACTTGCCCTCCTCTGCTAGCCTCATCGCACAAATCCAAACAGCGATCCGCACCCAAAACATAGAGAGTGTGTCTGGCATCGCCGATAGTGTAGCCGCCTACCAGCAATACTTAGAGAAAATCATCAGTGGCTATGAGAGCCAAAACCAAGCCCTAGTTAACCAAGCCCAACAAGAAATTGCCCAATATAAAAAAGAACTTTCACAGGCCAATAGCCAAAACAAGCAGGCCCTAGAAAATGCGATCAACACCTTTAATTCCTTCAACCAACAAATTAAGAGTGCTGCTAACGCTTTAGGCATTACCTACACGCCCCTAAGCCTACCCCCTCCGCTCAATTCTAACAGCAATATTTCTTCCCTTACCCCCCAACAAGCCAGCAATGCCCTGCAGGCTCTAGCCGATGAAGTCAACCAAATTGCCTCCATTGTGGGCGGGGACATTAGTAAACTAGGGCAAGCTAGCCAAAAGATCGCCATTGACTACTTAAACCAATCCAACACGCTTAAAAACGATGAAAGCAGTGCCGTTACAAATGCTTTAAACCAAATTGTTGGCATCACCCAGACCGTAGGGCGGGCTTTCCATAACCAATGGGTCAATTACGCCAATGGACAGACCTTTTTTCTCAACAACGCCTCCATTGCTAAAGAGGGATATATCAATGCGGGCGACACCTGTGTGTTTGACATCATCATCAATAACCAAGCAAGTAGTATCCACCATTGTGGCTACGAGGGGGGGACAACTGGTGTGCTAAATAGCTTTACAAGTGCGGCAAGCAAATACGGCCTAACCCCTCAAGAAATTTGGAACACCCTTTTTAATGTCGCTGAGCTCAAAAAAAATGTCTACATCGGCCCTTCTAACTGCTCTAGAGGGGATTGTAGCGGTGTAAACCCCAAAACAGCCATAGCGGGCATGCAGAACTTTTTTAACTTTATGAATGGCTATGTGGGGGCAGCTAATTTTGCGGGTAATTTCACCAACTCTAAACTATACAGCTCCATTGACAACGATCTCATGGCTGGTGATTTTAGCCCTGTTACCAACTTTGTCGATGCCTATGTCAAGACTTTTGTGCCCGACATGCTCCAAACCTTTGTGCTCAACCCGGTGTGGTTGATGAGTTTAGTGCCCGGGGCACACACATACAATGGACCCCCTGCGACCCCTTCGGCTTCTCAAAAAAATGAAGTGGTTTCCAAGTGGAATAGCCCCAATGTAAAATACTGCTACGATTCGCCAGCCATTGGTTTGGATTTTTCACAGGGCTATGCGGTGTGTGGGTATAACTGGTGGGCGCAGGCGATGTTTATGGGTTATTTTGGGTATTTAACCAACCAGACTGGCGCGCTAGAGAGTATCCTCACAAATCAGCTTGCCACAGTAACAAGCGCAATCACAGCCGCCAGCAACGCCACCAATGCCTACAACACCTTTAAAGCCAAAAACCCCCAACCCTCTAATCCCGACTACAAAGTCCCCACACTACCCAATCCCCCAATCCCCAAACCTGTCCCTGCTCCTCCCATACCCCACATCAGCACCAACGCCACGCCCCTGCCCACAGTCAATAAGCCCCAACCCCCCTGCTCACTTTCACCACGAAAAACCTACAGGAAAGCTCGGTGCAGCTAGGCTTACAAGCCCAAGGGGGGTATCAAAAGTACTTCAACTCCTTCATCGGCATGGCTTACTACAGCTATTTTGGGTTTCGCTACCTCTATATGGGTGTGGACAGCAATAGTCTGTCTGATTTAAACCGCTACAACTTGGGAATCGGAGGTAACCTGCTCTTTAATCTTTACAGCAAGATTAAAAAACCCAAAGTGGGGCACGCCAAAATCCAAGCCTATGGGCTTTTTGCAGGGTTGTTAGGGATCGTCAATTTTTGGAACGCGAACTTCATCGGAGGCTCGCTGACGTGCCACAACGCCAACCTAGATGCCGTCTTCGGTCTTAGCATACGCGTGGATAAATTTAAATGGAGTCTAGGCGTACACATCCCCCTCATCGATGAAATACGCACCATAGGCTCCGGGGGCAATAGTCTGACACTCATGGACAACTACAAAAGCGCGGATCTATTCATGAACTTCACCACCTTTTTTTAATCACTCCACCTGCTTGGGTTCACCCGTATTGGGGCACTCATCTTGTGGAGCTGTTTGCGCTAGCCCTTTATGTGTAGAGGGCTTGTTGCCCGCACAACCCACCGCTTTTTGGCCACTTGCGGCGCAACCCATACCCAATAAAGCCACGCAAACACCCACTAACCAAAAAAACCCATTCTTTTTCATGCAAACTCCTTAAAAGATGCCATTGTATGCTTTTGGGAATAACCATGCACTAACGATGTGGTTTTTTGGAAATCTGCGCAATCCACAGCCACAGCCCCACCAAGCTGGCGATGAAACACACAGGCAAAAGGTAAGAGTAGGCATTGTCCTTTTCCAAAGAGCTGCGCACCCAGTTGCTGGCGTGGTAGGAGATCTCCCCTAGGCTTAAAGCCCACAGCACACAAGAGAGCGCATTGAGCCACACAAACTGCCTAAAAGAAAACTTGCTAAGGCCTATGGCCAAAGGGACTAAGGTTTTCACCCCATAAATGTATTTATTAAAGAAAATCAGCCACGCCCCGTATTTGTGTATCCACAAATGCACCAGAGCAAGTTTGCGGCGGTGTTTGTGTAAATAGCCCCTAACTTCCTGCTTTTGCGTGCGCCCAAGCCACACCAACAAACAACTGCCTACAAAATTCCCCAGCCCCGCCACAAGCATGGTTTTAACAATATCCATATGCCCCGTGGCGCTTAGGATTGCCGCCAGCACAAGCCCGATATACCCGCTCCCAAACGAATAGACAAAGAGAAACAAATATCCCCACGAGTCGAACAAAGCCTGAAAATGTGCTAAATCCACCGCAGTCCTTCGCTTAAATATTTCTAGGGTATAATAGCACAAAGTCCATAGGGAGTTTTTCATGACAAATGGTTATTATGCAGCCACAGGGGGCATGGTTACGGAGTTTAACCGCTTAGACCAAATCTCCAACAACCTAGCCAACTTAAACACCGCCGGCTTTAAGCGCGATGATGTGGTCGTGGGCGATTTTTTGCGGCTTTACCAAAACTACCGCGACAAACTGCCCCTACCCGATCAAACCAAACAAGCCGCCAAGTACCTAAACCGCAATCTAGATCGCGTGCCCATCATTGTGGAGAGATACACGGACTACAGCCTAGGGCCCATGCAAAAGACGGACAACGAGCTAGACTTTGCCCTAAGCGATCCCAACGCCTACTTTGCAGTGCAAACCCCGCAGGGCATCGCCTTTACCAGAGATGGGAGCTTTACGATCGATGCACAAGGGTTTTTGAGCACCAAAGAGGGTTACCATGTCTTGAGCCGTGGGGGATTAGAAAATGGGGCGGGGATACAAATGCTCCCGGGGGCAAGTGTGAGCGTGTCGCCAAATGGGGACATGTTCTTTAGACAGGGGGCGAGGAAGTGCCCGGGGGCCTTAGCGGTCGTGGGCTTTCAAAGCCAAAAACTCTTAAAAAAAATAGGTGACAATCTCTACACCTACCCGCAGGACAAAATGGAGGAGCGCATCGAATTAAACGCCCCCGTTGTCCGCCAACACTTCCTGGAAAAGAGCAATGTCAACGCCGTGATTGAAATGACCCGCTTAATTGAAGCCAACCGCCTAGTGGACATGTACTCTAAAGTGCTAAGAACCCACATGGATGACATGCACGCCGAGGCCATCAGCAAGCTGGCAGCAAGGGCATAAGGGGGCATTTATGGAGTTTTCTAAGAAGTTTCTACCCCTTGTCTTTTTGGCTTGTGGAGGGGCTTTAAGCGCAGAGCAAAGCGCGTTTTTCATCGGCGGCGTGTATGAAGTGGGCGGCTCGACCTTTAAGGCGCGCATCGATGGCAAAAACCCCAACAATGTTAACCGCACTGCCATCACGCAGGGCGTGGGGGCACGGGTCGGGTACAACCTACTCTTTGGACAGAAGGGTTATGTCGGTTTGCGTTTCTATGGTTTTTACAACTGGGGTTTAACTAACTTTGGTAAGGTGGTGTGGAATAAAAATGCGAACTTTGGCAAAAACACCTTTAACTTGTCCGGCTATGGAGTGGGGGCAGATTTACTCGTTAACCTGTTCAATGGCGAAAAGTCCAACTTAGGGATTTTTGGCGGTGTGGCTGTGGGGGGCAACACATGGTCAGCGGTGCACGGGAGCGGAGCAACTCGCTTTCAGTGGATGGTCAATGTGGGCGTTAGGGCGGTCATCGCCAGACACAGTGCCTTTGAAGTGGGCGTGAAAATCCCCATGCTGGCAACCCATGTGCCAAACCCTGTGTTTGATGGCATTAATTTGTCCTTAAAACGGGATTGGGCATTCACCGCCGCTTATTACTTCTTGTTCTAATTGTTCTAATGCTCAGCTTGTGGCGTGTGTTGGTGTTGCTGGCTTTGGGTGTGGGTGTGGGCGTGGTGCTCTTTTCTGGGGCGTGTGTCGCCCCCATTCTCTTTAAAACCCCCGAGATTTTAGACCAACACAATGCAGGGGTGCTGATGGGGCGCATTTTTGTGCGGGGCAACTTCCTTTTAAACGCGCTGGGGTGTGTGCTCATCTTAGACTCTTTGGTGCTGTGGGCGGTGCACAAGTCGGGCTTGCGCTTTTTTCATCTAGCAGGGGTGGCACTCATCGGCCTGTTTAGCTTCTACTACACCCCCTACATTTTAAATGCCCAAGCCACAAACGCCACCGCCACCCCCGAGTTTGCTGCCATGCACGCCCAAAGTGAAATTTTATTTAAAGCTTTGTTTGGCTTGCTCTTGATCTCGTTCATTTGGCGGACACTTTTAAAACCTAAGAGAGGTGTTTAAAGCTGGCCACTAAATTCTCCACCAAGAGGTTAAAGCCGTCCACTAAAATAAACACTAGGATTTTAAAGGGCAAAGAGATCATCACGGGGGGGAGCATCATCATCCCCATCGCCATCAAAATGGAGCTCACGACCATGTCAATGACCAAAAAAGGTAGATAGAGCAAAAAGCCGATTTGGAACCCGGTTTTTAGCTCGCTGATCATAAAGGCGGGTACCAGCACGGTTAAAGGGACAGCGCTGGGGTTTTTGGGGTTTTCTAAGTGGCGGATTCTAAAGAACAGGGCTAAATCCTTCTCACGGGTGTTTTGTAGCATGAACTCTTTGAAGGGCACGATGCCCACTTCAAAAGCTTCAGTGTAAGAAATCTTTTCGGCTAAATAGGGCTTGATAGCGGTGTCGTAACTCTTTTTGGCGGCGGGCTCCATGATAAAAAAGGTCAAAATCAACGCCAAAGACACCAAAATTTGCGTGGGGGGGGTTTGTTGTGTGCCTAGGGCGGTGCGTAAAAAGGAAAACACCACAATCAGGCGGATAAAGCTGGTCATCACCAAAATTAAAGAGGGCGCGAGCACTAGGAGCGTGAGTACCAACACCACATTTAGGGTCGTTACCAACTGCGTGGGCGTGTGTGGGGCACTGAGCGACAAATTGATCGTGGGGATCACAGGGTCTTTAAGTGTGGCCCCTAGCAACACACAAGAGGCAAGCACAGCCCAAGAGAAGAAAAAACGCAAGGAAAGCCCCTTTGTGTGGGATAAACTTTTGAGTATAATAGGCTTGTTTTTAAAATTGCCTAAAAAGGGAACAAATGGCGGTGTCGGTTGTGATCTTAGCGGCGGGCAAGGGTACACGCATGCGCTCTAAATTGCCTAAAGTCTTGCATAAAATTTGCGGTCAAGAAATGTTGGTGCATGTGTTGGAAGCGGCGTTTGGCTTAAGCGAGGATGTGCATGTCATTTTGCACCACGAACACGAGCTGATCGCTAAGGCCATCAACGCCCATTTTAAGGACAAAACCCAAATCCATTTACAAAATGTAGAGCAATACCCCGGCACGGGGGGGGCTTTAATGCAAGGGGGCGGTGGGGGCGTTGCACCCACTCCCATTAAAACCGCCTATAACCGCCTCTTAGTGCTCAACGCCGACATGCCCTTAGTGTCTAAAGAAGCTTTAATGCCCTTTGCAGAAAGCGAGGAGTCCAACGCTTTGGGGGTCTTTAGCCTAGAGCATAAAAGCGGGTATGGGCGGGTGTGTTTAGCGGACAAACAAGTCAGTGCCATTGTGGAGGAAAAAGACGCAAGCCCTGAGATTTTGGCCCTAGACACCCTTAATGCGGGGGTGTATCTTTTCAACCAAGAGTTCTTGCAGGAGTTCTTGCCCAAGTTAGACAAGAACAACGCCCAAGCCGAGTATTACCTAACCCAACTTGTGGGGCTAGGGGTGCAAAAGGGCGTGCGCTTTGCCCCCATTTTTGTCAATGCCCACGACTTTTTAGGGGTCAACTCACAGAGCGAGTTGGCCGCCGCCGAGTCTAAAATGCTAGACAAGTTGAGAGAACAAGCCATGCAAGCGGGGGTGTGTATGCACATGCCCCACACCATTTACTTAGAAAAGGGCGTGCGCTTCGGGGCGGACTGTGTGCTCGAACAGGGAGTGCATTTAGCTGGAGATTGTCGCTTGCAAGGGGCGCACATCAGAGCGCACAGCGTGATCGAATCGAGCCACATTACAAACAGCAGCATAGGTCCGCTCGCCCACATCCGTCCAAATTCTAAGATCATAGACAGCCATGTCGGCAACTTTGTGGAAACCAAAAACGCCCACTTAAGCGGTGTGAAAGCGGGGCATTTAAGCTACTTAGGCGATTGCACGATTGAGGGTGGCACTAATGTCGGGGCGGGGGTCATCACTTGTAATTATGATGGCAAGGGCAAGCACCACACGCACATCGGGCAAAATGTCTTCATCGGCAGCGACAGCCAACTTGTCGCCCCCTTAAGCATCCCCGACAATGTGCTGATCGGCGCGGGCAGCACGATCACAGAGCCCATGCAAGAGGGAGATTTGGTCCTTGTGCGCCCTCCACAAGTTTCTATTCCCAAGGGGTATTTTAAATTTTTCCAAAAACCCTAGTTGCCCCTTGGGCTCTCAAAGCCCCTCAAATCCCCCACAGACAACACTGACAACCCCCACCGCCCCTAAAACCGCCCCAAAGCCTACCCATAAAAGTTTCCCAAAACACACTACAGCCCCAAAACCACACAGCAAAAAACCCGTCTTTTTTGCCCTCAACATTTTGCCATTTTAGAGGAGTTGTAGTATAATAAGGCTTTTTTGGAGAGGATATGGAGCATCGGGTTTTCACTTTTGCGGGTTTAATCAGCCATAACCACGATTTCATCATCGGGTTTTACGCCGTCTTTTGCGCCTTGTGCACGCTTGTCATCAGCAAAATGGCGGTGAAAAAGTTGCAAATCGTGCCTATGGGGCTACAAAATGTCTATGAGGCCATCGTGGAAGGGATTTTACATGTGGCCAAGGATGTCATCGGCGAGGAACTCGCCCGTAAATACTTCCCCCTAACCGGCACGATCGCGCTCTTTGTCTTTTATTGCAACATGATAGGCATCATCCCCGGCTTTGAAGCCCCCACGGCAAATTGGAGCTTCACGCTGGTTTTAGCCCTGATTGTCTTCATTTACTACCACTTTGAGGGCATCCGCAATCAAGGGGTCGTCCCCTACTTCAAGCACTTCTTGGGCCCCGTCAAATGGCTCATGCCCATCATGTTCCCCGTAGAAATCATCTCCCACTTCTCCCGCATCATTTCGCTCTCTTTCCGTCTGTTTGGCAACATCAAGGGCGATGACATGTTCTTGCTCATCATGCTCTTGCTCGTACCTTGGGCGATCCCCGTTGCGCCTTTTATGGTGCTCTTCTTTATGGGGATTTTACAGGCCTTTGTGTTCATGATTTTGACCTATGTCTATTTGGCGGGGGCGGTTTTAGTGGACGAGAGTCACTAGCCCCCATGCAAAAGGACACCATCGCATCGCTTTTGGACTTCTTTGCGGGGCTGTTTGCCGGCATCGCCCTCGTGTGTGGGGGGCTGTGCTTTTTTATCTTCCACGATTTCGGGCTTGTGGTGGCCCTCTTTTTCTCCCTCTTTGTCTTTGGGCTGTTTAGCTTTTTTGCCCTTTTAGCTAAATCCATGGGGGCTCTACTCAAAGAGAGCAGGCAAAACCATGTCTAGCAAAATCCTTTTTCGACAAAATCACAGAGCAGGTGGATCATTAAAATATGCATCTCTTGGATTCGTGGGGTGTTTGCACTTGGCACAATTAAATTGTGCGTGCATAAAGCGCGCATCGCCCCGCCCCCTCGTCCGCTAAGCCCAAGCGTGTTCAAGCCAAGCTCTTGCGCCTTTTGCAAGGCTAACAAGACATTTTTCGAACGGCCACTTGTAGAAATCCCCACCAAGCAATCCCCCTTTTGCCCTAGAGCCTCAACTTGCCTTTCAAAGACTTTTTCATAACCATAGTCGTTGGCAATCGCGGTTAGGGCGGAGGTGTCCGTGCTAAGGGCGAGGGCAGGCAGTCCTCGTCTTTCTTGTTTGTAGCGCCCTGTCAGCTCGGCGGCAAAGTGTTGGGCATCGGCGGCACTGCCCCCATTGCCGCAAATTAAAATCTTGTGGCCTTTTTTAAGCGTTTCTAGCAAGAATGCCCCGCTTTGCGCTAAGCTTTGGGCTAAATGCGCCAAAGTGTCTTGTGCGGTTTGGATGTGTTCTAAAAACTCGGTTTGGATCAAATCGTGCATACACCTTTCCTTTAGTTGTGGGTTAAGTTTTGGATTTTCTCTAATGTGTTTGTGGTGGAGTGGCCATTGACAAAGTCAATCAACACCACTTCTTTGACTAAACTGCTCCCCACCACTTCTTTACCTGCATAGTCTGCCCCCTTGACTAAGACATGTGGCTTTAAGGCTTTGATGAGCTCTAGGGGGGTGTCTTCCTCAAAGAGCACCACAAAATCCACGCATTCTAGCCCCGCAAGCACAAACGCCCTTGCGTCTTGATCGCATATGGGGCGTGTGTCGCCCTTTAAACGGCGCACCGAAGAGTCGCTATTTAGCCCCACAACTAAAAGCCCCCCCAACGCTTTTGCCTTTTGCAAATACTCCACATGCCCTCTGTGCAATAAGTCAAAACATCCATTGGTGAAAATGATTTTAGGGGGGTGCATGGCTTTTAGCAAGGCGCAGAGAGTCGCCTTGTCTAGCACCTTTTGCCCCTTGTGGTAATGCTTTTGCAAGAAGTCGAGCACTTCAGCGTAAGTTGCCCGTGCGCTGCCGACTTTTGCCACCACCACCGCCGCGGCTGCATTGGCAAAGTGGCATGCCTGCTTAATGGGGTAACCTAGCCCCAAACAAAAGGCCAAAGCGGCGATCACCGTGTCGCCCGCCCCGCTCACATCGTAAACTTCTTTGGCGATGGTGGGGATTTTGTGTAAATCTTGATCCAAAAACGCCATGCCCTGCTCGCTCAAAGTAATGAGGGGCGTGGTGATTTGCAATTTGTCTTTAAAGAAACTCAAAGCCTGCAGCAAGCTGTCATCATCATTGATTTCCACCCCTGTTGCCATTTGGGCTTCTTTTTTATTCGGGGTGATCAAGTCGGCGTGGGCGTATTTGGAGTAGTCCCTGCCTTTGGGGTCGCATAAAATGATTTTATGCTGCGCTTTGGCTCTTTTGATCAATTCTTGGCATAAATGCCCATCTAGCACCCCCTTTAAATAGTCGGACAACACTAACACATCCGCTTTTTCTAATAGGCTGCTCGCTTTTTCTAGTAGGGCGGTGCATAGGTCTTTGTCAATGGGGTCTTTGCGCTCTCTATCCACTCTCAAAACTTGTTGCTTAGAGATCATCACCCGCGATTTTTGGCTCGTAGGGCGTTTGGGATCAACTAAAATACCACTAGAGCCTATACCTAAGTGCTGTAAAGTCTCAAATAACCACGCCTGCCCTCCATCTGCCCCCACCACCCCGCACAAATCCACGCTTACACCTAGGGCGATTAAGTTATCCGCCACATTGCCCGCCCCCCAAGGCGGCGGCTCTCTTCTTTGACATCCACGACTTGCATAGGGCCTCAGGGGAGAGCCGCTCGCTTTGCCCCCAAATGTAGTGGTCTATGATGATGTCGCCCACCACCAACACATGCGGAGGTTTTTTAGATGGGGTTAAAAAGACTTCTAGCATTTGGCGAGGTCTTTAATCGTGGGGATATAGGCCTGTATGCCCCTTTCTAGGTCGTAGGCAGGGGCGTAGTCCAAATCGGCGTGTGTGGGGGCAATGTCGGCGCAAGTGTGCTCTTGGAAGAAGTCATAAGGATTTTTAATATAGGTTACCTTGAACTCGCCCAAATGCGCTTGCAACAAACGCACGATGTCGTTGTAGCTGCGGCTCTTGCCATAGCCCACATTGTAAACCCCGCTTGTGGATGCGTCCATCGCCTTTACGCAGGCTTGGATCACATCGTCAATGTAGACAAAGTCGCGTTTTTGCTCCCCAAATTCAAAGAGCTTGACTTCTTTGTGTTGCAGGGCTTGTAAGCCTAGTTGCAAGACCATAGATGCGGTTTTGTGCTTGTAAAACTCCCCCGGGCCATAGACATTAAAATAGCGCAAGCCCACAATGGGCATAAAACTCTCAAGGGCAAAGTCTAACGCGCTTTTATCCATGCAGAGTTTAGAAAAGCCATAGACATTTTCGGGTCTTTGCCCAAAGCCGACCTTATTGGGAGCTGGGGTATTGCCATAAACGCCGGCTGAAGAGGCATAAATGACCCTTGCATCTTTCTTGATGGCGATTTTTAAAAGCTTGATGAAGGCTTGGTGGTTGGTTTTCATCACCAACTCTTGGTTTAAATTCGTGGTGTCTGAGATCGCAGCTTGGTGGAAGAGATAGTCAAAGTCTAGCTTCTTTAAAATGCCTAAATCTTTGGTGATGTCGGCGGTGATGATTTCGCCATTAAAGTCTAATAGGTTTTTAAAATGCCCTAAACTCGTGGTCGTGGGGGTTTGCTCTCTAAATTTGTCAATGACGATCACCCGCGCTTTGGGGTGGTGGGTTTGAAAATACATGGCCAAATTGCTGCCGATGAAGCCCGCTCCGCCGGTGATGACGATCGTTTTATTTTCTAGGGTGTTTGGGGTAAACAAGGCAATCCTTTCTGTGGGGTTAAAAAGTCCAAAACCTGCTCTAAGCGTGCAACATGCCCTTGGGTTTGTGGCTCTTGTGGTGGCGCAAGGGTTGCTTGTGTTGTCAAAAGCAAATTAGTGCCAACCCCCCCCGCACGCCCAAACGCTATATCGCTTGCCTGATCGCCCACCAGCACACTCTCAGCTAAATTAATAGAAAAATCCTGCAAGGCTTGCTCTAGCATGCCTATCTTAGGCTTACGGCAAGCGCAATTTTCTTGTGGAGCGTGGGGGCAAAAATAAATTTTATCCAAAGCAAAGCCCAGCTTTTCGTGAAGCCGTGCTTGCATGTGGGCACTTAAGGCTTCAAAGTCCTCTAAACCATAATACCCCCGCCCTATTCCCGATTGATTGGTGACCAACAAGAGCAAATAGCCCAAATCCTTAGCCCCCTTTAGTAGGGTAAAAATACCGGGCATGAAGTCAAAGTCTTTAGGCAAATAAACATAACCCTTATCCACATTCACCACGCCATCTCTATCCAAAAACAGAGCCTTCATGGGTGTCCTAACATTTTTACGCCCATATAAATCGTGTGCGCCGCAAAGCCCAGCAACAACACGAAGGCGGCTTTTTGAAACCATGCGCGCCATTTGGAGTTTAAGAAATTGCCAAAGAGCGCGCCAAAGACAAATAGAGGCGCGAAGGTCGCCAGCCCCAAAACCAACATGGTTTCTAATGCGCTCGTTAAATCCGGGCGCGCCAAAGCATTTAACACAAACCAATACACCATGCCACAGGGCAGCAGTCCATTTAAAAGCCCTAGGGCATAAAAGCTAGGCAGCTTTGGCGTACTAAAAAGGCTTTTAAAGCCTCTAGCAAACCACCCACCACTGAGGGCTAAAGGGTTTTTCAGGTGCAACACAAAGCCTAGAGCAAACAAGAGCATCAACACCCCCACGCCCACCAACACCCCCCCTTGCAGGTGCGCTCTAGGCAGGTTCAAGGATTTTGCCAACACCGCCAAAAGCCCGTGAAAACCCAAAAAGGCTAAGAACCCCACAAGCACATACATGCTCACCCGCCCCAAATTGTAGAGGCTGTGGGCGGCTAGTTGGGCTTTTAAGGGCATTTGGGGGGTAAATTTGTTCTGGCAATAGGCAAGCACCACCCCTCCACACATCCCCACGCAATGGCTAAGAGCCATTAAAGAGGCATTGAAAAAGAGATAGACCAACTCCATTAAGCCCCAAGCACGGCTAGCATGCCATGAAAGACCAGCAAACCATCGTAAAGCCCATTGCTAAAGAAGTTGGCTAAAAACTTGCCATCCCCGCCCGTGAAATACGCTCTGCGTTCGCCTATGAGGTGTTGAAGGGTCAAAAGCACGCTTTGCAGCACCCCATAGCCTAAAGCGTCTGCGGTGGCATTGGGCAAACTCTTTAAATCTACACGCAAATTCAAGGGCAAATCTAGGGCTTTGGAAATGCTTTTAAAGGCGTGGGCATAACTTGCAAGCCCGGGCAAAATCACCCCCCCTAAGTGTGTCCCATGATCCATAAGGTCGATGGTGATCGCACTGCCTGCGTCCACCACCACCCCGCTTTTGCCACAGAGTCCCAAACACGCCGCAATGCGATCCACCCCCAGCCCTTCGTATTTGCTTTCTAGCTGCATTTTGGGGGCTAAATCTGTGGCGCTCGAGCAAAACTCTAATAGAGCGTTGGTGGACTCGGGGTTCACACTGATATAGAAAACTTCGCCCTGCAAGGCTTCTTTGTGCGTGGCTAAATTTTGGGGCGCGCACGCCCACACCCGCCCTTCTTTGTAAAAATGCAAAAGGGTATTTCCGATGTCGCACAAAATCATGGGTGGTTGTGGCTCAAATCAAAGAAATAGCGGTCGTAGTAAATCTTGTCATCGGTGTAAAAGCTGGGCCGATCCAAGTTCCCCATAAAACTTTTAGAGGCACTTTTGAGGGGGTAAACGCGGTAGTCGTCAAAATGCTCTAAGTCCACTTCCACCAAGTAGCCGCGCTTTTCTAGGGTGTAGAGCTTTTTATCGGTAACGACAATGGTGTTCAACATCGCAAAGGGCAACTTCACCACACCCATGCTCTGGTCGTTTAAGGTTTGGTCCATCTCCAAAATGCGCCCATCTAAAGTCAGCACATACAGGCGGTGGTGTTTGTAAAGCACATCCACGATGTCCGCATCAAAGTTGAACTCCTGCCCTGAGATCACCGACACGAGTCGCTTGCCCGTGGCCGCAAACATGTTTTCCTCATCGACTTTTAAATAAATCACATTGTTGAAAAACTTCTCGCTGTTGAGCACAATGTTGCGCACCACTTTAGGCTCTTTGGAGTGCACATCCACCACCAAGAGTCGCCCATCGAGCATGGGAAAGACCACGACTGTGTCTAAAAATACAGGCGCAGCCACTAAAGAGTTGATCGCCGGGCTAGACGAGCCTTTTTCATTAAAGAGCAGTTTCTTCGTTTTGATGTCGTAGATGTTGGCCGAGTTGTCCGCCATCACCACCGCCAATTGACTCCCCTTAATGCTGGCACTCAAAGGGTAGGTGTCTAGGGGGATGGTGATGGAGGGGGTGGCGCTCAAAGCGGTGCTGATGAGCTCTAATTGGTGGCAGTGGTCGTGCAATTGGACATTTCCATCGGTTTCTTCAATGTTGTCGATGATCGCCTCTTGGGCTTGTTTGTCCGTGAGTGAGGCGCGTTTTTTGCGCTTAATTTTAGGGCCATTGCGCTTGTGGGCGCGCCAACAATCGTGCGCCAAAATGTAGTAATCTTGGCTCTGGTTTAAAAACGAAGTTTCTTTGTCTTCTTTTTTCTCAATCCTTAGCTGTGTCAGGCCCTGTCTGTCTAGCACCCCGCCATTTGCCAAAATCGCCCCGTAGCGGTTGGTGAAAATGATGGGGGCTTTGAGTCCTTCGTGAAAGAGGAGTTGGCGCACGATTTTAGATCTGGGTGGCTTAAAGTTTTTGCGATCGCCACACCCAAAGCTAAAGAGCGCTAAGAGCGCCAACCCTAAAAACCATGCATGCCTCATTGCGCCGCCTTTTGAGTGCCTGTGGCGGGGTAGTGTTTGAGCAAGGAGGCGATTGGGTAAACCCCTGAAGTGGGGGGGATGGTGGCGATGAGGGCTTTTATTTCTTGGGCCGCTTTGGGGTCATTGTGCAACAAGTAGGCTTGTTGCAGGTGGATAAAATCTTGCAAGGCGGGCAAGTTTAAAGCTTTTAGGGCTTTTAAATCCCTGCCATAAGATGCAGCGTAGTAGCTTGCTAGGGCCTTCACGATGGGGTTTTTGGCGTGGCTTAGGCTGTCTAGGGTTTTGGTGTCCTTGTTTTTTAAAGCCTGTGCGTAATTATAAAGCTCGGCAAGCTCGGGGGCTTGCTCTTGCAATTTTTCTAGGGGGGCGGTGTTGTTGGGGTTTGCCAACACTTCATTATAAATGGCGGTGATCTCCTGTGTCTTTTTGTCTTTTTGCACTGCCTTTAATTCCGTGTAGCCCCACCACGCCAACGCTAAGACCACCAAAGCCCACAGCACATATTTATACTTGTTGTAAAACTTCTCTAGCCTAAAGGCACTCTCTAAAAGCTTTTCATCGCTTTTAAATTCTTCTTTGACTTGCGTTAAATTCTCTTTAATTTCCATTAAACCCCACTGCTCCCAAAGCCCTTTGCCCCCCTTTTTGTGGCTTCTAACTCTGTGGTTAGGGCAAAATCCGCCTGAAAAATACGGCACAGCACCCCTTGTGCGATCCGATCGCCGGCTTTAACGCTAAAGGGCGCGTTGCCCAAATTCATCAAAATCACCTGCAATTCCCCCCGATAGTCGCTGTCAATCGTGCCCGGGGAGTTGAGCACCACAATTTGGTGCTTGAGCGCCAGCCCCGATCTCGAGCGCACCTGCACTTCATAGCCCTTCTCCAGCTCAAGGGCGATTCCTGTGCGCACCAAGCCCACGCTTTTGGGGGCGATCTCTAGGTTTTCAAGGGCACATAAATCAAACCCACTCGCCCCCTCGCTTTGGTAGACGGGGAGTTTGGCTTGTGGGTGGAGTTTTTGCAATTTAACTTTTAGCATAGTCAATGTCTTTGTAATAAATGTCTAAAATTTCAAATTCGTTTTCCCCAGAGGGCAACACCACCGTAACCTCATCGCCCTTGCTCTTGCCCATCAAGCTTTTGGCGATGGGCGAGCCAAAGGAGATGAGCCCCCTTGTAGGGTCGCTCTCCATGCTCCCCACAATGGTGTAACAAAACTCCTTGTCGTTGTCTAAATTCAGGATTTTCACCGTGCTGCCAAAGCTCACCTTTTGGTGGCTCAAAGTGGCGGGGTCGATCACCTGGGCATTGGCTAGAATGCGGCTTAAATCATTGATGCGCGCTTCTATGAACGCTTGTTTTTCTTTGGCGGCGTGGTATTCGGCGTTTTCTTTCAAGTCCCCATGCTCTCTAGCCCGATCGATCTCCTTAACGATCTGTGGCCTTTCCACTTCCTTGAGTTTTTTAAGCTCGGCACAAACCTTTTCATAACCATAGGTACTCATCGGCTCTTTCATTTTAACTCCTAAAATAAAGCCAAAATTATATAAAACACATGGTTAAAACCCCTAAATCTGCCAAATCACCCCCCTATTAATTGAGCCCTAAGTTAAATGTCCTAATAATACGGGTTTGAAGTTTGTTGTTTGGGTTTTACCCATTGGTTGTTGACACTCTCTAAAGGCAAAGCATTAGGATATTAGACAAGGACACAAAAGACACATTCCGTACTGCTTGTAAGTACATTTTATACGCCAAGCGGGGCTTTGACATTAAAGACCACAAAATAAACGCCTTGTTGCAAAAATGGGTGCGCCCCAAAGCGGGGCTGTCGGTGCTGGTCTATTGCCCCCTAGCCCACGAAGCGGACATACGCCCCTTCATCAGGTGGGCAAGAAGGCGTAAAATGCGCTTGTTTGCCCCTTTAATGCACCCGCCTTGTTGCAGCTATGCACCCTACCGCCTGCCTTTAAGCACCAAGCAACACATCAAGCAGCCTAGACCTAGCAACTTCAAAACAAGCTTGGATTTAGCCATTGTCCCCATTTTAGGAGTTGATCGCCACTTTAAGCGGGTGGGTTTTGGGTTAGGGGCTTATGACCGCCTTTTTGCTAGCCTCAAGCACAAACCATTGCTTGTTTTCACCGCCCGCCAAATTTTACAATCAACCCACGATCTAGGTGCATTCCACGACATTGTCGGGGACATTTGCGCCGATCACAGCGGATATTTTATACAAAGGAAAAACTATGGAAGAGGTACTAAGCATTTTGATCCCCTGCTTATTCACCGGTATCGGCGTGTTTTACTTCACCAAGCGCAACCGCCACGCCGCTAGCCAAAACCTCATCGCCCAAGCCAAGACCAAGGCGGACATGCTCATCTACCAAGCCCAAGTGCTTTACAAGAGCAAAGAAGAAGAATCCAAAACCCTAGCCTTGCAATTACAACAAGAACACAAAGAGCGCCAACAAACCCAAGATGCCGCCTACCAACATAAATTAGACGAACTGAAAAACAGAGAAAAACAACAACAACAACACTGGCACCACAAGCATAAACAATTAGAACAACACAAGAGCGAGCTAGAAGGTCTAAGGCGGGAGTTAGAGCAGAGCAAGCACACCCAAGACAAACTCTGCCAAGAGTACCAAGAGCTCAAAGAACAGGCCATGCAAACCTTAATGGAACGCTCGGGCTACACCAAAGAGGAAGCCCAAGAATTGCTCTTGTGTTTGTTAGAAGAAGAGTTGATTTTGCAAAAAGCCGCCCTTGTGCGCCGCTATGAAAGACAGGCCAAAAAAGAAGCCAAAGAGCGGGCGCACTTCATCCTAGCGGAGGCGACCTCCCGTTTTGCCAGCTCTTTTGCCATGGAAAATTTAACCAGCGTGGTCGCTCTGCCTAATTCTGAGTTTATTGGACGGATCATCGGTAAGGACGGCAAGAACATCGACACTTTTAAGCGCATCAGTGGGGTGGAGTTGATGATCGATGAAGAAACCAAAACCATCACCTTGAGCTGTTTTAACTTGTATCGGCGGCAAATCGCCACACAAACGCTAGAGCTCTTGATCCAAGATGGGCGCATACAACCTTCACGCATCGAAACCGTGTACCAGCGGGTGGAGGCGAACATGGAAGAGAGCATCTTAAAAGAAGCCGAAGAAGTCATTTTAGACCTGCAATTAGACTCTATGGACGAGGAATTAAAAAGGCTCTTGGGGCGCATGAAATACCGCACCAGCTATGGGCAAAACGCCCTCGCCCATTCTATAGAGGTGGCGATTTTAGCCGGCACCATTGCCGAGCAACTCGGTGGGGATTCTAAATTAGCTAGGCGAGCGGGGATTTTGCACGACATCGGCAAAGCCCTGACCCAAGAGCATGGGGGCGATCATGTGGAATTGGGGGCTGAGGTGTGCGTGCGTTGCCAAGAACACCCTGTGGTGATCAACGCCATTTATGCCCACCACGATCGCCAAGAGATCAAGAGCATAGAGTGTGCCGCTGTGTGCGCCGCCGATGCCCTGTCTGCCGCAAGACCCGGGGCACGCCGCAAGGAAAATGAAAACTTCTTGGCCCGCATGCACGATTTAGAGCGCATCGCCAGCCAACAAAGCGGGGTGGAAAAGGTCTTTGCTATGGACGCGGGACGGGAGGTACGCGTGATCGTTTGCCCCGATCAGATCAATGACGCAAAAGTCCCTCTACTTGCGCGCGACATCGCCAAAGAAATCCAAACGCACCTACAATACCCGGGCGAGGTCGTGGTGCATGTGATCCGCGAAAACCACGCCAAAGCCATTGCCCGCTAGGGCTTTTCGTGCAAGCGTTTCATGTGCGCGCCTAGGGCGTTCATTTTGTTTTCTAGGGATTCATAACCCCGATCCAAGTGGTAAATGCGGTGTACCCGACTTTTGCCCCTAGCCACAAGGGCGGCGAGCACCAATGCCGAAGAGGCGCGTAAATCTGTCGCCATCACATCTGTGCCGATGAGTTCACTCGCCCCCTGAATCTGCGCCATCGCCCCTTTTAAGCTGATTTGCGCCCCCATGCGCTGCAACTCGCCCACATGCATGAAGCGGTTTTCAAACAACCTTTCTTCAATGAGGCTAGAACCCTCGCACTGTGTCGCCAAAGCCATGAACTGCGCTTGCAAGTCGGTGGGAAAGCCCGGGTATTCTGTAGTGGTGAGGCTAAAGGCTTTTCTTTGGAGTGCGCTGTGGATTTTGAGTGTGTGGGCGGTGGGGGTTTCTTCTATGATGTCGGTATAAAAGCCGATTTCGCCTAGTTTTGTCAAAACGGCCTCTAAATGGTGGGCGTTGGTGTTTGTGAGCGTCAAGGGGGAATTGGTGATCGCCGCCGCGCATAAATAAGTCCCGCACTCAATGCGATCGGGGATGATCTCTATGTCTTGAAAGTCTAGAGCCTCTCGATTTGTGCCCTGCACCAAGAGCTCCCCGCTCCCCACCCCGCTAATTTCCACGCCCCCGCTTGCAAAAAGGCGCACAACTGCACCACTTCGGGCTCTTTGGCGGCGTTGATGATGCGCGTTTGCCCTTTAGCCATGCTCGCAGCCATTAAAATATTCTCCGTGCCTGTCACCGTGATTTTGTCAAAAATCAAGTCGCACCCCCTTAAGCCTTTTTTGGCTTTGGCCACGATATAGCCCTTGTCAATGGCAATTTCAGCCCCCATTTTTTCTAAGGCACTTAAATGCAAATCTACAGGCCTAGCCCCGATCGCACACCCCCCGGGCAAACTCACTTGACACTTGCCAAAACGCCCCAAGAGTGGCCCTAGCACCAAAATAGAGGCGCGCATTTTACGCACAATCTCATAGGGAGCGGTGCAACGCACCGCCGTGCAATGTGTGGGGCTTGTGCTGACCTCAAGGCTGTTTGGTGTGTGCCATGTGGCTTGTGTGCCCAAATGCTCTAAGAGCTCCACCAAGGCACGCACATCGGCGACATGGGGTAGGTTGTTTAGGCGCACGGGATTTTTGGCTAAAATGGTGCTGGCTAAAAGGGGCAGGGCGGCGTTTTTTGCCCCAGAGATCGCCACTTGCCCATTTAAGGTCTGCCCGCCTTTGATTTCTAAATAATCCACATCAATCCTTCTTTTTGTGTTTGAGCGCAAGCCCCACGGTGTTAGCAATCGCCTTGCTCATTTTGGGATTCATGTCCTCTAAATGCTGTCCGAAATTCACGGTCGAATCGATGTCTAAAAACTCGGACTGGGCAAAACTTTTAATGGCATTCAGCCAATCACCCTCTTTAATGTGCTTGGGCAAACTTGTGTAATGGGTGTTGAAAGCTTGTAACAAGCCGTTGTATTCTTCTTGATCTTTTGTCTTGTCTAGTTGCAACATTAAATCACTTAAGGGGGGACATCTGGGGGCGGGGGCGGGGTTTTAAGTAGGTGTAGGCAAAGCCCACCAAGAGCATGGGGAAGGTAAAGAGAAAACCCGCTACCCAATAAATGCCATAAAACCATAAATCATACATGGCTAGCGTTGGAGCTGATAAAAATCGTTTGTAGCTTGGATAAAGCCCTCTACACTCCCGCAGTCATAGCGTTTGCCCTCAAATTTATAGGCCAACACGAGCTTATCTTGCGCTTGTTGCAAGAGCGCGTCCGTGATTTGGATTTCGTTGTTCTTGCCCGGGGGGGTGTGCTTTAAAACTTCAAAAATATCAGGGGTTAAGATATAACGCCCGATGACGGCTAAGTTGCTTGGAGCTTCCTCGAGCTTGGGTTTTTCCACCATGTTTTGCACTTGATACACCCCCTTAGCCATCTCTTGGCCTAAAATCACGCCGTATTTATGCACCTCTTCTAGCGCCACTTCTTCAATCGCCACAATGCAACATTGGTACTTGGCGTAAAGCTCGACCATTTGGGCTAAAACCCCTCTGCCCCCCCGATTGATGCAAAGGTCATCGGCCAAAAGCACACAAAAAGGCTCGTTGCCAATCAAGGTCTGTGCTGTGTAAATGGCATGCCCCAAGCCCTTCATTTCGTGTTGCCTCGTGTAAGAGAAACTGCAATTTTGCATTAAAGCCCGAATGCCCTCTAATTGCTGCTCTTTATGCGTGCCGTTGATTTGGTGTTCTAGCTCGTAGCTGATGTCAAAATGGTCTTCAATGGCGCGCTTGCCCCGCCCTGTAACGATCGCCATCCCCGTGCAACCCGCCTCCATCGCCTCCTCCACGCCGTATTGGATGAGTGGCTTATTGACAATGGGGAGCATCTCCTTTGGCATCGCCTTTGTGGCGGGCAAAAAACGGGTGCCATAGCCCGCGGCCGGAAAAAGGCATTTGTTAATCATGTCTGTCCTTTAAAATTGTGTTGAAAAAACCCTGTAAGTCAAAGCTGACTTTCTTAGAGTGGTGTTTAAAAATGCTCTGGTAGATGATGTAGTTTGCTAAGACTTTTTGCCCATAAAGGCGGGTTTCTTCATAGGGGATGAGCTCCATACTCAGCCATGGCTCGAATTTGCCCCTTGTGAAAAAGTGGCGTTCCTTGAGCAACTTTCTAAAAAAATTTGGCCCCCCATTGTAGCAGTAAGCTACAAACAGGGGGTTTTTAAACTCCTCTTTAAGGGTGTTTAAATAGTAATTGCCAAAGATGAGGGATAAATGCGGATCGAACATGTCGGTCAGCTGGACTTTGTTGAAACCAAGAGCTTTAGCAAAGGGGGCGACATTAAAGGGCATGATTTGCATCAGCCCTAAAGCGTAAGAGGAAGACACCAAAGCGGGGAGCAGTAGACTCTCTTGCCTTGCAATGGCGTAAGCCATCGCCTTTTCTTCTAGGCTTTTAAAATGGGCTTTTTTGGCATAGGGGGTTAAAAAGTAATTCCGCCCATCGTTGTAATAGCGCTCTAAGAAATACGCCAAATGCGCCATGCTCTGCTCGGTTTTTAAGGGCTTTAGAGCTCTTAAAAAGGCGCGCTTGTTACCGATGGATAGGATTTTCTCTTTAAAGATTTGCCACGCAAAAGGGTCCTTAATGTCAAATTTTGGGGGTCTGTGGCTTAAGAAGCCTAGCGAAGTTACTATGTTGTATTTAGGCAAGCTCTTGCGCTTGAAATTGGCGTATAAGCTAAAGAGATTGGGGTTGGTGCTTTGGCTCAAGATGTCTAAATAAGAGTTGTTTTGGCTCAGTAGATACTTCCAAAACACCGCCTTATCATGCATGAAGGGTTTGTCCGCCTGCTTTTCTGTGCGATCAAAGTAGGTGAAAGCGCTGATTTCCTCTTGGTGCAACAAAGCATTGATGCCTAAAAGAAAAAAGGTTTTAGAGTCGGAGTTGGTGACGGAGGTGCGGCTTAGGGCTTTTTTAAACACGGCAAAGTGGCTGTCTAAAATGACTCGTCTTAAAATGTCGTTAAAGCTAGGGTCGTTTGCATTCGCTAATTTCGCCAAAACTTCGGGGTCAAAGGGGCGGTCTAAAAAGTCCTGCTTTTGCTCGTAGCTTAGGGAATTGTAAAGGGTGGCAACGGCGCTAGCCCCCGCGTGCAAAAAGATGGCTTGATCTGTGGGGTTGAGCACAATTTGCAGGGCTTTGTAGAGTTTGGGGTAGCCTTTGAGCTTTGGTTGCAAAGTGCGTAAAATCGCTGCACTCTTGGGATCTTGTGCTTTTGTGAAAATACTAGAAAGGCTTAGAGCTTTGGCGATGCACGCGCTGTCCTTATCGCTTAAAACTTCTAGGGGCAAGCCTTGACAAGGGTGGGGGATTAAATTTAAAGCTCCCCTTGCTTGGGCAAGTTCCTGCAATTTTGGGTTTTTGTGGGCAATGAGATTGTAGGCATCTTTGGCTTGCTCGGCTGTGATGTTGGGATTTTGCAAGTAAAGCCAAATGAAGAAATCTCTAGGGATGCCTTTGGGCTTGCTTTTCAAATAGGCTAGGCTGATGTGCTGGGCGTTTAAAGCAACACAAAAAACCAACAGCCAAAATGCCCGAAACAAAGTTACCCTTGTGCATAGTTAAACATGAGCTGCACGGCGGTCATGTCAAGGAATTTCAACACCAAAATCACCGCTAGAGGCGATAAATCAATGCCATTAAACACCAAAAAGGGGGCAAGTTGCTTGGCTTTGTTGAGGGCAGGTTCGCTCAAGCGGTAAAGGATTTGCACGATGGTGTTGTTTGGGTCTGGGCGCACAAAGCTTAAAAGCGCAGCGATGATGATCACCCAAATATAAGTGTTGATCAAGATGCGCAGGATGGTGGCAGTGGCGCTTAAAAGGGTGCTAGCGACCATGTTCTGTCTTTAACACCAAAATTTGCTCCAAAAAGGGGGCAAGGTGTGGGTAAAGCAGGGCGAGCTCCACGCCATGCGCTCGCCCTGTGAGTAAAATCCTTAAGGGCTTGAAAAAGTCCTTGCCCTTCAGCTGGCTTTTTTGCATGGCCTCTTGTTTAAAAGCGTTGAAATCTGCCACGGTGGGCATGGCTTTTAGGGCGTGATAAAGCGTGGTACATTTATCGTAGAAGTTTTGCCCTTCGTAGTCTTTATTAATGTCTTTAGGGCCAAACATGGCGCTTAGCTTGTCTTGCAACTCATTTAAAGTACTGCACTCCTCTAAGAAAAGTTGGGCTAAAGGGGCTTTAGCCGGCTCAATGCCCAACACCTTAGCAAGGCTTGCTAGGTCTAAAGCTTTGAGGTGTTCGTGGTTTAAATGGCGCAAATAAGGCAAGCTAAAATGTGCGCTAGATGCGCTGACCTTTTCTAGTGCAAACCACTGCAAAGCTTCACTTAGGCTAAAAACCTCTTTGGGGGCTTGGTAGCCCATTGCGGCTAAGTAATTGGCGATGCTGGCGGGTAAAAAGCCTTGTTTTAAGAGCCATTGCACGCTGGACGCTTCATAGCGTTTGCTCATCTTCTTGCCATCGTCTTCGTTTAAAATGATGGGCAAGTGGGCGTAAATCGTGGGCGTTTCGGGCACTCCTAACACACGGCTTAGGGCTTGTTTGATTAAAATTTGTTTGGGGGTGTTGCTGATATGGTCTTCGCCGCGGATGATGTGGGTGATTTTATAGTTAAAGTCGTCTGTGGCGCAAGCAAAATTATAAGTGGGGACCTGGTTTGAGCGCACAATGACAAAGCTGTCTAACTCCGCCGCCTTGAAGTGGATGCTGCCCTTGATGAGGTCGTGAAAGACCACATCCTGTGCGCTCCCCCTTAAGCGCACCACAGGGTTAGGGTTGCTTGTCTTTTCTAGCAATGCCCAAGAGTCGTTGTAGCGGAAAGGCCTTTTAGCTTGCACGGCTTCTTGTTTTTTCTTTTCTAAAAATTCGGGAGTGCAGTGGCAATAAAAAGCCTCACCCTTGTCTAGGAGTTTTTGGGTGTAGTCTAAATGCGTGGCAAAATTTGCGCTTTGGTAGACGAGCTGATCCCAAGTTACACCCATCTGCTCTAAAATCCCAAAAATCTCGGCATCTTTGCCTTCAATGTTGCGCTGGGTGTCGGTGTCTTCAATGCGTAACATGAGGGGGAGTTTGAGGAGCTTGGCCACGATGAAATTCAACAAAGCCACACGCAAATTCCCAATATGCATGCTTCCTGTAGGCGAGGGGGCAAAGCGCAACATAAAAAGCCTTTTTGCCAAATTATAGCACACGCGCTTTAAAATATGCCCTTTTTCTGGGGTGATTTGACACCCCCTACAAGCCAAATCTTGATACCCTCCCCATAACTAAAAGTTAGGGGATTTAACTTTAGCCGGGAATTGTGGCTTCAAACAGAAGCACTCCGCTGGAAGTCTTTTGTTTCTCATGGCCAAGATAGATGCCCAAAGTCCCAAGGGCATTACCCCTTGATCACAGAGCAGATATTTGTACAAGATTGCTAATGCTGGCCAACCATCTGTCTAGCTAAGGCTAGGGGCTTTGGGGCGCGCAAGTGGGGTAAAGTGTTGCGCAAGTGAAATATTCTGTCAACTCACTCAATAAAATTTATAGTGATACTATAAACTTGATTAATACATATCATATATGCTATGATGGCTATCAATTCATCTATAATTTAATATAGCATTAAGTTTTATGGTCTTATAATCAAGCGTTTTTGAAAAATCTAAAGAAGGAGTTTACATGGATAAACAACACGCTATGGATGTTTTGAATAGCAAACAACTACACAATGTGGTGGCGTTGTTTGAGAAGTACGCCCAAACGCCGGGGGCTGTGGATATTTGTGTCAAAGACCTTGATTTTTCAGGGTTACAGATCGGCTATAGCAAAGGGGGGAAGGAGGCAATCTTTAACCTTGCCTTCCCTAACCCCCTTGAGAATTTTGAGGGCATCCGCGATGCGCTCATCGCCCTTTTAGGCGAAGAAGCCCCTAACGGCGCACAGCCCAACCAAAATCTACAAGGAAACTCCAATCCACAACAAGGCTTTGGCCCGCAAGCGCAAGGTTTTAACCCGCACAATCCACAAGGGAGCTTTAATCCGCAAGGTTTTGCTCAACAGGGTGGTTTTAATCCCCAAGCACAACACCCCTTTGGTGGCTATGCCCCCTTTGGCGCGCAAGGTCCACAAGGTGCAAACCCCCAACAAAGCTTTAACCCCCAAGGTTTTCAAGGTTTTGCACAGCAGGGCATGCCTTTTGCCCACCATGGCATGTTCATGTTTGGTTTCGTGCCCTTGTGGGGCTTTGGCCCTATGGGTTTTCACGCCCATAATCCGCAATGGGGCTTTGATCCGCAAGGTTTCGGTCCACAAAATGTCTTTAATCCACAAGGACAGGGGTTTAACCCCCAGCACCAACATCCGCAAGACAGCGCACAGCCAGCGCAAGCACAGCCAGCACAGCCACAGGACTAGTTTTTAGTGGGGCTTTGCCCCACGCACCGCACCACCCCCCACAGCCCCACAAGCAGCAGTGCTTGTAAAAACAGCCCACCCCGAAAATCTAAAAGATTGACTTTCGCAAAGCTGACCCAAAGGGGGCGTAAAAATCCCAGCTAAGGGCCACCAGCCCAGCCCCCGCCACATTGCCCACTCCCACCAAAAAGCCCCCAAATCCCCCTGCATCGATCGATACATCCAGCCACACTCACACCCCCTGCCAGCACAATCCCCACCCCAAAGAGCAGCCCCCTAAAGCAATGCCCGGGCTTGCCCACATAATCTTAGCGGAGTGGCCTGACTGCAAATAGACAAACACCCCCACACTCCCCACCGCCATCGCCCACACAAGAGCAACTACCTGTGCGCTCTGCCTTTGCACAAACAAATGCCTAAAAGCGGTGGTGAAACAAACCTGCCCCTTAGCAATGACAAAGCCAAAGAACGCCCCAAAACATAGGGCGTAAAAAAGCTTGTGGTGCAAGTGCCATGCCAAACCCATAAAACCCGCAAAAGCACAAAGGGCCAAGGCGTGGTTTAAAATTTTGGGAGGCTTTTGTCGCACGACTTGAGAGCAACTAAGGGGCAAATGTTTAAAGGCAAGCCCCATGCCAAGCAAGGTCGCCAAAGTGAAAAACCACGCATGCAAGCTAAATTGTGGGATGCCCGTAAGAAAGCTTGCCAAATTGCACCCCAGTCCCAAGCGTGCCCCAAGCCCAGCTAAGAGCCCCCCAAAGAGTGCCCGCCCCATTTGCGCCTTTGTAGGCAGATTAAAACCGATGCGCCCCGCTAAACCTGCCGCTCCCAACATGCCTAAAAACATGCCCAGCACCATCACCCCATCGATGCGCTCTAAGATACTGCCCTTAAGACCGATGATTTTAAAATAGCCTAAGTGGGCTGTATCCACGCCCAGCCAGCCCAAGAGAGCCCCACTCCAGCGGGTGAATTCCCCCGTAACCGCCCAGTAAGTGCCGACCACTCCAAAGTAAAAGACAGAAGCCACAGACAAAACCCAAACACAGGGCGCGAACGCCCATTTTTGCATGAGAATACGCACGAAAAACCTTAAAATTTAAAAATACGCTAGAAGTCTTAAGCGTGTTAGCCAGACCGGCTAAGGTGAGAGAACATCATCTTATAAATCTTATTTGATTAAAGGGCGTTTAAAGGGCGCATTAAACAATGTTAAACTCTATCCTAAATCCGTCTTCTCTCACTTTGGGATCGATTTTAGAGCATAGAGTGTCTAAGACTTTTGAGCTGGGGTGTGTGAATCGCCCCTCCTTGAAGGAGGCTTCCTAACTAACAGAAACCAGCGTTTTTGAACGCGAAAGGCTTTTGCTCTTTAGAGTCTGCAAGAATAGTTTCCAACCCAAGAGATTTTAATCCCGCTCTTAAGATGTTCTTGGCAACATTGACATCTCTATGCTCTGTGTATCCACATTCACTCCAAGTACAGGGACATTTGCGCCTATGTTGGTGGAGTTTGGGCCACATCAGCGGGTTTGTGCTTTTATCCGATGGGAGCGTAGAGAGTTTTGCCACAAGCAGGACAAATGCTTGGCCAAAGGGCTAGAGGCCATGCGATTGGTGCAAGCTAAAGACCTCGTAATTTTCCAAAAGGGATTGCAAAAGAGCCTAGAGGCGTGCTTTGGCAAAAGACAATGGATGATTGCCGTTTGGCGATTTTGGCTAGAATATTTCTTTTGTTTAACCACCAGAGCAAACAACGCTTTAAAAGATTGGATTTGATGCTCTCTTTTTGCAGACTCCAAGAACACCAAATACTATGGCACGCCATCCTGACAGAAAGACCCATCAAAGGCTGAAAAAACACTTGCAAAGCGTGCTTAGTGCGTTAAAAACCTACACATCTTGTCCATACAAGAGGGGCCTTTATAAAATCTTTTAAACCCCCTAAACTTTAACCCTTTTATGTTAGGATCGCCCTTTATGCCATTTATGCCATTGCGATAAGGAGTCCCTATGCAAACCCTCATTTGCCCACATTGTTCTAAGCCCATTGATGCCAATGATGCCTTGCTAGCTCCCCTAAAGGAGCAGTTTAACAAAGAAGTGGAGGACAAACGCCACGAATATAAACAAGCCTTTAAAAAGCTTGAGGCACAACAAGAAGCCTTTGATCAGAAGTTACAAGAGGGCATAGAGCAAGCCTTGCAAGCACAAAAATCCCAGCTAGAAGCCAAGGCAAGTGCCCAAATGGCACAAGAGAGGGTGCAAATGCAAGCACAGCTTAAAGCCCAAATGCAAGCCGAACAGCAAAACGCCTTAAAAGCGATGGAGCAAGAGTTGCAAGAGAAGTCTAAGCAGTTGCAAGAATTGCACGCCTTGCAAGCCAAAAACGCCCGTTTAGAGCGGGAAAAAGAAGAGATTAAGGCACAAATCGAGGCAGAAAGTGCCTTGAGCCTAAATGCCAAACTAGAGGAAGCGAAGGCGAAAATGCAAGCCACTTTTGAGGTGAAATCTAAGCAACAAGAGGAGGAGATTAAAAAGCTCAAAGAGGGGATCAACCAAGCACAAAAGCGTGCTGAGCTCACCTCCCAGCAACTGCAAGGCGAGGCGCAAGAATTAGCCATTGAGGGGTATTTGAAAGCCCAATTTCCCCAAGACACCATCGCCGAAGTACCTAAGGGGCAAAAGGGGGCAGATTGCTTGCAGAGGGTGCATAATGAGCGGGGTGTGTGCTGTGGGGTGGTGTGCTACGAGAGCAAGCGGGCAAAGAAGTTTGATCGCAAGTGGATTGCTGATCTCAAGGCAAATGTACTGGAGGCGGGGGCTGAGGTGGGGGTTTTGGTGAGTGAGGCGATGCCTAAGGATTTAGAGCGTATGGGCTTGGTCGAGGGGGTGTGGGTGTGTAGTTTTCAAGAGTTTAAGGGGCTGAGTATGGCTTTACGCGAAATGGTGGTACGCTTACACGGGGCGTATAAGAGCCAAGAGAACAAGGCGGATAAAATGCACTACCTTTATGCCTATCTCACCAGCCAAGAGTTTAGCCAGCATGTGCAGGGCTTGGTGGAGAGCTTTGTCGCCTTGCAAAGGGATTTAGAGGATGAGAAGCGGGCGATGGAGCGGCTTTGGAGCAAGCGAGAAAAGCAGATTAAAAAAATCTTATCCCATGTCAATAAAAGCTACGGCTCTTTAGAGGGCATTGCTGGGCTGGACATGCCCGCACTGCCGGCGTTGCAACTACCGGCTGAGGGGTAGGGGTTTAAAGGTCGAGTTCGATGTAGGATAAAAGGACATTGCCGTAGGTGTTGTTGATTTTAACTGCACCGCTTAAGAAATGGTATTTTGGGGGTTTCTTATCCAAGCTGCCACGACCATAGCCTCTTTTATACGAACAGCTGTCTTTATCAACTTCCAATGTCGTTATATTTTCAGTGGTTGCAAGATACCAATAATGCCCGTGAGTTTCCGAGCAAAAGTTTATGCAAACCATTGTGTCAAATGTTAGGGTTTGGCAGTCTTTGTCAATGACAAGCACTTTTGGCTTGACAAAGTGTGCCATGTTTTCAAAGCTGAGTTCAATTACCCACATTTCATCTTGGTTTTCAGCGCAATAGTTGTTCCCATCATCGTAAAGGTCAAACCACACATACTGCCAACTTGTGTGGAGCACAAGGTGCAACCATAAAAGAGCCGGGAGCAAATAATCTTTATTTTCATCCCTATCGCTTTGCCTACTTTCACACTCCATACACTCCCAATAAAGCCCCCTTTGGATATTGTGTTTATCCATTTCCAGCAACTCTTTATAATCGTGGATGAGCTCCCTTAAAGCTGTCTTGCCCTCCTCTAAATTTTGGGCGTTAAAGAATTTGTTTTTAAGGGCGGTGTAGGATTTTAGATAATCTGTAAAGCTAGGGGCGTGCGGTGCAGGGGGGGGTAACTAGGGCATTTTGCGCTGTTAGAGGGACTAGGGCTTGCTCTTGTGTGGCAATGGGGATTAAGGTTTTTTGTTGTGCTTTAATTTCAGCTTGTAGCCTCTCTTGCTCCTTAGCGTACTCGTGGTCTTTTAAAATGGCATTGATCGTTTCTAAATCCGCCTCAATCCCAAAGACCCCACATAACGCATTTAAAATGTCTGCGTCCTCTGTGGCTTTAATCGCCTCCACGCCCTCTAACTCACTCGCATACCCTCTTGACTTGAGCCAGCGGTGCAGAGTACCGCTTTTATAGTGCTCCAAAATATCCAGCAAATTAAAATGCTCTTTAAGCTGGTCTAAACTCGTAACTTTTTCCCCATCGCAAGCTAGGGCAAATTTGGCTAATTTCATGGAACGCTCCTTATAAAAAAGATAAAAGCTCATTATAGTGGATTTTGGCTTGAGGTGGTCGGCTATGTTACAATTAGTGTGTATTTTTTTATGGCTAAATAATGCATAAATGGAGGTTGCCACTATGGATCAAGCTTATAGGATTGGTGGCACATGTTTATATGAGGATTTGCCCTATTTGATATGTGAAGAATTTGATGCAATATGTGAAGAATTTGACCAAGAGCGAGAAGATTTGGTTGCACAGATTATAAAAAAAGTGCGCGGTAAAAATGGCATTAGTGGAGACGGATTACAGAAATTGCTTTTTCCAAAGGTTAGGGGATCACAAATATTTCTTTCCCATGCCTTCAAGGATAAAGATAAAGCCCTCTACATCAGAGAATGCATTGAAACAGAACAACCACAATGTCGAGTCTTTATCGACTCTTTATATTGGCAATCCGTCTATGAGGCACAAGAAGAACTGAAAAAACTTGGGGCGAGCAATGCAGCAAAAAATCTATACCCCATGCTCTGTGTCGCTTTAGCCCAAATGATTCAAACATGCAGGTATTTTATTTTTATAGAAACCAAACACTCTCTTGGTGTGGTACAAGACCTGCAGGATGATTTAAACAATCTACACACGCAATCTTCGTGGATTTACTATGAGCTCCAAATCGCGCGCTTATTCTTAAAGCAAAAGCAACCCCAAATACAAGCAAGTCTAGAGCGGTTAAATGAGAGTGCAGAGATACCCTTTTACTACAATGTAACCAGCATTCTAAAAGCAATGAAACTTATCTCACTCGATTCTCTCGTGCGACAATTAAAATAAAGGGGCAACACATGGATCATCAACCCGAAAACTCTCAAATCGATCGCTCTAAAATCCTCGTAGAAGAGGTTAAAAATTTGGAAGAAATCATTAAAAGGATGGCTTCCAATTCCCTAGAAATTAAAAAATGGACGGTGGCGCTGGTGGCAGGGGTGCTTGCCTTGAAAGTGGGGCGGGGGGCTTCCTCTTTAATCGCCCTGATCCCTCTTTGTGCCTTTTGGTATTTGGACGCTTTTTATTTGAGATTAGAGCGCATTTTTAGAAAAAAATACGAATGGCTCATTCAATACCGCCCAAAGCACGATGACCGCCTCTTTGACATGGATATAGGGGAGTTTAACAACCAAGTGGATTCTTGTTTCCAAATCGCTAAAAGCAAAAGCGTTTTGCTCTTTTATGGGGGGATTGGTGTCCCTCTCATGCTAGTTGCCCTCTATGATTTACAACCCTACCTCGCTGCTTTTGGGGCGGGGGTGCTTGGCGCTTGGCTTGTGTGCTATTTGTGCAAATCTAACTAAACCACCCCGCTATAGTGCTGCAAACAGATTTAAAACCGCTAGCCACAGAGCTCGCCACAGATTTAATGGCACTGCCTACGGCACTGATTGCCGATTTTAGGCCATTTGCCACGCTGGTGGCAAAGGATTTAGACGCTTCAGCGATTTTCTGCCCCACACTTGAGCCAGCTATATAGCCTAAAGTCGCCCCCACAAATCCGCCCACAACTGCGCCCGGTGGTCCAAAGATTGACCCGATAGCCATAAACAGCCCCTCGCCTGCAACGGCACTAACAATACCCGCAAGGGTGGATAAAGAGTTTATGTGGAGTTGTTCGATCGCCTGCTCGCCCGTGATTTCCCCCTTGCCTAATTTGTAGAGCACTTTAACATGGTCTATAGCAAGCGTGCCTAGCGCCACAAAGACATTTTTAGCCCCACATGCTTTAGGCAAAATCCCCTTTTCAGCAGCGACTTTAATGGCGGCAGCGGCGGCGGTTTTAGCGGTTGTATCCGCACCTGTGGTGATCGCTCTTTTAGCCATCTCTTGTGCCTTGCTTTTGTCAAACTTTTCTTTAGACAACATATGCGAAGCGCCATCGATCGCTAAAGAAACCCCGGCACTAAATAGCCCCACCTTGCCCGCCTCTTTGCCGATACTCCAAGCTAAGTCCCTAATTTGGTAATCGTTGTAGGTGTGTTCGGGGATTTTGCCCTCTTTTTGGGCTTTGCTCTGTAAGTCCTTGACTTCTTGCTTGCTTAAGGGGGTGCTGGTCGTGCCATCGGGGGCTTCTAGCTTGTCGGTAACTTTGAGCCCCTGCTCTTGGAGTTGTGCCTTTTGATCGCTGGGGACTAATTTTTGTTGCCCCCGATAGTCGCCCTCTTTAAAAGCTTTTTGTGTGCTTTGTGCGTCTTGTCCGTATTTGGATTGGTAACGGCTCACCACCTTGCCCTCTGCGTCTTTAATCACAATATCCACGCCGTTTTTGCTATAGCCACCTTCAGGGGTCAGCACCTCTGCCCGATACTGCGAGCCCCTAGCCGCAGCGTTGAGATTAAAGCTATTGGCATGCTGTTGTTCGGAGATAAAGCCGTCTAAATTAGGGTTTTGGCTAATGACCTTCTCGTTAGTGAGTAAGACACTTTGCATTTCATGGTTAACTTGCTTGATCGTCTGATCTAGGTTATTAAGATAGGGCATAACCTCTTGCGTGGCTAGGTTTTGGCTGGCTTTATGAAACTCGCTAGCCAGCCATTGCTCCTTAGTGCGTCCATTGGCTAGGGCTTTTTCTAAAGATTCTTGCTTTTGCTCGTAAATCTTCACCTCCGCCTCTATCTCGGCTCTTAGGGCTTTGGTGTCGCATCCGGGTAATTCTTGCGCTAATTGTTTTTCAATGCCCTCTATGCCCTCCTTTTCTTGCGCCTCTAAGAAACGCCCTAGAATTGCGCTAAAAGCGTGGGCTTGCTCTGGGGTGGGCATGGGCATGGGGCTAGGTAGGGGTGAGGGGTTAAAAATTATGGGTTGCATGCTAGTCCTTTTGGTCGTAGCTTAGGTTATTGGGGCGTTTTGCCTCGTATCTCAAGCCTTTTGTTGGCGTGGATTCGTAATCTTTGTTACTTGCCGAAACCACAAGGCTCTCCACAGACTGGTAAAAGCTGTCAATGGATTGCACTAAATTAAGCATGGTGGAGATGTCGCTAAGCTCCCCAGCATCGTATTCACTGCCGGCGTTCTTATCCAAACGCACCAAAGCCCCCACTAATTTATTACGCACATTTAAGCGGATTTTCTCCCTTAATTTTGTGCTGTAATTGCAATCCCTGTCCTCACTGATTAGCTCCTCGCACGCCACAGACTCGCCGGCGTTTTTTAGGTGCAATTTTTGGGCTTGCACCCGAATGGCGTGGATTTTGGCGTGCATGGTCTTGGTGATGGGTATAGTAGATTTGAAAGCCTCTTGAAAATCATATTTATCTATGTTCCCCCCACTAATAAACGCCTCTTGCACCGCTAATTTGACGAGATTTTCTAAATCCGCCCCACTAAAGCCCTCGCACTCTTTGGCAAGGCTTTTTAAGTCTAGGTGCTCTGGGTTTTGCTGGCGTTTTTGTAGGTGGATTTTTAAAATTTGCTCCCTCTCTGCCACACCGGGCAAATCCACAAAAAACAGCTCGTCAAACCGCCCCTTGCGTAAAAACTCAGGGGGAAAGCGGGTGATGTCATTGGCTGTGGCTACGATGAAAACCATGCTGGTTTTCTCCTCCATCCAAGTCAAAAAATGCCCAAATAGCCGCCTGCTGACCTCGTGTGCCCCCTCGTTTGCCCCCATGCCGCTAAACGCCTTTTCGATCTCATCGATCCACAGCACACAGGGGCTGATGGCTTCGGCTAATTGCAAAGCCGCGCGCATGTTCTCCTCGCTCTGGCCTATGAATTTGCCAAACAACCGCCCCACATCTAGGCGGACTAAGGGGAGCTTAAACAACCCCGCACACGCCTTCGCGTTTAAAGACTTCCCACACCCAGGCACGCCCACGACCAAAACCCCCTTTGGCATATCCACGCCCCTTTGGCTGGCTAAGTCCAAATTGGCGATGATGTGCGCTTGCGCTTTTAGCCAGTGTTTGAGCCTTTCTAGCCCGCCCATGTGCGCTAAGTCCTCTCCCTCCTTAGGACGCACCATTTCTAAAAGATTGGTCTTTTTAATGCGTTGTTCTTTCTCTTGGATCACGAAGTCCCGGCTTTGGGCGTTGATACCCCCCCTTTGATAGTAGGCTAGGCGTAAAATCTGCTCGATTTGCACCTCCCTTAAGCCCTTGCAATCTAGGGCTAATTCCTTTGCCACTTGCTCCTCTAGCGGGATTTGGTTGGCTTTGGCAAACTTTGTAATGGTATCTAAGATTTGGGTTTTATCCGGCAGGGGGATGTCAAAAATGCGGGTGTAAATCTCTAGCTCTTTGGGGATGGTGGGCGTGCCTAAATGGGTGGAGAAAATAAAAATCGTGGCGTTGTAAGCGGCGTTGTTTAAAATCAAGCGCGCCATGCGTTGCAAGAGCGCCACCGCACTAGGGCTTTGCTCTAGCTCATTCTCAATGTCTTTAAGCACCAAAAACAGCTCGGTGTCAAAGGGGCGGTCGTAGTGGGCTTTTAAAAAGCTTGTCAAATCTTGGGGGTGCTCTAAATCTAGGGGGCGTTTGCTTTGAAAATCTAATGCCCCTAAGGCGTTGTCAAATTCTAAACACTCCCTACCCTCCCTCACTTGTGCGACAAGCACATCTAAAGCGTCCTTGTCTTGGCATTGCAGATACAAAATGGGGGCGTGGGTGTCTATGAGTTGCTGGAGTTGTTGGGCTAAATTTATGGGGGTCATGGGGGTCTCCTTTAAAGGTCGAGTTCTAGGTAGGATAGGCTGTGTGTGCCACTGGCTTGGCTGTCTTTAACCACTTTTAGAGTGCGGGTGATGTATAACCCTTTACCAATTTTCTTAAGCAGTTTATCGTTGTCATCGAGCACAAAACCAATTTCTCTTGCCACATAGTTTTCATTCGTTAATGCTACATTGAAGCCTCCCCTATCGAAACAAAAACAAACCAATTTGCCGAAGTCATGGGCTTTTGTTGCTAGGGTGTCAAACTTTAAGTTAAGGTGATAGGTGTTTTTGCCAATAAGGCGTGCCAAATCGTTTAGGTCATGGGGTAAGTGGTCGCTCCATTGTTTAGCCTCATGGGTTGCAAAAATGGGGCTAGCTAAGAGATAAAACAACAAGGCGGTAGAAACTTTGGGGTTGCCATGATTACCCATTGCTCCAAGCACACTTGCAAAAATCACATTAGGTAAATTTTCTTCTATGTCTCCTAACACATAGGGCATAGACAGCTCGCTTAAATGGTCTGCGATTTCGTTTTTATCTTTCTCCAAAAAGTCGGCGTAATCCTTTAGCAACTCTTTTAAAGCCGCCTTGCCTGTTACTAAACCTTTGGCGTTGAGAAGTTTTTGCTTGAGTGCCTCATAATTGCTCGACCTTTCCTCAAGCGTTTTGTAATGACTTGTTAATGTTTTGCTAGGCTGCGTTGGGTTTTGTGGGGGGGGGATTGCAGGGTTTTTAGCTGTGCCTTTAGGCTTGCAATCTCCGCTCTTAGGGCTTCTTTTTCTGTCTCTAGGGCTTCTTTTTCTTGCATGTCTTTATGGTTCTCTAGCATGTCTTGGATACTCTCCTTGCTCTCCTCAATCCCAAAGACCCCACATAACGCATTTAAAATGTCTGCGTCCTCTGTGGCTTTAATCGCTTCCACGCCCTCTAACTCACTCGCATACCCTCTTGACTTAAGCCAGCGGTGCAGAGTACCGCTTTTATAGTGCTCCAAAATATCCAGCAAATTAAAATGCTCTTTAAGTTGCTCTAAACTCGTAACTTTTTCCCCATCGCAATGTAGGGCAAACTTGGCTAATTTCATGGAACGCTCCTTATAAAAAAGATAAAAGCTCATTATAGTGGATTTTGGCTTGAGAGTGGAACTTATGCATGGGGGCAATCCTGCATTTCTTGCAACAATTTCTCCAGCCATGGGCAATATTTTTTGTGCGCTTTGGTTTGCGCATAGTCCTCTTTGTGATCTAGGATACACTGCAATTTGTCCTTTATGGCTTTTTTGACATCCTCATCGCCGGATTGGTGAAGGGCTTTGATGAGGGGGAGGAAGGTTTGGTTGTATTGGATGGCTTGGACATCTATCATGGCTTCCAAGCCTTCTGGGAAACTAGATTGTCCATTGTCGACAAAGCGGATATATTTTTGGTGAATCTTGTCTATAAACCCAGTGATTAATTTTTGGTATTTTTCGCCCGTTATTTTTATTTTTTCTACTATCTTTGAGAAGATTTGCTGTGCTTCCATTTCATACCCTCCAGCCTTATCTTCAACGAAAAGATTGAGATAAGACAGCACCAAAGCCAAGCACTTTTGCAAATCAAGGGCGTTATTTTTGGATTGTTCGTCTATAAAATGCCCTATTCTTTCATATTGGACAAGGCTTACCACCTTTTTGTGCTCTTGGATTTTATCATTGACTTTTTTTATCATGCTGTCAAAAGCGTTTTGGGTGAGCGAGCAATACGAGGCTAGGAATAAGAAATTGTCAAACCAACGACTACCCCTAGTGGTGAAAGCTCCATATGTTTTAAATTTGGAACAAATGCCTTTAAACATTTTTTCTAAAAAATCCTCATTGATTTTAATACAAAAAGTGACTCCCGTAAAATATTCTCGAAAAATCTCCTTTAATTCTCTGGTTTGAAAATATTTAACGCTATGGCTAAAAATCTCCTCGTTTACTGGCAATATGGGTATTTCTCTCTTCATATTGTTTGTACTTCGGAGATCAATGCTGGTTTGACACCAATAGCATTCAAGGGCTCTTGTATAAACCATTCTATGCCTTTCAAGCCTTGGAATGATCAAACAATTGCCAATCCTCGTACGATTAAACTCTTGAAGTTTTTCCAATATTTCTTGTTTAAAGTCGTTGGGATCAGAATACCCCCTATTTTCCCAACATGAGCGGATTCTTGCAACCTGTTGCTCAAAATAATTCTCAAGCCGTGAGATGCGCTTTAGCGTGCTTTTTTCATTTAAGGGCAATTCAAGCAAAAAGTCTTCCCACGCGCCACTGTCTAGATTGTTGCATTCACCAGGATAAAATCCCCAACACTTGTTAAATTGACTCGAAAACCATATTTTAGATTCTTTATTTCTGCGAGTTTTCGCGAACACTTCTTGGCATTGTTGATAAATTTCCAGCATGATCTCATCATCAATACGGTTTTCAAAAAGTAAAAAATACTTCAAAAGCTTGTCTTTAAGAGACAATTCTTTGGACATCTCTAAAGCATCTATCTTTTGTTGCAACACATTAAAGTCAAATGATAGGAGAATATCTCCGATATCTTGTACTTCGTGATTCTTTAAAACCAGCCTTTCGCCATGCTTTTCTTTAATTTCCTTAAAGAAATCTTTTAATTCCTCTACATGCTCTTGTGCATTGTCTAATCCCTTGCCAAAAACCTCACTAAGATACAAGACATGGATATTTTTGTTTTGATAAAACCCAAACTCGATCGGTTCAAATTTAGCATTTGTTTTAATAAAGTAAATCGGTTTTACATTCTTTGAGCAAGAATTCACCCAAGAAATGATTTGTTTGACATTGGGATCGCTCAAAGAATACCCCACCAACACAACAAGATCGGTTGAGAAAACCCCCTTGATGTAGTTTTCAATGAGAGGAAAGTTTTGGCTGTATTCTAAATAGTCCTTTTCTCTAAAAACAATATTCCTTCTATCCAAACTTCCGTGTATTTTGATGAGTTTTGAAAAGCCTGCAGAGTCTCCCATATCTGCATCGGCTTTGATGATGTCAAAAAACATGCCCTCTGCACTAATGGCCTTTTCAAATAAATTATCCCAATTTGTTGTGATGAGGTTTCCCAGGTTAAGTTTAACGATTTCTAGATGTAGTGTGTTGGGCTCGGCATCATTGCCATCCGGAGTTTTTAAGACCTCGCTTAATGTGCGGTAATAGACATTGTTTCCAAATTGATTGAAAAACTTCTCGGCCAAGACAAGATGGTCCCTGTCTCTTTTGATCTCATCATAAAGTTTTTCTTTGAGCTGTTCTTCAACTCTCTTTATCAGATCAACCAATTCGTTTTGTGAGAGTGCGCCATGCTGGCTAGAAAATTTCTTGGCAAGGTTAAGATGCGCTTCATCTCTTTTTGCATCACCATAAAGTTTGCTTCTAAGAGCCTCCATCAATCCGTCCCACGATGGCAATTTAGACCCTGCACTGATTCCAGCCCCGGCAAAGATGCTTAAATAGTTTTCATTGTGTGCCTTTTTGATGTTTTCTAGGGATGTCTCAATGAAAATTTGGTGATCACCACCAGCCATTCAGCCCCCCCAACACACCCTATTTTTGTCCCAAACCTTGTGCGTTGTTGGGGCAAGTTGGTGAGTTTCATGGAGGTTACTTAAGGTTTGTGCGGTTTTCATCGCCTCTGCACTCTCTGGAGCACCGACACACCCCCTTTGAGCGTAGCCAGTGGTGTAGAGTTGCGCTTTGACATGCTCTAAAATGTCTAAGAGATTCAAACGCTTTTTGAGCTGGTCTAGGCTAACGATTTTCTCTCCATCGCGATGTAACTTAAACTTGGCTAATTCCATAGACTGCTCCTTTAGAAATAAAAACCATTATAGGATATTTTGGCAACAGATGGGGCTTTTGGGGTGGTTTTAGGGGGGCTTGGAGGGGCGTTGAAAAAATTCACAAAATTTCACAAAGCAACCCCCTATTTTTAACAGGGTTAAAAGGTTTTTTGCAACATAATAGCCCCTCTATTTGACATAAGGACAGCGATGATCACCCCCAAGACCTTGAGTGGCTTTAAGGACAGACTCCCCAAAGAGGCGATGGCAAAGCAAACCGTGCTCGAAAAGCTCGCCCGTGTGTTTAAAAGCTTTGGATTTGTACCCATTGAAACCCCGCATTTAGAATACGCCCACATTTTGACCCAAGAGGAGGGCGACATCCAAAAAGAAATTTATCTTTTTAAAGACCATGGCAAAAGAGAGGTGGGGCTAAGGTTTGATCAAACCATCCCTTTAGCCCGCTTCATCGCCCAACATCACAACGCCCTAGGCTTGCCCTTTAAACGCTACGCCATCGGCAATGTCTTTAGGGGGGAAAGGGCACAAAGGGGGCGTTATCGAGAATTCACGCAATGCGATTTTGACTTCATCGGCAGCCATAGTTTGCTGTGCGACAGCGAGGTGATCCAAGTCATCATCTCCAGCTTAAAAGCCCTAGACTTGGAGGAGTTTTGCGTGTGGATCAACCACCGCAAAATCTTAAACGGGCTGTGCGCCCACTTTGGCTTAAACTCTAGCGAGGAGGTGGTAACTTTCTTACGCATTGTGGATAAACTGGGCAAAATCGGCGAGCAGGGCGTACTTTTAGAGCTTGGGGAGCACTTTAGCCAAGACTTCAAACCCCTTTTACAGATTTTAAACACCAAGCAAGAGGAGGAAAGCACAGAGTTTTTTAAAAGCGTGGCGCATTTAAAAGACTTGCACCCCTTGATCAAAGAGGGCTTGGAGGAGCTAGAGGAGTTGTTTAACTTGCTCTTAAGCCTAGAGATCGACCCCGACCACTTTAAAGTGGATTTTTCCATCGCTAGGGGGCTTGGCTACTACACAGGCATCATTTACGAAACCACGCTAAGCCAGCTCACCAGCTTGGGCAGTGTATGCTCTGGGGGGCGTTACGACAATTTAGCCAGAAGTTTTAGCACCCAGAATTTGCCCGGCGTGGGGGCTTCTATCGGGCTGGATCGCTTGCTAGTGGCTTTGGAGGAGTTAGAATTGGTGGAGAATAAATCCACGAGTGCGAGGGTTTTGGTGGTGTGTATGGAGGCCAAGCACTTTGCGTATGCGAGCCAAATCGCCCAAAAGTTCCGCCAAAGCGAGATCAACACCGAGCTCTACCCCGAGATTGAGAAATTAAAAAAGCCTTTTAGCTACGCCAACCACAAGGGACATGAGTTTGTGGTGGTCTTAGGAGAAGAGGAAGTCAAAAAGGAGAGTTTAACTTTGAAAAACATGACAACCGGCATGCAATTTAACCATTTGAGCTTTTTAAGAGCGTTGGCGATGGTGAGCGAATGAAAACTTATAATGTTGCTTTAGTGGGGGCGAGTGGGGCGGTGGGCGCGGAGCTCATCAGCATTTTAGAGGAGATCAGCTTCCCTGTGGGGCGGTTTTTACCCCTAGTGAGCGCAAGAAGTGCGGGGCAGAAAATCCACGCTTTTAGCCAAGAATACACCTTGCAAGAAACCACGCCTGAAAGCTTTAAGGATATAGACATTGCCTTTTTTAGTGCAGGCTCTAAGGTGAGCGAGCAACTTGCTCCCCTAGCGGCCAAGGCGGGGGCGGTGGTGATCGACAACACGAGCTTTTTCCGCCTTGAGGAGGGTGTACCCCTAGTGGTGCCCGAGGTCAATCCACAAGACTTAACGCATTGCCCTAAGAACATCCTCGCTAATCCTAATTGCTCCACGATCCAAATGGTGCAGGTGTTAAACCCCTTACACCAAGCCTTTGGCATTGTACGGGTAGATGTCAGCACCTACCAAGCCGCCAGCGGTGCGGGCAAAAGGGGCTTAGAGGAATTGAAGGCACAAATGGCGGGCAGTACCTACGCACAAGTGTTCCCCCACCCCCTAGCCTTAAATGTGATCCCACAAATTGATGTTTTTATGGATCATGGCTACACCAAAGAAGAATTAAAAATGGTGCGTGAAACCCATAAAATCATGCACGCCGACTTTGCCATCAGCGCCACTTGTGTCCGGGTACCCGTGCTAAGAAGCCATAGCGAGAGCATCAGCATCCGCTTTAAAACCCCCGTGAGTGCTAAAAAAGCGCACGGAGTGCTAAAAAATGCACCCAATATCGTTTTAGTGGATGACCCTGCAAACAAGCTTTACCCCATGCCCATCACCGCCACAAGCACAGACCAAACTTTTGTAGGCAGGGTAAGGGGCGATCTCTTTGACCCCCACACTTTGCACCTGTGGTGTGTCGCCGATCAGTTAAGGGTGGGTGCAGCCACAAATGCCGTGAGGATTGCTAATGAGTGGATCAAGACCCACTAGGGAGCTGTTTGAGGGTCTGCAAGACCCCAGAGAGGTCAGGCTTTTTAATGCCCTTTTCTTTTAAGTAGTCTTCGCTCACTCTTTTCCAAATAAAGGTCTTGCCAAAGAACCCTCGCCGATCCAAACTTGGCAAAAACCTTAAATCCCCGTTTTTATCTTGGTGGATTTGCACATAATAGGTACGCCCATCGTAGAAGTTGTACGCCTTGCCATTTTTATAGGTGTTGCCACACACACGGGTGAGCCCATACAAAAACACCACGCCCTTATCGCTTCTATCTCTTAGGGCGGGGTCTTTGTTGTAAATGTCCTTTCTAGCCGGCGAGCCGTCCACATTGGCGATCCCATAGGCATAGTAGCGATCCCCGTATTTAAAAAACTCCACATACGAGCTCTTCATGTATAAAAAGGCTTGGGTTTTGTAAATCCCATCTAAACTTTCCGCCAGCAAGGGCAAGCCCATGCTGACCGCTAAAAACACATGCTTCATCAAAACTCTATAACTTAAATTTAACGAGATTTATGGGGACTTTCACCACGACTTTATAGACGAGCCCGGGCTTATGCGCCTCTGTGGTGTGTGCATCATGGGGGAATAAGATCACAAGCATTCCAGCGTGCAAGGGCACAGAGTAGCACAGGCTGTTGTGCTGGTAGGTTTCTTGGTCTTTATCTAGGTTGTAAGGCGTTAGCACGCTTAAATCTGTTTTGTCGGCTAGGTGTAAAATCTCGCCCCCCATCACCACTAATAAGAAATCTATGCATTCTTTATGTGTTTCAAGCGTGCCTAGCTCAGGGCTGTAGACAATCTCAATGGCACACATCCCGGACCCCAATTCTTTGACCATTGAGCTTGCCTGCCTTTGCAACAAGGCTTGGCAGGCGGGGTGCTTGGGGTCACAAATTTGCTTTAAATAGGTGTAAAGGTTTTCCAACTCTTGGGTTTTAGAAAACAAACCCGCCAAAGAGTCTAATTTACCGATGACCGCCATTTTCTCTCCAAAATCTCATCTAAGCCCCCCATTTTAGCAAAAAAGCCTAAACAAAGGGCAAACTAAGCCAGCAAGGCTTCCTTCAACTCGGCGGTATTGGTGATGCTGTAAGTGGGCTTAGAGCTTAGGCGTTTGTTAAGATTCTTCAGCACGCTTGTGCCAAACTCCACATAAAAAGAGTCTTCCTCTCCGCACACGCTCAAGCAATCGCTGTAGCGCACAGGCTGTGTGAGCTGCACGCCCAAACACTCCAAAGCCCCCTCTTTGTCCTTATAGACTCGGGTTGTGGCGTTAGACACCACGCCAAAGTTGTAGCTGTCTTTTAAATGTTGCTCTAGCAAGGCTTTAAAGGGTTGTACCATCGGCTCTAAAAGGGGGCAATGGCTCACCACGCTCATGGGCAGCAACACCAACTTTTTTGCTCCAAAGCTCTTAGGCTCTAGGTTTTTTAAATACGCCTTAGCCCCCGCGAGCACGACTTGCGAGCCATTGAAATTTGCGGCATAGAGTGTGTTTCCTGCCTCTCTGGCCTGCAAGCAAAAGGACTCTAAGAGGGCAATGTCTGCTCCCAAAACCGCTAGCATGCCCATCTCTTGGCCTAATTTAGCGCACACTTCCTCCATTAAACGCCCCCGCTCAAAGACAAGTTTTAGGCCATGCTCTAAATCCAATGCCCCACTTGCCCCATTTGCGCTGATCTCGCCTAGCGAATGCCCTAGGGCCAGCTGTGGCAACTTGCCCCCCTCTTGCTGATAAACTGCGTAAGCCATGAGCGATACTAAAAAAATCGCGCTTTGGGTGTAAGCACTTTGGTTGATGAGGGGGTTTTCGCTCCAAAGTAACTTTGCCATGTCGGTGTGTAAGTGGTCGCTTGCCCTCTCACACATTTGTTTGGCTAGGCTAAAGTTAGCGCATAAATCCTGTCCCATGCCGATATGCTGCGAGCCTTGCCCGCCAAAAAGTGCCACCATCTTACTCTCCTTGTTGCTCTAAGCCCTGCGCCTGTGCGTGGGCGATCAGGGGCTCGATCACGGGGTCTAAATTGCCCGAAAGCATCAATTCCTCAAGGCTGTACAAAGTTAAATTAATGCGGTGATCGCTCAGGCGGTTTTGCGGATAGTTGTAGGTGCGGATCCGCTCACTGCGATCCCCGCTGCCCACTTGCATTTTACGGCTGGCGGAGTTCGCCTCTTGTTGTTCCTCAATTTGCTTTTCATACAAGCGGGCTTTTAAAATTTTTAACGCCTTGTCGCGGTTTTTGTGTTGCGACTTTTCATCCTGCATAGACACGCTGATGCCCGTAGGCACATGCGTGATTCGCACCGCCGAGTCGGTGGTGTTCACACACTGCCCACCATGCCCGCCCGCCCTAAAGACTTCAATGCGTAAATCGCTGGGGTTGATGTTCACCTCCACATCGTCCACTTCGGGCATGATCGCCACGGTTACGGCAGAAGTGTGGATTCTCCCCTGCGACTCGGTTTCGGGGACTCTTTGCACCCTGTGTGTGCCCGCCTCAAATTTCAGCCTTGAATACACCCCCTGCCCCTTGATTAAAGCGATCATCTCTTTATACCCGCCCACGCTGTTTTCACTAGAGCTCACGATCTCCACCTTCCAGCGCTTCAAGTCGGCGTAACGGCAATAGGCCTTAAACAAGTCGCCCACAAAAATCCCGGCCTCATCGCCCCCCGTGCCTGCCCTAAGCTCCAAATAAATGTTCTTATTGTCGTTGGGGTCTTTGGGGATTAAAAGGATTTTTATACGCTCCTCTAGGGTGTTTTTTTCTTCCTCTAGGGCTTTGAGCTCTTCTTTAGCTAACTCGCCCAGCTCTTTATCCTCTAATAGGGCTTTGTTCTCTTGTATGCCCTCTAAGAGCTGTAGGTAGGTTTTAGCGGCCTGGGCGAGCTCTTCGATCCCCGCTTGTTCCTTGCTTAGGGCGGTGAGTTGCTTGATGTCGGCTAAAACTTCGGGCTGGGTGAGGGCGTGGGCGAGCGCATCGTAGCGATCGACGATCGCCTGCAGTTTGTTAGACAGCACAGCTTAGGCAGTGGCTAGGGCGATCTTTTTCACGCTGGCATTTAGACGGGACACTTTTCTAGAAGCGGTGTTTTTCTTTAAAACCCCCTTGCTGACGAATTTATGCAACTCTTTATTGGCCACCTTTAAAGCGTCTTGAGCCTTATGTACATCGTGGCTGGCGACCGCCTCTCTCACGGCTTTGATGATGTTTTTAACGCGCGTCTTATAAAAGCGGTTGCGCTCAGTGCGCTTGATGGTTTGGCGAATCCTTTTTTCAGCGGACTTATGGTTAGCCACGACTTAATCCTTTTATCAAAAATAATATGGCAGGATTCTATCTAAAAAAGCATTAAAGACTGATTAAATAGGACATGGCATGGTTTTTGGCACAGATGGGGTGCGGGGCAAGGCGGGGGTAGAGATCACGCCTATGTTTGTGATGCGTCTTGGCATCGCCGCAGGGCTTTACTTCAAAGAGCAAGCCAGCAGCAATAAAATTTTAGTCGGCAAGGACACCCGCAAGAGCGGGTATATGATCGAAAACGCCCTTGTGAGTGCCTTAACGAGCGTGGGTTATGATGTCATGCAAATTGGGCCCATGCCCACGCCCGCTATTGCCTTTTTGACTGAAAACATGCGTTGCGATGCGGGGGTGATGATCAGCGCGAGCCACAACCCCTTTGAAGACAATGGCATTAAGTTTTTTGACCGCTTTGGGGATAAACTCCAAAGGCAGAGCGAAGAAGAGATCGAAAAAATCTTTAGCGACACCAAGCGTTTAGAGAGCAGTTGCCAATGTGGCGTGGCGATCGGCAGTTCTAAGCGCATTGACGATGTGATCGGGCGTTACATTGTGCATTTAAAAAACTCTTTCCCCAAACATTTAAGCCTACAGGGCATGCGCATTGTCATAGACACGGCAAATGGCGCGGGCTATAAAGTCGCCCCCATTGTCTTTAGCGAGCTGGGTGCAGATGTGATTGTCATCAATGATGAGCCCAGCGGGAGCAACATCAACGCCCAGTGTGGCGCGCTCTACCCCTTGGAACTCAGCCAAGAAGTCAAACGCTACCGCGCCGATTTAGGCATCGCTTTAGATGGGGACGCGGATCGGCTCGTGGTGGTGGATAATTTGGGCGAAGTGGTGCATGGCGACAAACTCATCGGGGTCTTAGCCACCTACCAACAGCAACAAGAAAAACTAGCCCACGACAAAATCGTGGTGACCACCATGAGCAATTTAGCTCTGCAAGCCTATTTAGAAAAACAAGGCATCGCCTTAGTGCGCTGTGGGGTGGGCGATAAGCTTGTGAGAAAAAGCATGCAAGAGCACCAAATCAATTTTGGGGGCGAGCAAAGCGGGCACATCATTTTTGGCGATTATGCCAAAACGGGCGATGGGATCATGAGCGCGTTGCAAGTGGCCGCCTGTGTGCTTGAAAACAACAAGCCCAGCAGCGTGGTGCTCAACCCCTTTGAATTGCACCCCCAAATTTTAGAAAATGTCCGCATCAAGCACAAAAAGCCCCTAGAGCAAATCCCCGGCTTTAGTGAGCTTGTCGCCAGCCTAGAGCAAGAAGGTTTGCGCCATTTGATCCGCTACTCAGGCACAGAAAATATTTTACGCATTTTGCTAGAGGGGGAGCAACAAGCCCATTTAGAAAAACGGGCGCAGGAGTTGCAGGCGTTTTTTAAAGAGCATTTGACTTGACCCCCGCCCTGAAATTTTGGCTTGCCTTTGGGCTTGCCATCGTTGCCGACCAAATCATCAAGCAATGCATCCTGCATGGCGTGCGCTATGAAGGCCCTGTGATCTCTATCGTGCTCGCCTACAATGAGGGTGTGGCGTTCTCTATGCTGCACTTTTTGGGGGTGTGGCTGAAGTATTTGCAAGTGGTGTTGCTGGTGGGGCTTGGGGTGTTTTTGTGGCGGCAAAAGGCGTTGTTTCAAGAAAACGCCTTGCCCTTTGGGTTGGTTTTAGGCGCGGGGGTTTCTAATGTACTTGATCGCTTTGTGCATGGGCATGTGATCGATTATGTCTATTGGCATTATAAATTTGACTTTGCGATCTTCAACCTTGCCGATGTGTTGATCGATGTGGGCGTGGGGCTTTTGATTTTAAAGAGCTTTAAGGCAAAAGACAAGCAAAGTAAGCTATAATGCCCGCTTTTATGAAACAATCCCTATTGCGGTCGCGTAGCTCAGTTGGTAGAGCACTACCTTGACATGGTAGTGGTCGTTGGTTCGAGTCCAATCGTGGCCACCATCAAAGCCCTAAAAATCCATATGTAAAAGATTTGAAACACCGAAACGCCAAAAGCTAAAATCCCAAACCTTGCCCCCACACAAGCACAATAAAACCAACAATGCGCTACAATTCAAGCCTATTTTATCATAAGGACATGCCGATGAAAGCCGCGAAGTTTGCCTTAAACTGCGATGGGCAAAAGATTAGGAATCTCAAGGATTTAAAAGAGCATTTTGACATTTTAGATGTGCTGGAGTTGTTTAAGAACCAAACCTTGCACCGCTGGCTGAAATTCAACAACCATGCCCAAGAATTGCAAGCGATCCAAGCCATCAATGCTCCCCAAGATTTAGAGATCGTCTGCCAGCTTTGCCAAATTTTTGGCGTGTCTGTAAATCGGGGCGTGCTTGAAGAGATGTTTGCCTTTTCTACCCCCACCCAGCAAACCCTTCCCCAAACCCAAATTTTACCCCCCCCACTTTTAGAAAAACCGATCTATTGACTTCCTTAGACAATTTAACCCTACCTGTGCGCTTAAGGGCGAATGAACCGGGCATTCTGTTGATTGAAAACTTTTTAAGCCCTGAGGATTGTGCCGAGCTGATGAACTTAAGCCTGCCCCACTTAAAACCCTCCATGATCTATAACTCCCAAACAGGCAGCTTAGAGCCCTCCACGACTCGCACCAGCCATGGGACTTTCTTTGATTGGGGGGCCAATGCTGTTGTGAGTCGCATTGAAGCAAAAATCACAAATCACTTTGGCTACCACCTAGAGCAGCAAGAGTGCATCCAAATCCAGCGCTATAGGGTGAATCAAGAGTATAAACCCCATTGGGACTACTACCAACCGCACTTAGGCAGCGACAATGCCGAGTCCCTGCGCAATAAAGGGCAACGCATCGCCACATTTTTATTCTATTTGCAACCAGCCAAACAGGGGGGCGGTACGGTGTTTCCTGAAATGGGGTTGCACTTCACCCCAAAAGCGGGCAGTTTGATCTACTTTGAAAACATCAAACAACTGCCCGAAGACTTTGAATTGCAACCCTTGAGTTTGCACGGGGGTGTGCCCGTGCTTGAGGGGGAAAAATGGATCGCCACCAAGTGGATCAGACAGCCCAAGTGTTGACCTTCCATCTTAAGCCCGTGCCTGCGTGTTTAAGACAAGATGGTGCTATTTTTTAAATAAGCGCATTTGGTAGGTCAAGACTCTTTGGCTCTCGGCATCTAGGCTGTAGCGTTTGTCATAAGCATTTTGCACGGCGATTTTTAAAATGTCTTTTTGGTCTTGATACATTTCATCGTCCCAAATGTCTAGCACAATTTGGTAGAGTTGGATGTTTTGCACCAAGAGCTCAAACACCCGCATGCGGTCTTTCAAATATAGGTGTTCGTCTAGAGCGTAATCGGCGACATTGACACAAATGCGATCAAAGACCCAAGAAGCTAGACGGGCGTTTAAAATGCCCTCCAGATAGTTCTTTGCCTTCTCTAGTTGCGCTTGCAAATTGCACCGATCTGAAAAAAGCAACACCGATAAAATCAAGATATAGATGTTGAGCCGTTTGCCCAAAGAGCGGGTTTTCCATTTAATGAGCCATTTTCTCACTTTAGACATTTCGCTTAAGGGGTTTTGCATGTGGTGCCTTTTTGTTTATCTTAACATTTTATCGCTATTCTTGGGGCTATGGTTAAAGTGTGGGTTTCTTGTGTTAGACTACACTTTTTGAGTTCATTTGATCGGGGACATTGTGTTTAGGTTTTTTTGGGTGCTGTGGGCTTGTGTTGGTTTGGCTTTGGCGCAAGAAGGCGCGCAAATCCAACGCCTGCAAGAACAAGCCACGCATTTAGAGCATAAGCTCCAAACGAGCGACAATATCTGGCTTAAAAAATTCAGTAATTTTGAGAGTTACGAGCAAATTTACGAGGAGATTCAAGCCATCCAGCACCAAATCAAAACCCTCAAGCACAAAAAGAACGGCGACACCTTGAAAATCAGTACCTTAAACCACACCTTGCAAGCCCTAAAATACCAAGAGGCGTTGTTAGAGCAATACAAAATGAACCCCTTTAAAGAGTTGGTGGAAAAACCCAACATCGCCAATATCCCAAGCATCACCAACCCGATCGCCATCGTTACAGGGATTTCTTTCATTAAGCAAATCAAAGCCAAGTACACCACCATGAAGCACCATAAAAAGAGCTTGCACGAAGTGCTGGACTTGATTAATCAAGAATTAGAGGTGCTGACACAGCTAGAAAAATTGCAGAAAGAAAGCGATCAAGAACAAGAGGGTTTGGCCAAGAAGATTTACCAAGAACAAGTGAAAAAAATCGAGTTACAGGGGGCGCAAAACCTTTTAAAAACGAGCATGGATGTCTATGCCAAAGACATTGAAGAGGCAGAATCCAACATTAAATCCCAAATCAAAGACCAAATTTTTAAACTCATTTATGTGGTTCTAATCGCCCTTGTCAGCATTGTTTTGGCGTGGGTGCTCAAGGTCATCAGCCATAAATACATCCACAGCAACGAGCGCGCCTACACGATCAACAAGGCGATCAACTTTGTCAACGCCAATGTGGTGGTGTTGATCTTTCTTTTTGCCTACTTAGAAAATGTGTCCTACCTTGTAACGGTGCTAGGCTTTGCCAGCGCCGGGATCGCCATTGCCATGCGCGATTTATTCATGAGTGTGCTGGGGTGGTTTATGATTTTGATTGAGGGCAACATCCATGTGGGCGATCGCATCAAGGTGATGAAAGACGGACACGCCTATGTGGGCGATGTGCTCGACATCTTCGCCCTTTACACCACGATCTTAGAGGATGTTACACTCACTAGTTACAAAAACAACGAATGCCGGGCGGGGCGAATCATTTTTGTTCCCAACAACTACATTTTTAGCAATTTGCTGTGTAATTACAGCCACTTTGGCATGAAGACCGTTTGGGATGGGATTGTCTTTTGCGTTACTTTTGATTCCAACTACAAAAAGGCCATGCAAATTGCCCTAGACATCGCCAACACCCAAGCCAAGCAATACACCGAAATGACCTATAAGCAAATGAACAACATGCGCACCAAATACTCCCTACGCAACACGAGCGCCAACCCAAGGGTGTTTATGGTTTTAGAGCAAGAGGGCATCCACATCAGCGTGTGGTACCAAACAAACTCTTACGCCACTCTTGCGCTCAAGTCTAAGATTTCTAGTGATATTATCGAGGCATTTTTGAAAGAACCCGACATTTTCATCGCCTACAGCACGACTAAGTTCGTGCAAAGCGAGGGCGATGGGTTTGGGAACAAAAACAGCGTTTTTGAGAACAAGGAATTACACCTATGAAACAGAAAGTCTATTTTAAAACCTTCGGTTGCCGCACAAACTTATTTGACACGCAAGTCATGCGCGCCCACCTAAAGGACTTTGAGCACACTGCTGACGAGGATTTGGCCGACATTGTGGTCTTAAACTCTTGCACCGTTACCAACGATGCGGATTATAGCGTGAGGGCTTACGCCAAAAAAATGCACGCTTTGGATAAAAAGGTCTATTTTACAGGCTGTGGGGCGAACAAAGAGGGGCGCAAACTCTTAGAAAACAGGCAAGTGAGCGGAGTTTTTGGGCATGATCATAAAACCCAAATCAACCACCTTTTGCACCAAGAAGGGTTTTTTCACGAAGATAAGCAAGCCAAGCTAGAAAGCACGCTTTTAACGAGCTTTGTGGGCAAAACTAGGGCTTTTGTCAAAATTCAAGAGGGGTGCGACTTTAGGTGCAGCTACTGCATCATCCCCCAAGTTCGGGGCAAATCGCGTAGTTTAGAGAGAACACACATTTTAAAGCAAATTAATTTGCTTGCTGAGAGTGGGGTTTTGGAGGTGGTTTTAACCGGCACGAATGTGGGCAGTTTCGGGCTAGATAAAGGCGATAGCCTAGCCAAGCTCATCAAAGAGATCGCCAAAACCCCCATCAAACGGGTGCGTATCGGCAGCCTAGAGCCCGCCCAAATGGATCGTGAGTTTTTAGAGCTCTTAGACCACCCCATTTTAGAAAAACATTTACACATCGCCCTGCAACACAGCCATGACACCATGTTGCGCTGGATGCGCCGGCGCAACCGCACACACACGGACATAACCCTTTTGCAAAAAGTGGCGAGCAAGGGCTTTGCCATCGGCACGGATTTTATCGTAGGCCACCCCCACGAGGATGAAAATATCTGGCAAGAGGCATTGGCAAACTTTAAGAAACTCCCCCTAACGCACATCCATCCCTTCATCTACAGCGTACGGGATGGCACGCCCTCAAGCAAAATGCCAAACAGAGTGAGGGGAGACATCGCCAAGGCCCGCTTAAAGCAAATCAAAGAGTGCGTGCAAGAAAACAACCTAGCCTTTAGGCAAAACTTAAAGGCGCGGGGCGTGGCGCTAGAGGTGTTGGTGGAGGGGCGTAAGGGGGGGGTTTATTTAGGACACGACCAATTCTTTAACCCTGTGCGTTTAAACGCGCAAGAGGATTTGAGCGGGCAGTGGGTGGTGTTGAATGATTACGAGGTGGAGCTTGATTCAAACTTTGCGGCGGTATAAAAAGGCGATCATCGGTGCTTTTGCGCTCTTGGTGGGTGTGGTCTTTGTGGTGTTTTTGTTTTTTAGAGAGCCAACACAGCTGGTGAGTATCCAAGATTTTAATGCGCTTTTACGCACCGAAAAAATCCAAAGCATTGAGATCGACAGCCGCTATATTTACCTAAAAACCCGCTTCAAAATCTACAAAACCGCCCGTTTAGGCTGGACCGATTCGATGCAATTTCCCACAAACATCCCTATTGAGGTGTTGCAAGAGGACAACACCACGCAACAACTCCTAAATTTAGTGATCATCTTTTTCTTTCTGGTGCTCTTGGCGGTGATCTTGCGCTTTGCGTGGAGCAAAAAGCCGTTGTTGCAACCCTCCCTAGACACTGCCCAACAACGCCAAAATACCCCCATGCCATCTTTGCACGCCACGCTGCCTAGTGTCCGTTTTAAAGATGTGGCGGGTACAAAAGAGGTCAAAGAAGAACTTTATGAGATTGTGGATTACTTAAAAAACCCCAAAAAATACCAAGATTTAAAAATCAAATTGCCTAAAGGAGTTTTGCTCGTGGGTCCCCCCGGGGTGGGTAAAACAATGATCGCCAAAGCCCTAGCCGCTGAGGCGAAAGTGCCTTTTTTCTACCATAGTGGGAGCGCGTTCGTGCAAATTTATGTGGGCGTGGGGGCTAAGAGGGTGCGCGAGCTCTTTGCCAAAGCCAAAGCCTTTAGTCCGTCCATCGTGTTTATCGATGAAATCGATGCGGTGGGCAAGGCCAGAGGGCATCAGCGCAATGATGAAAGAGAGGCCACGCTCAACCAGCTTTTAACCGAGATGGACGGCTTTGAGGAAAGTGCACAGGTGATCGTGATCGGGGCGACGAATAAAATCGATGTGATGGATGAAGCTTTGCTTAGAAGTGGTCGGTTTGATCGGCGCATTTTTATCTCTTTGCCCGACTTAGAGGAGAGGGTGCAGATTTTGGAGTCCTATTTGCAAGACAAGCAACACAATTTAGATTGTTTGGAGGTGGCAAAAATTTGCGTGGGTTTTAGCGGGGCGATGTTAGCGTCTTTGGTCAATGAGAGCGCCTTAAATACTCTAAGACGCAACGCGGCACAGATCAGCATGAAGGACATTTTAGAGGTGAAAGACAAGATTGCCTTTGGTAAAAAGAAAAATGTAACTTTGAGCGAACAAGAAAAGAATTTATACGCCCTTTATCAAAGCGCAAAGGCTTTGAGTGCCTACTGGCTAGAAGTGGAGTTTGACAAGGTACTCTTGGTCGGGGAGTTTTTGGCCGCAAGCGACAGGCGTATTTTAAGCAAGAGCGAGATGAACAACAGCATCAAGGTGCATTTAAGTGGGATGATTGTGTTGGATTTATTTTTTAAAGAAAGCTACACTTTGGCCAAGGACGACTTGAGACACGCCCTAGAAACCGCTAAAAAGATGTGTGAAGAGTATGGCATGGGGCATAAGTTCATCGGGGATCGGGCAGATGTGGAGGCACTTTTGAGCGCGCTTTACACCGAGCAAAGAGAGTTTTTGGGCAATTTCAAGGCGCAGGTGCAAGCGATGGCCCAGGCCCTGTTAGACAAAGAGAAGTTAAGCAAAACCCAAATCCAAGAGATTTTGCGCTCTTTTGTGTGATGCGCTACTTTAGTGGGTTTGGCTTTTGTGGGGAGAGTGTGTTGTTTTCGTGGATTTTAAAGGATTGTGGGGTTTATGACATGGCCGGCTTTAGTTATGGGGCACTCAAAGCCCTGGAGTGCGCTTATGGCGAGGTGCTGGCTGGGCGTAGGGTGCAAAAATTAATCTTAATTTCGCCCTGCATGCTCGCTTTTAAACCTATAGCCTTTAAACGCCTACAAATCTTGAGCTACAAAAAAGACCCCAAAGCTTACATGCAAGCTTTTTTAAAAAATATAGGCTGGGATGTATTATTGCAACAGGACCCGAGTTTAAAAAGGTGTGTGCATTTGGGCAGCTTAGAGGCTTTGGAGGACTTGCTTTTTTCGCCCCTAGCCCCTAAAAAGCTGGCATTTTTGCGATCTAAGGGCGTGGTTATCGAAGTGTTTTTGGGTTTAAAAGACCCGCTCTTAGAACCCCAAACCGCTTTAGAGTTTTTTAAACCCTATGCTTGTGTGTGGCAGTTTAAACACATGGGGCATTTGTTAGCCTAGGCACTCTAAAGAAGGGCTAATTTGCGTTATAATGGAGTTTTGGCTTTTGTAGCACAGCCGTGAGGTGTTTATGGATTTGAATGTGAAGCTAGGGTTTAAAACAAAGATTGTTTTGGCGTTGGCCGTGTTGCTCATTTTGGTGTTTGGCACGACCATCGTGATCATTGGGGTGAAAATCCGCAACAACTTAACCGAGCAAGCACAAATTTCGCTCAAAACCACGGTCAATGTTTTATCTTCCACAATTAAAGAGTGGGATCGCAGCACCCGCTTCGTTTTGAGGCAGACGGCTCTCTCCTTTGAAAAAATTCCCCTCAACGACTTGGAACGCGTGGAACAAATTTTAGAGTTTGTGCATAATAACATGAGCTCGGCCGATGTCTATGCCGCTTTTGAGAACGGGACTATCGTTAAACTACAAGGTAAGGAACCCGCTGGGTACGACCCAAGGGTGCGCAGTTGGTACAAAAATGCTAAAGCCACTCCGGGTATCCATATTTCTAAACCCTATGTAGATGCTTATACAAAAAAGACCGTTGTTACTTATTCTTTGGCTTTGAAACAAAAGGGGGTGTTTAAGGGAGTGTTGGCCCTAGATGTTGATTTGGATAGTCTTTTAGAGTCCGTCATTGCGAATTATTTTAAAAAACAAAGGGTACATCTCTTGGATGCAAATGGGGTTGTGTTGGGATCATCGGTTTACCAAGAGGGCAGCAGGTACCACGCCAACGACCACGAATTGCGCCGCCAAATTTTAACCACTTCTTCTGGTTTCATCGAAAGAGATGGCAAAGAAGGGGTGAAATTCTATGTTTATAGCACCATCGATGGTTTAGGTTGGAAAGTGGTTTCTGTTGTCTTTAAAAAGGATGCACTCAAGAACCTAAATGGTGTCCAAACCATGATGTTTACCATCTCTGTGATTGCGCTCATTGTGGTACCTTTTGTTCTCTTTGGGGTGATCGAGATCTTGTGCCGCCCCCTCATACAACTACGCGATTTAATCGTGCAGTTAGTGTCCGACAATGGAGACTTAACCAAGCGCTTACGGGTTAGGGGTACAGATGAAATTGCCACTATTTCATCTAATATTAACCTTTTGCTTGAAAAAATACAGGGCATGGTGTCTAAGATCAAAGAATTGGGTGCGCAAAATCACCAAATCGCCAACACCCTTCACACAAGTGTGAACACTGTAGAACAGCACACCCAAGAGGGTAAAAACCTCATCCACACCGCCCTAGAAAATGGGGACAACATCATCAATAATATTTTAAGGGGAGTGGAGGATGCAGACAAAAACAACCAAAACCTCTTACAAACCGACAGCACTTTAGAGGAAATCCGCACGCAGATCCAGTCCTTTAACGAGAATTTAGCCAACAAAGCCAAGTTGGGCATGGAATTTTCTAACCGCTTAGACGAAGCCTCCAAGAACACCGAGAACATTAAAGCCGTTTTGACTTTGATTTCAGACATTGCCGGGCAAACAAATTTGCTGGCTTTAAATGCCGCTATTGAGGCTGCACGGGCAGGCGAGCATGGACGGGGTTTTGCGGTGGTGGCCGATGAAGTGCGTAAGTTGGCTGAAAAAACCCAAAGTAGCCTCACGGAGATCGCCAGCGCCATCAACGAAGTGGTGCAAAGCGTGGGCACGATCAGCCACGATTTACACACCAACGCCCAAGAGATTTTAAAAACCTCCGAGCTCACCCACTCCTTGCAAAAAATGGTTGACTCCAATGTGGAGAACATCCAAAGCGTGATCGGCGTTACAAGCCAGGCAGTACAAGAGTTTAAAGGCGTGGCTAATACCGCAAAAATGATTATACAAAGCATCCAAAAAATCAACCGTCTAGCGGTGCTCAACCACCAAAGTGTGCAAGATGTCGGAAAAGCCAGCCAGTCCTTAAACGAAGTTGCCCAGGTGCTCGATCAAGAATTGGCGAAGTTCAAGGTCTAACATGCGTTTTTTGGCATGTGTGGTCGTGTTGTTGGTCTTGTTGGGGTGTTCTGATTCTAAGAGTCAAGAAAAACCTAAGGAGAGCACCCCCTCCATTTGGCACTTTTTGGACCAAAACCACCAAGAATTGCAATTAAAAAGCGTGAATGGGGTTTTAGAGGTTTTGGACAAAACCCCCATGCCCACTTTAATCATGGTCTTGGATTTAAGCCCCAAGAACGCCACATATGTTGCACTTTTTAACCATTTACAAGCTGAGTTTAAAAGCGTGCGCTTTTTAGCCTTGTTAGACAAGGCTTACTCTCAAGAACAACTAGACACCTACGCCAAAGCCCATAAGCCCCATTTCATGCTCTTTAACCCCATGGATAAAGCCCGCTTTGCTGTGGCGTTTAAAAGCACTTCATGGTCTTTGCCCTATTTTTTACTTTACAACCAACAAGGGCAGTTGGTCCAAAATTACCGGGGTGTGATTTTGGAGGAAATGCTCGCCAAAGATTTACAAGATTTAATCGATGCAGAGAAAAAATAATGTTTAACTTCTTTAAAAAAACGATCCAAAATGTAGCCTCGCTTTTAAAGTCCAAAGACGCCACCTTTAGCAAAGAGGCACTAGAGGAAATCTTGATCGGCTTTGATGTGCAATTTGACCTCGTGGAAAAACTTTTAGAACACCTGCCCGAGCAAATCAAACGCAACCATTTAGAAGTCGCCCTGATGCGTTTTTTACGCAAAGAAAGCTACTACGACCAAGTGCGTCTAAAACCCCTAGACACCAAACCCTTAGTTTCTTTAATCTTGGGGGTCAATGGGGCTGGCAAGACCACCACCATCGCCAAACTCGCCAAAAAGCATCTCTTAAACAAGCAAAAAGTCTTATTAGGAGCGGGCGACACTTTTAGAGCCGCAGCCGTGAAACAACTCCAACTTTGGGGGGAGAAGTTGCAATTAGAAGTCATCAGTGCAGGGCAAAACAGCGACCCGAGTGCTTTAGCTTACAACACCATTGAGGCGGGGATCGCCAGAGGGGCAGATCAAATCATCATCGACACCGCTGGCAGACTACATAACCAAACCAACCTCAAAAACGAGCTTTTAAAAATCTCTCGGGTGTGCAGCAAGGCATTAAACAACGCCCCCTACTATAAAATCCTAATACTCGATGGCACTCAGGGCAGCTCCGCCTTAGAGCAAGCCAAAATCTTCCACGAAAGCTTGGAGCTAGACGGGGTGATTGTCACGAAACTAGATGGCACGAGCAAGGGGGGGTGCATTTTGAGCATTCTCTACGAATTGCAACTGCCCATTTTGTATCTAGGCGTGGGGGAGAAGGAAAACGACTTGATCGCTTTTGATGAGATGGAGTATGTCAAAAGCCTTTTAGATGCGATCTTTAAAGATGGCGAAAAAGTCTAGAGTCTTTGAGTGCCAGCATTGCGGATTTGTCAGCCCCAAGTGGCTGGGCAAGTGCAATAATTGCAACCAGTGGGAAAGTTTTGTTGAGGTGAGCCAAAAAGAGCTAGAGAGCCTAAAGCCCCTCAAAAACACCTCCAAACTTTCAGCAATCTCTATCGCTAAGGTCGAGCAAGAGAGTGTCAGCACCTTTAGCTCCACCCAAAAGGAATTAGACATTGTGCTAGGGGGATTGTGCCCGGGGGTTGTATTTGATCGGGGGCTCCTGGCGTGGGTAAAAGCACACTTTTATTAAAAATGGCGGGGGGCTAGCTGGGGCTGGCTTAAGTGTGCTGTATGTGAGCGGGGAGGAGAGTGCAGGGCAAATCCGGCTAAGAGCAGACAGATTGCAATGCGTGCAAGAGAAGTTGTATTTACTCAATGAAATTGACCTAGACACGATCAAGGCGCATTTGCTCGGGCAAGATTACGCCGTGTGTGTGATCGACTCGATACAAACTCTATATTCAAGTGCGGTAAGCTCTGCCCCCGGCTCGATCTCTCAAGTAAGAGAGATCACCTTTGATCTGATGCGCCTAGCCAAGCAAGAGCAGATCGCCATTTTCATCATCGGGCACATCACCAAAGAGGGTTCGATCGCCGGCCCTAGGGTGCTCGAGCACATGGTCGATTCCGTGCTTTACTTTGAGGGCGATCCTAGTCGAGAATTACGCATTTTACGCAGTTTTAAAAACCGCTTTGGGGCAACCAGCGAGGTGGGGATTTTTGAAATGCACCAAGAGGGCTTAATCAGTGCTAAAGAGGCTTCTAAACTCTTTTTCTCCCAAAAGCAAAGCCTAGCCGGCAGTGCCTTAAGTGTGGTGCTGGAGGGCTCAAGGGCACTGATTTTAGAAATCCAAGCCCTAGTGTGTGAAAGCTCTTTAGCCAATCCTAAGAGATTAGCCACGAGTTTTGACACAAACCGCTTGCACATGCTCTTAGCCTTGCTAGAAAAAAAGCTAGAAATCCCCCTAAACCGCTACGATGTGTTCATCAATGTATCTGGGGGGATTAAAATCAGCGAAACGAGTGCAGATTTAGCCGTGATCGCCAGCATCCTCTCGAGTTTTAGAAACCGCCCGATCAGCAATAAAACCGCCTTCATCGGGGAGGTGGGGCTGACTGGCTCAGTGCAAGAAGTGCCGAATTTAAATGTCCGTTTGAAGGAAATGGAGAATTACGGCTTTTTAAAAGCGATTGTGCCTAAAAAACCCAATCTCAAAACCCCCATTGCCTGCTACGAAGCCAAAGATGTGTCGCAGATCATTGAGTGGATGTAGCAGAATTTGGCTTATTCTTTAAGGAGTTGGCATGCACTGTTTGGCAAGAGTGGATTTAGACCTAGTCAATGGAGACACCGATCAAGACAGCCAAACCTTCACGCTTGGCAATGAGGAATACACTTTGATCTTGCAACGTCTTAAAAAGGGTGGCTATGTCAGCGCACAGGTCTTTAGGCGTGAGATCATGGGGATGTATTCTGTCAGCTGTTTAGCCTGGGTGGATTTAGATGGGTACTATGTTTCTACAGAACAGCAAGATTTTAACCCCAATAATTTTAGTGGCGACAAACTCACTTTATTTGTGCAAAGCACAATCGGCAATCAAGTGAGCGCACAGGTTTTAAGCCATAAAGAGGTGTGATCTCGTGGCAAAGCTAGAGTGGAGCGTGGAGCAAAGACAGGCGTTTTTAGGGCTGTTGCAAGAGTTTATAGACTTGGTGGATAAATCGGTGCAAGAGTGGGAAGAAAGGCAAGAGAGCCCAGCCCCCAAAGCCCCCCAAAGTGCATGCCACGCTCTGCAAAACAAGTTCAATGCCTTTTTAGAGGCGTGGGGGTATGTGTGTGTGGTGAGCGTGGGGTTTGGCAATTTAGCTAACACACCGGCGATCGCCTTTTTTAGACAAGATACTTTAAACGAGTGGTTTAGCGATCCTCAAAAGATAACCCCCCAAAAAGGCTTTTATATTTGGTTTGCCTATTTACGCAAGGAGCAACCCAAGCTTTTTGACCTTTATATCGGGCGTGCCGATGAGGGTTTAGAAGAATGCCAAAAGTGCGCCGCGTATCAAAAATTGTTTGGCAACGATCGGCCACTTGGATATGAAAACCGCCATTTAGACACGATCCATAAAATCGCGGATGATTTTTTAAACTTGGCAGAAACATTTAATGCGATCCCCCTAGAGGATTTTAAAGGAAATGGTGTGGAAAAAGTGGAGTGGAGCGCAGAGCAAAGACAGACATTTTTAAAGCTGTTGCAAGAGTTTGTGGAGTTGGTGGATGAATCGGTGCAAGAGTGGGAGGCGCAAGGGGGGCGCAGAAACTCCAAGCCCCCCCTAAAAGACAAGCGGAAGGAACTTTCAAACAAGCTCAATGAGTTTGCAAAAGAGTGGGGGTATCAGTCTTACATCCACATGGGTGGTCGAAACTTTGGAAAAGAGGGGTATGCGGGGATTGCCTTTTTTCGCGAAGACATTTTAAAAGAGGGGTTGATTAACACCGCCACAGCCAACCATCACCGGGGCTTTGACATTTGGATTGGCTACAATTGGCATGGCAAGGTGGAAGGTGTCCCTACAAAAGGGTTTGTTTGTTGTATAGGTTTGGATTGGTGGATAAAGGAGAATTTTGAAAATTGCAAAAAGTGCCCAGCATATAAAAGACTTTTTTTTAATGAAGAAAGGTATAAGATAAAGGCACACCGCTACATTGACACTTATAATAGCTTGGAAATTTTTATGCAAAATATTACTGACTACTTTTTATACTGTGTCAATGAATTCAATGCAATCCCCCAAAAGGATTTTATACTCAACAACAATCCACACACCCCCCAAGAAAACCATAAAGGAGAAGCTATGGCTACTAAAATCCCCCTAAACCAAATCCTCTTTGGACCCCCGGGCACGGGCAAAACCCACAACACGATCAATGAAGCCTTAAAGATTTTAGGTTTTGCCAAAGAGGGTGCGCAAAACAACAACGAGGACAATTTAGATTATAAGCGTATCCAACTTGAAGTTGAAACCTTAAAACTTGAAATCCGCCCCGCTTTATCCGAGAATATCGGGCAAGGGCAAGATGTGGAGGAAAAACACAGGCGCATTTATGCCAAAGCCCTTTTTGACCACTACAAACAAAAGGGGCGCATTGGGTTTGTCACCTTCCACCAAAGCTATGGCTATGAGGAGTTTGTGGAGGGGATTAGGCCTGAGATAGATGAAAAAACTGGACAAGTTACCTACCCCATCAAAAATGGGATTTTTAAGCAAATGTGCCAAAGGGCTCAAGAATCTTCGCAACAACCAAGCCCTAAGAAAAAAGCACAAATTGATTTAGATTATTGGCACGCCTTGCTAAAAGCTTTTATCGATTCTTTAGAGCAAGAGCGCAAGATGGCGGGAAAATGCTGTATCTCGCTCTATCAAGGCGATCAAAAAGAACTCACATGGAGCAAAACAGATAAGGGGCTTAAATTTGAAACAATTTATAACCAAGAAAGACAGCCGGTGTTTGTCTATGAGGACACTCTAAAGGACTTGTACCAACAAGACAAGCTAGAGAGGATTACAAAACCCAAAAACTTAGATGTCCACAACACTTCCTACCACTACGCCCTCCTTAAAAAACTCACCGCATTTGAAGCTGCATATCTTAAGGCGCAAAATTTAACCAAACCACCTTTTAATGTGTTAGAAGAGTCCCCACAAAACCCCGAAAAACTCCCCTATGTTCTCATCATCGATGAGATCAACCGGGGTAATATCTCTAAGATTTTTGGCGAGTTGATCACTTTGATTGAGGCGAGCAAACGCGTAGGGCAAGAGGAGGCATTAAAAGTTACTTTGCCTTACAGCCAAGAGTCTTTTGGCGTGCCGGATAATCTCTACATTCTAGGCACCATGAACACCGCCGATCGCTCCATTGCCCTATTAGACACCGCTTTGCGCCGTAGGTTTAGCTTTGTAGAGATGTTGCCTAGACCTGAACTTCTTAAGGGGTACCACATTAAAGATGGGGGCGAAGAGACAGACATTGATTTACAGAAACTCTTAGAGGCGATGAATGCCCGTATTGAGTTTTTGCTCGATCAGAACCACACCATTTGGGGCTAGATGGCTTAGAGGGCTTGCAAGCGTGTTTTAAGGATAAAATCATCCCCCTTTTGCAAGAGTATTTTTATGACGACCACGCCAAAATCCATGCGGTGTTGAATAAAAATGGCATGTTAAAAGACAAGCCGATGGAGGGCGCATTGCAAAAACTTTTGGGAGATTTTATAGACACCGACAAAAAGATTTACCAAATCACAGAGGCGAGCGCATGGGGTATTGAAACATTTATAAGGATTTATAAAGATTCTAGCCAAGCACAGAGCAACGAAACGACAAAACAAACCTCCAATCCATGAAAACCACGCCCACGCTGTATTTAGCCGAACACCAAGAGTTCAACCAAGCGGACATCGAGGAGCGTCTAGGGGAGAAAAAGGAGAAAACCCCCAAAATATGGGAGGCCCTTTTAGACTTCGCCCACCAAGAGGGCAACCACGCCTTTTTGAGGTTTAAAAATAAGCACACCCTCAAAACCCAAAATTATGTGGGCTTGATCCAAGTTCAGGGCTTTTGCATTGAGATACTGCCCAAGATTTGCGGGCGGGATTTAAAAAGAGAGGATTTCAAGAAGCATTGCGACTGCAAAATGAAAATCCCTAGACTCGATCGCGCAAAATTTCAAGATCAGGTAAAAGAGTTTATCAGGCCACAGACCAACTTAGAACCCCCACAAAAGCCCGATTGCTCCCTCTGCCATGCTAAACAAGTTTTGTATAATTGCCTAGTTACTCTTAAAGACGCGCCCTTTAAACAGAGCCAATTTTCTCAGCTCAGTAGCGCACATTTGCCCCTGCTAGATGTTTTTATTCAGATGTTTTTAGAGGAATGCACCCAGCTTATCAAACGGGGATTGAAGCGGGATTATTTGAGCGTCTCAGAAAATCGCCCCTTTCTTAAGGGCAAGTTGGAGTTTGCTAACCACCTCAAAGCCAACATGATTCACAAAGAACGCTTTTATACAAGTAGCGATGAGTACAGTCTAAATGTTGCACCCAATCGGCTCATTAAAGCCACGCTAACGCTTTTCAAAACCCTAGCCCTAAGCCCCAAAAGCCAAGAGGCGTTAAACTCTACATCCTTTGTCTTTGATGAGGTGTGTCCTAGCCAAAATCTAGAGGCGGATTTCGCCAAGAGCGCGCATGCCAGCCGTTTTAAAGAGTATGAAAATCTTTTGGCATGGTGTGATCTGTTCTTGCGTAAAAAATCTCTGACTCCTTATAGCGGGGCAAGCCATGCCTATGCGTTGCTATTCCCTATGGAAAGACTTTTTGAGTCCTTTGTGGGGTTTTGGCTTAAAAGAAGTTTGGAAAATGAAAACGCGCGGGTGTGCTTGCAAGAACAAAGGAAATTTTTAGCAAAAAATAAGAACTCCCAAAGTTGTTTCCCTATGCGCCCAGACATCGTGCTAAGGCAAGGGAGCACAATCACCATCGTAGACACCAAATGGAAGACAATCCACACGCAACAAGACATCACACATGCCGACCTTTACCAAATGTGGGCGTATGCGAGCAAATACGCCACTTGTGCGCCCACCAAAAAGGTGAGTGTGTGGTTGGTGTATCCCCACCAAGAAACCCAAGAAATCCAAACTTTAAGACTCTCCGGCAGAAATCCCACTCGTCTTTAGCGGGTGGGATGAATGCCCCCTACCCTTGATTTTCTATGTATCTTTTGATGGTTTCTGGGTTAGCTTCTCCTATGGAACAGGCAAAAAATCCATCTGTCCAAAATTTTTGTTCTTTCCAAAAATGCTTGCGTAAGAACGGGATAAATCTTGGTTCTCTCCAAACTCTATAAGTAGTCATCTGCTTGATCCGCAAGATAATGGAACTGATAGACACCCTAGGGATATATTGAATCATCAGGTGTAGATGATCTTTATCTGTCTCCATTGCTATGATGATAAAATCTGAACTTTCCTCTATCTCTTCAAGCACAGACTTTATAAAAATAGCCACATCTCCTACGAGCAACTTTTTTTCTGTATTTACACACTAAAATCAAATGGGCTTTTAGATTATGTTTGCTCCTGTTTGTGGACAAATAGCCTTTGAGTTTGTAATGGTTTTCTTTCATAGCTCTACCTCAAAAATATTTTATAAAATTATGTTATAATGATGTAAAGTTAAGGCGTAAGAAATTGCTTAAAGCAATAAAGTTTAGAATTTATCCCACCATAGAGCAAAAAACCTTGATACACAAGCACTTTGGCTGTGCTAGGGTGGTCTATAACTACTTTTTAGCATACCGCCAAAAGCAATACGCACAAGGCATTAGAGAAAATTACTTTAGCATGCAAAAGGCGCTCACTACTCTCAAAAAACAAGAGGCTTACGCTTACCTAAGTGAATGCAACTCTCAAAGCTTGCAAATGGCACTAAGACAGCTGACAACAGCCTTTGATAGGTTTTTCTCTAAGCTGGCAGATTATCCTAGATTCAAATCTAAAAAGATATGAAGCAGTCTTTCTGTGTCCCGCAACACTTAGAGATGGATTTAGGCAACAACCAAGTCAAGCTACCCAAATTCAAAGAAGCTATTAAAGCCAAGTTTCATAGGCATTTGCCTACAAACTCTATCGTCAAACAGGGGTTTATCTCTTGCGTAGCAGATAAATACTATCTCTCTATAAGCTATGAGGATAATGAGCCTGAACCTAAACCCACAACTATCAAAAAAGCTGTGGGTTTAGATATGGGTTTAGAGTCTTTAGTGATAGCCAGTAGTGGCGTGCTCTATCCCTATAAAAAGTTTTTCCAGAATCTACAAACCAAACTCACTAAAGCGCAAAGGAGATTGTCTAAGAAACTAAAAGGTTCTAGTAATAGAAAAAAACAAGCCAAGAAAGTGGCACAAATCCACGCTTCTATCAGGAATAGCAGAGAGGACTACCTACATAAAATCAGTAATGAGATAACCAATCAATACGATTTGATAGCAGTAGAAACCTTGAAAGTTAGGAATTTGGTCAAAAACCACAAACTAGCTAAGAGCATTGCCAATGCCAGCTGGTCTAGGCTCATTAGTCTATTAGAATATAAGGCTGGTTGGAAGGGTAAAACCCTTATCAAAATTGACCAATACTTCCCTAGCTCTCAAATCTGCTCGACCTGTGGGAGCAACACAGGTAAAAAGCCACTGCCTATTAGAAATTTTATCTGCCCTTGTTGTCAAACATACCACCACAGAGACCTAAACGCTAGCATCAATATCAGAAACTATGCTTTGGGAATGCTAGATGAGCGACACGCTATCAAGGTAGATAAAACTAGGGTAGGGATTACCCGAAGTTACGCTTGTGGAGATTCCGCTAACGGGGCTGTAACCAAGTATGGCTACATACTGGATACTGCTAGTTATGGATCGTTGAAGCAAGAAGCCCACCCGTCTTTAGCGGGTGGGTGATTCACCTTTTAAACCCAAAGTTTTTGAAGACAAAGAGATGGAGCTTTTGGTGAAATTTTTCCCCTTGTCTGTTTGGGCGTTTGCTATGGGGCTTTAAAGCTAGAGGTTAAATAAATATGCTAAAATGGCGCATTGATTCTTGGCTGTGCGCTAAAATAAGGAGCGAGATTGAAGATTTTAATTGTGGATGATAGTTCGACCATGAGAAGAATCATTAGAAACACCTTGCAACGCTTGGGTTATGAGGACATTATGGAGGCCGAGCATGGCGTGGAGGCGTGGGGCAAATTAGACGCCAACGACACCACGGGGGTTTTGATCACTGATTGGAACATGCCCGAAATGAACGGGCTAGATTTGGTGAAAAAGGTGCGCTCAGACGGGCGTTTTAAAGATTTGCCTATCATTATGATCACGACAGAAGGGGGCAAGGCGGAAGTCATCACCGCCCTCAAGGCTGGGGTGAATAACTATATCGTCAAGCCTTTCACGCCGCAAGTGTTGAAGGAAAAATTAGAAGTCGTGCTGGGGACAAATGACTAAATAGGCGCGCTCTTGCAAGAAGTCTATTTCAAAACGATTATTTTACCCACAGATCACCCCGATCTTTTCAGTGCCTTTTTGTTGGACTTTACACAGGAGGCGATCGAGGAAAGTGTAGCCCCGAACTTGCCCTACGAGTGCTTTGGTGCAAATGTGCCCTTGCCAAAAGAGGGCTTTATTGTCTATTCGCAACACGACCCTAAACCCCTTTTAGAGGCTCTTCAAAGTTTTTGCGCCGACCTATCCAAGCGCATGGGCAAAGCGGTCGGTTTTTACCACCACAGCGCACAACACGAAAACAAAGATTGGATCGAGGCTTACAAGGCAGGCGTTTCGCCCATCGTGTGTGGGGATTTTGCCATTAACCCTAGCTGGGCAAAAGAGCCCTTAAATGCCCCCATTTGTTTAAGCCTTGATCCAAGCCTAGCCTTTGGCACGGGACATCACGAAAGCACAAGGCTACTTTTACAAGCTTTTAGCTCCCTTGAGGTAAGCGGAAAAATTGCCCTAGATGTGGGCTGTGGGAGCGGGATTTTAGGCTTGGCTTTAGCCAAAAAAGGGGCGAGGGTGCATTTATGCGACATAGACCCTTTGGCCCTTGAGGAAACTGAGAAGAATTTTTCTAAAAACAACGCCACTTATGAAAAACTTTGGCTGGGCTCTGTGGCTGGGGAGGGCTATGATTTGATCGTGGTGAATATCGTGGCAAGCGTGATCATCGGGCTTTACCCAGAAGTTTCAAAGGCAAGCCACGCCCACACAGAAATTTTTCTATCGGGGATTTTAGATGAACACGCCGAGCGTGTTTTAAAGATGTATTCCAAAGCCTTTAGCCTCAAGAAACGCACTCAAGAGAATGAGTGGGTGTGTTTGCATTTGTCTAAAAGTTAAACATTGTAAGGAATTGTATGGAACACAACAAAGGACCGGGCGATCCCAGCCCCAAAAAGCCCATTTTACAAAACCCCCTAGTCTTGATCGTGGTGTTTATCCTTGTGGCGATCGTGGCGATGCGGGTGATGAACAGCGATGATGGCTTTGGGGAGCGCTTTTTATCCACAAGCACGAAAAATATCAGTTACCACGAGATGAAAGAGTTGATTGAGAAAAAAGAAGTGGACAGCGTGAGCATCGGGCAGACCTTGATCAAAGCCACGAGCAAAGAGGGGGGCTCTAAAACCATCTATGTGGCTAAGAGGGTGCCTGATCTCTCTTTAGTCCCCCTATTGGATGCACAAAAAATCAATTATTCGGGCTTTAGCGAGTCTAATTTTTTCACCGAGATTTTAGGCTGGCTCTTGCCCGTGCTGGTGATTTTGGGCTTATGGATGTTCATGGCAAGCCGCATGCAAAAGAACATGGGCGGGGGGATTTTTGGCATGGGCAGCTCTAAAAAGCTCATAAACGCCGAGAAACCCAAAGTCCGCTTTAACGACATGGCGGGCAATGAAGAGGCCAAAGAGGAAGTCGTGGAGATTGTGGATTTTTTAAAATACCCCGATCGTTATGCTTCATTAGGGGCGAAAATCCCCAAAGGTGTGCTCTTAGTGGGGCCTCCCGGCACAGGCAAGACTTTACTTGCTAAGGCGGTGGCAGGGGAGGCGAGCGTGCCTTTTTTCTCCATGGGGGGCAGCAGCTTCATTGAAATGTTTGTGGGGCTTGGGGCTAGTCGTGTGCGCGATCTCTTTGACATTGCCAAAAAAGAAGCCCCGAGCATCATTTTCATTGATGAGATCGATGCGATCGGCAAGAGCCGGGCAGCAGGGGGCATGATCAGCGGCAATGATGAAAGGGAGCAAACTTTAAACCAGCTTTTAGCCGAGATGGATGGCTTTGGCTCAGAGAACGCCCCTGTGATCGTGCTTGCTGCCACGAACCGCCCCGAGATTTTAGACCCCGCCCTTTTACGCCCCGGGCGTTTTGACAGACAGGTTTTGGTGGATAAACCCGACTTCAATGGCAGGGTGGAGATTTTAAAGGTGCATATCAAGCCCGTCAAGCTGGCAAATGATGTGGATTTGCAAGAGATTGCCAAGCTGACCGCTGGATTAGCCGGGGCGGATTTAGCCAATATCATTAACGAGGCGGCACTGCTGGCCGGACGCAACAACCAAAAAGAAGTCAAGCAACAGCATTTGAAAGAAGCGGTGGAGCGAGGCATTGCCGGCTTAGAGAAAAAAAGTCGGCGTATTTCGCCCAAAGAGAAAAAGATTGTCGCCTACCATGAGAGCGGACATGCCGTGATCTCCGAGATGACAAAGGGCTCGGCACGGGTGAATAAGGTGTCTATCATTCCAAGAGGCATGGCCGCTTTAGGTTATACGCTCAACACCCCCGAAGAGAATAAATACTTGATGCAAAAACACGAGTTGATCGCAGAAATTGATGTGCTTTTAGGCGGTCGGGCAGCTGAAGATGTGTTCTTGCAAGAGATTTCAACGGGGGCGAGCAACGATTTAGAGCGGGCAACCGACATCATCAAGGGCATGGTGAGCTACTATGGCATGAGCGATGTAAGTGGGCTGATGGTGCTAGAAAAACAACGCAATTCCTTTTTAGGCGGGGGCTTTGGCAGCCCACGAGAGTTTAGCGAGAAAACCGCCGAGCAAATGGATCTCTTCATTAAAACCTTGCTGGAGGAGCGCTACACGCATGTCAAGCAGACTTTGAGCGACTATAAAGAGGCGATTGAGGTGATGGTGGGCGAGTTGTTTGAAAAAGAGGTGATCACGGGCGAGAGGGTGCGTGAAATCATCAGCGATTATGAGACAAGCCACAATTTGGAGAGTCGTTTAGTCCCCCTAGAGGAACACGCAAGCTAGTGAAGCCACTCTACCTCTTCCCCAATCTTTTCACGGCGAGCAGCATTTTTTTAGGCGTGATGGCGATGCTTTACGCTTCGCATGGGGAGTTTATCGTGGCGTGCTGGATGGTGGTGGGTAGCCTAGTTTTAGACGGGCTGGATGGACGCATCGCACGCCTGACAAACACCACGAGCAAGTTTGGGCTAGAGTTCGACTCGCTGGCTGATGTGGTTGCCTTTGGGGTTGCGCCAAGCCTCATCGCTTATTTTTATGTGGGGCATTTTTACGGGCGTTTTGGGATGGCGGCTTGTGCCTTGTTTGTGATTTTTGGGGCGATCCGCCTAGCCCGTTTCAATGTTACGACCCAAACCACAGACCCTTATTCGTTTATCGGTATCCCCATCCCTAGTGCGGCGGTGCTGGTGGTGCTGGGGGTGTTGATCGACAATAAATACGGCGTTTTGAGGGAGGGCTGGGGCAAGTTCTTTTTAGCTTACATTGTGTTTTTAGGAGTGCTGATGGTGAGCAATATCCGCTACCCCAATTTTAAAAAAGTGCAGTGGAATTTAAAACTTTTCATTTTGCTCTTGTTATTCTTGCTCTTGCTCTTTGTGCGCCCTTTGGAGGTGCTGGGCTCTTTTATGTTCTGTTATCTCTTTTACGGGTTGCTTCGTTGGGTGTTTCTCATGGCTAGGATTGTCTTCAAACACAAATGATAGGAGGACATAATGACAAAGGCACAATTCTACATTGAGGGCATGACTTGCAGTGCGTGCTCTAGTGGGATTGAGCGCTCTTTGGGGCGTAAGGCGTATGTCAAAGAGGTGGGGGTGGATTTACTCAGCAAAAAAGCCTTTGTGGTCTATGATGAGAGCCAAGCAAGCCTAGAGGACATTTTTAAGCAAATTGGCAAACTCGGCTACACCGCCCAAAAAAAGCCCTTGAAAGACTTACTTGAGCCGTCTTTTTTGACCCCAAATTTAAAGCTGCTTTTCACCCTGCTTTGCACGCTTGGGGTGCTGTGTCTGTCTATGTTTGCGCCCCTTTTGCCCCTGCCCACCTTGTTGAAAAACCCCTTTAATAACGGGCTCACCCAACTCATTTTGACGCTCATTGCCATGCATATGGGGCGCAATTTCTACATCCACGGCTTTAAGGCATTGTGGGCGCGGCAACCCAACATGGATAGTCTAATCGCGCTTGGCACGGGTGCAGCCTTTGTTTATAGCCTTGTCTTGCTCTTTAGAGCGCACAGCCACACAAGCATAGAGGGGTATTACTTTGAGAGTGTGTGCGTGATTTTGCTCTTTGTGATGGGGGGCAAAAGGGTCGAGCAAAGTTCTAAAGATAAAGCCCTACAAGCCATGCAAGATCTCATGCAAGAGCACAACACCCGTGCGCTAAAAGTGGAAAACGGGCAAGATCGTGAGGTGGCGATTGAGAGCCTACAAAAAGGCGACATTTTAAGGGTGTTGCCCGGGGCGTATGTCCCTGTGGATGGCGTTTTGATTGAGGGGGCGAGCGAGATAGACGAGTCGATGCTAAGCGGGGAGAGCGTGCCTGTGTTGAAAAAAGAGGGCTCTCAAGTGTTTGCGGGCACACTCAACACGAACACGCCCTTTTTAATGCAAGCCACCCACAACAAGGCCCAAAGCATGCTGGCACAAATCCTAGATTTGATCGCCAAAGCGCAGGGCTCTAAAGCCCCCATTGCAAGGCTTGCAGACAAAGTGGCAGGGGTGTTTGTCCCCATTGTGATCGCCATAGCGAGCCTTGCCTTTATCGTGTGGGTGTTTAAGGGGGGTTTTAAAGAGGCTTTGGAGGTGTTTATCGCCGTTTTGGTGATCTCTTGCCCTTGCGCTTTGGGGCTAGCCACCCCGATGGCTTTGTTAGTGGCGCAAAAAGAGGCGGGCTTGTTGGGGCTGTTCTTTAAAGATGCCAAGAGTTTAGAGAGGGCGAAGGACATTAGCCATGTTTTGCTGGATAAAACGGGCACCATCACGCTGGGCAAACCCGTAGTCAAAGAAGTGCGTACTGCGCAAGGTGTGGAGGTGCTAGAGCTTTTAAGCCTATGTGCCAGCCTAGAAGCGCAAAGCGAGCATGTGATCGCTAAGGGCATTGTCGCTTATGCCAAAGCTCAAGGGGTGCATTTGCTAGAGGCAAGGGGGATTAAGGCGACCCCGGGGCTGGGTTTAAGCGGGGAAATTGCAGGGCAAGAATATTTAGCCGGAAGCTTAGACTTTTTTAATGCCCCCAATGACTTAGGGGAGTTTGAGGGGATCGGGGTGTTTTTTGGCACACCTGCTAAAATCTTAGGACTTGTTGTGCTTGAGGACCGACTCAAAGAGGGGGCAAAAGAGGCGATAGAGGGCATGCACGCTTGCGGGCTCAAAACCTTGCTTTTGAGCGGGGATCGCAAGGCAAGCGTGGCAAAAATGGCACATGCCTTAAATTTAGACTACAAGGCAGAGGCTAAGCCGGCGGACAAATTAGCGACCTTAGAGGACTTGCAAAAAAGCGGGGCGGTGGTGATGATGGTGGGCGATGGGCTAAACGATGCCCCGGCTCTAGCCAAAAGCGATGTGGGGCTTGTGATGGGGCTAGGCAGTGGGGCTAGCTTAGAAGTCGCCGATGTGCTAAGCCTACACAACCACCCGAGTGCCGCCTTGCACGCCATAAAATTGAGCCAATACACGATCAGAAACATTAAACAAAACCTGTTTTGGGCTTTTTGTTATAATGCGCTGGCGATCCCCCTAGCTTGTGGCGTGGCTGCTCCGTTCATGCTAAATCCCATGCTAGCCAGCCTAGCGATGAGTCTTAGCAGTTTAAGCGTGGTGTTTAATGCCCAGCGCTTGAGGGGTACACATAAAAAAATCAAAGGATGAATATGCAAGAAGTACTGAAAGTGAGTGGCATGACATGCCAGCATTGCGTGGATAAGGTGGAAAAGTTTGTCGGGGAATTGGAGGGCGTGGAACACATCAGCGTTCATTTAGACAAACAAGAAGTGGCCATCACTTTCAACCCCCCGGCCACGCTAGCGGACATTAAAGAGGCGATTTTAGACGCGGGCTATACCCTAGCTTGAGGCTCTTTTTTAGGCGCTTTGCCCCCTTTTTAAAGGGGCATGTTGGCTCATTTGTGTGGATTGTTTTAGCCTCCATTGTGGTTGCCCTAAGCACGGCGTGGGGGACCTACCTCGTCAAGCCCACCCTAGATGACATTTTCATCAAAAAAGACACGCACATGCTGAGTGTCTTGCCTTTTTTGGTGATTGTGGCGTATTTGGGCAAAAGTGGGGGGATTTACATACAAACTTATTTTACGAATTTTATCGGCTTAGACATCATTAAAAACCTACGCCATAAAATGCTAGAAACCATGCTTTGTATGGAGATGGGTTTTTTCAACAGCACCCACAAGGGCGAGTTGATCTCACGGATCACCAACGACATTGCCCTAGTGCGGGCGAGTTTGTCCAACTACCTAGCCGAGAGTGTGCGGGAGCTCTTAAGCGTCATCGGGCTCATTTGCGTGGTGATTTACCAAAGCCCCAAACTCTCCATTGTGGGGCTCATCATCATGCCCCTAGCGGCGATCCCTTTAAGTAAAATCATCAAAAAAGTCAAAAAACTTTCCAAAGCCAACCAAGAAACCAACGCCCGCATGACCGCCAGATTGTCTGAGATTTTCCACAGCGTGGAGGTGATTAAAACCTCCAATGGAGAGAGCCTAGAGCTACAAGCCTTTCAAAAAGAAAACCAGGCCTTTTTTAACTTGAGCCTAAAAAGCATTAAATACGCCGAAATCTCCAGCCCCTTAATGGAATTTTTAGGCTCCATCGCCATCGCCTTAGTGATTTATCTAGGCGGTTTGGAGGTGATTAAGGGGCATATCAGCGTAGGGGCGTTTTTCTCTTTCATCACTGCCCTTTTCATGCTCTACACCCCCATCAAACGCCTTGTGCGAATCGCCTCCAACTTCCAAGAAGCCCTAGTCGCCGGCGAGCGCACTTACGAGATTTTAGAGCGCACACCCGCCATTCGCGATGGTGCACAGACTTTAGAGCAACCCATTAAAGAAATTGCTTTTGATCATGTGGGCCTTTCCTATCGCGACAACTCCTCCCTAGCCTTGCAAGACATTAGCCTAAACCTACAAGCCAACCAAATAGTCGCCTTTGAGGGCAAGAGCGGGAGCGGGAAAAGCTCTTTGGTTAATCTCATTTTACGCCTATACGAGCCTTCAAGCGGGCAAATTCTCATCAACAACACCCCCCTACAAGACTTGCAACAAAAGAGCTTAAGGGCACAAATAGGCATTGTTACACAAAAGGTCTTTATTTTCAGTGGCTCGGTGGCCGAGAATGTCGCCTACGGCTTAGAGATTGACGCGCACAGGGTGCAACAATGCCTAGAACAGGCGCAGGCTTTGGAGTTTGTGAGGGACTTAGGTGGCATTGAGGCGACCTTAGAGGAATTTGGGGCGAATTTGAGCGGAGGGCAACGCCAGCGAATTTCCATCGCACGGGCACTATACAAAGAGGCGAGCGTGTTGATCTTTGATGAAGCCACCTCGGCCCTAGATCGCGACACAGAGGAAAACATTAAACAAACCATTTACAGTCTCAAAGAAAACCGCCTGATCATCATCATCTCCCACAACCCAAATAGCTTAGAAATGGCGGATTGTATTTACCACTTGGAGGGGGGCAAGCTCGTCAGCTAGGCGCACCTCTTGCTCTTTCTTTGAGTGTCATGGCTTTTAGTCAAAAATCTAAAGGATTGGCATGGGATTGCTCGATAGTGTCCTCTTGATTTTTCTCATCGGGGTGTTGGTCGGCGGTGTGGGCTATTATGTTTATATGGTGTTGAAAAAATGATCAACAATGGACAATAAAACCAAAATGAGAAATAAAAAACAGAATGGTATATTAAAGTTTGGGCAAAGCCCTGATTTTTAACAGAACAAGCAAACCTCTTGTCTGTCTTATCAAAGAGCTAACATCGAAACATGTATGTTGAGATATTTTAAGTTTTTTCTATGAGAAAAAAGCATAAGATAAAAAATTGTCTTGTGTAAGGAAGATACATGAAGGTCTTGGCTTTGATTTTTTCCCCGTGGGCATTGTTTGCTTTGAGGGGGCGGTATCTTTTAACCATTTTTATCTTTTTTGCCCAACACGGTTTGGTGGGCTGGGTGGTCAGCATCGTTGGGGTCATCACAAGTCGAGAATATAAAAATTTTAATGAATTGCCCAAGGGTGCTTTCCCCTCTATCTTCTTTCCCTTTGGCATATTTTTTAAACAAGAGCGTTCCGGTCTAGGAGTCTTGTCTCTTTTTTTTGGAAATTTGGTTTCCCCACTTATCATTTTATTTGCTTTGGTATTTCTCGACCGAATAGTTAGAGGCTATATCAGTGAGGATATGGCATATGGTGTTCTAGGTTTGTCTGTATTCTTGTGGGTTGTCATTTGGCCTTGCTGTGCTATTTTTGCCCTTAAGTGTGTGGGCATGTCCTCTGAAACACAGCCAGCATCCAACACCCCTCTCGATTCTGATTCAAAAAGCTTTTTTGTCTCCTTGCTTGCCCTAGAAGAGGCGCAAAGAAGGGCGCTTTTAAAAACTAAAACCCCCTATAAAACCACACAGATTCAAGCCCATTTGGAGAATCTTCTCATAGCCCAAAAAACCCCCCTTAGGAAATCCATTAAACATGTTTTAGAGGAGCTGGAAAATGTTTAAGTGGTTTGCAAAACATCTTGTTGAAGGCTTAATAGGGGGGGAATTTGCGTTGAGCTAGCAAATAAAGCGCACCGACAACACAACCTAAATTGTCAAAACTTGAAAATTGAAATAGAGTTGGAGGATGAATCTAAATCAATCTATATTTTAAAAGAGAAGTACACTATAATGGCGGGGTTATGTGCACAAGATTTTTAAGAGATCAGTTTTTGCTTGTCGTCTTTGGATTTTATCGTGATGGTTAAGAAAGGGGTTGTTGGTGGCTGAGTTTTATTCAAAAATCGTGGAGAATTGTGGCGATATCCGCACCGAGTTGGAAAAAATCGCCCAAAATTATGGGATTGAAGTGCACGACTTGTGGTTTGATCTCATCAAAGTACACACCCTCACAAGATCCGAACCGCACGGGGAGTTCAAGGTCTTAGAAGGCGAGGATTTAAAGCAAATAGACAACGATGCTTTTTGGGCAAACCCTGCTTTAGAAGTGATTCAACGCTACGATATTTGCATTAAAAAGCAGCTTTTTAGATACTTCATTGATGTAGAAATGTCGCCCGATTTTGATCAACTGTATTTGGTGTGTGAGACCCCCTTTATGATTGTCAATGACGAATGGCTCTTTGGAGAGTTGTGCGACTTTGTGGAGGCGCGCATGGCGTATAAAAAAATCATTTTGCGCCAAATGCAAGCCCAGCACACTTTGTTTAAACAAGAATTGGTGCGTTACTCCACCGAGGAAGAACTGCCCGAACGCATTTGCATTAAAAAATCCCGCTACACCCCTAACCAGCCCGGGGTTTTTACCTTTGCGCTCAAAAAGTCTTGGGAATTGAAAAATGGCGAGGAGGCCCCTGTGAACGCCATTTATGGAGCGGGCAAGGGCGATGTCGTTTTGGAGTACATCAAGCCCATTAAAGGCACAGCGGGACGGGATTTAAAAGGGCAAATGTGCGAAGTGCAAGATTTAGAGGATGTGCCTTTTGAGCTGGAGTACAGCGCGGAGGCGTTTGATGTCAAGGAAGATGCAGCTAGGATCGTCTATCTGTCTAAAACCGCCCAATATGTTGCTTTCATCAACAACGCCTTAAAGAGTTTTACCAAAAACCAATATGTGGAGATGAAAAACACCAACATGCCCATGTTTTTAGGGGGTGTGGAAAATGGGCTCACTTTATACATTAGCTCTAAAAACGAAATAGACAACGCCATTGAAACAAATTTGCGCATCGAGGCCAAAGAAATTTATGTCAAGGGCAATGTGGGCAAGAATGTCAAATTGGTGGCGCAAAAGATCATCATTGAGGGGCAATTACACACCGAGAGCAGTGCAGAGGCTGAGGAAGTGCTCATCACCAACAACAAAGGGCTGTGTAAGGGCAAAAAAGTCCAATGCAAATATGTGGATCGGGGGACGATCTTTGCAGAGAGTTGCGAAGTGGAGGCGAGCAGCGGGAGTCAAATTTATGCCGAAGACATCAAGCTAAAACAAGTCAAATCCAACAACGCCTTTTATTTTTCCTCCAAATGCGACTTTGACACCATCGATGGAAGCGAAAACAAATTTTGTTTCTCTGCCTTTGCTGCCCCTAAAAATAAAGAAATCCTAGAGCAAACCAAACAGGCGATGAATATTTATAAAGACAAAGCCCAAAGGGTGATGGCGCAATACCAAAAGCTCAACATTTTTGTGCAGAAAAACCAGCCTACAATCGACAAAATCCGCAACGCCGACATCACCACCCGCAAGACTCTCATTGGACAGGAGGCGATCAAGCGGATTTACTACGATTTCATGGATTGTTTGAAACGGGTGAAAATCTTGCATATGTACATCTCCCGCATTCAAGATTTGAACCGCCAATTTTTAGAACGCTTGATCAGCATTGAATCGAGCATGAAACAAGTGCAAGTACACACCAATGGACCCTGGACAGCTTTTAACACTGTGATTTACGCCCGCGCCTACACTAAGGGCTCTAAGAGCCTCATCACTGAAAAGGGCGAAACGGCAGATTATATCCTAGATGAACAAAGCGGTGAAGTGCGTAAAGTCAGCCGTTACCAGCACATCACCAATTTCTAATGCTGGTGGGTTTAAAGGGTGTGGTGGCGCACACCAGCCCCACTTTTGTAGAAATAGAAGTGCAGGGCGTGGTTTACGGCGTGCATGTGGGCGTGCAAACCAGCCAGCACCTGCAAGTGGGCGCGCGCACACACCTGCACACGACTTTAATCATCAAAGAGGACAGCCACGCCCTCTTTGGCTTCTTAAAGCGCTCGGAAAAGGACTTGTTTGAGCGGCTTTTGAGGGTCAATGGTGTGGGGCCCAAAGCCGCTTTGGCCATTTTATCCGTCTATGATGCCCCCGCTTTTAGTGCGTGTATCCAAAACAAGGACTTAAAAGCCCTGCAAAAAGTGCCGGGCGTGGGGGCGAAAATGGCGGGTAAAATCATGCTCGATTTAGCCGGCTTTGTCGCGAGCGAAGCTGAAATGAGCCAAACTAGCGAGGTGCAGCAAGCCATTTTAGGCTTGCAGAGTTTGGGCTTTAAGGCCGCAGAGGCAATTAAGATTTGTAGCAACCTGCCACAAAATTTAGACGCGGCTAGTCTCATCAAACTCGCCCTACAACAACTCAAATAAGGCTTGATATGCAAACTTGGTCTTCTAGCTCTTGGCGCGCTTGCCCCATCAGCCAACAACCCACCTATCCCGATTTAAAGGCTTTAAAAGAGGCAGAGGCCACGCTTAAAAGCTATCCACCCCTGGTCTTTGCTAAAGAAATGCGTAGCCTCAAAAACGCACTGAGAGAAGCGGCCTTTGGGCGGGCGTTCTTGTTGCAGGGGGGCGATTGTGCCGAGAGTTTCAGCAGTTTTAGCGCCGATGGCATCCGTGATTTATTTAAAGTGCTCTTGCAAATGAGTGTGGTTTTAGCCTTTGGGGGGGGTTGCCCTGTGATTAAGGTCGGGCGCGTGGCCGGGCAGTTTGCTAAACCTAGAAGCGCGGACTTTGAGGAGGTTAACGGGGAGAAAGTGCCCATTTATCGGGGGGATATGGTCAATGGGCTCGACTCTAAAGAGCGCACCCCTAACCCGCAAAGATTGCTACAAGCCTACCACCAAAGCGCAGCGACCTTAAATTTATTGCGCGCCTTTGCTAAGGGCGGTTTAGCCGACTTGGCCGAGGTGCATCGGTGGAACTTGGACTTTGTGAAAAACAACCCCCTGGGGCAACAATACAGCACCCTGGCCATGCAAATCACCCACGCGCTTAAATTCATGCAAGCCTGTGGCGTGGCCAATCTACCCGCCTTGCAAGAAACCGACTTTTACACCAGCCACGAAGCCCTGCTGCTCAACTATGAAGAGCCCTTAGTGCGCCAGGATAGCCTCAGTGGGGAGTGGTTTGCCTGCTCGGCACACATGCTCTGGATTGGCGAGCGCACCAAGGATTTAGATCAAGCGCATGTGGAATTTTTAAGGGGCGTGCATAACCCTATAGGCGTGAAAATCGGACCTAAAACCACTCTGGAACAAATGCTGGGCTTATGCGATGCGCTCAATCCGCAAAACGAACCCGGGCGTTTGAGCTTCATTGTGCGTATGGGAGCGAGCATGCTCAAAGAAAATTTTCCCCCGCTTTTAAAGGGCATGTTGCAGGCGCAAAAAAATGTCGTGTGGGTGTGCGACCCCATGCATGGCAACACCATTAAAACCGCAGATGGCGTAAAAACCCGCTCTTTCACGCACATTTTGCAAGAAGTGCTGGACTTTTTTAAGATACACAAGGACTTAAACAGCTGCGTGGGGGGGATTCATTTAGAGATGACGGGACAGAATGTTACCGAGTGTGTGGGCGGAGCGGTGCGTGAGGACAATTTAAGTCAGCACTACTACACGCAGTGCGACCCCCGCTTGAATGCCACCCAAGCGCTGGAACTAGCCTTTTTGCTCGCCAAACAACTGAAAGAGCGGGTCGTGCACTAACAACCGCTTTTAAGCGCGCTCTTTTGGGTGTGCTTTAAAGCTTCTTTGCGCCGAATCGCCCTCTCGTAGCGTTCTTTCTCTTTGTCGGTTTGGGGGACAAAAGAGGGCATGGCCACGGTTTTGCCGTCTTTAACCGCCACCATCGTGAAGTAACAGCTATTGGTGTGCACAGCGGTTTGGTTTTTAAAGTCTTCACAAATGACCTTGATCCCCACTTCACAACTTTTAGTCCCCACATAATTCACGCTCGCATAACAAGTGACAAGCGTGCCGATGTGGATGGGGTGTTTAAACAAGACCCGATCCACACTCAAGGTTACGGTGCCACATCCACAATAACGCGAAGAACACACATAGGCGACCTTGTCTAGCAAATTCAGCAACTCTCCCCCGTGCATGACATTGTTAAAATTCACCATCGTGGGGGTCACTAAAAAAGACATGCTAAGCTCTCTCATGCGCCCAATGCCGGTTATGGTGTCTGCCGCTAATTCTTCTGTATTGCCCATAACAACTCCTTAATATTAGGTGTAATTCTTAACGAAAGCACAAAAACCAATGAAAAGCCCCATTCTACTACACCTCATCTTAAAAAACACTCCGTGTAAAAAAGTGTAAAATTGCTGTTGCAACGACAATTTATAGGCCTTTTTGTTTCTCTGTTTAGCGAGTTTTTATACAATCTGCCTTGTTTCAACAAAGGAGCAAACATGCAAAATTTAGCACAAAGAAGAGAGGCGGCCACCCCTAGAGGGATTGGCATTGCGTGCGATTGGTTCGTTAAAGAAGCGCAAAACGCCACGATTAAAAGCGTTGATGGGCGCGAGTTCATCGACTTTGCCGGGGGCATTGCGGTTTTAAATGTGGGGCACAGACACCCTAAAGTGATCCAAGCGGTGCAAGCGCAATTAGCCCGCTTCACCCACACGGCTTATCAAGTCACGCCCTATGAAGGTTACATTGAGCTGGCCGAAAAGATCAACGCCCTAGCCCCCATCAGCGGTTTAAAGAAGGCGTGTTTTTTCACCACAGGTGGGGAGGCGACTGAAAACGCCGTTAAAATCGCCAAAGGATACACCAAACGCTATGGCGTGATCGCCTTTGGCGGGGCGTTTCACGGGCGTACTTGCTTGGCGGTGAGCATGACGGGCAAGGTCGCCCCCTATAAGGCAGAAATCGGGGCGGGCATGCCCGGGGTCTACCACGCCTACTACCCCAATGAATTGCACGGGGTCAGCATTAAAGATGCTTTAAAAAGCCTAGAGTTCATTTGCAAGTGTTCAATCGCTCCCACCGATGTCGCTGCTGTGATCTTTGAGCCGGTGCAGGGCGAGGGGGGGTTTAACCCCGCCCCCGCAGAGTTTGTCGAGGGCTTGAGGGCGTTTTGCGACACGCATAAAATCGTGCTGATCGCCGATGAAGTGCAAACGGGCTTTTGCCGCACGGGCAAGACCTTTGCCATGGAGCATTTTAAACCCCAAGCGGATATCATTTGCATGGCTAAGAGCCTAGGCGGGGGGCTACCCATTTCAGGCGTGGTGGGCAGGGCGGATATTATGGATTCTTTAAGTGCCGGCGGGCTTGGGGGCACTTATGCCGGCAACCCTTTAGCCACCGCCGCCGCCCTAGAGGTGTTAAAAATCATTGAAGAAGAAAAGCTGAACGAGCGGGCACAACAACTCGGGCAACAGCTCAAAGACCATCTACACGCCCTAAAAGAAAAAGAAAACTTTAGCCAAATGGCACAAATTAGGGGGCTTGGCTCGATGGTGGCCCTAGAGCTCTTTGATAAGGGCAAACCCAGCAGCACTTTAGCCAAAGCCATCCAAAAAGAAGCGATGACACAAGGGCTCTTGCTCTTAACTTGTGGCTCTTACGCCAATGTGATCCGCTTTCTCTACCCTTTAACCATCCCTGAGGAGCAATTTAAGCAAGCCTTAGCAATCCTTGAAACTTCCATTAAAAAGGCACTCGCATGAACTTTTCTTTACTCAACCACCCCTTTGTAAGCCAAAGCCCCAAAGAGGGCTATATCCCTGTTACTAACCCCGCGACCTTGCAAGAGATCGCCTATGTCAAAAGTGTCAGCCACGCCGAACTAGAGCAAATCATCGCTAACGCCCACAAGGCACAAAAAGAATGGGCGGGCAAACTTGCCCTAGAAAGGGCGGACATCCTCTTAAAATTGCGCGCTTTGCTCTTAGAAAATTTAGAGGATTTGGCCCGTATCCTAACGCAAGAAATGGGCAAGCCCTTAAAAGAAGCCCGCTCAGAGATCGCCTATGGGGCGAGTTATTTGCGTTGGTTTGCCGAGCAGGCGCGGCGTGTCGATGGGGACATTTTGCCAAGCGTGGTGCATAACCAAAAGATTTTGGTCTTAAAGCAGCCCATCGGCCTTTGCGCGGCGATCACCCCGTGGAACTTCCCATCAGGGATGATCGCACGCAAACTTGCCCCAGCTCTGGCCTGTGGTTGTGCGATGGTGATCAAACCCGCCACCCAAACGCCCCTAAGTGCCTACGCTTTAATGGTACTAGCACAAAAAGCAGGCATCCCTGAAGGGGTTTTGAGCGTGGTTACGGGGGAAACTAAAATGCTCGCCAAGCTGTTTTGTGAGAGCGATTTGGTGCGTAAAATCAGCTTCACCGGCTCGACTGAAGTGGGTAAAATCTTGGCGGCACAAAGTGCCGGTACGCTTAAAAAGCTGTCTTTAGAGCTAGGGGGCAACGCACCCTTCATTGTCTTTGAAGACGCAAACTTAGAAAAAGCGGCAGAGGGGATCATGCTCTCTAAATTTAGAAACAGCGGACAAACCTGCGTGTGTGCTAACCGAATCTATGTGCAAAAAAGCGTGTATGAGGAACTGAGCCACATTTTAAAAAGCAAGGTGGAGGGCTTGAAACTGGGCAATGGGCTAGAGGAAAGTACCACACAAGGGCCTTTGATCGACTCTAGAGCGGTGGCTAAGGTACAAGAGCACATCAGCGATGCCACGAGCAAAGGGGCCCAAATTTTAAGCGGGGGCAAGCCCAGCAGTCTTGGGGCAAGTTTTTTTGAGCCCACGATTTTAACGGGAGTCGATCAACAAATGGCGGTGGCTAGAGAGGAAACCTTTGGACCCCTAGCCCCCCTCTTTAGCTTTGACACTGAAGAAGAGGTTTTAGAGTGGGCGAATGCTACACAATACGGGCTAGCGGCTTACTTTTACACCCAAAATTTAGCGCGGGTCTTTCGGGTGAGCGAGGCTCTAGAGTATGGCATGGTGGGGGTGAATGCTGGCCATCTTTCCACAGAAACCGCCCCTTTTGGCGGAGTCAAACAAAGTGGCATGGGCAGAGAGGGCTCAAAATATGGCATCGAAGATTATTTAGAGATCAAATATTTAAATGTGCGTTTAGATTAGGGGTTTAGTGTGTATTGGCCTCGCTCTGCATGAGCGAGCGGCAGTCCCTACGGAAACATTTGGCTGAAAAATATGGGCGGGTTGGTTTGCCTTTAGATTGAGGGTTTTAATTGTTATGGATTTTTGGATAAAATCTTTGGTGCATTTATCTCAAGATAAGGAGAGAGCATGGCTTACAAATCTGCGACCAAGGCTTTTAGCGTAGAGGTTACCCCCTACTCCAAACGGCTTTTGCAAGTAACCTTTATCAAAGAGGTCATTGACAACTTGCTCAAAGAGTTGCAAGATTGCCCCGTGCAGGCGTTGGAATATAAATCCTTCTTGCGTTTTAGGGCCGCGCAAATCTTAGACAAACTCTGCGAGCACAAGCTCAAACCCTTTTTAGAAAAAGCCCTAAGCGATCGCAAAACCGGTGCCTTGTTGCTAAGCCCCGAGGGCATCAACTCTGCAAAGCAGGGCGATGCCATGGTCAAAATCGCCACGGCTGTGGTGCATTTGATCGGCCGTTCCAACTTTGATCAAATGAGCGGGCAGTTTTACGCCCGATGGGCGGTGGTGAACACCGACAATTCAGACAGCTACCTACGCCAGCCCCAAAAGCCTCTAGAACTCCACAATGACGGGACCTATGTCAATGAGGTTACCGACTATGTGCTGATGTATAAGATTGACGAACAGCACATGCAAGGGGGCGACTCGCAACTCTTGCACCTAGATGACTGGGAGGACTTGGCTAAATTCTACAACCACCCCCTCGCCAAAAGGGTCATGCGCTGGTCTGCCCCCCCAAGTAAAAATGTGGCTTACGATGTCTATCACCCCGTGTTTGAGGCAGACAGCCAAGCCAACCCTGTCATGCTCTACATTGACCAATTTGCCCAACCTAAGGACTACGAAGAGGGCGTGTATTTAGCCGATCTGGGCGACTCTTTAGAGAGCTCTAAGGCGAAACTCTCCTTTCCTGTGCCTGTGGGGCAGTTTTTGCTCATCAACAACTTATTTTGGCTACACGGGCGGGATAAATTCCAACCCCACCCCAACCTGCGCCGCGAGCTCATGCGCCAAAGGGGGTATTTCTCTTTTGCCACCAACCCCTTTAGCCGCTACAAAGACTTTAAAAATTTCTAATGCCACCCATTTACGATTGTGCGGTGATCGGAGGGGGGATTTTGGGGCACTCGGTGGCGATGCAGCTTTTAAACAAACACCCCGATTTTAAGGTCTTGCTCTTAGAAAAAGAAGCCCAAAGTGCCATGCACCAAACGGGGCGCAATAGTGGGGTGATCCACGCTGGGGTCTATTACACCCCGGGCAGTTTAAAGGCGCGTTTTTGCTATGAGGGCAACAAAGCCACCAAAGCTTTTTGTTTAGAAAATGGAATTAAATACGAGGAATGCGGAAAACTCTTGGTCGCCAGCGATGCCTTAGAAATGCAGCGCATGCAAGCCCTCTTAGCGCGCACAAAGGCAAACGGGCTAGAGCGCACCTGTTTAGACGCTAAAGAGCTTAAGGAGCTAGAGCCAAATATCACGGGTTTGGGGGGGATACTTTTTCCCACAAGTGCCATTGTGAGCTATCAAGAAGTTACTTTAGCGATGGCTAGGCGTTTTAAAGAAAGGGGCGGAGAGGTCATTTACAACGCCAAAGTGGTGGCGATCACAGAACACGCCCGGGGGGTGCAACTTTGCACCAAGAACGCCACTTATGAGGCAAATTACTTGATCTCTTGTGCCGGGCTACACAGCGACCGGGTGGTTAAAATGCTGGGCCTAAAACCCAACTTCACCATTTGCCCCTTTAGGGGAGAGTATTTTAAGCTGCCTCCTAAGCACAACCAAATCGTTAAACACCTGATCTACCCGATCCCCGATCCGAGCATGCCCTTTTTGGGGGTGCATTTGACACGCATGATCGATGGGAGTATTACTGTGGGGCCTAATGCCGTGCTTGCGCTCAAAAGGGAGGGATATTGTAAAACAGACATCAGCTTGCAAGATTTAAAAGAAATGCTAGCACACAAAGGGGTGAGAAAGGTCATCGCTAAATATTTTAAACCCGGGCTTTTGGAGTTTAAAAACTCTTTATGTAAAAAAAGTTATTTGCGCTTGGTGCAAAAGTATTGCCAGGTCCTACAGCTGGAGGATTTAAGCCCCCACCCAGCGGGCGTGCGCGCCCAAGCGGTGAGTGATGACGGAGAGCTCATTGAGGACTTTTTATTTTGCAACAGCGCTAGAAGTGTCAATGTGTGCAACGCCCCCAGCCCCGCGGCCACTTCCGCCCTGCCCATAGGCCAACACATTTTAGAGCAGTTGGAGGGGGTGATGGGCTAAGATAGGGGTTAGTTGCGTGTCTTCTCAAATAGACTTCCTAGACACCGTTGGCCTAAAACTTGGCATAGTAAAACAGCGTGTATTTTTCGTAAGTTTCGCCCTCTTTTGAAGCTCCCCGCCTTGTTTGCAAAACTCGGGGCGTAATGTTTAGTGCTCTGACTCATATCAGAGCTGATCTCGCACTGTATTTCTGTGGATTCCTTAAGGGTCTTTTCCATTTCAAAGCAATTCACAAACTCCGCTCCATTTTGGATACTGCCCCCATTGCGCTTAAAGGCATCCACCACAGCCCGTACGCCCAAATTGCCTAAAGCGGTGTCTGTAACTTGTTGTTGCCTAAGCCAACTGTCTAACCCCGATGCAGACTCTTTATAGCCATAATTGCCTGATCCACGCGTAAGAGATGTGTTGTTGTGGTTTTCGGCATAATCGCGTGCCTGTGTGCCCACTTTAAAATCGCCAAGACCCACGCCTAGTGATTTTTTGCTTTCACTGTGGGCACTGCTTGTTTTGCTCATGTGGATATAAAATTTTTCTTTCCCCATTTTAGAAAAGAGCATGTCTAAAAAATCCGCCACATCGAGCCAATAGTCTTGCTGATAAGTTTCCAATTTGTAGTAACGCCCCGGGAAAATGTCCGACTCGAGCAACAAAAAACTTTCATCGCTAGAGGGTCTGAGCGTTTCGCCAAATTTGGTGATCAAAGACCCACCGCCAAATATAAGCTTGCCCTGACCAAAGTCAAGAGGTTTAGCGAGTTCCCGATCCTTTTCAAATTCTCTTAGTTTGTTCTCGCCCAACAATAGATACTTTTTCATGTTCATCCTTTATGTGTCAATGTGTGTGTGGCAAAAGCCACCAAAGCCCCAAGTCCTCCCATCAACGCCGCTAAAAGAGAAATCCTTTTAATCTTTAGCCCCTTTTTTGCGTTTTGATCGAGGGTTCTTAGGCGTTCTAAAATATCCCCTCCAAACCCAAGTACTAATGCACTTGCCCCCACAGCCTTCAAACTCTCGTTTTTGTCATAGACAAAGACCGCAAAACAAGCCCGCCCGATATTGTCTTGCTTAGGGTGTTTGAGATAGGCTAGGTGCATGCCCCCTACAACATAAATGCCCTCTTCGTTGAGGTCGCCCTTAAAATCTAAAAGGGTCTTGTTGAGGATTTGCAAAGATTGATCGGCTGACGCACCCTCTAACAAGTGTGTATCTTGCACCACCAAGAGCGTATCGTTGCTAAGGCTTTGCATTTGGGCATAGACGCTCATCAAGTGTACCTACAGCCCTAAGAAGCTACAAATATCGCTATAGGGGGCTTTTGTGAGATCAAAGATATTGACAGAGCATGAAGACTGCAACTCTTTAATCCATCGGTTGTATTCATCACTGCTGATTTTATCCCTATGTGTGCCTAGACAATAAAACTCGTTTGTATGCCTTTTGTGGCTGTCTAAATCAGAGCGATCGCAACTGCTGGGCTTGTTTGCATCAAAGACATACACGCTTTTACAATCCGAGTTGTCTAAATCGTATTGCTTTTTCACTTCGGCGATTTTAGCTTCATTTTGGCTGTGGTTTAGTCCCGTGCAATCCACAACGACAAATTTTAAGCCACCAAAAAATCCTTTTTTCTCACGCACCTTAACTTGCGTCGTCTGTCGGTAACCTCCTTCAAATTTTTCCTCAATCAAGACATTGCCTAATTCCGTTTTGCCCACCCCAGGCGATCCATACAGAAAAACCGCTTTGGCCATTTGTATCCTTTCTTACCTATCCAAAAATGGATCCCCAAAAACCCTTTTTTTGGGGCGATTTCTTTAAGCTTTGTGGCACAGCTCTTGTCCCACTCCTCACAACCCAAGAGGGGTCTTTGGGTCTAGAGGGGTTGTGTCTCTCACACACAGGCACGATATAGTATTTATTGCCGATGCAATCCACCTTAATGTGCGCCCCTATGGTCGCTGGCGTGCCTTTAGGGCAGTCAGCGTTGCAACAAATGGGGTTGGAGTCGCCCGAATACTTGATATAAAACTCAATCCAAGTTCTAGCTTCAGGATTTGGTATATAGTCGCTAGTCCCACTAATGTGCTTTACCTTACAATACTCATCTTCCAATGTTTCATAGATCAGTTCCGTATCGGCCATCTTTCCCTTTCTACAAAAAATTAAAAAAGACAAAAAGCATTTTAGCGAGAGAGAGAGAGAGAGAGTCAAGAGAGATTTAAAATAAAGCGTTGCATTTTAAAGCAAAACACAATACGAAAGCCAAATTTAGATAACATAGCCCAAAATTTTAAAGGTTTGGGCATGTTACTTTTCACGGGGGCTTGTGGGTATATCGGGTCGAGTACCGCCCGTTTGTTTTTAGAGCAGACAGATTATAAGATTTGGATTGTGGATAATTTAAGCACGGGCTTTGAAATCCACGCCAAGACTTTGAAACACCTTTATCCCGATCGGGTGTTTTTTGATCTTTTGGATTTAAGCGACATGGACAAACTAGAGAGTTTATTAAAGACTAAACAAGCACAAGGGCATAGCGTGCAAGGCGTGTTGCACTTTGCGGCAAAACTCTTGGTCGAAGAATCCACACGCATGCCCCTAGACTACTACGCCAACAACACCCTCAACACTCTACAATTAGCAAGGCTTTGTGTGAAACACCAAATTAAGCACTTTGTGTTCTCCTCCACCGCCGCCGTCTATGGGCAAACTAAAACCCTCATTGACGAAAACACCCCTTTAAACCCCATCAACCCCTATGGGGCTTCTAAAATGATGAGCGAGCGTATTTTACTAGACACTGCCAAAGTTGCGCCCTTTGCTTGTGCCCTCTTGCGCTATTTTAATGTCGCCGGGGCGACCCACTTTAACGACTACAACAGCCCCTTTGCTTTGGGGCATCGGGCCAAAAACGCCACGCATTTAATCAAGGTGGCTTGTGAGTGCGCCACACATAAACGCCCCTCTATGGCGATCTTTGGCAACGATTATTCCACACCCGATGGCACTTGTGTGCGCGACTATATCCACATAGATGACCTAGCCCTAGCGCATTTAGAGGCGTTTAAGACCTTGCAAGCTGAAAATGTCAGCCAAATTTACAATGTGGGCTATGGGCGGGGTTATAGCGTGGCTGAGGTGGTGGCTAAGGTCAAAGAAATTTCGGGCGTGGATTTTAAAGTGCAAATGCAGGGCAGGCGCCCGGGCGATCCAGCAAGTTTAATCGCCAACAACACGAAGATTCTCAGTCATACCGCTTTTAAACCACAATATGCCAGCCTAGAGACGATCATTAAAAGCGCGTATGTGTGGGAGCAGTATTTGGCGGTGCAACCATGTTAGCGGTGGTGTTGACGGGGGCGAGCAGCGGGATCGGGCTAGAGTGCGCCAAAATGCTTTTACAAAAGGGTTATAAAGTCTATGCCCTCTCACGCCAAGCGACAAAAATAGAAAGTCTAGAACACCCCCATTGCGTGCGCCTTGATTGTGATTTGCAAGACGAAAACCAGATTGCAAGAGCCACAGACATGATTTTAGCGCAAGAGACCCAGCTTTTTGCCCTCATCAATAATGCCGGTTATGGGATATTCGGCGCGCTTGAGGAACAACCCATTGAAGAAGCGCGGGCGTTGTTTGAAACGAATTTATTTAGCGTGGGGGTGTTGTGCTCTAAACTTTTGCCCTTGTTGCGTGCCAGCGTGGCACTTCAGCCAAAGATCATCAATGTCGCTTCAAGTGCGGGGCGTTCGACCACGCTGTTTTTGGGCTGGTACCACGCCAGCAAATACGCCCTAGAAGCCTACAGCGATTGTTTGCGCACAGAGTTGTTGAATTTAGGTGTGCAGGTGGTTGTCATCGAGCCGGGGGCGATTAAAACCAAGTGGGATGGGGGCTTAAAGTACAGCCCCAACTCTAGTCCCTACGCTTTAGAGTTGCAAAAAACCCACACCTATTTTAAAAAGGTCTATGAAAAGGCTAGCCCAGCGCATCTCGTGGCAGACACCATTTTAAAAGCCCTAGAGAGCAAGCACCCCAAGACTCGCTATTTAGTGGGTAAAAAGGCGCATTTGCTGGTGTGGGCTAAAGCACTGCTACCGGATAAAATTTACGACAGGATTCTGCGCCAAGAGATTTTGAAGTAGTGGTGCGGAAGAGAGGACTTGAACCTCCACGCCTTGCGGCGCCAGATCCTAAGTCTGGTGCGTCTGCCATTTCGCCACTTCCGCATAAACCACGCATTCTAGCTTTTAGAAGTTTAAATTAGGCTTAAACTTAGCCGAAGTCTATTTTATAAGTTAGTTTAGATTATACTAAGCCCCTTTTGAAGGAGTGAAAAATGAAAGCACTGGGTCGTAAAAAAATCTACAACCCCGAGTCCAAAGAGCAAGCGGGGGAGCGCCAAATCTTTGGGGGCAACCCCACGAGCATGTTTGATTTAAACCAAATCAAATACCCATGGGCTAGCAAGCTTTGGAAGACGATGCTGACAAACACATGGTTTCCTGAAGAAGTGGGCATGCACGGGGACAAAACCCACTATTTGAAGTTAAGCCCCCAAGAGAAAATTGGCTACGACCGCGCCCTAGCCCAACTCATCTTCATGGATAGCTTGCAAACAAACAATCTCATCGACAACATCAACCCCTTCATCACAAGCCCTGAAATCAATCTATGTCTGGTGCGCCAAGCCTTTGAAGAGGCGTTGCATAGCCACAGCTACGCCGTGATGGTGGAGAGCATCAGCGCAAACAGCGATGAGATTTACGAAATGTGGCGCACCGACTCCGCCCTCAAAGACAAGAACGATTGTATTGCCCAAATTTACATGGACCTGTCGCAAGAGCCCACCGAGCGCAACTTATTAAAGGCGTTGTTTGCCAACCAAATTTTAGAGGGCATTTACTTTTACAGCGGGTTTAGCTACTTTTACGCGTTGGCTAGAAGTGGGCGCATGCTCGGCACGGCACAAATGATCCGCTTCATCCAAAGGGATGAGGTTACGCACCTAAACCTCTTCCAAAACATGATCAACTCTTTGCGTAAAGAGAGGGCGGACCTTTTCACCCCCGATTTGCTTGAAGAGGTTGTGGACATGTTTAAACAAGCCGTGGATTTGGAGAGCGCATGGGGGGCGTACATCACACAAGAGCAGATTTTAGATTTAAGCCCTAAAATCTTGCGCGCCTACACGGAGTATTTAGCCGACACCCGTTTAGCCATCGTGGGGTTGCCTAGACTCTACCACACCAAAAACCCCATCCGCTGGGTCGAGCAGTTTGCCAACTTCAACAGCCACCGCTCAAACTTCTTTGAGGCCAGGGTCAGCAATTACTCTAAGGGCAGCATCAGCTTTGAGGGGTTTTAGTGTTTAGCTTGAAAAACACGCATATGTGCGCTGAAATCGCGCGGCATTTTCCTCTAGAAAAGTCCGTTGAGGAAGCCATTTGTGCGGTCAATAGAGAGGAGTTTGTATCGCCAAAACACCTCGCTTATAGCTTAAACGCTCTGCCCCTAGATGGCGAGCAGTTTGTCAGCTCTCCGCTCACAGTGGCGAAAATGACGCAATATTTACAGCTGGGCGGAGTGGATAGCGTGCTGGAGATTGGCTGTGGGAGTGGCTATCAAGCAATGGTGCTCTCTAAATTAGTGCGCCGTGTCTTTAGCATTGAGCGCATTGAAAAGCTTTTGGTGCAGGCAAAAGAACGATTTAGGCGTTTGGGGGTTACAAACATCCACACAAAATTGGCAGATGGGCAAGAGGGCTGGCGTGAGTTTGCCCCCTTTGAGCGTATTTTATTCTCGGCGTGCGCCACACACATCCCACAAGCTTTAAACGAGCAGCTAGGCGAGGGGGGGATTTTACTAGCCCCCATGCTAGATGGACACACGCAGATCATCACCCGTTTTGTCAAACAAAACGGGCGGTTGGTGGCACAGAGTTTAGAGAAGTGCCAGTTTGTGCCTATTTTAAAGGGCATTGAGCGGGGGGTTTAAGGGTTCATCGTGGATTTGGCTAAAAAATGCATGTTCAACGCCATTTCACAAATTTTCTTTTCGTTCTTTTTGGTGCTCTTTTTCATCGCATCCATGATTATGCTGATAGGCATTGCCAGCGTTACTCTAGTGGTGAAGCTGAGCTTCTTAGACTTGGTGCAACTCTACACCTACTCTTTGCCCGGCACAATCTTTTTCATCATCCCCATCACCTTTTTTGCCGCCTGCGCCATTGGGCTGGCACGGCTGTCCTATGACCACGAGTTGCTCGTCTTTTTTTCGCTAGGGATTGCACCTAAAAAGATCGTGCAAGCCTTTTTGCCCCTTTGTGCCTTTGCCAGCTGTGTACTTTTGGTCTTCTCTTTGGTCTTAATCCCCGCCTCCAAGAGCGCATACTATTCGTTCATTAGGGATAAAAAGGACCACATTGATGTCAATATCCAAGCTGGGGAGTTCGGGCAGAAGCTGGGCGATTGGCTGGTGTATGTAGGCAAGAAAGAGGGGGGGGTGTTTAGCGATTTGGTGCTCTTCTCGCATAAAGGGCTAGCTTTAGAGAGCTTCATGATCGCCCAAGAAGGGGAGGTGAAAAACACCGATGGGGTTTTTGGTTTGCAATTAGAGCATGGCAATGCCTATTTTGCCGACAAGGGGCAGTTGCGCAAGGTCTCCTTTAATCAATTGAATTTGCGTAACAAACTCAGCATATCCGCCCGCACAAACGCCGCCTATGTGCACGGACACGACTACATCGGCTATTGGAAAAAGGCCTTTGGTGTCCACCCAGACAAAAACCAGCAACGCCGTTTCACCCAAGCCATTTTAGTCGCCCTGTTCCCCTTAGCCAGCCTCTTTTTAATCCCCGTCTTTGGCATTTCTAATCCCCGCTTTTCCAAGAATTTATCCTATGTCTATGTGCTTTTGGCGGTGGGGCTTTACTTCTTAGGCATGCATGTCATCAGCCAAGACGCGCCCATCATCGGCACCATCACCTTGCCGATTGTGTGGTTTTTGGGGGCGTATGCACTTTATCGCCGTATCATTGTGCGCTTTTACTAAATGCGCCGCTTTAAACTCACTCTCGCTTACGATGGCAGTGCCTTTATGGGCTTTGCCAAACAAGAGGGCTTTAACACCATTGAAGGCACTCTAGAAAACGCCCTAGCCAAGCTGCATGTCTTTAGCCAAATCAGCGCCGCCGGGCGTACAGACAAGGGCGTGCATGCCACTTGCCAAGTCGTGGCGCTCAATGCCCCTAAATTTTGGAGCGCGCCTAAACTCTTAGCCCATTTACAGCCCAAACTCGCCCCCCACATTGTGTGCCAAAGTTTAGAGCAAGTGGGGCTAGACTTTCACCCCCGTTTTTGCGCCTACAAAAGGCGCTACCGCTACATTTTCACACAAAACCCCCTAAGCCCCTTTTTGGCCCGCTATGTGGCCCTCCACCCACACGGCACACTTGAAAGCTTGCAAGAAGCCCTAAATTGCCTTGTGGGGACACACGATTTTAAATACTTTTGCAAAACGGGCAGCAGCCCTAAGCACACAAGGCGTACCCTTTACAAAGCCTTTTGCTATCCCTTTTGTATGGGGCGGTTAAATTGCGTGGTTGTCGTGTTTGAGGCTAATGGATTTTTGCGCGCACAAGTGCGTTTGATGCTTGGGGCGGTGTTAAAATATTCTTTGGGGCACTTGAGCCTAGAAGATTTGAGAGCGCAAGTGGCGTTAAAAAGGCGCGTTTGCGTGGATCTAGCCCCTCCTAGTGGGCTGTATTTAAGCCGTGTATTTTATCCACAGCCTTAAGCAAAAATGGGGTATAATGGGGCTTTTTAAGCCTGGACGATGCGTGTTTCATAATGGGGCAAGTTCGTTTATCCATTTTATAAGGCTGTTGTAGCGGTTTCGGTGTGATGGGCATTTGCTCGCATTTGCCCCCTAAAGAAACCCTCTTGCCTTTTTTAGCTTTATTGAACTACAGCACACAAGTAACGGTCGTTTGGGCGGATTAAGATTAGGGATTAAATGAAGAAAAAAATTTTAATCATTGGGGGCGGGGCGCGCGAGTATGCGCTAGGGCGCAAGCTAAGAGAGGACCCTAGAGTGGGCGAGCTGTTTTTCAGCCCCGGCAATGGGGGAACACAAAGCATTGGTGAGAATGTCTTGTTGCAAGATTTCACCCAAATCGCCGCCTTTGCCAAAGAGAAAATGATTAATTTTGTTTTAATAGGGCCTGAAGAGCCTTTAGTGGGGGGGTTGACGGATTTTTTACAAGAAGCGGGCGTGGCGGTCTTTGGGCCAAGCCAAAAAGCGAGCATGCTCGAGGGCTCTAAGAGTTTTACAAAAGAGTTAGCCACAGCGCATAAGATCCCCACTGCCCCCTACGCCATCGCCACAAACCTAGAGCAAGCCCTAAAACTTGTCCCAAACTTTGGCTATCCTGTGGTGCTCAAAGCCGATGGGTTGGCACAGGGCAAGGGTGTGGTTGTGGTACACACAGAAAACGAAGCGAAGATCGCCCTAGAAAACTTGTTTAAAGCGCACTCCAAAGTCGTTTTAGAGAAGTTTTTAGACGGCTTTGAGTTGTCTATGTTCGCCTTTGTGAGTGGACAAAATTTTTTACTCTTGCCGGCGTGCCATGACTATAAAAAACTGCACCCAAATGGGCCGAACACGGGAGGGATGGGGGCATTTGCGCCCTCGCATTTATGCGACCACACCCTAAGAGAAAAGATCGTAGAGCGCATTTTTAAGCCCACACTCAAAGCCATGCGGGAGAAAGACACGCCCTTTGTGGGGGTGCTGTATACAGGGCTTGTCGTTGTGGAGCAAGAAGGGCAGTTTGAGCCGTATTTATTGGAGTTTAATGTACGCTTTGGCGACCCCGAGTGCAGTGTGTTGTTGCCCCTACTTAAAACCCCCTTACTAGATTTACTAGAAGCCACGATGCAGGGTAATTTAGCGCAAGTAGAGCTAGAACTGCACCCACAACATGCGTTGGGCGTGGTGCTGGCGTGCAAGGACTACCCACACCAAATCTCACAGGGGCAGAGTGTCTATATAGACCCCATTGATGAGAAGAACGCCCATTTGGACTTGGGTAGGATCACGCAAGAAAATGGGGTGTTCTTGGTGGCTGGGGGGCGGGTGTGCGTGTGTGTGGGTTGGGGCAAGTCGCTGGCTGAGGCCAAAAGCCACGCCTACCACTTAGTCAAAAAAGTGCAGTTTGATGGCATGCAATTTCGCGAGGACATTGGGGTGCTTTGATTGGAATCCAAGTTAGAAGAAAAAATTTACAAAGAAAGGCTGGTGCTCGCCCCCTTTTTATGGCGGGCTGGGGCTTATTTCGTGGATTTGCTCTTCATTGGTTTTCTGGCGTGGGATTTGCACCCTTACTTGCCCTTGCATTCGGCATTTTTGCGCTTTGTATGCGCCTTTGTGGCGGTGCATGTGGTCTACGAGTCTTTATCCATGCTTGCCTTTGCAAGCAGCTTGGGTAAACTCGTGTTTCACCTGCGAGTCTTGGACTTCAAAAGCCTAGACAAGCCTCTATTTGCCGCCCGTTTGAAGCGGTATTTGCTGAAAGAGCTCCTGCTTTTTTATCCCTTAGGCTTTTTCTTTAGGGATAAATTTGGGCGGACTTTTTATGACCGACACGCACAGACTTTTACCATCGTGTCTAAATGAGTGGTGTGTCGCGGTACTCTTATCATTGCTCTTTTTTTGGGTGTGTTGTTTGGCAAGCAACAGCAAGTCGCCGTGCAAAAGTTTGACAAGAAAAACCATAAAATTTTTGAATTGCTCGCCGACAGAGTGGATGCTAAAAATAATGTCGTTACCGCCACAGGGCATGCCCTCCTTCTCAATTACGATGTCTATATTTTGGCAGATCAAGTGAGGTACGACACCAAGAAAAAAGAAGCCACGATGGATGGACATGTCAAGGTCTATCGGGGCGAGGGATTGTTGGTGCAAAGCGAGCACATGAAAGTGCGTATGGACGATAAATACGCCCTCATGTTTCCCTTTTATGTGCAAGACAGCGTTACGGGGATTTGGATCAGCGCCGACATCGCCCACTCGCAAAAAAACCACTACTACATTAAGAACCTCACCACCTCGGGTTGCGACATTGAAAACCCCATTTGGCATGTCAACGCCTCTTCGGGCAAATACAACGCCGACAAACAACATTTATCGCTCGTCAATTCTAAAATCTATTTGGGCAAAATCCCCGTGTTTTACCTGCCCTATCTTTTCACTTCTACAAGCACCAAACGCTCAAGCGGATTTCTTTACCCTGAGTTTGGAACCTCTAATCTTGCCGGCTTTATCTACCTACAGCCCTTTTACATTGCCCCCAAAGATTCGTGGGACATCACACTGACCCCACAGATCCGCTCTAAAAGGGGTTTGGGCTTAAACTTTGAAGGGCGTTTGATCAACTCCCATCAGGATAAATTTTTATTCAACGCCCGTTACTTCCGCAACTACAACGCCTACACCAAAAAATATGACTTGAGAAACCAAAATGTCTTTGGGTTTGAAGTTTTGCACGCCAGCCGCCAAGCTTTACAAAAATATTTTGGACTAAAAAAACCCTTAGACAACGCCTTTTACTTAGACTTCTTGTATATGAACGACCTAGACTATGTGCGCTTTGAAAAGGTGAATCAGCGCATCACGGATGCTACCCACATGTCTAGGGGCAACTATTATGTGCAAACAAACAACCACTTTTACGGCTTTTACCTCAAATACTTTTTAAACCTCAACAAAATCAACAATAACAACACCTTCCAATCCCTGCCAAATTTGCAATACCACAAATACCTAAACACTTTAGGCTGGAAACACCTGCTCTACTCGCTAGATTACCAATTCCACAATGTGGTACGGGAAGTGGGCTATGGCTACGCCCAAAACACCATCAATGTCCCTCTAGGTTTACAATTCTCGCTCTTTAAAAAATATCTATCCGTGGGGCTGTGGAACACGGTGCAGCTGAGTAACCTTGCCATATTCAACACAAAAACAAGCTACATCCCACAAGTGAGCGGACAATCTAAAGAGTTTGGCAACTACTTTTCAAGCGGTTATGCGCTGTATCTAAACACCGACCTAGCCAGAGAGTACCACAAACTTTTACACACGGTGCAACTCCAAGCGGTGCTGAGTGGCGCATACTACACCTTTGCTGATGGGCTCTTTGACACGCAAATGTATGATTTGAGCGCGCTTGCAAGAAACAATTTCACCTCCCCCACTTTAAGCAACTATGATGTCCAAGGGCGTTTATATAATGCGGTGTGGAATCCCGCGCTGCTTTTTACCCCCAACCCCTCCAACAGCCAGCTTTACTTAAATCTCACACAGTATCTATACGGCTTAGGCGGGCAGGAGTTGCTCTATTGGCGCATTAGTCAGGTGCTGAACTTTGCCGACCCGACCTCCATCGCCAGCTCGCCTATAGAGAGCAAAATCGGGTTTTCGCCCTTAAGGGGGCTAGATGTTTACGGAACTGTATTTTATTCGTGGTATTACAACAGCCTAGAAGAGGTGTCTATCAATGCCAATTACACCCGTAAATTTTTAAGTGCAAATGTGTCCTATTATCTAAAAAAGAACTTTGATGAGAATGCCATTAATAAAATTTCTACGAACAACTCCAACTATTTAAAAGCCGGTCTTAGCAACGACTTTCGGTGGTTTTCTTTAAATGCTTCGGTGGGCTATGACATCCAAAACAATGTGATTTTAAATTGGCGCATCGGCATTTTTAAAAAAATCCGCTGTTTTGGCATCGGGTTACAATTTGTCAACCAACGCCGCCCTGTGCTCACCAGCAACCCCGCCGACCCATTAAGGGTGTATGAGAACAACTATGTCAAATTGACTTTGGACTTCTCGCCTATTACCAAAACAAACATCACTTACCGATCCTTGAGGCGTTAAAATGAGTAATTTAGTGGACGACTTCATGTTTGCTAGTCCTGAAGACGCGTTGCAGTTGCTGATGAATGAGATTTTAATCCGCCATTTAGACACCAAAAACACCCTCATGCTTGTAACAAGCCTAAAAGGGCTGAAATTTGCCCATGTACTCGCTAGAAGGCTCAACACCCCCCTAGATTTTCTTTTCACCGCCCCCATTTACGCCCCCCTAAACAGGGAGTGCGAGATCGCCCTTGTGAGCGAGAGCATGGATATTCTCATGAACGAAAATTTGATCAACTCGTTTGAAATCACTCTGGATTATGTCTATGGCGAAGCCAAAAGGGTGTATGAAGAAGAGATTTTGTCTAAGATTTATAAATACCGCAAGGGCAACACCATTAAATCCCTTGAAAATAAAAATGTCTTCATCGTGGATTGCGGCATTGAAACGGGCATCACGGCGAATTTAGCCATCCAAACTTGCATGGCAAAGTCGTCTAAGAACATCTATGTACTCACCCCCATTTTGCCAAAGAGTGTGGCGGACGCTTTGGCCCTGCTGTGCGATGGGGTGATTAGTGTGTACCGCCCTGAGTATTTTGTCAGCATAGAGCATTACTACAAGACCCCGATACAAATCGAGCCTGCTGAAATCGAAGCCATTTTAAAGAAAATTGAAGAAGTCCAAATGAAAGGAACTGATGCAAAAAATTAATATAGGCACAGAGGAATTTATTTTAGATTACATGGCACGCCAAGCCACGAGTGCCCTGCTTTATCGCCACCAAGACACCACGATTTTAGCCAGTGTGGTGGTGGATTTGCAGACCACAGAAGAGGACTTTTTGCCCCTAAGCGTGCAATACAGCCAAAGAGCTTACGCGGTGGGGCGGCTGCCGGGCAACTTCACCCGCCGCGAGGGCAAAATGGAGGACTTCGAAACTTTGACTTCAAGGCTCATTGACCGCTCTTTGCGCCCCCTTTTTCCTAAAACTTACGCTCACCCCACGCAAATCACGCTCTTGTTGCTGAGCCACGCCTATGAGAGTGATTTGCAAGTGTGCGCTTTAAACGCCGCTTCTTGTGCGCTTTACTTGGCTAATGTGGGCGTGGAGCAAACGATTTATGCCATGCGCTTAAAAGAAAAGGGCGATCTCTTTGTGGCAGGTAGCGTGGATAAAATCTTAATGATAGAAATGCAGGCTAAAGAGGCGGCAGACCCCTTAAGCGAGGCACACCTTTTAGACCTCCTTGCCACCGCCCACAGTAAAATTAAAACCCAATGTGCCCTTTACACAGAGCATTTTGCCCCCCATAGAAACCCCAAACTAGAAACCCCCCAAGAAAAGCCAATAAACCCTTATTTAATGCAAATTTTAAACACCCGTTTTAAGCCACAAATCTTAGAAACCATGTCCTTGATGGCAAAGAGCGAGAGGGGTATGCAACTAGAGCATTTGCTCGAATACATCGCACATGAACTGAATGAGCATTGCCCTACAGAGCTACAACACGCCTTGCAAGCGTGCTTTAAAGAGCAGTTGTATAGAAGTATTTTAGACAAACATGAGAGGCCGGACGGACGGGGCTTAAAGCAAATCCGCCCTATCCATATAGACACGAATTTACTCCCCACTTGCCACTCTAGCGTGTTTTTTGAAAGGGGACACACCCAAGCTTTAGTAACCTGCACTTTGGGGGCAGAGGGCGATGCCAAACAAAATTTTGGCTTGCAAGAGACAAGCCCCACAAAAGAGCGATTCATGCTCCATTATAATTTTTTACCCTTTAGCGTGGGCGAAGCAGCCCCGCTTTGTGCGCCTAGCCGTAGGGAGTTAGGGCATGGGCATTTAGCCCAAAAGGCGTTGGCGTGCTCTTTGCCCGAAAACGCCCCTGTGATCCGCCTAGTGTCCGAGATTTTAGAGTCCAATGGCTCTAGCTCTATGGCGAGCGTGTGCGCCGGCTCTTTAGCCCTCAAGGCAAGTGGGATTGAGCCCACCGCCTTAGTGGCTGGCGTGGCGATGGGGCTGGTGTTTGACGGCACCAAGCACGCCATTTTAAGCGACATCAGTGCCTTAGAGGACATGCAAGGGGACATGGATTTTAAAATCGCCGGCACCAATCGGGGCATTGTCGCCATGCAAATGGATACGAAGTTAGCCGGTTTGCCCTTAGAGTGGTTGGCAGAGATTTTAGAGCAAGCCAAAGAAGCCCGCTTGGTGATCTTAGAGCGCATGCAAGAGGCGGTGGCGTCCATGTCAATCAACACGAATTTACCCACCACAGAAAGTTTTTACATCCCCACGCAAAAAATGAGTGCGCTCATCGGTCCGGGGGGCAAGCACATTAAAGACATTTTGCAACGCTTTGGTGTGCAGATCGATTTAGACAAAACAAGCGGGCTTGTGAGTGTGCGGGGCATGCAGGGCGAAGTGAGCCAAGCTAGGGAGCATATCAACCAAGTCCTGCAGCTGCAAAATTTGAGTGTGGGGCAGAAGGTGCAGGCCTTTGTCAAACGGGTGGTGGATTTTGGCGTGTTTGTGCGCTTGGAGGCTGGGGGGGATGCGCTTCTACACAAGAGCAATGTGGGAGATTTAGATTTGGCAAGCTTAGAAAATGGCGCGCCGCTGTTGTGTGAAATCTCTAAAATTGAGCAGGGCAAGGTGCATGTCATCTTAGCTTAAGCTTAGAGTCGCTATAATGGGGACTTGTGGAAATTTTAATTAACAAAGCGAGGTTGTGGCGGTGATGAAATTTTTTGTGCTTTTCTTTTTAGGAGCGTTGGGGCTGGCTTTTGGCGCAGAGGTGAGTGGTGTGGATATGATTAAATCTTACTCCATCATCGGGGCGGTTGTGGGGCTAGGCGTGGCTGCTTGTGGGGGCGCAATCGGTATGGGCAATGCTGCTGCTGCCGCCATCACAGGCACAGCCCGCAACCCCGGCGTGGGGGGTAAATTGCTCACCACCATGTTCATCGCTATGGCGATGATTGAGGCGCAAGTGATTTACACCCTTGTGTTTGCCATCGTGGCGATTTACAGCAACCCTTTCTTAGCCTAAAATCAAAAGGGAGGGGGACTTAAAGCACTGGTGGTGGAATTGGTAGACACGCCATCTTGAGGGGGTGGTGGGGCAACCCGTGCGAGTTCGAGTCTCGCTCAGTGCACCACACGCAAAACCAAAGGTTTTGCAAAAACAAATGCCTAGCATTTGTGATGCCAAAATGGTGGAATTGGTAGACACGCTAGACTCAAAATCTGGTGGAGGCAACTCCGTGTCGGTTCGAGTCCGACTTTTGGTACCATTTGATAAATCTTTCAACTTTTAGACATTTTGGGTTAGAATAGGGGTTTTTAAAAGGATTGACATGACCCAAGAAACCCCCATTGTCTTGCTCATAGACTTACAAGAACGATTGTTTCAAGCCATGCACCAAAAAGAGGTGTTGCGCCAAAACTGCCTGCGCTTTTTACAAATCGCCACAGAGTTAAATATCCCCACCATTGCCACAGAGCAAAACCCCCAAAAGTTAGGGGCAACTTTAAAAGAGTTAAGCCCCTTTTGCCAAACGATTGAAACCAAAGAGAGCTTCAGTGCCTACCCTGTGCTGGATTTGCCTAAAGTCCCTTTGTTTGTGCTCGGCATTGAGGCGCATGTGTGCGTGTATCAAAGTGTGCTGGACTTTTTAAAGGCGGGCTTTAGTGTGAGCGTGCTGGTAGAGTGTGTCAGCTCGAGAAAGCCCACGGATTGCACCCTTGCCCTAGAGGATTTACGCGCACAGGGAGCGAGGATTGTATCCATTGAAATGTGTGCCTTTGGCTGGCTACAAACCTACACGCACCCGCAGTTTAAAGCCATTTCTAGCTTGATCAAATAGGGCGGTTTGTGCGGATATTTTATGTGATTTTACTCGGGCTACTCTTGGGGGCGTGTGCCCTAAAACACAGCCCCGATGCGAGTTTGGTAACCTTTGATATTGCCCATCAGGGGGGGGTGGTGAAGACTTACTGGCGCAAGTTGGGCGACAAGCCTTCTAAAGAATTTGCGCTTGGGAGCAATAATTGGGTGTTGTTGATTTTTAAAGACCCCTATAAAAAAGCCAAAATCGAACAACGCTACTTAGAGCCTGGGGTGTATTATTTGGCTTCCTTTGAATTGCAAGTGGGTGACCGGCTTTTAAAAAGTCAGGGCACTTTGCCTAGGTGGCGCACGGGCTGGGACAAGGTGCACAACAAACCCTTATTTTTAGCTTTTGAGGTGAAGCCACACACACCGCTAAGACTGCCTTCCATTGAGTTAGCCGTGCGCCATATTTTGCCCAACAAAAAGCAAAAGATCAAAGAGAGCTACAAGGTCAATTTTTTATTCAACGACAAAAATCATGTCTTCATCAAGGGGGCTTATCTCAAGTCGTTTTGAATTTGGCTATAATGGGGGTTTAAATTTTAGGGGAGTTTATGGACAATCTCTTGAGCTTTTTGACAAACATCAATGTGGTTTTTTATATTTTGGGTTATGTTGTGGGGGGCATGCCCTTTGGGTACTGGCTGGTGAAGGTCATGTATAGGGTTGATGTTACAGCGCATGGCAGTGGGGGTATCGGGGCGACCAATGTTGTGCGGGTGCTTAAAAACATTGACCCCGATAAGGCAAAGAAAATCGGTACGCTTGTGCTTGTGCTGGACCTAGTGAAGGGGGTTGTTTGTGTTCTTTTGGCGAAATTAGCGGGGCTCACTTATGCAGCGCAGTGGATGGTCGCCATCGCCACGATTTTAGGGCATTGCTATTCACCATTTTTGAATTTTAAGGGCGGCAAGGGGGTCAGCACCACCATGGGGGCGGTGCTTTTACTCATCCCCGCAGAAAGTTTGATCGGGCTGGCTTTGTGGGCGGTGATCGGCAAGGGGCTTAAAATCTCATCTCTAGCCTCCATTGTAGGAGTCGGCACGGCGACTGTTCTCATCTTTTTCATGCCGAAATTCTTGCCCGCCCCCATCAATATCGTACATGAGGTCGGCACACAAACACCTATGGTGTTGATCTTTGTTTTCACGCTTTACAAGCATTGGTCTAATTTACTCAATCTCTTAAGCGGACAAGAGGGCAAGATTTTATGACCCTAAGCGTGCAAGATTACCAAATCGATGCCATCATCGGGGTGTTGGAGAGCGAACAAAAAACCCCACAACCCCTGATTGTGGATTTAAGCATTGAGTACAATTACACCCCCCAAGATTACCTAGACTACATGGATGTTTTAGAGGTGGTGCAGAACAAGTTAGCCACGACTCAATATGGACTTTTAGAGGAGGCTCTAAGCGAAATCACGGCGTGGCTTAAAACCTGTTTTCCTATCATCACGCAAATCACCATGGTGATCAAAAAACCCCAAGCCTGCCAAAAGGCGTTGGTGGGGGTGAGTTTGTGCGCCCATTTTTCATAAAAGTGCGGTGTTTAGGGGCTTTTTTGGGAGTTTTTAGAGAAAATTTAGCAAAACTCGTGTAAAAATAGCTAAAAATTCTACAAAAGGGGTTTCGTGTCTTTATTAGTCAGTCAGGAGTGTATTGCGTGCGATGCGTGCCGTGAGGAGTGCCCCACAGAAGCCATTGATGAAAGCGACCCGATTTATAACATCGATCCGGATCGGTGCACCGAGTGCGTGGGGTACAGCGATGAACCTAGCTGTGTGGGGGTTTGCCCCGTGGATGCGATTGTACCTGATCCTAACAATGCTGAAAGTCAAGAAGAATTACAATACAAATACGAAAGCTTGCAAGAAGAAATTTAAGTTTTTATGGCAAAAATCACCACAATCATTGACATTGGCTCTAACTCTGTGCGCATGGCGATCTTTAAAAAGACGAGTCAATTTGGGTTTTACTTGCTCTATGAGATCAAATCCAAAGTCCGCATTTCTCAAGGCACTTACGAACATAAAGGGGTCTTGCAAAAAGCCCCGCTAAAGCGGGCTTTGCGGGCACTTAGCGACTTTAAGGACATTGCCGAAAAATATAAAAGCCGTAAGATTTTATGCGTGGCGACTTCTGCCGTGCGCGATGCTCCTAACTCTAAAGAGTTTGTCGCCCTTGTTAAAGAACAATGTGGCTTGCAAGTGAAGGTCATTGATGGCAAGAAAGAGGCGTTTTATGGGGGTGTGGCTTGTGCGAATCTCTTACACCACAGAAATGGGATCACCATCGATATCGGTGGGGGGAGCACCGAGTGTGCGCTCATTGAAAACGGCAAAATCAAGGACTTGGTTTCGGTCAATCTAGGCACAATCCGACTCAAAGAACTCTTTTTTGATAAAAACCTAGATTTGAACTTGGCAAGGGAGTTTATCCAAAAAGAATTGACCAAACTGCCCCCCCACTTCAAAACGAGCTGTGTTTTTGGCGTGGGCGGGACGATCCGCTCCTTGGCCAAAGTGGGGATGTTTCAAAACAACTACCCCATTGATGTGATCCACGGCTATGAAATGGATGTCAAGAGCAATTGGCACTGGATGCAACAAATCATACGCAGCAGCGAGTCTCAACTTGCCGAGTTTGGCATTAGTGAGGATCGTAAGGACAGCATTAGAAGCGGGACATTGATTTTCACCATGTTTTTGGAGCATTTTAAGGCACACACGATTGTAGCGAGCGGGGTGGGGGTGAGAGAGGGCGTGTTTTTAAGCGACATGCTAAGAAGCCACAACCATAGCTTTCCTAAGGGCATCAACCCCTCCATTTTATCGCTCCTTGATCGCTTCTTGCCCCACTCCAAGCACAGCCAAGAGGTCAAAAAAGAATGCGCCAAACTCTTTGAAGCGCTGCAACCCCTGCATCGTATCCACGAAAAGTATCTCTACCATTTAAAAATCGCCGGGCAACTCTCTAGCATAGGCAAGGTGCTAAACTTCTACAATGCCCACAAGCACGGCGCGTATTTGAGTTTGCACTCCTTGAGCTATGGCTTTTCCCATCAAGATCGGGCGATCATTTGCCTCTTGGTGCAATTTAGCCACAAGAAGATCCCCAAAGACAGCAACATCGCCCACATCAGTGCCATCATGCCCCCCATTTTGACCTTGCAGTGGCTCAGTTTCATTTTGGGGCTGGCTGAAACCATGTGCCTAGCCCGCTTGCCTAAAGGCACGCATTACCACTTGAAGCACAAAACCCTGCAAATCCACAGCCCGAGCGACACCTATTTATGCCAAGAGATCACCGCCAAACTCAACAAACCTGCACCCTTTGAAATTGAGTTTGTATGAAAATCGCCATCATTAGGCTCTCAGCCCTAGGCGATGTCATTGTGAGTGCTGTGTTTTTGCCCTTTTTAAAGCAGCACTACAAGGGGGTGAAAATCCACTGGTTTGTGGACGAGAACTTTGCCCCGATTTTAAAAAATGCCCCCCACATTGATGTCTTGCACGCCCTGCCCTATAAAAAAACCCTACGCACCAAGAACCCCCTAAAGATTTGGCGTTTCTTTAGAGGCTTGCACTCGCTGGGAGTCTTTGATTTAATCATCGACATGCAAGGACTCGTGAAATCCGCTCTAATCGGTCTGTTTTTGGCTAAGAAAAGCCCCAAGCGCTTTGTGGGCTTTGACAAGAACTCCATCAGAGAAAAACTAGCGAGCCTATGCTACAGCCATAAGGTGGCGGTTCCCTACAGCGCGCACATTTTAGAGCGCAACGCTTGTGTGCTTAAAGGCGGCTTTGATTTGCTCTTTAGTCCACAAGAGTGGGCCGAGCCCTTGCAAGAGCGCAGTTTAGCGTTTTTTTGCCCCAAAAGCCCCAAATTAGAGCCCATCCTTAGCACCCCCACGCCCAAAGTCTTGTTCGTGCTAGAAACTTCTAGGGTGCATAAAACTTACCCTTTGGAGGGCTTTAAGCGAGTGGGGCTGGCTTTAAAAGATTGTGGCTTAGAAATTTTAATTTTAAGCCACGCCCATTTGGAACAAGCCAAAGAGCTTTACACCTGTTTAAGCCCCCAAGTGCAAGCGGTGCTGTTGCCCCCACTCACCCTAGAAGAGGTTAAAACCCTTGTGGCTGGGGTGGGTGTGGTGGTGGGGGGGGATACGGGCGTGGTGCATTTGGCATGGGCTTTAAAAACCCCCTCCGTTACTCTGTATGGCAACACACCCAAGGAGAGATTTGAGCTTAAAGGCGTAGGGCATGTTGCCTTAGTGGGTAACCCTAGAGCAGACTACGACAAAAACGATTATTCTATTAAAGACATACCGCCCCTTGCCATTAAAGAGGCGGTGTTAAAAGTGTTGGAAGGGACAAACAAATTTGAGTAAAGAAAACGGGATTAAAAGGGAGTGGGGGATTTTTTGGGGCAAGATTTTAGAGTGGGCTTTAGACATTTTGGGCTTTGTTTTGGCACGCATGCCCCATTCTTGGTTTGTGGGCTGTGTGCGGGCTTTGGGCTTTGTCTTTTACAAGCTAGACAAGCGGCGTTACTATGACGCTAAGGCGAATTTAGATTTTGTCTTCCCCGAAATGGATCACGCCCGTAAAGAGGCGATCATTAAAAGGGCTTACCAAAACTTCGCCTTCATTATCCTTGAGAGCGTTCGGGTGGAGTTCTTGCCCAAGGACATTTACGATGCCCGTTTCACACTCATAGACCAAGAAAATGTTTTAAAGTCCCTAGCCAAGAACGGGCAGGCAGTGGTGATGGGCATGCACTTTGGGTATTGGGAGGCGGTGGGGACTTCTTTGGCGCAACATTACGCCCAATACGATCGGGGCTCTTTGGGGCGTTTGACGAAATTTGAGAACATTAACCGCTTGATTGTCAAGCACAGAGAGGCTTTTGGGGTGCGTTTTATCAACAAAGTGGGGGCGTTTAAAGAACTCTTGAAAGTCTATAATGGGGGCAAGGGTTTGGTGGGGATTTTGGTCGATCAAAACATTTCTCCCAAAGAGGGGGTGGAGGTGGATTTTTTCGGGCATAAGGCGACCCACACGACCATAGGCTCTATTTTAGCCCGCCGTTACAACATAGACATTGTGGCGGTGATCATTGATTTTAACGAGGATTACAGCCACTACTTTGTAACTTACTACCCCCCGATACAAATCAACATCACGGACGACAGCCAGGCCGACATACAAGAAGCCACCCAAGCCCAAGCCAGCTTAAGCGAGCAAATCATTAGAGCCCACCCTGAGAGCTGGTTTTGGTTTCATCGGCGTTTCAAAACCACGCACCCGGAGATTTATAAGAGGGTCAAATAAGTCTAATCACTAATTGCTTGTGAGTTTATTTAAAACTTCTAATGCAAAACTTTTTAAAATCCTTTGGCCGGGGGCGTTTGAGATCGAAACAAGTTTATTGAGCATGACAATGGGGATAAAAGATTGTTGGTACAGATCGCATCTGAGGGATTTTAGAATTTCTAAAATGTTTTTGAGCGTTAAAAAGTCTTCAATATGGGGGTTTTCTAAATAGTTGGGGTATTGCTTGTGGAGGCCAAAAGGGATTGCCACATCCAGCACAAAAGCACGATCGGACTTGACAAACATTTTAAGACCAAAATAGGTGGTGTGCACGAAAGTGGAGTTTGTATCACCTGTGATATAGGTTTTGATGTATGTCGAATCGGGCAAAATGAGACTCTCTTCTGGTATTTGGTGCTCCAAGCTTTGTAAGTGCTCCACAAAAGCACCGCTTTTATCTAAGCCAATCCAGTTAGCATAACCCACACCATCTTTTAGTGATTTGTCATAAAGGAATTGTAAAAACACCCGCACCACTTTAAAGACAAAATCATCGAGTCGGCTAAAAAGTGCTAGGGGACCATCTTTCATAAAGAGAATTTTAGGCAACCACTCCCATTTGTCAGCTTCTATCAAAAACCTAAACATGGAGAGCATGAGCACCACCTCAAATGCACTCATTACGAAGGACTCGATGCCTCCAGCCCCTAAGATTTCATCGACCAAAGTATGTAATTCAAAACAATCTGTGATGTAGATTTTTGTGCCACACCCGCAGGTCAAAAAGTTGTTTTGTGGGTCTTTATGGTCTGTGGTCTGTCGCTTAAAGGTGTGCCTTGTGCCACAAGTGATGCACCCAATCTCTACACTTCCCCTTCCACCCAGATACTCTTGAAACACAAGCCATTTGAGGGTGTTTAATAAAGAATCGCCATCCTCATTTAGGCTATTCTCTTTAAAAATCTCATAAATCCTTTCTCGAGTGGTGGTAATAAAATCCTTGTGATCGTGGCAATAACCCTGAATAGACAAGACAAAAGAAAAGCGTTTAAAATCTTTTTCTAGCCGCCCTAAGACTTCGGGGTCAATGCTCTGTTGCCCCTCTAAAGCCTTTAAATCTTGAAGCGAAAAGGTCAAAATCCCCACATTGTAGAAACAAAGCCTCTTGGAGGGAAACTTGCTATCCATGCACACTTCTTCATACCCTCCATCGACCACAACAAGGCGTTCTATGTGAGAATCTACCTTGTTTTGGATTTAGGATAGTTTTGTGGCAATGCTTTTAAAATCTATGTCCAATGGTGTTTTGTCAGTTTCCCCACATCTTGCTAAATATGCCTTGACTTTTTCGTCCTCCACAATGTGTTGGTGGTTGATTTTTGATGCTCTTTCCCCACGATATCCCATGCTAATCCTTTTTGAATCGATCGATTTGCACGGGGATAATGAAATTATTAGAATAGGTTTTGACCTGTGCCAAACCCACATCGTTATTCCTCACAATGCTTTGGGAAAAGTCGCCAAAGTCGTAGTATTTTTCCAAAACTTTAAGTTCGTCCTTATTGTTTAGGTGTGAGATGAACCAATTTTGGGTGTTTTTCAAGATACTAGGAGCAATAGAGCTGACCTCTTGAGTGGAGTAGCTAATGCCTATGTTGAGCTTTACCCCCTCTTTAGCAAGGCGGTTATAAATGTTTTTAAATCCTTGTCATCTTTAGGGAAAATGTTGTGTGCCTCCTCAAAATACATTTGGATAAACTCAGGAGCTCGATCGTTGGTGAATTTTTTCATAGACTTAGCAAAAATATATTCACAAAGTCCTTTGATGTATTTTTCTTGCATTTGCGTGGAAGCAGTAGAGAGATCGATCAATATAACCTTTCCCACACGCAGTGCTTGATCGATGATTTTTTTTGTAATCATCGCCCCCTTGATGGGAGTGTAAATGGTTTAAACCCATCAAAGCCTCGTACCCACTCACATGCGTGGCTTTTAAAACTGTTAGTAAGGCTTGGTAGTCCTTATCTTGTTTGTATTTATCGTGTAAATTGTTAAAGTCTAAGTTCTCAAAATACAAGCATGCCTGTTCAGGAGGGATTCCTTCATGTGGCTTATAGCGTGCTTTGTCTTGTTTGTCTTGCTCTCCATCGGTAAGCTCAAAACGATGGAAATACACCTTATAATAGCCTGCAGACCCAAATTTAGCCCGGTGTAAAATACATTTGTAAATGGCTCGTTTTCTTTGATTGGTGCGTTTTTTGCGATTATATTCCTCTTGATCTTCTCTCTCTCGATATTCCTCACGATCAAACATACTCACCCCCATAAAAGCCTTAAAATAATCCGCCTGCTTTAACAGCGCAATTTCATCGCACAGCAACCCAAAAGACTCTTCTAAAGTTGCATTGTTATAAAAGTCGTATTGGATAACCAAGACATCTTCATGCTCTTCTACTTTGCGTGCCGATGCACTAAAGCGTAAGGCCTTATCTTGGAGTTTGTCGTAAATACAGGTTTGGTCTTGTTGGTTGGCAAAGGTGTATTCTCCATTGACATCAAAGATAATCTGCCCGATTTGTTGATCTTGGGTGCGCTGTTCATTGAGTTTTTCAATCGCCATGATCACAATTTTAATGGTGTTGGATTTGCCCGTGCGTGTCATCCCAAAAAAGGCACTCCTGCGTGCCACCACATCCTCTACACGCAAATAGACATCGGGGGGGCATAATCCCCCTCTTGGTCGTAAGACTGGCTTGAGGCGTATCTTAGTTTGCCTATTTTCTGGTGCAAGCAATCGCTATCTTTTGTGTTCTCATTAACAATCACGCTAAGTGCAGCTTTTGGGGCTTATACACTCTGTAATGGTGTGCTCCTAGAAAGTTTTCTATATCAGTTCCGAAGATTAATTTGTCTTGCTCTAGATAAAAAGTCCCCAAAGCTCGGCACAGCAAACCTGAAAATTCGTAAAATATAGTGTTGTTTGCAACTCGCATAAGGATCGACGCAAAAAGCTCCCATAAACCACACTTTCTAAATAAAATAAGTGGTCATTCTATCAAAGTTAGATAAACTTTTGCATGTCTAAAGCCATAAATCACCATCTACTTAAATCGGCTCGTTAAAAACAGCACGCATAAAATGCCGACACTAAAGCCGGCGATGAGTGCGCCGATGGTGTGGGCGTTTAAGTAAATGCGTGCACCCATCGTTAAGAGGGCTAAGGGCAAGAACCACAGCCACACCCACCCATAACGGCGCACTAAGAAGCCCAAAGCGCAAGCAACCATCGAAGAGTGCCCGCTGGGCATGTTTTTAGAGCTTCCATTAGGCCGCTCGCCTAAACGCCTCCCAAAGACCACAACATCGTTAAGCCCCCACTTAAGCGCATGCGTGGCGATGGTGGTGGCGATGCTGACATTAATGATTTGAATAAGCCCAATAGGATCGCGCTGGAGCAAGGGCAAAGCAAAAGAGGCGATGGTGGGGATGAAGCGGGCGTAATGCTCGGTTACGCTAAAAGCAGCGGGGACTTGGGGTTGTTTGGCAATCTTTGGAAGGGGTATAATCACCCCCACTAAAAAGAGCAGAAAAAACAGCACAATGCTTTTGATCGGCAAACTCTTAGGCAGGCTGCTTAGATAAAGGACTTTAAACTTCATTGGAAAATATCCAAGCTAGGGTTATAGGCGGGGCTTTTTTGTAGCCCAAAGGCGTGCAAGACGCTAGAAAAAATCACATCTTGATGGTAGTTGGGTTTTATAGGTTTGGCTTGCAAACTCGTTTTAATGGCTGGGTTTAAATAGACAATGAAGGGGACTTGTTTTTGGAAATCGGGGGCGATCAAGTAGGGCGTGCCGTGCAAATACAGCCCGTGTTCACCCAAACTCTCGCCGTGATCGCTCATGTAGAGCAACACCGCTTGGCGGGGCGTGTGGTGCAGAGCGTGGATGGCTAAATCCAAGACCCGATCGTTGTAGGCGATGGTGTTGTCGTAGGCATTGATGAGAGCGGCACTTTGGCACGCGTCTAATTCGTTGTGGGTGCAAATGGGTTTAAAGGGGGCGAAGTCTTTGGGGATTTTGTCTACATACAACGGGCCGTGCGAGCCTTTGAGGTGCAAGATGACTAATAAATTGTCTTTAGGGTAGCGTGCCAGCAAATGGGGCAAAGCTAGGGCTAGGGCTTCATCGTAGTCTATGATTTTGGGGTCTAAGCCCACTTGTCTAAACCACCGGTGCAACTCTAGCAGAGGGGGCGACCAGTCCACATCCATAGGTGGTGGCCCATCATTAAGACTCAGCCATACCACCTTGACCCCCTGTCTGTGTAAGAACAAGGGCAAGTTCTCATACCCTCTCTTGGCGTTTAAAATGCAAGAGAGCGCGGCGGTGGTGTAGGTGGCGCAGGAAGTCGCTTTGAGGGCTAGGATTTCGTGATGGTTTAAAAGCTCTTGGAGTTTGGGTGTGGTGGGCTTGTTGTAGCCATAAATGCCATAGTTGGCGCGCCTTGCACTCTCGCCGATGGCCAGCACCACCACCCGCCCTTGCGCTTGCAGGGGCACTAGAGCAAAGCGTTTTAATGGGGTTTTTTTTAAAGAGAGCAGGGCAGCGCGCGCGGTGTTAATGCTGTAGTTGTAGGGCGCGACCAGCCCGCCGATGGTCTTTGCGTGGCGGTCAAAAAAGAGCCATTGTTTTGTGTGGATCGCCCCCCACAGCGCAAAGACAAGCCCAGAGCCCAAGAAAAAATAGGCTTTGTTTCTCAAAGGAGCTGTTTTTAAGGGCAAGACCCAAAAGACAGCCCCCACAACAAGCCCTAGCAAAACATAAGCCCATAAATGCCCGCCTAAAAAGGCGCTCGCTTCATTGAAGTTGGTACGCAAGACATTGCCCATCATCTCTCTTGTCAACAGAGCGTGGTAAGTGCCGACAAAGTAAAGGGCTAGGGCATTGAGCAGGCTAAAGAGAGCAAGCAAAAAACGCAGCACGACCAAGCCCAGCACCGACAGTGCCACGAAGACCATGTTTGTTGCGCAAATGTAGGCGACACACACGCTAAAAGCCATGCCAAAGCCCCCATTTTCTTTGAGTACAAAGCTAAGTAAGGGCAAGTTAAAGAAAACTAAAGAAACAACGCTGTAGAGCAACAAGCCCCAGCTAAGGGGCAGGGGCGCGATACGAGGGGACATTAAAACCTATTTGCCGATGTAAACCTGTCTAGGGCGGGCGATTCTGACTTGGGCGTTTTTAACATGCTCTAAAAGCTGGGCGCACCAGCCCACCGTGCGGCCGATCACAAACACGGGGGTGAAAAAGCGCACGGGGATTTGCAGTGCCCGTAAAATCGTGCCCGAGTAAAAGTCTACATTGGGATAAAGGTTGCGCTCAATGAAGTAGTCGTCTTTGAGGGCGACCTCTTCCACTTTGGCGGCGATCTCATCGAGTTTTGGATTCATTTTAATTCCTTTAGCTTGCAAATCGTCCTTAAGTCGCTTTAGGATTTTTGCCCGTGGGTCGTAGCTCTTATACACCCGATGTCCAAAGCCCATGAGTTTAAACGAATCGTTCTTATCTTTCACCCGCGCGATGTATTGATCTACATTTTTCACATCGCCGATCTCTTCAAGTTGGTTTAAGACTTTTTCATTTGCCCCGCCGTGCAAATGCCCCCAAAGCGCGCTGATGCCCGCACTGATGGCGGCATAGGGGTGCACGCCCGTAGAGGCGACATTGCGCACGGTGGTGGTGGAGGCGTTCTGCCCATGATCGGCGTGTAAAGTGAGGATTTTATCTAAAGCCTCCACCTCTAAGGGGGTGATCTCCACTTCGCCATGCAAACCATGTTTGAGTCGTTCGTGCGGGTAGGCTCTTAGCATGAACAAGATGTTTTCAATGTAGCTGCGGCTGATGTCGGGGTGGATGATGGGCGCGCCGATCTCGTTGCGGTAACAAATGGTTGCTAGGGTCGGTATTTTTGCCACAATGCGTCTTGCCATTGTTTGGCGGTCTTCTTCGCTATCCATTTTGGCATGATCGAAGTAAAAAGTGGAGAGGATAGACACCCCACTGCTGAGTTTTGCCATCGGGTGGGCGTTTGTGGGGAAGGCAGAGAACATGTTCATCAAAGTTCTATGGATAAAGCTGCGGTGGCGCAGTTCCAGCTCAAACTCCAGCGACTCGGTGTCGTTTTGGGGGAGTTGATCGGTGAGTAAAAGCTTACACACATCTACATACTTGTATTTGGCAACCAGCTCTTCAATGGGGTACCCCTTGTAGTAGAGCTCACCCTTTTTGCCATCAATATAGCTAATGGTGGATTTGCATCCAGCCGTAGAAGCATATCCCGGATCGTAAGAGAAAATCCCGGAAGTTTCAAAAAGCTTAGAAAAATCAATTGCATTTGGACCACGCGTACAATTGATGGTTTCAAACTCAAACTTCTCATTCGTTTCATTGTTGATTAGTGTAATAGACATGGGCTTCCTTTCTAAAATACCCTAATTATACACACAAAATGTAAAAGAAACTCCATTTGGGGGCTTTGTAGACTCAAGGGGTGCAATCTACACATAAAAGAGGCAAAACCATCTTGGTCATTCAACATTTGGCTTTTGCAAAAGTGTTTGAAAAGTATCCACCACTTGGGCGATTGCCCCCTCTTCTTGCTCTTTACTCATTTTGACTTGGGGTTCTTTCAAGGTGATGAGTTTGTCTAGCTCCATGTTCTCTCCACGCCAAAGCACCCGATCTCTCTTGCTAAAGAGGCCAAGTAGGGGGATTTTAAGGTTGTTAGCGATGTGGGCGTTGCCCGTGCTCGGCGAGATGAGAAGCCAAAGGCGGGAGATGAGCTCAACCATGTTGAATAAATCGCAATCATTTTTAAAAACCACAATGTTAGGCAGTGTGGGTGTGAAATCAAGAGCGATGGGATTGCCCTGATAAGTGGGCAGAATGAACAGAATGTGTGGGTAGAGGCTAGCAAGTTTTTGTGTGAGCTTTAGCCAGCCCTGAAGACTGAGGTTATACACGCATGTGCGTGAAAAGGGATTTAAGCAGACTAGTTTAGAAAACGCACCATAGGGGGCAAGGAACGAATCGATTCTCTCTTTGTGCTTGGGGAGGGTTTTTAGGCGCGTAGTTGTAAAGTCAATGCTCTTAAAATAGGAGTCAAAATGCTTGGGGTTGATCTCTCTTACTAATCTCAACATCCTTGCATATTGCGCCGTTGGACTGAAATTTCTTGAGATAAAAAGCGTGCGGAATTTGGACTTAAAAATGCTGCCCAAGCTAAGCAACGACAGGACAACTTTGGCATTGGTGGCGTTGATGAGCTTACAACGCCAGCGGTTGGCTTGGGTGAGGATGAAATAATCAAAGTGCCAAGAATTGATGTCCTGTTGGATCGCCTCATTAGAGAGGGTGTCCATGTCCACGAGCGTGTCTATGAAGTCATAGCCGGCGTAAAGCTCTTTGCCAATGGTGTTTGTATAAACCACAAGCTTACAAGAGGGATAAAGGGCCTTAATGGCAGCCATTGCAGGGATACAGACCAGGTTATCACCGATGAGCATACCACGATAAAAACCGATAGATAGATTCGACATTACCCGGGGATTGTGCCACACACCCCCTTAAAAAATCTCATGAAATGTGAAACACCTCCACAACATTAAAAAAGGACAAATTGTACCAACCCTCTCCAAAATTGCGCCAAGCTCTCTAAACCGCCTCAAGACAAGGACTTCACCATGTTAAGGTATTTTTGAAACACCTTAGCGTTAAAGCTCTGGATTGCCCCCTCTGGGTCTTTAATATTGGCATCTAAATACGCTGCATACGCCTTGCCGATCAAAGCCGTTGTACCCCCTGCTGCTGTGGCGTTGATCGCCCCCCCGATCACACTACCCGCCATGGGGACAAACTTTAAGACCCCTCCCACAGCCGCCCGCACCACATAACCCACACCAAGCACGCCCACAAAAACCCCCAAGAGTTTTTCCGCGCTCTCTGTAGAAATCTTTAGCCCGTAAATCTTGCTGATGTGCATGATCATAGCAATTTGTGTGGGGGCAAGCAGGGCAAAATCCGAGAAGGGGATAGGGGTTGCGCCGATGGTGGCCGCCCCTGTTGTGTAGCCCGTGATTGCTTTATGCGCATCCTCTTTACATTGTTTGCGGCGCAATTTGAGGTCGTATTTTTGTTTGCGGTTAAACGCCGCTTTTAACCCTTCGGGTAAAAGGGCTTTGCTTTTCTCCATGAGCTGACCAATCCCCATAATGGGCTTAACCTCCCCCTCATCGTCCTCCACTTCCAAAGCCCGCACCCTTTGTAAATGCGCCTCGTCAAGTTGGAAGCACTCTTGTACCACGCTAGAAAACTTCTCCCCCTTATCGTCCTTGTCTTGCTGGGCCTTGCTGATTGTTACAATCGTGGGTACTTTATGCTCTTTGAGTAAATGGTAAAGCTCCACCTCCCCCTCTTGAATACGCCTTGCGGGCTCTTGGATACACAGCCATGCAATGTGGATTTGTTCTTGGGCTTCTTTGCGGTGCATGTTTTCTAAAAAGTTTGTGATCTCTTGCTTTGTGGCGCTAAAATCTTTCATTTCAAGCCCCTTGGTGTCGTAAATCGTTAGCCCCTCTTGGCTGTAACTTTTAATCTGCTGTGTGATGGGCGCGCCCTGCCCTGTGCGGGCGACTTCTGTGCCAAAAACAACATTGATGAGTGTGCTTTTGCCCGTGCCCGTGCCCCCAGCCACTAAAATATTGAGATTTTCACTACACAATGGATCATTATCCATGTGCTCTCGCATCAGCCCCAAAGCCTTAGACATTAAATCCGATAAATTCAGATTCACTTCGCCAGCCATGACACACTCCCTTACATCAAGATGGCCTCATTCTAGCCAAAGACTTTAAATCCGCTTTATGCTACAATGCCACGCATATTATTTTCAAGGAGTTTTGATGTCGTACAACCCTAAGTATTTGTCAGCACCCACTCAAGGGACAGCAATCACCTATAAAGAGGGCAAATTGCATGTGCCCGACCACCCCATCATCCCCTTCATTGAGGGCGATGGGATCGGCGTGGACATTACCCCCGTGATGCGTAAGGTTGTGGATGCCGCCGTGCATAAGGCCTATAAGGGCGCAAAAAAGATCGCTTGGTATGAGGTCTTTGTGGGCGAAAAATGCTTTAATAAGTTCAAGGATCACCCCGAACTGAGCCTTGAAGAGCAGTGGCTGCTCCCCGACACCATTGAGGCGATCAACCATTTTAAGGTTTCTATCAAAGGCCCTTTAACCACCCCCGTGGGCGAGGGTTTTAGGTCTTTGAATGTCGCCCTGCGCCAAAAAATGGATTTGTATGTGTGCTTGCGCCCCGTGCGCTGGTATGGCAGCCCAAGCCCGGTTAAAGATCCCGCTAAGGTGGATATGGTGATTTTTAGAGAAAACAGCGAGGACATTTACGCCGGCATTGAGTTTAACCAAGACACACCCGAAGCCAAAAAGCTCATTAAGTTTTTGCAAGAGGAATTAAAAGTTACTAAAATCCGCTTCCCCCAAACAAGCAGCGTAGGCATCAAGCCCATCAGTTTAGAGGGGACAGAAAGGCTTGTGCGTAAAGCAATCGAATACACCATCGACAACGATCGCAACAGCCTCACTTTTGTGCATAAGGGCAACATCATGAAATACACTGAGGGGGCTTTTATGAAATGGGGTTACGCTTTGGCGCAAAAAGAGTTTGGCGCAAAAGTGCTCGATAAAGGGCCTTGGTGTGTGCTGAAAAACCCTAAAACGGGCAAGGAGATTGTCATTAAGGACATGATCGCCGATGCCTTTTTGCAACAAATTTTACTCCGCCCTGCTGAATATGATGTGATCGCCACCATGAATTTAAATGGGGATTATATCTCAGACGCTTTGGCGGCGATGGTGGGCGGGATTGGCATCGCCCCTGGGGCAAACATGAACGATAGTGTCGCTATGTTTGAGGCGACACACGGCACCGCCCCCAAATACGCCGGACAAAATAAAGTTAATCCCGGCTCCATCATCTTAAGCGCGGAAATGATGTTGCGCCATATGGGCTGGATTGAAGCGGCGGATTTAATCGTGGTGGGCATGCAAAAGGCGATTGAAAGCAAAAAAGTTACCTACGACTTTGCGCGCTTGATGGAGGGTGCAACCGAAGTGTCCAGCTCAGAGTTTGGAGAGGTGATCATCTCGCATTTATAATATGGGACTTGATTTTGTTTTAGCCCTAGTGGGCTTTGTAACGGGCGTTACGGCGGGTTTTTTTGGCATCGGTGGGGGGGAGATTGTTGTGCCCGCCGCCGTGTTCGCTGGCTTTAGTTACAGCCACGCGGTGGGCATCTCCCTTTTTCAGATGCTCTTTTCTTCGCTGGCAGGCTCGCTCATCAACTATAAAAAAGGCTTGTTGGATGTTAAAGAGGGGCTAGCGGTTGCACTAGGCGGGTTGTTTGGGGCGATTCTGGGCAGCTTTTTACTCAAGCACATTGACGATCGCCTGTTAATGGGGTTATTTGTGGCGGTGGTGTGCTACACTTGCTTGAAATACGCCTTTGAGCGCAATGGCAACTACCAAAGCGCCCACTTCCAAATGCACTCCAAACGCACCCGCTTTAAAATCCCCCTAACCCATTGGCACTTGAGCCAAAAACATGCCATTTTAGTCTTAGCTGGCTTGCTCACGGGTGTTTTCTCGATCCCGCTTGGCATGGGTGGGGGGATTTTGATTGTCCCCTTTTTGGGCTACTTCTTAAAATACGACACGCAAAAAATCGTGCCCTTAGGGCTGTTCTTTGTCATCTTTTCTTCGCTTTCAGGGGTGGTTGCTCTTACCCACACGGGCGTTTTAACCCCCCATGTTTTGTGGATCGGTTTTTTGACGGGCATGGGTGCTTTGGCTGGAGTCGGGCTTGGCATTAAATTAATCATGGTGGCAAATGAGGAAATCCATCGGGTTTTGCTCTTGAGCATTTATACCCTGAGTATTTTAACCACCACTTATAAGCTCGTTACAGAATTATAAATCCTTGCTGAAAAGGACTTGTGTGATGTGCCTTTGCTCTTGGATTTTACACACTTGGATCACAACATCAACCGCGCTTTTGAAGTAGCGTTTGACAATGTTTAAATCAAACTTGGCCTTGTGCCCCATTTCAATGTTTAGGGCGATGGCTTCTAGAACCTGCTCCACGCTATTGGCGTGCAGGGTTGACATCATCCCCTTATGTCCCGTGTTGCCAAAGCGCAAAAACAAAAGCGCGTTTCTCGTGTCTATCTCGCCGACCATGAGTCGATCGGGGCGCATGCGCATCGCCATGTTGAGGGCGTTTTCGTAGGTGAAGGGGGTTTGCTCGATTTTGCCCACCAACAGTCCCACGCTGTTTTCAAATCCGCTCAAATCTAGCTCTTGACTGTCCTCCACGCTCACGACTCGCTCCTCTTTGGGGATAAACTCGAGCAGGGCGTTCAATAGGCTTGTTTTCCCGCTAGCAGTCGCTCCGCTGATCAAAATATTATGCTTCTCTTGTGCCATGCTTTTTAAGTCGGTGTGGCTAAAAGGGCAAGTGGAGGCCAAAGAGAAAGCCTCAAGGGGGAATTTTTGCAAACTAGGTACGCGGATATTCAGGCTGATTTGGTTATTCGTGGTGATGCTGAAGTGGTTTGCACTCACCCGATAACGGGTGAAGGGAATGGAGCAGTTTAAAGTGGGGGCTTGCTCGCTAAAGGGTAAATCTCTGTAATTGGCTAATTGCTCACAAAAGCGTAGCAAAAACTCTTTGCTAAAGGTCGGGTCGTGGACTTTTTGGCGTGTACCATTGAGTTGATACAACCACAGCTCGTTTTCAGTGTTGCTGAGAAGCTCACTCACCCCACTTTGCAAATAGGGGGCAAAAAGGGCGATTTGCGCCTTTAAAACTTTGTGGGTTTTAAGGTTTTCTAGCACCTTTTTAAGGCTTCTTGCAAGTCTTGCAGAGTGTCTATGCCGACACTTTGGGTTTTAACAAGGCTTGTGGTGATCGCCTTGTGGTGGTAGAGCGCGCGCAGTTGCTCGAGTTTTTCGATGTCCTCTAGGGGGCTTTTTTCAAGGGCGCAAAACTCTAAAAGTGTGCCGACTCTAAAGCCATAGATGCCGATATGCCCCAAAAAGGCGCGGTGTTGCTCATCTCTGCCATAGGGGATGGGGGCGCGTGAAAAATAAAGGGCGCGATTGCCTGTGCCGCACACGACTTTAACGACATTGGGGTCTTGGGCTTCTTTGGGGCTGATTTCTTTAATGCAAGTGTGCATAAAAGGCGTTTTTTGGGATTCTTTTAAAAGTGTGGCGATGATTTCGGGTTCTAAAAAGGGTTCATCACCCTGCAAATTCAAAACGGGGGTTTGCTCGGGGAGGTTTAAAAGGGTACAAGCCTGGGCGCATCTGTCAGTTCCGCTTGTGTGCGCTTTGTTGGTCAAAATAGCTTTAATGTTAAAATCCTCACAGGCCCTTAAAAGTAAGGCATCATCGCATGCAACAATGACTTCATCAACCTTTTGGGCGTTGCGGGCAGTGGCGACCACCATAGGTACGCCTTGAATCGGCACCAAAAGCTTACGGGGGAAACGGGTGGATTCTAACCTTGCAGGGATCACTATCATGGGCATCCTTAGACAAAAAATGCCTTATTATAGCCTTTTTATGTACGGTTTTCTTAACCTTAAACTTAGTTGTTTCAGGTTATGCTTTGAACCTAATTTTATAGATAAGGATTTAAATGGAAGTTTTAACAAGCCAAAATTATCAAGAAAAGATAAGTCAGGGAGCGGTGGTGGTCGATGTGGGGGCAAATTGGTGTCCAGATTGCCGCAAAATTTCCCCCATGATGGACGCTTTAGCCAAGGATTACAGCCAAGTGAAAATCTTTAAAGTGGATTTTGACCAAAGCGAAGATTTAAGAGAAAGTCTAGGCATTAAACGCATCCCGACTTTAATTTTCTACAAAGATGGCAAAGAAGTGGGGCAAAGATTGGTCGAGCCCGACACAAAAAACATCATCGAAGCGGAATTTAAAAAGCTCGTGTAGTTGGTTGCGGGAGGTGGATTCGAACCACCGACCTTTGGGTTATGAGCCCAACGAGCTACCGGACTGCTCTATCCCGCGTTGCTTAAAGAAGATGGTTGGAGTAGAAGGATTCGAACCTCCGAATGGCAGGACCAAAACCTGCTGCCTTACCACTTGGCGATACTCCAACGAAAAAGTGCCATTATAGCCTGCTTCTTTGAAAAAGTCAAGCCCCCCCCTAACATTTGGGGATGTGTACATGCGTGGCTAATCCGCCTAGCGAAGTTTCTTTGTATTTAGAGTCTAGTGCCTTGCCGACTTCATACATCGTAGAGATCACATCATCTAGGCTCACTTTAGCTTGGTAGCCATCTTCTAGGGCTAGGCGGGCTGAAGAAATCGCCTTGATCGTCCCCACGACATTGCGCTCAATGCAGGGGATTTGTACCAACCCGCCTACAGGGTCGCAGGTCAAGCCCAAATGGTGCTCCATCGCAATCTCGGCAGCGCTCAAAACTTGGCGCACATTACCACCCAAGACAAAGGCAAAGCCTGCTGCTGCCATTGAAGAGGCGGTACCCACTTCGGCTTGGCAACCCGCCTCCGCTCCGCTCAAAGAGGCGTTCTTTTTGTATAAATACCCCACTGCTGCACAAGTGAGCAAGAAATCCACGATTTGCTCGGTTTCCAAAGGTTTAATGTGGTGGTGGCAATAGAGCAGCACCGCCGGTACCACCCCGCAAGCTCCATTCGTGGGGGCAGTAACGACCTTGTGCCCGCAGGCATTTTCTTCACTCACCGCCCGCGCGTAGAGCGTGGCGTAGTCCACCATGGCAAGTGGGTCGGCTTGGCTAGGGTGCTGGCTCAAGCGGGCGTGGACTTTGGGGGCTAGGCGCGCCATACCGATGTAGCCGGGGAGCTGTTTTTCTTGCGAAGACACGCCACTTTTATAGCACTCTAGCATCGCTTTGTAAATTTCTAGGCAGTAGGTGCGGGCATAATTTTGTCCAAATAGTGTACTCTCGTGTAAATCTACAATACCGGCGATGTGTGTGTGGTGCTTTTCACACAACTCCACTAATTCTTTGGCACTAGAAAAATCAAAAGCGTTGTGTTGGGGTTTGGCCGAGTCGGCTTTCTTATTTTTGAGCTCCTCTTCTGTGTAAATAAACCCGCCCCCTGTGGAATAATAAATTTCCTTGAGCAATAAATCTTGTTTGCTGTTGAAAGCACACACCTCCATGCCATTTTCGTGCAAACTCAAGACCTTGGGTTCAAAGAGAATATCCTCTTCAAGATTAAAAGAAACATTCTTGCTCTTGGCTAAGTACAAGGTGTGTTCTTTAATCGCTTTTTGTAAAATTTCTTGCCTTTGGGACACGCTCACTTCTTTAGCACTCACCCCGCTTAAGCCAACCACGCAGGCTAAATCCGTTAAATGCCCCTTGCCAGTCAAAGCCAACGAGCCATGCAAGATCACCTGCACCCTAGCCACCTCCTCAAGGATTTGTTTTTCTTGCAAGAGTTGACAAAAGCGCACACAAGCATCCATAGGGCCTATGGTGTGCGAAGAACTGGGGCCGATGCCTATTTTAAAAATAGCAGTGATGGACTGGCTGTAAATTTCTTGTTGTGTCATGCTACCTCATTTAACAATATTGATGATGGCGTTTAAGACGGTGAGTACGCCGGTTAAAAAGATGAAACCATCGGCAAGCGGGCTTCTAAATTCCTTCATGGAGGGCAGGGCATACATCGCTACAATGGGCAAGATGAAGGTGATGGTGGCCAAAGCGGGCCCGCCCAAATCCTCAATGAAGCTCAAAATGCTGGGGTTGTAGTAGGCAACCACAATGATGCTGGTCCAAAAAAATATGGTGGTCCACGCATCGATTCGGCGGTGGTGGTGGGTGTTGAGTTTATCCTTGGTGAATATTTGCACAATCAAGCCCTTTAAGCCCTCTTTGGCCCCATAGTAATGCCCGAAAAAAGAAGTGGTGATCGCCAAAAACGCCACAACCGGACCCGCATAACCAATGAAGGGATTGTGCAGGGTGTTGGCAAAGTAGCTCAAAATGGGGATGTTTTGCGCTCTAGCTTTGGCAAAATCTGTAGGGTCTAGGCAGAGAATGCAAGAGAACACAAAGAACATCACAAAGAAAAGCAAGAGCGAGGTGTTTAACAACTCAATTTGGTTGGTCTTGTAGTGTTTGAGCTCTCCATAGTGTTTTTCCACCGCTTGGGCGAAAGTAGATACGATTGCGCTGTGGTTAAACGAAAACACCAGCACGGGCAGAGTGAACCACAACGCCGCAAAAAACCCTTTAAAACTCGGGATTTCTGCAAGCATCGCCGTTTTCCAGTAAGGGATTAAATACAAAGAAAACACCAACAAAATTAAAGCTAAGGGGTAGACAAGAGCGTTGGCGACACGGGTTACAATCTTAGTATTGAAAAGCATCACAAAGATCATGCCCGTGATGAGGTGTTCGGCTAAAAAGAAACGGTTGTTTTCAAAGTAATGTAAACCCAGCTGGTTTGTAAAAAACGACTCCACCGTGTTTGTGATCCCCACACCATAGGCCAAACAGATTGGGTAAAGGGCAAAGAAATACATCAGGGTGATCAAAAACCCGACTTTTTTGCCTAATCGGGTGGCGGCATGTGTGATGTCTTGGTTACCTATGGCATTGACAAAACGCGCTAAAGCCCTGTGGCTAAGCCAAGTCATGGGAAAACTTAAAACCGCCATGAGCACTACAGGCCAAAACCCATGTTCGCCCGCTTGAATCGGTAAAAATAAAATCCCTGCCCCAACAGCCGTACCAAAGAGCGACCACATCCAACGGATGTCAAAGAGATTTAACCTTTTATCCGCTTGTGCCATTGAAACCCTTGTATCTTTAAAGTCAAAGGTTGTATTGTAACAAAATTAAGACAATAGGCCACTAGTTTTAACCACGCGAGGCGATTTTAGGGAGTTTTGTAGCGGATGGTAATTCAGGGAGTTTGCAAAAAGGCATTGTGAATCGCCAAAATGTCTAAATGTTCTTGAGTGTCGTGTACTCTTAAGATACTTGCCCCATTTTCTAGAGCCTTTAAATGCAAGGCGAGCGTACCGGCTAGGCGATCCTCCACCTCTCTAGTGCACACTTCCCCCACACTCTTTTTACGGCTACAGCCCACAAGTAGAGGGTAGCCAAAGTGTAGAAAATGTGCCAAGTGCTTGATGAGGGCTAAATTTTCGGGCATTTGTTTAGAAAAGCCAAACCCGATGTCTAAAATGATGTCTTTGATGCCATGCTCTTTTAGGGTGGTGATTTTGGCGGCAAAAAACGCTTCCATTTCCATCCATAAGTTTTTAGCTGTGAGCTGTTGGTGTGCTTTTAAAGGCACACCCAAAGAGTGCATTAAAACCACTTGCGCCCCAAACTCTTTGGCCACAGAAAACATCTCCAAATCCCTCAAGCCATTGACATCGTTGAGTACGCAAAAACCATGTTCTAGGGCAAAGGCGGCGGTCTTTGGGTTGTAGGTGTCTATGCTGAACTTGGCGTGTTTGTAGAGGTTTTGATTCTTAATTTCGGCACACAATTCTTCTAAGCGGGCAATCTCTGTGTCTGCGTCTGTGTAAAGACTATGCGGTCTAGAGCTAGCTGCCCCAATGTCTATGTAGGCGATTTTCTGCTCCAAGAATTTGTAGATTTGTTCTAGGGCGGTTTTTGCGCTGTGGCGGCTGTTGGGATAAAAGCTGTCTGGAGTTACATTGACAATCCCCATTAAGGCGGGGGTAACTTGGGGAGGGGTGAAGTGGGTTTCTAACTCTTTGGCGAGTTTTTTAAGCCCAAAGTCTTGTTTAGCGCATTTTTGGACTAAGTGCTGGAGCTGGTCTAAAGTGCCGACAAGCAAACAATCATAAGTTTTTTCTTGTGCCAAAATGCAATCTTTGGGCGTGGCCAGCTCCGCGCCCGCACGCAACGCCTCTTGTTTTAAAATCAAAGTGGCGCTTAGGGGCAAGTCGGTGATTTTAAAACTCAAAAGTTTGGCTTTGTTGGCCATGATGGCTTGCCCTGTGGGGTGTACACCCAAATCTTTTAGGGCACAAGAAAAGCTGGCGGGGTGGAGTCTTTGCAAAAACACTAGCCCCTCACTTGCAACACGCTTAAAAGCAGGGGTAAAAGGTTGTAGCTGGGGCGCAAGTAAAGGGCGTTGGCGTGAATGGCGTTGTCAAATTGCGCTAACTGTGTGGGGCCTAGGCGGATGCCCGCTTGCTTGGTCGCCTCTAAAAGGGCGGTGATTTGGATTTTCACCTCTTCTTGGTTGAATTGTTTGTCCGCGTTTTGCAAGTATTGATGCAGAGCGCATAAATCGCAAGTTTTTAAATCGAGCCCAAAGGGTGGGGGCGTAGTTTTGGTGCGCTTGTCGGTGTGGGGCAGTCTTGAGCAGATCGTGGCAAGTAGAGCACTTGGGTGCTTGGTGATGAGGATAAATAGAGTGTTTTTGGGGGGTTCTTCTAGGATTTTAAGCAAGGCATTTTGGGCGAAAATGTTTAGGCTAAGGGCGGCGATGACAAACACCTTTTGCCCTGAGAAACTGAGCACACAGCGGCGTTTGATCTCGTGGGCGTGTTCAATTTTGAGTTCATCTTGGCACACAAGCTCGAGCAAAAAGGGGGTGTTTTGGGCTTTAAAATGCGCCTCTAATTGCGCTTTGTAACTTTGGGCTTCATCGTGGGGGGAGTTTGTATAGACGATTTGGCTAGTCATTTAGGTTCACTTGTCCTAGCAAACTTTCAAGCACCATGCGCACAAACACCCGATACAGCTGCAAGAGTTTGTGATCGAGCAAGGGGTCAAGGGATTCAAAGCAAATCGCCCCCTCTTTAGGGTTGTCTAAAAGCCACCATAAACTTTTCCCCACGCTTAGGGCAAGCCGTGCCATTTGGGAGTTATCCGCCCCTACATACCAAAAGATGTAGTTTTGGTAAACCAAATCTAAAGTGTTGCGTACCAAAGAGATGTCTGGGCTTTGCCGTAAATAAGTTTGGAAGCTTTGCAAGGGGTCAAAGACAGGTATGAGGGGGTGCATGGGGTGGGCGTTTAAATGCGTCAGAGCATAGGTTTTAAGCCACGCCCTTTGGTTGTCTGTGGCGATGAGGACACAGCCTCCCTTTAAAATATGTTCCGTAGCGCGCAGCAAAGGGGCGCAATCTCGGGGTGGCTCAAGACATAAAAACCCCTCCTTTTGCAATGCGGCAAGCCACTCTTTAAGGCGCATTAAAGGTCGAGTTTAAAGGTCGTGTGTAGGGTCTTGAGCGCAAGTTCGGCCACGCTAATGTCCACCACTACAGAGATTTTAATCTCGCTCGTGCCGATCATCATGATGTTGATGTTTTCTTTGGCTAGGGCGTTGAAAACACTGCTGGCGATCCCCGAGTGTGAGCGCATCCCCACGCCCACGATCGACACTTTAGCGATCTTGTCGTCGTGCTCGATCGAACCGATGTTTTGTATGTTTTTCAACACTTGTAAACAAGTGTCTAAATCGCCTTTGGGCACAGTGAAGTTGATTTCGGCTTTGCCATTACGCCCCACGGTCTGTACGATCAAATCAACATTGATGTTTGCCCCAGCCAAAATCCCGAAAATCTTGCCCGCAATGCCCGGACAATCGCAAGCGTCTATAATGCTCACGCGGGCTTGGTCGGTGTCTAGGGCAATGCCACTCACGATGGGTTTTTCCAAAATTTGCTCCTCTGAAGTGATGCGTGTCCCCTCTACATTGTTGAAAGAATTGCGTGTAACAAGGGGGATGTTGTATTTTTTAGCCAGCTCTACAGAGCGGTTAAACAACACTTTCGCTCCCATTGAAGCCAACTCCAACATTTCTTCATAGCTGATCTCATCGATTTTACGGGCGTTTGGCACAATGCGTGGATCTGTCGTGTAAATGCCATCCACATCGGTGTAAATTTCGCACAGCCCCGCGTGCAAAGCTCCGGCTAGAGCCACTGCGCTTAAGTCGCTGCCTCCCCGCCCCAGAGTGGTGATCTCCCCACTCTGGCTAATGCCTTGAAAGCCCGCCACCACCACGATAAAGTTTTGCGCCAAGAGTTCGCGAATTTTGGCCGTGTTGATGTCTAAGATTTGGGCTTTGGTGTAGTGGGCATCGGTTAAAATCCCCGCTTCCCGTCCACTGAGCGAACACGCTTTTTGCCCCATAGACTCTAGAGCAATGGCAAGCAAGGCACTAGAGATTTGCTCCCCACTGCTTAGCAAGCGGTCCAATTCTCTTTGGTTAGAGCGTGCGCCAAAATAGTGGGCAAGGTTTAAAAAATCGTCCGTGGTGTCGCCCATCGCCGAAACCACGACCACCAAATCCTCATAGAGTTTTTTGCTTTCAATCACGCACTTGGCGACCGCCTCAATGCGCGCACAACTACCCACGCTCGTCCCCCCAAACTTCTGCACCACCAACATTTTATAAATACCCTTCTTTGCGGAAATAGCCGATCACTTGGCGGTAAACCTGGCGCTTGAAGTGTACAACTCGGTGGAAAAGATCATGGGTTTTGACAAAACAATAGCGGTTGAACTCGGGCGAAAGGGTTTGGATATTGATCAAAGAATTGTTTTTGAGCCGCACCAAAAAATACTTCTGCTTTTGTCCATCGAAAGGGTAGAGTTTTTTAGGCATCGTGGGAGGGAAGTCGTAAGTGATCCACTTGGGATATTCGGCGATCACCTCGATTGCATCCGTACCGATCTCCTCTAAAAGTTCACGATACAAAGCTTTTAAGGGGGTTTCGCCTTGATCGATCCCCCCTTGGGGGAACTGCCAAGCCCCTTGAATGTCTATCCGTTGTGCGAGAAAAAATTCACAATCCCTAGGATAGTGGGAAGAAAGCACAACAGCGGCCACATTTGGGCGGTAACTTTTTTTGGTGTCCATAGTTGTCCTTTACTTTGGCACTTAAAGCCAAAAACTAGGCGACATTATAACACACACAAAACTGAAAGAAAACCCCATCTCCCCTGTCAGCGTTAAAAGTTATTTTTTAAGAGTGGGGATGAACTTTGCTAGAGCCTCGATATCCGCATCACTCAAAGATTTTGCCTGTCCATGCATCACGCCACCTGCCCCATAGCGGTTAAGTGTACCCGCCTTATAGCCCTTCAAGTCTTCTTTAATGGTCGCGCTGTCAAGTGTATTCACAACATGTCCTTTGCCAAAAGCCTTGTGGTTCATAGTAGGTCCGTGGCAACCGGCACATTTTTTTATCAATTCAGCAGGTTCTGCCGCTCCTAAAAGCCCAAGACCCAACACGGTACCCAAGAATAAAACCTTCTTCAAAACAAGCTCCTTTAAATTTATCAAAAAGTATGCTAAGATGATATTATTTAAAGGATTAAGCCATGCTTAAATCCACGCCCCAAAGAGCCCCTAGTCTTTATATCCATGTGCCTTTTTGTACAAGCAAATGTGGGTATTGCGCTTTCAATTCCTTTAGTGGATTAGACTCTTTAAAAGATGCCTATGTGGAAGCCTTGATTGTAGACCTCAAAGACAGCCTTAAAAACACCTCGGTCTTGAGCTCCATTTTTATCGGCGGTGGCACGCCAAACACACTGGAAACCAAGCACTACGAGCGCATTTGTAGCACCATTGCCATCCACGCAAATCACACTCCAAAGATAGAAATCACTTTAGAAGCCAACCCCGATCTCATCACTAAAGGATGGTGCAAGACTCTAAGGGCACTTGGGGCTAACCGCCTCTCTTTGGGTGTGCAAAGCTTTTTTGCCGATAAATTAAAATTCTTGCAAAGAGAACATGGCAAGCAAGACATTTTTAAAGCCCTTGAGATTGCGTATAAAAGCGGATTTGCACACTTAAGCATCGATTTAATGTACAACACCCCCCTAGACACTCCAGAGCGTCTTCAATTAGAATGCCAACACGCAAGCAATCTTCCCATCGATCACCTCTCTGTCTATAGCCTAACCCTTGAAGATAACACCCGTTTAGCCAAAGACACAGACCCCAACGCACTTTTAAATGCCGACACTTTCTTGCAAAACACCTTAAAGGATTTGGGCTTTATGCCCTATGAAGTGTCTAATTACGCCAAACCCTATCGAGTGCAACACAATTTAGGCTATTGGGCGGGGGTGAATATTTGGGCTGTGGGGCTGGGGCTGTGGGGCGTGTGGGTAAAGAGAGATTTTACAAACAAAAAAATGTGGCAAATTACATTAAAGACCCCCTCAAACGGCGCATAGAGCATTTAAGCGATGAGGATTTAGAGCTCGAGCGGTTATTTTTAGGGTTACGCTGCGATTTGGGAGTGGGGTTAGAAGGGCTAGACTCCAAAAAAGTCCAAACCCTTGTAGAAGAGAAAAAATGCAAAGTTAGCAACCAGCGACTGGTCGCATGCGATTTCTTCCTAGCGGATGAAATCGCCTTGTGGCTCACCTAAAGCCCGAAGGCCCTATGTTAAAAGGCGGAGGATGTTTTGTTGCACAGTGTTGGCTTGGCTCATTGCGTAGCTGCCAGATTGCGCCAAAATGTTGTTTTTGCTGAAGTTTGCGCTTTCTTCGGCAAAGTCCACATCGCGGATTTGAGATTCAGCGGCTTTCACATTCACTTGGGTGATGGTGATGTTGTTGACAGTGCTCACCATTTGGTTTTGCACAGAACCCAAGTCGGAGCGGACTTTATCTAACATTTTTTGGGCAGATTCGGCAATGTCCATCACCACCATTGCACCCTTAAGGGTCGTAACCCCAGAACCTAGTGTGAGATTTTCTCTAGATAGGGTGTTGTTGTAGTTTGCCCCAGAAGCACTACGCACATTTTGGTTAAATTCGCCTAGAACATCTCTTAGGTTGACAGTGGTGCTGGCGGTTTCGCCTTTGCCAAACCCAATGGCTTTATAGCCCGCATTGGCATCGGTTACATTGGCCCCAGAAACAATTAAAATATCTCTGGCATCTTGGCGCACTAAGGACAAACGCCCATAGTTGACAGACCCATTTGTGATTTTTTGGCCACCATTGAGGGTGTCGAGAGCCATTGCGCCCCCGCCCCCACCTTTTTTATCGCCTCCGCCTTCGTTATCTGCTTTTAGGCTAATGCCCCGCCCATCTAGACTGCGTAGGTTTAAGCGCCCCTCAGAGTCCGTGTAGGCCTCGATGCCTGTTTGGGCGGTGATGGCGTTGAAAGCCGCCACCAAACGGCCATCGCTGTCGTTTTTCTTGATCCCCACGACATTCCCAATATGTATGCCATTGAGCACCAAATTGTGCAGACTACCTGAGTGGATAGCGGTGTCTGAAGTGGAAATCACATTCGCGGTCGCTCGAACGCCGGTGGCGTTGGAGTTTTTATTGATCACCTCTACCAAAGCACCCAAACCTGTACCTGCAGAAGTGGAGATTTTCACACTCTCCAAATTCACATCATGAGTGCCATCGACTTGTTTAAAAGTCAAAGCCACATCGCCAGAGGCAGTGATGGTTGCACCCGTAACGATCTTGGTTTGTCCAATTTTGTCAGAAGTGGCCGCCCCAATGCTCGCCTTAATGGTCTCATTAGAGTAAGCCCCCACTTGAAACTCTTTGTTAGAGAAAGAACCGGCCAAAAGAGTCTGTCCATTATAAGCAGTGGTGTTGCCAATGTTGTCCAAACTTTGGATCAAGCGCACAATGTCGGCTTGCAAAGCCTTCCGAGATTGTGTGTTTTGTCCGTCTTGAGCGGCTTGGGTTGCCTTTGTTTTGATGGTGTCTAGGATTTTGATTTGTTCATCCATCGCTTTGTCGGCAATTTGGATGATCCCCATGCCATCGTTGGTGTTGGCGATCGCCTGTCCCAAACTCTTTGCCTGAGAACGCAGTGAATCGGCGATCGTCATCCCTGAGGCATCATCGGCGGCCTTGTTGATGCGTAGTCCAGAACTCAACCGCTCCAACGATTCCTTTAAATCGCGTTGTGTTACCAACCCCACAGCGTGGGCATTCAACGCATTGATATTTGTGTTGACCTGAAATGCCATACTAACTCCTTGTTAATCTCCTAAAGCTTCCTTGCTTTGGCGCACCTATAATCGGCTAAAAATTGTTTTATTCAAATACCAGCAAACACCAGATATAAATTTTAATTTTATTTCCTTTTTGGGTTAAAATGACGCTTATGATTTTCGAAAAAAGCAAGGAGTTTTTATGGTAATCAGCATTGGTCGGTATCTGCTGGACAGATTGAAAGATTGTGGCGTGGAGCATGTTTTTGGTGTACCCGGAGACTATAATCTGGGCTTTTTAGACTTAATTGAAAACGATCCTAATTTGGAGTGGATCGGCAACTGTAACGAGCTCAACGCCTCTTATGCAGCAGATGGGTATGCCCGTATCAAACCGATGGGCGCACTTTTAACCACTTTTGGTGTGGGCGAGCTCAGTGCCATCAATGGTGTAGCGGGCTCTTATGCCGAGAGCGTGCCTGTGGTGAAAATCGTGGGCATGCCCTCCCGCAATGTGTTGGAAAACAGACGCTTTGTGCACCACACCTTAGGTGATGGCGAGTTCATGAAGTTTTATGCGATGTATCAAGGCATCAGTGTGGCACAAACAATCTTGAATAAACAAAATGCCAAGAGCGAGATCGATCGGGTGTTGGCCGAGTGTGTATTGCATAAAAAACCCGTGTATATCGGTATTCCTGCCGATGTACCCCACATGCAAATTGAAGTTTCAAGCCCCATGGTCTACAAACCCAAGAGCGATAAAAAGACCCTCAACGACTTCATTAGAGCGGTAAAAAAGAATTTAAAAATTTATCAGTCCTTCATTGCTTTAGCCGACTACGAAGTGAACCGCTGCCATTTAAACCAAGAATTACAAGACTTCATAGAAGCTACAGATCTACCCATCGCCTCTCTCTCTATGAGCAAGGGGGTGTTTTGCGAGCAACACCCCAACTTTATCGGGGTTTATAACGGGGTTTTGAGCGATGAACGGGTTACTAACGCCATTAAAGAGTCCGATTGCAGCATTTTAATCGGTGTGAAACTCACCGACTCTTTAACTGCTGGGTTTCACTACATTTGTGAAGAACCCACTCCAAAAATAGAAATCCATCCTCTCTACAGCAAAATAGATGAGAAAGTTTATAGCGATATTCTCATGGAAGATGTGCTTAAAAGGCTCTCAAATCTCAAGTTTAAATCCAAAATACCTCCCAAAGAACCCAAAGAAGAACCCCACTTCAGTGGCAAACTCACCCAAAAGCAATTCTTCAAAGTGGTCGAAGAACATTTACAGCCCAACGGGGTTTTGATTGCCGAGCAAGGAACCTCGTTTTTTGGGGCGGTAGATGTAAATTTGCCGAAGGGGACAAGCTTTATCGGGCAACCGCTTTGGGGTTCGATTGGCTACACCTTTGGGGCATTGTTAGGGAGTGCCCTAGCCGATCGCAAACGGCGCAATGTGCTCTTGGTGGGCGATGGCTCTTTTCAACTCACCGCTCAAGAGCTCTCCACCATGCTAAGGGAGGACATCACACCTATCATTGTGTTGGTCAACAACGATGGTTACACGGTTGAGCGTTGCATCCACGGGCCTGAGCGCAAATACAACGATATCAATATGTGGCACTACACCAAACTTTTAGAGGTCTTTGATGTGCATTTGCACAGAAAGCCCCTGTCTTTCAAAGTAGATACGGCTGAGAGTTTGAGCCATGCTTTTGAGCAAGCTTACAAACACCCCGATAAACTCGCTTTCATTGAAGTCAAGATGGCTAGAGACGATGCCCCCACTCTCTTAAAGAAATTGGGCGCGCTTTTTTCAGCGCAAAACAGCTACTAGCTCCACAACATCAGGGCATCGACCCCATAAGAATTTGTGGGGGTGATGGGGGGGGTGCTTAGGTCTTTTAAGATGACCAAACCTTGTGGGACAAGTTGCAAAATCTCTTTGAAGTCTTGCACGATGTAAAGAGCTTTGGCTCTGGCTAAAATGGCGTGCTTTAAATCCGCTGTGCTTGCCACTTGCACGATGGCTAGCAACCCTAAATGCATGGCGTAGGCGACCATGTCCTTTAAATCTTTTTGTAATAAACTAGGGTCTAAAATCAGCGCGTCCACACCATACACCAAAGCTTCTAAAATTTGGTAACGCTCCACAATCAAATCTTTTAAAATCAAAGGTTTAGAGCAGAGGCGGCGCACGAAACCGAGTAAATCTAACATCTCTAAAGATGGCTCTTTGGCATAAAGGGGGGTGAAGTCAAGCGACAAGGCTAGGGCTTGACTCTCTTGGACCTTTTGTAGATTTTCTAAAAAAACTTCTAAATCTTGGCGCACATCTAGGGCTAAAAGGGTGTGGGCTAGAGGAATGTTTTTGGGGCGTTGTAGTTGCTCTAGGCTTAAGCGGGGCAAATAGGGGTTGTAGGCAAGGCTACGCCCTAACAGGTCAAAGGGGCGCATTTCCTGTTTGAGCTTTAAAAGAGCTTTTAAATTTTCTATTGACACTCGGCGATGGCTTGAGAGTGGGCTTTGAGCTCGGGCTGGGTGTTGATGTCTTGCTTAGATATGCCTAAAAAGAGTTTCTTGGCTAGGGCACAATTCCCCAGCTTAAAGTAACCCCACGCCAAAGAATCGATGTAAAAGATAGACTTAGGCTCGATTTGTAACGCCACTTTGACATAGTCGATCCCTTTGCGGACATTTAAATCGTATTCAATGAGCGAATAACCCAAGAAGTTATAGAAAAAAGCGTCTTGGACATCTAATTTACCCTTGTGTAGCCTAAGTTGTGCACGGCGCTCGGCGATCGCCTTTTCAAGTTTGTGGGCAATGGGGAGCATGTCGGTTTTTGTGAGTTTTTTCTTGGAGGTTAGATGCTCGTAGGTGTAGACCGCCTCTAGGGCTAAAAATCTAGGGTCTTTGTGCTCTTTGTAAAGTAAGCCAGCCTGCTTGGATGCGAGAGCGAAGTTTTTTTGGGCAGTGTAAAGGTCTAAGAGCAAGCGGCGGTTGAAGGGGAAGTTTTTAGCGATTTTCTCGGCTTTGTCAAATTCTTTGAGCATCACCAAAACCCCAATGTAAAGTTGTGCGTTTTGCACCACAGGGTCTTTGCGATAAAGTGCGCCAAAGGCTTCTTTAGCTTTATCGAGTCGATTCATTTGGATCAAGGTGTTGAAACTCTTTTGACATAGGTCTGGTGAGCAGCCATACTTTTCCAAATGAGAAGTGATGAGATCGGCAGCCTCTTGCTGGCTGTTTTGGATAAAGTAGAGCGTGATGAGCTTTTCTAAAGTGTCTTCATCGTGCACCTGGTTGTAGAGTTTGCTTAAAATGTCAAAAGCTTTGGTGTATTTTTTTTCGCTGATGTAGAGCGAACCTAGCACATTATCTAACATCAAAGATTTGTCCTCTTTGCGGATTTTCTCTAACAGGGCGATCGCCTTTTGGATTTGCCCCGTCTTGATGTAGCCATCCACCAAGATTTTATTAATGGATAGGTCTTTGTTATTTTTGGTAACTTTTTTATAGAGCATGGCAAGTTCTACAGCGGTGTTAATGTCGCCTAGACTTGCGGCCGAAATGGCGGCCTCTTTGGCGTAAATGATGTTATTCGTTTCTTTGTAAAGCTGTAGATAGCCCTTTTTAGCCGTGGCAAAGTCGCCTCTGTGGAAAGCATCCGATGTGATTAAGATCTGTTGGTCTTCGGTCATGCTTTGAGCAAAAAGCATGCCGTTTAGGGCTAACCCCAAGCCAAAAAGCCTCAAAGTCCTCATTCTCTGTTGTGGCATAAAACCTCACTTGTGTGTAAAATTTGCATGGTATCCTGTAGTATATAACACAAAAAACATGTTTTAGTTAAGGGGTTTGACCCCGGGGCATAGGGCGCACAGTTCTTTGACCTTTTTTGGGTTTTGGAAACACTCCCAAAAGGGGAAAGTTTGGCATTGCTTGGGGCGCACGGGGTAGATTTGGCATTGCTTGGTTTCCTCATCTAAGAACACACACGCATAGCCCTCTTTGGGATCGCTTGCGGGCTTTTCTAGTAGACTGTATTTGTAGCCCACCTTTTTGATGTATTGCAGAGTAAATTTTTCAAAGGGCAGTTTTAAAAACGCGCTGATCGCCTCCATTTCAACGGGTTGAAGAAAGATATATCCCTCTTGCCCCAAACAGCACCTAGCCCCACAAGATGCGCACGCCCTCGGGTCAAAACTAAACTCCATCAGCGTTTCATCACCTTGTAATCTACATGCATGCCAAAATCCAAAATAAAGGTGTGTTTGTTTTTGGTGATTGTGATGGGAAACTCAATTTGCGTGTATGCACTGATGGCGGCTAAGCCGTCAAAGAAAGCGTAAAAATCGCTCAAACTGTGCGCTTGCACATTCACCCGCAACTCATCGTGAATAAACCGCTCCAAGGGGTCAATGCGGCTACTCTTTTCTTGGATTTTAATGTGGGTGAAGTGCTGGCGCAAGAGTGTGTTTAGATTATTTGTCGCCATAGTATAATCGGGGTGTTTTAAAAGGGAGATGTTATTTTGCTCTAAGGTTTCGTAGTCTTTCAATGTCCCCACGAAGTCCTTGCGGTAGTAGGCGACAATCGTGGCTTGTTGGCGGGCTTCAAGGTCTTGGGAGCGGTAGTCGCTAATCTTTGGCAAAAGCCATACACTCACACTCACCATAGCGGTGATCACAAAGACCACAAAAAAGATGAAGTTTTTAAATAAGTTCTCAAACGCCAAATCCTTGGCGTAGCGACTCATGTAGACTTGTTCGGGGCTTCTTTGGCTTTGTTCCATTAGTTGCTCGCCTTTTCAATGAAGGGTAAAACAGAAGAGTTTGTGGAAATGAAGCTGTACCACCCATTGTTTAGGGGGGTAAAGACCACATGGCTGTTTTCAAAAATCGAGTCGAGTCGTTGTTGGATCGTGTTTTTAAAATCCTCTTTGGAGGGGACAACGCCCTTAAGTACCAAACTAGAGTAGTCTATGGTGATGGACTCTATGGTGATCGAATCGGGGATCATCTCTAAAACCCCCTTGATCGAATCTTTGACATTAACGGTGTAGGTGGCCTTGCCCCGCATGCTTTTTAAGGTTTGCTTGGTGCGCTCTATACGCTCCTCAAGACGGCGGTTTTCGTGGCTGTAGATATGCCCTTGCACTTGGGAGATTTCAGTCTGGTTTTTGGTGATTTCAATGTACTTTTGCAAGAAGCGGGTGAGTCCCCACACAATCACCACAGAGAGCAAAATATAAAAAATCCAAACTTTGGCAAGCGGACCTAATATGTGTTTGGGGAATGGTTTGCTATAGCTGAACTTCATTGTATAGCTCTTTCTTCGCTAAAACACCCATTTGTTCGAGCAAGGACACGGGCGTGTGCAACACATTGAGCATCATTTCATCTTGGAGCATGTCGATGAGTTGTTTGGAGACTCCATAGGTGTGCAAGAGATAGATTTTTTCCACGAAGTCCACAATGTTGTAGACAGGGTTGCTGTAACAGGTTTGGATGCACTCTTGCAAATGCTTGGCGATGTCGGGGACATGCAAGATACTATCGACAAGGGCTTTTGGATCTTCTACGGGCTTTTCTTCGATGATGGGCTTTTCAGGAGAGCTAAAATCCATTTGCATCAAATTGGTTTCAATGGACTTCAAAAAAGATTGCAGTAATTGCTCTTCATGCTTATAGTCCTCGTTGTCTTCCTGGGTTTGCACCTCAAAATCTGTTTTCACCGTTTCTAGAGGATAGAATTTGCTGTAACAAATGTCCCCGCGGTTGCTCACCATGACATGCAAGCGGGCGTGTTCTAAAAGGGCGTAAACCACCACACCATCCTCCAGCATGGGCTTGATGAAGCTATACATCAACAAGAAGGGCGAAAAAATGTAATCGATCTTTTGCATGGTCAGGTTAAAGATTTTGCGGTCCTGCTCTAAAGATTGTTTGGGGATGTAAAAACAATAGTCGTCCACTTCTAAGATGATCAAGTCTTTTTTACGCATCCCCTGCGGGATGTGTTGCTCTAATTCGCTCTTTCTACACATCCCCTGATCCACACTCTTAGCCATCCCGCACATGTAAGAAAAAGGGTAGATGTTGACATAGTCGCGGGTATCTTTTAAGGCCTTGATGGGGATCATGCTATTTTTCACGGGGTAGACTTTATTGATAATTTCGCGCGTTTTTCTCCATCTGAGCCTCTCTATCCGGCCAAGTAAAACTTCATGATCTAAGTTAAAACAGATGAAGACATCGGAGAAAAACAAAGAGCGCATACCATCGTAAATAACACCCCTACAAAAGCTAAAGACCCCCACTACACCGTCTCCATGCGTTGTTTCACAAGCACTTTAGCCTCTTGTAAATCCATGTTTTTGGGGATGAAAAAAGGGGAGAGCATATAGTAATGGATGGTGGAAAAGGGCTTGGGCAGCTTAAAGCGATCCCATGTGTTGAGTGTGAAAGCATTGCTAAAGACCACACGGCACACCACCACCCCTGCTCCCGTCTTTTGCGCCAAGGCCACCACCCCATCGGCAACACTATGGCGCGGCCCCTTAGGGCCATCGGGGGTGATGCCGATGTCCTCCCCACTCTTTAGCCTTTTGATCGCCTCAATGAGCGCACCCACCCCGCCTCTCTTGCTAGAGCCCCTAATGGCTCGAAACCCAAAGCACTTAAAGAGTGTCGCTGCCAAACCGCCGTCAAAATGCTGGCTGGCGATCACGGATAGATGCGCTTGGGGCTTGACACGCAAATAAGCAAAGGGCAACATCGCCATCTCGCCATGCCAGCAACTGGCGATGAAAGTTTGTTTTGGCAAGTCCTCGGCTAAGTGAAAATGGTTTTTACAAGTCTTGAACAAAACCCTAAGCACCCAATAGAGCAACACAGGCAAGGCGTGGGAAACAAAACCATTTCTCAAGCGTTTCAACAGCACACCTTAAGCAATCCTCCCTTTTAAGCTCCCCTTACGGTGCGCCACCACCTCAACCGCCACAAAATCCCCCACGCCAGCCCCGCCAGCCTCAAAGCTTAAGAGCCGTCCATTGCTGCTGCGCCCCTCAGCCACACCCTCTGTGATTTTTTCGATCAACACCTCGTGGGTTTTGCCCAGCTCTGCCCTAGCCTTTTGCTCTAAAATTTCCTTGTGGCGGCTTTGTAGGCGTTTTAAATGCGCACTCGACTCTTCTTTGGGGACTTGATTCTTCCATGTGCAAGATGGTGTGAGCGGGCGGGGGGAGTAAATGAAGCTATAGAGCGTGTCAAAGCGCACTTGCTCTAAGATGTCTAGGGTGTCCTCAAAGTCTCTAGGCGTTTCGCCCGGAAAGCCTACAATGATGTCCGTACTGATGCCCACTTCAGGTACTAGGGCTTTTAAACGGGCGATGCGATCTAAATACCACTCCCTGCTATACCCCCTTTTCATTGCCTTTAAAATGGCATTAGAACCGCTTTGCAAAGGGATGTGGATGCTCTTACACACTTTAGGGTTGGCAGCAAAGTGTTCCAAAAAGGCGTTGTCCATATGCAGAGGGTGGGGCGATGTGAAGCGGATGCGTTTGAGCCCCCCAATTTGGCTTAAGTTTTCCAATAAAGTGGTGAAGTTCACTTTAGGGTGGTCTGTGCTAAAGCGCGCGCCGTAGTTGTTGACATTCTGCCCTAAAAGTAGAATCTCTTTCACCCCCGCCTGTGCGAGCTTATCCGCCTCTTTTAAGAGTAAATCCATAGGGATGGAAATCTCTTTGCCCCTGGTGTGGGGGACAACACAATAGGTGCAATGCTTATCGCAACCGATGGAGATGTTTAACAGGGCTTTGATGTTGCTAGGGGCTTGGCTGGCAAACACATAGGTGCTGTCGTCATGGTCGAGATCAACGGCGACCGCTTTATCCTGTTTGATGATTTGGCTGATCTTAGACACATTGCGCGCGCCTAAAACGAAGTCCACGCTCGGGGCTTTTTTAAGGATTTGTGCGCCCATGTGGCTTGCCGTGCAGCCACACACACCGATCTTTGCCCCCGGCTTTTTGATCTTGGCAAACTGCCCGATCTCGGAGAACAATTTTCGCTCGGGCTTCTCGCGCACACTGCAGGTGTTGATTAAAATCAAATCCGCCTCGCTAGGTTCATTTGTTTGGACATAGCCCACCTTGCCAAGTTCGCCCACCATATGCTCGCTGTCGCGACTATTCATCGCACAGCCCATCGTTTCAATGTAAAGTTTCACAAACTGCCTTAAATGATGTGCATTTGGTAAATGAAGTCCTTTTCATCTGAGCTCACCTGCACTTGCGACAAATGCACCCGACAATGCTTTTTCTCCAAAAACGCCACCGCCGCTAGCATGTCCTTGTGGGAGTTGGTGGGGGCAAAGTAAAAAATATGCTCACTTTTTAGGTATTTTTGGTGCAACTCTTCCAAACTCAAGCTAGGGGTTTTGCTCTGTTTACGATCCATTTTTGCTAAACGCAGTTCCATTAAGACCTCCCATCAAATAACCCTAGAGTCTAGCCTACATTGCCTTAAAACCCCTTTTAGAGCCACACACCCACTCCCCGCCGATGTATAGACTCTGCACCCGTCTTGTCTGCAAGAGCCAGTGCAACACCCCTTGTAAATTTGCCTGAGCGTGAAAGCCAAATAGGGCAAAATCTGCCAAAAAGCCCGCTTGCAAACTCCCCCCTTTAAGCCCCAAGGCGTGGCTGGCGTGCAAGGTCGCCCCGAGCAAAATTTGGGGTAGAGCCTCTAAAAGCGGGATATTCAAGGCAAAAAAGGCGGTGCGCAGTTCCTCTAAAAGTAAGGTGTTGGCATTAGAGCTTGCACCATCGGTGGCTAGGGCGATCTTCACACCCGCCTTGTTTACCTGCTTAAAATCCAAGAGTGTACCGCTTAACAGGCGGTTAGAGCGCGGGCAACTAATCAGTGTCGGATGGGCGATGTTTTTGGCGTGTTGTAAATGCGCCTTGTTGGCAAACAAGGCATGCACTAAAAGCAACTTTTGCCCTTGAAATAGATCTAAAAACTCTAAAGGGCTTTCATAGTGGGGGGCACTTAGTCCATGTTTGGCGTAAAAATCCTTGAAATACCCCCCCCTCCCCTTTAAAAAATCTAACTCGGCCTGAGACTCTAAAAAATGCGTGGAAACCACGGGGCTTTTGTGGGTGCTTAAAACTTTTTGAGCGAGGCCTTTATGTACCGAATAAGGGGCGTGGATGGCGATGGCGGGGGTGAATTTAGGGCTTTGGCACTCAAGACTCAAGGCGTGGCGTTTGCTAAACGCCTCAAAAGCGGGGGCAATGTTGCCATTTGCTCCAATGAGCTCATCAAAAAACACCACCCTTAAAGGACTCTCTTTTAAAATGGGGCGATCGATCCCATAACTGCTGATCGCCCCCACACTCCCCACGCCTTGCATGAGTTGCTCGCCCACCGCCCTTTGCATGTGCGCTGCGGCTTTCTTCAACACTTGGCTTCTATTAGACATGACCGAGCTTAGCCAGCCCTCAAAGCTCCCATAGTCAAAGTTGTTTTTTTGTGCAGCAAACTCAAAGTGGATGTGCGGGTTAATTAAAGCGGGCATTAAAAGGGCGTTTTTATAAAAATGGGCTTGGGTTTTGGGGTATTTGGCATAAAGTGTGGCGTAATCGCCCACTTCTAAAATGTGTTCTCCCTCAAACAACACCCCCCCATTAGGCACAATGTCAAAGTTGGGGTTGCACAAGAGCACACACTTGGCCCCCAAAATTTTAAGCCCCATAGACCATGTCCTCCCCTTGCAACACCAAGCGCACACCCCCCTTTAGTTTCTCTTGATAGTAGGGACTGTGTGGGTTTTGCACCACGACCTCTCCCTCAAGGTCTACAAGCATCAAGCGCGCCTCTTTGCCCTCTTGTACCTCCCCACAATTTAGGCGCAAGAATTTAGCGGGGGTGCTTGCCATTAACTCTATGAGTCTTTCTAGACTCACTAAGCCTGTTTTGACTAAATGTGTGTAGGCTAGGCTAAAGCTGTCCTCAATGCAGTGCATGCCAAAGGGGGCTTCTTCAAAGATTTCTTGCGCTTTAGGGGGGCGGGTGTAGTGTAGGCTTGTTAGCATGTCAATTTGCCCTTCTTTGAGGGCTTTGTGTAGGGCTTTTTGCTTCTCTTTGCTTTGCAGGGGGGGCAAGATTTTAAAACGGGGGTCGTAGGTTTGATACACACTCTCGGTTAGGATTAAGTGGTGCAGGGGGGTTTGCACGAACAGGGGTGCGCCCAGAGATTTTAGGCTCGTGGCAATGTTGAGGGCATCGATCTCCACCACGCTGTCTAGCATGGTGTCTATCTGGGAGTGCAGCGCCATGCTGGCGTATTTACCAACCTCTTTGATTTGGATTAGGGGGCTGACACTAGGCAAGCCCAATCTATAGGCCAAGGGTGTGGCATCAACGATGCCTAGAGTGGGCCGTCCCTCATAGCCACGCACCCCGCACACCAGGGGCAAGTTTAGCATTTTGGCGTAATCTAGGGCGGGCAAGAGCTTTTGCCCCTCCAAATTATAGATGTACAAACACGCAGGGCTTCTCAGTCCGCTCACAATCTTAGACAAATTTTGCAGGCGTTGTTTGGTGTTTAAAGGGTGCAAGCAAATAGGGTCTTTGGCTTTTTGCGCTTCTTTGGCAATGGTGCTTTCTAAATTGTCCTCTGCCTCTTTAAAGTCCAAAGGTTGCATTTCAGGCTCGTTTAAAGAGTAAAGGGGTTCTAAGTCAATCCCCATGGGTGTGCCTACCCCCCCCTTGAAGGCTTGGGTTTTTAGGGCGGTGTAGGTGGCGGCTTGCAGGTTATGCAAGAACACGCCCAAATCCACAAGACTAGGCAGCAGCGTCAGCCCCTTGCAATCTAGGACTTCTTCGCCATCTGTGGCGGATAAAGATGGGCTAATTTCTGTGATGTGCTCGCCCACAATGCGGACACCAACAACTCCACCCCCTAATTTTGCATTTTTGAGTAACAAAAGATCTCCTTAAATTTGTAAAAACGCCCCTAAGCGCGCCATTTGTCCGCTTAAAATCAAAATCCCCATCCCCACTAAGAGCAAGCCCGAAACAATCTCCACGACTCGGCTGTAACTGCGCATTTTTTTAAGCACCCCCCACACTTGATTCATCAACAAAGCCACCACTAAAAAAGGCAAGCCAAAGCCCAGCACAAACACGCCTAAAAGTGCCATGCCATAGGCGTGCTCTGCCCCACTAAGCAATACAATACTCGTAAAAATAGGGCCGATGCAAGGAGTCCACCCTAAAGCAAAACTCACTCCCAAGATGAAGGGAATGGAGCTGTTTAAAAAAGGGTTTTTAAACTCTAGGCGCACTTCTAGGGTTTTGCTTTTGTAAAGCCATTTGATGGGCAAAATCCCCAAAAAGTGCAGACCAAAGACCACCACAACCAAGCCCGCTACCACCCTAACCCACGGAGCGTTTAAGTAGGCGTGCATGATTTTTGCCATAGACACCCCGATGAGCCAAAAGACCAAACCAAAGCCCAAAACGAATAAACTAGCCTTGCCTAAAACCACTAAACGGGGGGCGTTGCCGCTCTTTAGTTCCTCTAAAGAAGTTTGCGAGATGTAGGACAAGTAGGCGGGGATTAAGGGCAAAACGCAGGGGCTTAAAAACGCTAGAATACCCGCCAAAAATGAAGCAATCAGGGGTGTTTTGTCAAAGAGCGTTAAAAGGTTCTCCTCCAACATTTACCTATCCTAAGGGTTTTTTGCTATAATACTATACTATGTAATTTATTGATTGCACCTAGATTACGCCTAGCATTGATATTAAGGACACTAAGCCACCTATGCAAACCCCCACTGAAGAAACCATCCAGCCCACGAAGTCTTTTAAAGATTTGGGTTTAAACTCTAAGATTTTAAAATCCATCGCCGAAGTGGGCTTCACCCAGCCAAGCCCCATTCAAGAAAAGGCGATCCCCGTGGTACTTGAGGGCAAAGATGTGATCGCCCAAGCCCAAACAGGCACGGGCAAGACCGCTGCTTTTGCCCTGCCGATTATCCAAAATTTGCAAAACAACAAAAGCGTAGAAGCCCTCATCATCACGCCCACGAGAGAGCTTGCCATGCAAGTGAGCGATGAGATTTTTAAACTCGGTAAAAGCTCACGCACCCGCACCATATGTGTCTATGGGGGGCAGAGTATCCGCAAACAATGCGAGCTCTTAGAGAGAAACCCCCAGGTGATGATCGCCACGCCGGGTAGACTGCTCGATCACTTGAAAAATAAACGCCTCAAACGCTTTGCGCCCAAAGTCGTGGTGCTCGATGAAAGCGATGAAATGCTGGACATGGGCTTTTTGGACGACATTGAAGAGATTTTTGATTATTTGCCCGAAGATGCGCAGATTCTGCTCTTTTCAGCCACCATGCCCCCGCCCATTAAGGAGTTGGCAAATAAAATCTTGCAAAACCCCGTATCCATCCACATTGCCCCCACGCATGTGACCAATGCCGACATTACGCAACGCTTTTATGTCATCAACGAACACGAGCGCAACGAGGCGATCATGCGCTTGTTGGACAAAGAAACCCCCAGCAAGAGCATCATTTTTATGCGCATGAAGCGCGAAGTGGATGAATTGCACCAGTTTTTGAGTGCCAAGGGCTATAAAACCACACCCCTGCACGGCGACATGGAGCAAAGGGCGAGGCTTGCCTCTATCAAAGCCTTTAAGTCCAAGCAAGCCGATGTGTTGATCGCCACCGATGTGGCGAGTCGGGGGCTAGACATCAGCGATGTGAGCCATGTGTTCAACTACCATATGCCCCTAAACACGGAAAGCTATATCCACCGCATCGGGCGCACGGGGCGGGCGGGCAAAAAGGGCGTGGCGATCACGCTTGTAACCCCTCTAGAGTATAAAGAGTTGCAGCGCATGCAAAAGGACATCGGCTCATCTCTAGAGCTGTATGAAATCCCGCACATGGACGAAGACCGCTTGATCCAAGCCCTTTCTAAAGTGGAAGTGGATGCAGAGGTGGTGAGTTTGTACGAGCAGTTGACTGAACAGTTTGAGCCCTCTCAGTTGGTGCTGAAGCTCTTAAGTTTGCAATTTAAGAGCCACAAGGTGGATTTAGACCGTATTTTTGCAGAACAGAAGCCAAGCGAGTCTAAAAAATCCCCAAGAAGTTCAAAACCCCGCAGAAATGGGCGTTTTAAGGATTCTAGGCGCAGGTATTAAGAGAATAGGAAAATAGGAAGGCATATCATGAATCACCCATATATTTGGCAAGATGGGGTTTTGGTTGAATTTGACAAAGCCAAAATCCATGTCCTCAGTTATAGTTTGCACTACGCTAACCTCGTGTTTGAAGGCATCCGCGCCTACAAAGGCAAAGAAGGCTTGTTTGTGTTCCGCTTGCACGATCACATGCAGCGGCTCTTGGATTCGTGTAAGGCGGTGGGCTTAAAAATCCCCTACTCCATAGAAGAGCTGAGCCACGCCACGCTAGAAACCTTGCGGGCAAACAAGTGTGATGCCAACACCTACATCCGCCCTTTTGTGTTTATGGGGCTTGGCACTCTAGGCATTTGTGCGAGTAATCCGCCCATCCACACCGCGATCGCCACCGTTACATGGAAGGACAACCCCCACGAGGGCATTAAAGTCAAGACCAGCTCTTACAGAAAACCCAGCGTGCAATCCACGATGAATAAAGCCAAAGCCAGCTCCAACTACTTAAACTCGCAACTTTCTAAACAAGAGGCCCTAGATTGTGGTTGCGATGAGGGCTTGCTTTTAGATGTCAATGGCTTTGTGGCTGAGGGTTCGGCTGAGAGCTTTTTTATGGTGACTAAGGATAAACTCATTGTCCCCCCCCTAGATTATGCGCTAGACTCGATCACCCGCCAAACCATCGTTGAGCTCGCCGAACATTTAAAAATCCCCATGGTGCACCGCCATGTGGTGCGTGAGGAAATTTACAGTGCCCAGGAGGCCTTCTTTGTCGGCACAGGCATGGAGATTTTACCCATCAAGTCTTTGGATTTTAGACCCATTGGCACGGATAAAAAGCCCATTACAAATGCTTTGTTTGATGCTTACATGAAGCTCGTTAAGGGCGAAACCGCCGGCGGTTTGGAGAAATTCGCACACTATGTTGTTCGGGTCTAAAGGAAGTGTATGCCCATTGATCTCAACGAGCATTTAAAAAAAAAGCAAGGCAACCAGCCCGAGCCCCCCAGCCCTCCCCCCAAGAACAACACGCCTTTCAAGCCCCCTCTAGGGCCCAATCTATGGCAGTCTAAAAAGCTCACTTCGCTTGTCGTCTTTTTAATTGTCGTGGCTCTGCTCTTTTTGGCTAAACCTTTCATGGTGATCCAATCGGGCGAGATCGGCATTAAAGTAACGGCGGGGCGTTACGATCCGATCCCCTTACAACCCGGGATACATTTCTTTATCCCCTTAGTGCAAGACATTTTGGTGATCGACACAAGAGTGCGGACGATCAATTTTTCACGCACGGAGGATATGGGGATTGTGGGCAAGAATCAGGGGATTTTTAGAAACGATGCGATCAATGTAATGGATTCAAGGGGACTCACCGTTTCCATTGAGCTCACCGTGCAATACCGCCTCAACGCCCAAACCACACCCCAAACGATCGCCACTTATGGCTTGAGCTGGGAGCAAAAGATCATCAACCCCGTAGTGCGCGATGTCGTGCGCTCTGTGGTGGGGCGCTACCCTGCTGAGGATTTACCCATCAAACGCAACGAAATCGCCGCACTCATCAACACCGACATCAATAAAGAAGTTTCTAAACTGCCCAACGCTCCCGTGCAACTAAGCTCCATCCAATTAAGAGAAATTGTTTTGCCCACGAAAATCAAAGAACAAATTGAAAAAGTGCAGATCGCCCGTCAAGAGTCCGAGCGGGTGAAATACGAGGTGGAAAAAGCCAAACAAGAAGCCCAAAAGGCGGCAGCTTTGGCTAAGGGCGAGGCGGACGCAAACCGCATTAAGGCACAAGGTGTGGCGGATGCGATTGTGATTGAAGCGAAAGCCAAATCGGCAGCAAATCTGAGCATCGCCCAAAGTTTGACAGATAAGCTGTTGAGTTTGCGCCAAATTGAAACACAAGGGCAATTCAACGAAGCGCTGAAAAGCAATAAAAATGCCCAAATTTTCTTAGTCCCCGGCGGGGCTGTGCCTAATATTTGGCTAGACACCCACAACCGCCAAAAGGCAACAGCGGCCACACACAATAAATAATGATAGACACGACTGCCCTTTTGCACTCTGTACTTGCCCATTTAAAAATCTTTTGGGCAAACACCAGTCCCTTCGCTTTGGTGGTCTTTGGGGCGCATTGTGCGTTTTTTTTATGCTTTTATATCCCCGGCTTGTTGTTTCGGGGGTTTATGTCCTATTTTTTCTACATTTTAGCCACTTTGTGCATGCTCGGCGCGCCCTTTGCCGTGCGCTACATCCTTGAAGAACAACTTTTTAAAATCCAAACCCACATACACGAATCCTTCTCTTTCAACTACACCAACGCCTTCATGGCCAAGATCAATGTCAAAAATGTCGGCCGTTTGGCCATCAACCAATGCCTTTTACGCCTAGATGTGCTACACACACCACACAATAAACTTCAAGACTATTTATACCAGTGGGTGTTTGTACACACCTACACGCAGTCTTTCAAGGTGCAACTCCCCCCGCAAGCAGCCCAAGATTTAGTGATGGACATTGAGGGCTACCCCTACAAACAAGCCCCCTTTAAACTCTCTGCAAGTTGCTATTGAGCATCTTGTTGCATTTTTACCAAAATTCGTTATAATGGATGGGTTTATTTTGAAAAAAAGGATCAGCATGGCAATTGGTATTTTTTACGGTACAGACAGTGGCAACTCTGAGACCATCAGCAATAAAATTTCTGGAAAACTAGGCGGGGCTAAAGTTTTTGATGTGGCAAAAGCCTCTAAAGCCGATTTTGACGGCTTTAGTTCTGTGGTCTTGGTGGCACCCACTGCGGGAGCTGGGGATTTACAAAGCGACTGGGAGGAGTTTTTAGGTACTCTTGACAATGCAGATTTTGCTAACAAAACCATCGCCTTGGTGGGCTTGGGCGATCAAGACACCTACTCTGAAACTTTCGCTGAGGGCATTTTCCACATTTACGAAAAGGCTAAAGCCGGTAAAGTTGTGGGCTTCACTTCTACAGATGGCTATAATTTTGAGGCTTCTAGGTCTGTGGAGGGCGGTAAATTCGTAGGGCTCGTGCTGGATGAAGACAATCAAGACGACTTGACAGACAGCCGCATCGATGCTTGGATCAGCGAAGTGAAAGGGCAACTCTCATAAATCTCTAAAAGGGAGGGGCTTATTCACTCAAAAAAGCGTATACTATAGTTTCTAAACTTGTTTAAAGGAACTACGATGTTTCAAGTGCGCTTTTTACCTCCCGCTTTGGTTCTTAGCAGCCTTTTAGGTTTTGTGGCCTGCACCAGTACTCACCAAAAAGACATTTTTCTAGCCAATGTGCCCGCTTGGATGGTAGAAGACCGCAGTGCTTTTGTAACACAAGGCATCGACAGCTCACACATCATAGACGGGCAGATCGCCCGCTCAGAGAAAATCGCTAGAGAGCGGGCGCGTTTTCGAGTCGCTCAGCACATCGGCAACGCCATTAAAGAGACTTTCAAACAAACCCAAAACACCAATAACCGCCCCTTTGACAACGATCTTTTTAGACAGGTCATCCAAGCCATCGCCGCCAGCCTCGATCAAGAGGTCCAACTGGGTGAATACATCAACACCAATAACCAAGAACTCTTTATTTTAGTGCGTGTGGATGGCTACGATCGGGGCTTGCTTGAAAAGAATTTACTCGCCATTAAATCCATCCACATCAGTGCCATCAAAGCCTTGCAGCAAGCAATCCACCAAGTCTTTAAGGACGCGATGAGCTATGGCGAGGTGAAAGTCCCCCAAAGCATGTAACCTAAAACAACCCCAAGAGTTTGGCAAGGGCGAGCACCACCAAAGACAGCCCCCAGAGCCAGAAGAAGCTGTAAGCGATGTGTCGCCCCATAGAAAGTTTAGCTAGCCCTAAACCTAACCACAAGGCGGGCGCAAATGGGGAAACAAAGGTCCCCACAATTGAGCCAATGAGCATCGCATAGCCTGTCGCTTCCCCACTCACGCCATAGGGGGCGGTGATGTGTGCAACGATGGGAAAGAGCGTGAAGTAATAGCCGTTGGTGTCTAGTAACAGCTCAAAAGGCGCGCCAAAAATCCCCGTGATGATGTGTAAATGTTTGGTGGCAAAGTCAGGCAAGAAGAGGCTCAGATGTTGTGCCAAATCCACGAGCATGCCGGAGCCACTTAAAATCCCAATATACACCCCGGCGGCGAGCAAGATCACTGCCATAGAGATGGCTTCAGGGGCGTATTCCTTCACCTTTGCCATGCGCTCTTGAGGGTTGGCGTAATTGATCAAAAGCACGGCACACAACGCTAAGAGAAAGCAAAATTCAGGAGGTAGAATTTTAAACATCACCGAGCCTAGCGCGATTAGGGCGGTTATAACATTGATCCAAAAAAAGCGGGGGTGATCTAAGGTCTGCACGCTCAAATCCCCCTGCATTTCTAGCCCCGCCTTCACAATGCGCCGCTTTTCTTTAAAGCCTAGAAACAGCGCCATGAGCAAAATACACGCAAAGCCAAGCAACTGCACCTTGATCAAGGGGGTGTAGAGTGCGCTCACATCAGTGCCGAGTACACTGGCAATGCGCCCTAAGGGCCCGCCCCAAGGGAGCATATTTGCCACGCCCGCACTGGCTGCCACGAGCAGTAGGAGCAAATAGGGGTTCATGTTTAGGCGCTTGTAAATGGGCAAAAGTGGGGGGATCACCACTAAAAAGGTACTTGCCCCCGAGCCATCTAAATGGGCGATCATCGCAACCAAACAAGTCCCCACGCACACCGCCACCACACTGCCCTGACTGAGTTTAATCAGCGCATTGATGAGCGGGTTAAACACCCCCACATCGTTTAAAACCCCAAAGAATAAAATCGCAAAGACAAACATGATCGCGATGTGCGCCACCTTAGCAATGCCCTGCTTGAAGTAGCGCACCAACTCTTGCATATGGTCTTTAAAGGTGTAAAAGGCGTTGTGCTTGGCAAAGAGCGGGGCTAAGTTCTCTTGAATGTGCTTGGCATTAGGATAAAGGGCAGCCACGCCCGCCAAGTAGAATTTTTCCACCTGTGCTTTAGAAAGTGGGGGGTAGTCCTTCATTTTGGGTTGAAAGCCTAGGGCGACATTGCCCGCTTTGCTAAAGGCGTGGCGCAGATGCCCATCGGGTTTGTCAAAACCATTGTTTTTAGCCAGGTGCTTTAAAAAGTGCTTTTCACTGGAGTGGCTCAGCATATAGGCGTAATTCTTAGGCACAACGGGCTGAAAAAATAGGGCAGAAGTGAGCCAAAAGCCAAACAATCCACCTAAAGGCACGAGGGTTAAAGCAACCATAGGTGAGAGCTTATCGGTCAAAAGCAGGGCGATCAAAGAAGCGATGATGAGGATAGCAAAAAGTGTAAGCATGGCCTTTATTCTCCGATGGGCTACGAGAGGATAAAAGACCTAGTGTAGAACCTTTTTCTTAAAACTCCCTTTTAAGTCTAAAATGCTAAATTCCAGCGCATCGTCTGCGCAAACCTCAATACACCGCCCGCAACGGGTGCATTCCCCAGAATTGACCGACACGCTCTTAAGCCCCACCATCCACAGCACCTGCCGCTCGGGGCAAATTTCAAAGCACAGGTCGCACTTGGTGCAACGCATTGCATCATGTTTGACCTTTAAGAGCGCATAACGGCTGACGAGTGCATAAAATGCCCCCAAAGGGCAGAGTTTTGAGCAAATGATTTTATCGCCCAAGAAGGCGTCCACGCAAAAGAGCAAGAGCGCCACAATGAGCCACGAAGCCGTGCCTAAAATGATCCCCCTTTGCACGACCCCGATGAAGGACACGCTCTCAAAAGCCGGTGTGGCGAGCACAAAGGATAAAATTAAGCTCAAGACTAAAAGAATGTAGCGTAAATTTCTAGGCAAGCCCAAATGTACGCCCTTAAAGCCCAACTTGCGCCGCACCCACGCCGCAAAATCCACAATCATATTCACCGGACACACCCACGCACAAAACGCCCGCCCCAAAAACAAGCCATAAACGCACGCCACCAAGACCGCCCCCAAAAGAGCGGTGATTTCTATGTGCATGCCGGCTAAAAACACCTGCAGAGCTGCGAAGGGGTCGCTTAAGGGGATCGTGTTGAACAACTTGGACGCGCTCAAATTGCCCTTGAGTACAAAGGTGTTGGCGGCAAACAAGGCTAAAACGCCACATTGCGCAAGCCGTCTTAGCACCAAATAACGCATCAAAGCCCCTTGTTAAGATAGTCTAGGGGATTGTCTGTCCTGGGATTTAGGGTGTTGGGCTTGGCATTTTTTACCCGTTCTTGATCTTTAGCGTCCCATCCCTTGACATAATGGTTACCCACCTCCCCGCTCACAAACGCCACGGGCAAAACCCGAATGGCAGGCTCTTTGGTGATGCATGCCCGCTCACACAACCCACAACCCACACACACATCGTTTTGGACCACAGGCAACATATAGGCGTGTTTGCCCGTGCGCTCGTTGTGCTTGGTCTCTAGTTTAATGGCCCTGTCTATCAGAGGGCAAACCCGATAACACACATCGCAACGAATCCCCCAAAACGCCACGCAAGAGATGGGATCGACCACCGCCACGCCCATTTTAAGCGAATCCACACCTTGATTTTTTTCTAAGTGCTTCTTGTCTAGCGCATCTGTGGGGCAAGCTTTGATACAAGGGATGTCTGGGCAAAGATAACAGGGGACTTTGCGGGCTTCAAAAAAGGGCGTGCCGACTCTAGCGTAGTCTAGCAGGGTGGCGAGTTTTAGGGTGTTGTAGGGGCAATCTTTCACGCATAGACCACAGCGGATACATAGGCTTAAAAAGCGTGCCCCATCCTCTGCCCCCGGGGGTCTTAGCGCATACGAATCCTTGCCGTGCTTGGCTTTGAGCATGGCGGCCAAAAACGCCCCCCCGCTGCCACACAGCAAAGCCCCCTTAAGGGCTGTTTGTAAAAACGCCCGTCTTTGCATCAAAACCTTTAATCCGTATAGGGGAACTTGCCATCTAGGCGTAGTCCTGTGGCGTTAAATTGCGTGTGCGTCATCCTAGCCGCCCTAGCCCTGATTTTGCTTGTGTGTGGTTTCCATGTGGTCTTCAAACACCTCCATTGTCTTGTTTGCGGCGTTTTTGTTCGCCGCCACAACCGCCTTTTGGTAAAACTCCCTGCGCTCTGCTAAGCTCAATACGCGCCTATGCGCTAGCCGGGGATTTTTGCCACCTCTATTTTTTACCCGCCACGACACCCATTAGACTTTCTCAACAAAAGCCTCCTCAAGCTTTGGTGATCTTCACCGCGCATTTTTTATAATCCGTTTGTTTAGAAATGGGGCAGGTCGCATCCAAACAAACCTTGTTGATGAAGACATTTTCATCAAACCAAGGCACATAAACCAAACCTGCGGGGGGTTTGTTGCGCCCGCGCATATCCACCCTAGCTTTCACAGCCCCCCGGCGCGACTCGATCCACACGGCATCGCCTTGATCGAGTCCTAGCTTTTTGCCATCTTCCTCGTGCATGTAGCACAAAGCCTCGGGCACGGCTCTAAAGAGCTCAGGCACACGCATGGTCATCGTACCGCTGTGCCAATGCTCTAAAACCCGCCCCGTAGCCAGCCAAAAGGGGTATTCTTCGCTGGGGCGCTCAGGGGCTTTCATAAAAGGTCTAAAGAAAATCTTAGCCTTATTGGCTAGGCTCTTGGCCTCTGTGCCTTGTGGCCCTTTTAAGTCTCCGCTCACCAGCTTTTTACCCGCCTTACCATAGAAGGCAAAATCCCCATTGGGGGCGGCTTTTTTGGCGTAAGGGTCGTACTTGGTGTTGAAGCGCCAAAGGGTTTCTTTGCCATTGACCACCGGCCATCTTAGCCCCCTTGCTCTGTGGTAGTCGTCAAAATAAGCCAAATCGTGCCCATGCCCTCTGCCGAATTTGCGGTACTCTTCCCACAAGTATTTTTGGATGAAGAAGCCATAACCTTTAAAAGGCTTGCCATCACTGCCGATCACATGGCGTTTGTCGCCAAAGACTTCGGAGTTGGGCGCACCCCTACCGATGGGATCATTGGCTAAAAACTTACGGCTAAAGCGGTTGTCAAAGAGCACATGGTAGAGCGTGTCGTTGTCCTTGTAGCCCATTTTACGCGCCTCAGCCAAGACATTGGGCAAGGTGAGTTTGTCATCGATTTTATGCTCGCCCCAAACTTCTTTGAGTTTAAAGCGTTTGGCAAACTCTAAAATCTGCCAAGTGTCGCTCATGGCTGAGCCCACGGGTGTAACTTGTTGTTTCCAGTGTTGTGTGCGCCGCTCGGCATTGCCATACGCCCCCCATTTTTCATAAATCATCGCCGTGGGCAAGATCAAATCCGCCACTTTTGCACTGATCCCCGGATAACAATCACTCACCACGATGAAATTGTCCATTTCTCTAGCCGCCTTGATCCAGTGGTTGGCATTCGCGGTGTTTTGCCAAGGGTTATTCACCTGCACCCAAATAAACTTCACCTTGCCATCCTCTAAGGCGCGCATCATTGTCAAGAAAGGGTAGCCGGGCTTGGGGTTGATCGTGCCCTTAGGCAAGTGCCAAAGTTTTTCGGCGATTTTGACATGCTCGGGGTTGTTCACGACCATATCTGCGGGCAAGCGGTGGCTAAATGTCCCCACCTCTCTAGACGTGCCGCATGCACTGGGCTGGCCGGTGAGTGAAAACGCCCCACAGCCCGGCTTAGCCTGCTTGCCTAGCAAGAAATGCACCATATAAGCCTGCTCATTCACCCATGAACCCCTTGTGTGTTGGTTAAAGCCCATCGTCCAAAAGCTCACCACCTTGCGATCTTTCTCAATGTAGAGTTTGGCAAGGTGTTGCAATTTATGCTTAAAGCTCTCGATCGACTCGTTCCTATCGCCCTTAGCCACTCTGGCGACATAGTCTAGGGTGTAGGGCTCTAGGGCTTCTTTAAACTGCGCAAAGGTGATTTGCCAGTGTTTGCCCGCTTGTTTTTGGTGCTCCATTTTAAACACCTCGCCGGCTTTCACACCTAAGTGTTTGAGGGCAATCGCCTCATCTTCATCTAGGGTGATGGCGTTTTGTTTGGCGACGGTGTCCTTTTCGCTCGCTTTAAAGCCGTGGTGGTTGGGATCAGAGCGCATGCCATAGCCGATGTCGGCGTATCCGGTGGCAAACACGATGTGTTCATCTAAGAATTTTTGGTCGATCGCTTCGGGGTGGTTATAGACAATCTCCCTTGCGATGTAGTTCCAAATGGCTAGGTCGGTGTTGGGCGTGAAGATGATCTCTATATCTGCCACACTGGAAGTGCGGTTAGAAAAAGTCGTGAGGTTGATGACCTTGACCTTATCGGGGCTGTTGAGCTTGCGATCGCTCACCCTAGACCATAAAATGGGGTGCATTTCGGCCATGTTTGCCCCCCAAGTGATGATGGTGTCCGTGGCTTCGATGTCATCATAGCACCCACTGGGCTCATCAATCCCAAAGGTTTGCATAAACCCGGCAGCCGCACTTGCCATGCAGTGGCGGGCGTTGGGGTCAATGTTGTTGCCCCTAAAGCCGGCTTTCATGAGCTTGAGCGCCGCGTAACCCTCTGGGATCGTGTATTGCCCGCTCCCAAAAACCCCTACCCCCGTAGGTCCCATTTCTTTATAGTATTTTTTAAACTGCTTTTCCATTTCATCAAAGGCGCGTTTCCAAGACACTTGTTGGAACTTACCCTTTTTGTCAAACTCACCTTTGTCATTAACTCTTAAAAGAGGTTCTACGAGGCGATCAGCCCCATACATAATTTTGGCGTTGAAGTAACCTTTAATGCAGTTCAAGCCACGATTGACCGGAGCTAATGGGTCCCCCTTTGTGGCGACAATTTTATCGTCCTTGGTGGCGACCATGATCCCACAGCCCGTACCGCAAAAGCGGCACACGGCTTTGTCCCATTTCCAATCTTCTTGGGCACGCTCGGCTTTAGCTTGCAAGGCGGTGGGGGTGAGCAACCCGGCGCTGCCCATCGCTGAGGCAAGGGCGGCAGATTTTAAAAACTCTCTACGGCTTTCATCTTGGGGAGTTGTGTGGTCTAAAGATGGAAGGGTTGGCATAAATAACTCCTTTGCATTTAATCTCTGTATTATACATAAAAATCCATTTGCTTTAGAGCAAATATCAAGTAAATGGCTTAGGTTTATGGCTATTTTTTAATCAATTTTTGGTTATCATTGCCCTTTGTTATCAGGGTATGGAGGTCGTGCATGGCAACTCCCTATGAAAGGTTAATGGGTGTGGGAAATCAGCGGGGTTTGGCGGTTAAGCTGTTGTGGATTTTTGGGGCCATTTTCTTTGCGTTGTTGGGCTTAGGCGCTGTTGGAGTCGTCCAAAAACAAGAGTGGGTGCAAAGTGTGGATGTGTTTTTTATTGACCTTGTCCGTAGCCCTGCCCCAACCCAAGGGGCTTGGCTTAACTTTGTGCTCTTTAGCACTTGGTTTGCCCAATCTGGACTCACCACACCCATCGCTTTACTCATCGGTCTTTGGTGGGTGTTTAAAAAACGCACCACCTTTGGGGTTTGGTTTTTCTCTAGTGTCCTTGTGGGCGAGATTGCGCTTAAAACCTTAAAACATGTTATCAAACGCCCTCGCCCGGCGACTAATGGGGAGCTGTATTTGGCGCATGGCTTTAGCTTTCCTAGCGGACACGCCCTAGCTGCTGCGCTTTTTTACGGCTTGTTGGCTCTCTTGTTGTGCTTTTCTAGAGCAAGCGTAGGCGCAAAAGTGGGCGGGTTTGCCCTTTTGTTCTTTTGGATTTTTTTAATGATGTACGATCGGGTTTATTTAGGGGTGCATTATCCTACAGATGTTTTAGGGGGTTTTTGCATGGGCATGGGTTTTGTGTGTTGTTCTATGGGATTTTATGTAGGGTATTTAAAACATTAATGGCTTTTAGGACAATCCGTGGATTTTAAGGGTTTATTACAACAAATCATCCGCCTTTTCTCGAGACTCAATAAGGCACAGAAAATCACGATTGTGGTGGCGGTTTCCTTGATTGTCGCCTTTTTGGTCTTTTTATTGGTCTACCCCACTAAAGATCGGGAGGATTTGAGCGGGTATGGGGTCCTCTTTGAGGGCATGGATGCCAGCGACAATGCACTGATCTTGCAACACTTGCAACAAAAGCACATCCCCTATAAAATCCCCAAAGACGACACCATTTTAATCCCAAAAGACAAGGTCTATGAGGAACGCATCACTCTTGCCTCTCAAGGCATTCCTAAAACCAGCAAAGTGGGCTATGAAATCTTTGATGTGAGGGATTTTGGGGCGACAGACTTTGATCAGAACATCAAATACATCCGCGCCATTGAAGGAGAGCTTAGCCGCACCATTGAGAGTCT